>NZ_JARVRQ010000011.1:0-175961 GCF_030209635.1 Enterobacter sp. MEB024 | reverse complement strand
TCCTGCACGACCCACCAATGTAAAAAAGCGCCCTAAAGGCGCTTTTTTGCTATCTACGGTATGGATGATTCGAACCTGCAGCAGGTCCGAGCCGAACGCAGTGAGGCAACGGAGTCGTTTACGGCGACGGCCCGAAGGGCGAGCGAAGCGAGTCATCCTGCACGACCCACCAATGCAAAAAAGCGCCCTAAAGGCGCTTTTTTGCTATCTGCGGTATAACATCACTCTTCCGTCAACGTTGCTATCAACGACTTAATCGCCGGTGTCGCCTGCTTCTCGTCATACACCACATACAAATCTGCCGGTATACGTACCTGTAATGGACGAAATACCACACCGGGCCACTGCATTTGCGCATAGCTGTCAGCAGCTAACGTAATCCCCATTCCCATGCTGATCATTGCCAGCACCGTCTGTGGTTCATCGGCTTCACGCACTATCATCGGTGAAAAACCGGCCTGCTGGCACACTCGCTGTAAGAACGACCAGTCAGAATGCGCAGACGGCATAGTGACAAAGTACTCATTCTGTAGTTCGGTGAGCGCAATTGCGCTTTCCCCCACCAGCCGGTGATCCTCCGGCAGCGCAACCAGAAATGCCGCATCCCGTAAGCGGATACTGGTAAATCCTGCGGTGGGCTCGGTTGCCATTCGCCAGATCCCGACATCCAGCTCCCGACGCTCCAGCAGCGCCATTTGCATTACCGGCGACTTTTCGCGAAAGACGACATCAACGTTCGGATGCTCTTTCAAAAATGTGCGCATGACCGTGCGCACTTCGCTCCACATGGCGGTACCGACAATGCCCAGCGCAATCCGCCCCGCCTCACCCCGTCCAATTTGTTCGACCCGCGCCAGTGCCTGGTTTGCGCTGGCAAGAAGTCGACGGGACTCTTCCATCAATACTTTACCCGCATGGGTCAAGGCGACGCTTCGTGAGTGGCGAATAAACAGTAAGGTACCGAGCTGACTCTCCAGCTCTTTTATATGCAGGCTCAACGGCGGCTGCGACATATTGAGCCGGGCCGCAGCCCGTCCAAAATGAAGTTCCTCAGCGACGGCCAGAAAATAGCGCAGCAGCTTAAGGTCGGTTCGGTAGACGCGTTCCATCAACACATATCCTGGCGATAACACTTATGCTCCCACCTTAAAGCCTTTCACCGCCTGCCGGGAAAACTTTAATGCGCAACTGTGCGCAACTCGCTGTTTTTACTGGTGTGGCGATAGTTAAAGCTGAAATAAAACACCACGGCGAGCATCAACGCATACGCCGCAAATACCAGCCAGATGGTCTGCCAGTCTTTCACCCCATCCACGGAGAAATAATCTACCGCCGCGCCGCTCAATACCGATCCGAAATAAGCACCGATACCGTTAACGGTCGTCATAAACAGCCCTTGCGCGCTGGCGCGGATATCAGCGCTTACCTCCTGTTCGACAAACACCGAACCGGAGATGTTGAAGAAGTCGAACGCGCAACCGTAGACCAGCATTGACAGCATCAACAGCCCGACGCCTGTCGCGGAAGGATCGCCATACGCAAAGAGTCCAAACCGCAGCATCCAGGCCACCATGCTCATCAGCATCACGGTTTTTATGCCAAAACGTCGGAGGAAGAAAGGAATGGTCAGGATGAACAGCACCTCTGACATCTGCGAGACGGAGAGCAAAATAGAAGGGTATTTAACGATAAAGCTTTCCGCATACGCCGGATTACGCGCAAAATCATGCAGAAAGGGGCTACCGAAAGTATTGGTGATTTGCAGCACGGCGCCCAGCAGCATCGCAAACAAAAAGAACACCGCCATTCGGGGCTGTTTAAACAGGACGAACGCATTCAGGCCAAGTTTGCTTGTCAGCGACGATGAGGTTTTATTCTTCGCCACCGGAATGGCCGGTAACGTCAGTGAATAGAGCGCCAGTACCAGCGACGCGGCAGCAGCAATGTAGAGTTGAATGTTGGTTAACTCTGCACCCATCAGGCTTATGGCCCACATCGCCACAATGAAGCCTACCGTGCCATAGACCCGCACCGTTGGAAAATGGGTCACCGTGTCCAGCCCTGCCTGCTCAAGACAGGAGTAGGAAAGGGTATTCGAAAGCGCAATGGTTGGCATAAAGGCCATGGCATTAACCAGCATGACCCAGAACATCAGCCCCGGTTCATTGACCTGCGCGGCATAGCAAAGCGCAACGGCACAGACGAGATGGCAAATCACGTATGCACGATCTGCCCGCAGCCACTTATCGGCAATAATGCCCACCAGCGAGGGCATCACGATCGCGGCAAGCCCCTTCGAGCTGTAGACCATACCCACGTCAGAGCCGGAAAAACCCAGGGTGTTAATCATGTAAGCGCCGAGAGTAACGAGCCAGCTTCCCCAGATAAAATATTGCATAAAGGACATCATCTTTAAGCGCGCCGTGATGTTCATACCCGATTCCTTATAGCAGAGTGGCCCTCACGGGCCACGGTGTTGTTTCGCTCAGGCAAGCTGGCGCAGAAAACCGCAGATAAGATCGATGAAGTTCTGGCGAGAGAGTTCGGCGGCGGCAAGCGTTTGTTCATGCGACAGTTTTACATCGCTCAGACCTTCAGCAAGGTTGGTTATGGCCGAAACGGCGACCACCTTCAGGCCACAGTGGCGCGCCGAGATCACTTCCGGCACCACTGACATTCCCACCACATCTCCGCCCATGATCTGCATCATGCGGATCTCAGCCGCGGTTTCGAAGTTAGGGCCTGGATAAGAGACAAACACCCCCTCATGCAATGGAAAGCCCTTCTCGCTCGCCACGGTCTGCAGCAGGGCACGGCAATCTGCGTCATAAGCATTGGCCAGCGAGAAAAAACGGTCGCCAAAACGGTCATCGTTCAGCCCGACCATCGGGGTACCCGGCAGGGTGTTGATGTGGTCGCTGAGGGCAACCAGGCTTCCCGGTTCAACCTCCGGACGTAATGAACCGGCGGCATTGGTACTGAACAGCAGTTCGCAGCCCAGCAGTTTGAAGGTGCGGATTGCATCGGTCATGACGGCGATGCCGCGGCCCTCATAGAAGTGACCGCGCCCTTTCATACAGGCGACCGGAACACCGGCAAGATGCCCCAACACCAGCTCACCGGCGTGACCGTGAACGGTGCTCACCGGGAAGCCCGGCAGTTTTTCATAGCTCAGTACTACAGCATCAACAATCTGCTCGGCGAGCGCGCCAAGACCTGAGCCGAGAATAAACGCAACCCGCGGAGTGAAATCAGGTTTAGCGGCACGAATGATGTCGGCAGAGAACCAGGGATTATTCGAGAGGGTCATAAAAGCTCCTTGAGAATTAAGATCGCGATATCACCGATCGCATGACCTTAGTCTTATATCTGGAGCCTGCGGGTTACCTCCAATACACTTTCTCTGCACCATCAATACTGATTTGGTATCAATACCTTTCCCTGCCAGATATGGCAGTTTTGCTCAAGCTAATTGCGTTGGCGCCGATACCTCTGTTTTACAGCGAGAGGAAAAAGTATGACGACCATTCAGGCTACAACCCAGCCCATTCAAACCAGCGGTGGCGGGAGTCGTTCTTCCGGCGGCAACGATATCGCTGCCCAGATCAGCCGCATCACTGACAAGATAACCAAGCTGACTCAACAGTTAAAAGAGGTTGCGAACGGTTCCGGCAGTGCGGAAGAGAAGAAGAAACAGCAGGAGCTTATCCAGGTGCAAATCAAAGTGCTGCAGGCACAGCTCGCACAGCTGCAGCGCCAGCAGGCGGAAGAAGCTCAGAAGAAACAAGAGCAAAGTCTGGTCAACGTGGAAGGTCCGAAGAACGCATCAGACAACCATCAAATAGACATCTACGTCTAACGCTCTGTTGAGTTAAACAGTGGATCGCGTATACGGGCCTCGGTTAATCGTTGCGCCTGGATACGCACCACTTCCCAGATAGCCTGCGCAGCCCCGGAGAGTGAACGGTTTTTTCGCCGTACCAGCATCAGTTTTCGCTCAATAGCAGGCGTCAGTCGCTTCACGACCAGACGGCTTCCCTGCGGCAAAGGGAGCGCCAGGGCGGGTAATACACTGATCCCTATGCCGGCCTCCACCATGGGAAACAGCGTTGCCGGGTGTCCAATCTCCTGCACAATGGTCGCCTTAACGCCCTGCGTCACCAGCGCAGAATCAATCAGCGGACGGCTGCCCGAGGCATAATCCTGTAATACCAGGTTCGCTCCCTGCAGCGCCTGCCAGTGAACAGACAGCTGCGCGGCTAGCGGATCGTCGTCCCGGCAAAGCAACAGAAATGGCTCAGAAAGCACAATTTCACACTCCAGGTCACTCACCTGACCGGGATCGATAACAATACCAAAATCCACATCACCCTGACGGATGCTCTCCAGCACCCACTGCTGCGGCCTGTCATGCAAAACAAAATCGATATCCGGATAGCGATGATTACCCTCTGCAATACACTGCGGGATAAGGTGCGCGGATATCGTCTGGCTGGCCGCAACCCGCACGGTACCCGACAGCTGCTGTCCCAGTCGACCTACATCTCTGAGCGTACTGTTGAGTTCGTCCAGCAGCCGTTCAAGGCGCTGAGCCAGCTGCTGTCCGGCTTCCGTGAGCACGACTTCACGCGTGGTGCGATCAAGCAGCCGGACACCCGTCTGGCTCTCCAGCTCTTTCACGCTGTGGCTTACTGCGGACTGGCTCAGGCCGATGATCTCCCCTGCCCGGCTGAAGCTACGGGCATGGGCTACGGTGACGAAGATGCGAAGCTGGCGTAAGGAATAATTCATCTGTTTAATTCATGAATGGATGCAATAAATCAATTTTATTTCTCAAACGGAAAAAAGCACAATAGCGATATCTGTTTTCAGGAGTCATTATGAAACTATTTCGTATTCTTGATCCGTTTACGCTTACTCTGGTTGTCACGGTATTACTGGCCTCCTTCTTCCCTGCGCGGGGCGGGTTCGTTCCTTTTTTTGAAGGACTGACGACCGCGGCCATCGCGCTGTTGTTCTTTATGCACGGCGCAAAGCTCTCGCGCGAAGCCATTATTGCGGGGGGGAGCCACTGGCGACTGCACCTGTGGGTGATGTGCAGCACGTTCATCCTCTTCCCTGTACTCGGCGTGCTGTTCGCATGGTGGGCACCGGTGAATGTCGACCCGGCCCTTTATACCGGCTTCCTGTATCTGTGCATTCTGCCGGCCACCGTGCAGTCCGCTATCGCGTTTACCTCTCTGGCGGGCGGTAACGTCGCAGCCGCAGTCTGTTCAGCGTCGGCATCCAGCCTGTTAGGGATTTTCGTTTCGCCGCTGCTGGTGGGTCTGCTGATGAACATGCACGGTGCGGAAGGTAGCCTGGAACAGGTAGGTAAAATCTGTCTGCAGCTGTTGCTGCCGTTTGTGCTGGGCCATCTCTCTCGTCCGTGGACGGGCGCGTTTGTTGCAAAGCACAAAAAATGGATCTCAAAAACCGACCAGTCGTCGATTCTGCTGGTGGTCTATTCAGCCTTCAGTGAAGCGGTTGTGAATGGCATCTGGCACAAGGTGGGCGCAGGCTCGCTGCTGTTTATCGTGGTGGTCAGCCTTGTTCTGCTGGCGATTGTGATTGGCGTAAACGTCTTTGTGGCCCGCAAGTGCGGCTTCAACAAAGCCGATGAAATCACCATTGTCTTCTGTGGCTCGAAGAAGAGCCTGGCGAACGGCATTCCTATGGCAAACATTCTCTTCCCGACCTCAATGATAGGGATGATGGTACTGCCGCTGATGATTTTCCATCAGATCCAGCTGATGGTCTGCGCGGTGCTGGCGCGTCGTTACAAACGCCAGACGGAAAAACAGGCGCAGGAAGAGACCCGCGCCGCGAAAGCTTAAGGACGTTTCAGGGGCTGAACCAACTGCGTCAGCCCCTCGGTTTTAATCAGTAACGTGATAGCCATCAGCTCACCCAGTCGTCCAGCCGGGAACCCATCTTTGCGGGCAAACCACAGCAAATAATCTTCCGGTAAATCAATCAGCCTGCGGCCTTTATATTTACCGAATGGCATCTCCGTGTTGGCGATCTCAACGAGCTGCTCTTTCTCCACGTTACTCTCCTAACAGGCGCATCATTTCCGCTTCGTCGATAACCTCAATGCCCAGCTCCTGAGCTTTAGCAAGCTTCGAACCGGCGGCTTCCCCGGCAATAACCAGGTCGGTTTTCTTCGACACGCTGCCTGCCACTTTTGCGCCCAGCGCAACCAGTCGCGCTTTAGCATCATCACGGGAAAGCTGGCTCAGGCTGCCGGTCAGCACGACCGTTTTGCCGGCAAACGGGCTGTCGATCTCGTCAGCGTTGACCACGACCGGAGCCGGCCATCTGATGCCCTCTTCCAGCAGCTTGCCGATCACCTCGCGGTTGCTCTCTTCGGCAAAGAAGTTAAAGACATGCGTCGCGACGACAATTCCCACGTCCGGGACTCTCTGCAGCTCGTCAATACTCGCTTTTTCCAGAGCTTCCAGCGTACCGAAATACGCCGCCAGCCCCGCCGCCGTGGCTTCGCCCACTTCGCGAATACCGAGCGCATAAAGGAATCGGGCAAAAGTCGTCTCTTTGGCAGCATCCAGGGCATTAACCACATTCTGGGCCGACTTCGGTCCCATGCGATCAAGACCCGTGAGTTTACCCGCGGTCAGTTTGAAGAGATCTGCAGGCGTATGAACATATTCTTTCTCTACCAGCTGATCGATAATTTTGTCACCCATTCCGTCGACGTCCATCGCCCGACGGGAAACGAAGTGCTTCAGTGACTCTTTACGTTGTGCCCCGCAGATTAAGCCCCCCGTACAGCGAGCCACCGCTTCACCTTCAACGCGCTCAACGTCAGATCCGCATACCGGGCAATGCGTCGGGAACACGATAGCGCGCGTATCGTCAGGACGCTCTGACTCAACCACGTTCACCACCTGCGGGATAACATCGCCCGCGCGACGAATCACCACTTTGTCACCAATGCGCAGGCCGAGACGTTCAATTTCATCGGCGTTATGCAGCGTGGCGTTACTCACCAGCACGCCGGCAACCTGCACCGGCTCCAGACGGGCAACCGGGGTAATCGCGCCCGTACGGCCCACCTGGAACTCCACGTCACGGACAAAGGTCATCTGCTCCTGCGCCGGGAATTTAAACGCCACTGCCCAGCGTGGCGCGCGCGCCACAAAGCCTAACTGCTCCTGCAGCGCAAGTGAGTTAACCTTGATAACCACGCCATCAATATCAAAACCAAGCGTCGGGCGGTCTTCTTCCACTTTGTGGTAGAACGCCAGCACGGCTTCCGGGGAGTCGCACAGCTGAACACGGTTACTCACCGGCAGGCCCCACGCTTTAAACTGCAATAAACGTCCGAGATGGGTATCCGGCAGTTCACCGCCTTCCAGAATCCCGACGCCATAGCAGAAGAAAGTAAGCGGTCGCTTCGCGGTGATACGGGGATCAAGCTGGCGCAGGGAGCCTGCCGCCGCATTACGCGGGTTAGCAAACACTTTCCCGCCGGTACGGCGCGCCTCTTCGTTGATTTTCTCAAAGCCCGCCTGCGGGAGGAATACTTCACCGCGCACTTCCAGACGGGCTGGAATATTATCCCCTTGCAGCTTCAGCGGGATCGCACGGATGGTGCGTACGTTGGTGGTAATGTCTTCACCCGTCGTACCATCACCCCGCGTCGCGGCACGCACCAGCACACCGTTTTCATAGAGAAGGCTGACCGCCAGACCATCCAGCTTCAACTCGCAGCACCAGGTCAGGGAGTCGCTGCTTTTGAGGCGATCCTGCACGCGCTTGTTAAACGCGAGGAAGCTCTCTTCATCAAAGACGTTATCCAGAGACAACATTGGGACTTCATGACGTACCTGACTGAAAGCACCCAGCGGCTCCGCACCCACGCGCTGCGTGGGTGAGTCGGGCGTAATCAATTCCGGGTGCTGCGCCTCTAGCTCGCGCAACTCGCGCATCAGACGGTCATACTCCGCATCCGGCACTTCCGGCGCGTCCATAACATGATAGAGGTATTCATGATGGCGAAGCGTGGTTCGCAGTTCAGTGAGTTGTTGTTCGATTGAGTCCATATCACACCATCAATGAGAAAAAACCCCCGACATGCGGGGGTTGAGGAGGAGTCGATGTAAACGCGATGATTACGCGTTGGCTTCCTTAACTTCGCGGATGCGGTCCTGATACTCGCGCAGTTTCTGCGGCGTCATCATACGACGCTGATCGTCGAGCACCACACCACCGACTTCGTCAGCAATGTGCTGTGCGGACTGCAGCATCAGCTTAAAGTTTTGCAGTTCATCACCGTAGGACGGCACCTGCATGAAGATAGTGACACCCGGCGTCACGAAATCACCGGTCATTTCCGGGTCAAAGGTGCCAGGGTTAACCATATTGGCCAGGCTAAACAGCGCCGGACCGCTACCGTCAGGACTCAGGTGACGATGGAAAATATTCATGTCGCCAAACTTGAAACCTGCCTGTTGAATGCTGTTAAGCAGGACATCGCCATTCAGGTGGGTGCCATGATGCGCAGCCACGTTCATGATGATGACCGCTTCTTTACGCTGCGGTTTTTCAACAACCGGTTCTGGCTCAACTACGGGCTCTGGTTCAACGAGCGGGGCCGGCGCAGGCTGAGGTGCAGGCTGTTGTGGCGCGGGTTGCTGCACAGGCTGTTGCTGATCCGGCTGTGGCGCAGCAGGCTGCTGATGGACAGGCTGTTGCGGCGGCTGACGCACCGGCTCTTCTCCAGGCTGCGGCGCCTGCTGGCGCGGCTGTGCAGAAGCATACGGCGGTTGATACTGGTGCTGCGGAGGCTGACGAGGGGCTTCATGCTCCCCATGAGCCGCGCCGGGCGCAGTATTGACCCGATGAACACGAACTTCACCCACGCCGTCGTCGTCGCTTCCGTCGATGTCATTTTCACTGTCATCGTCATCACGACTGGACTTCATGCGCTTCAGTGGGCGATCGCGAAACATAGAGGAACGCTCTTTACGGCTGGTCCAGAAACCATGTACCAGTAAAGCGATTATGGCGATCGCGCCAACAATGATTAATATCAGACGCAAATCCTGCATCATTATATTCTCTGTTGTTCTAACACCTTGCCACCACGGCAAACATTTACTCACTAAGAGTATTTGCCGTTTACGTCAAGTGCAAGTGTGTGCAGAGCATTCACAGCATAAAGATGAACTAAATCGTGCTTTTTGCTGTTTTTTCGAACATTTCCGAACTGGTCATTGGTCCGTAAGTGGATAATATAGGCGGGCAATTCCACTGGTTGTGAAAAAAGGAGTACAGCCTGGTTATGGTTTCAACATCATCTTCTCCCCCGCGCAGCGGCGTCTGGTATTTTTCTCAGGGCTGGAAACTGGTCTCACTGCCGGGGATTCGTCGCTACGTCATTCTGCCGTTGCTGATTAACATTATCCTGATGGGCGGCGCGTTCTGGTGGCTGTTCACCAGACTGGAGAGCTGGATCCCTTCGCTGATGAGCCATGTGCCGGACTGGCTGCAGTGGCTGAACTACCTGCTCTGGCCGGTTGCGGTCATCTCCGTGCTGCTGGTGTTCGGCTACTTCTTCTCGACGATTGCAAACTGGATAGCTGCGCCGTTTAACGGCCTGCTGGCAGAACAGCTGGAAGCACGTCTTACCGGCGCAACGCCGCCGGATACGGGCATGCTGGGGATTATGAAAGATATCCCACGCATCATGAAGCGCGAATGGCAGAAGTTTACCTGGTATCTTCCCCGCGCCATTGTGCTGCTTATCCTTTATTTTGTCCCTGGCGTCGGTCAGACGGTGGCCCCGGTGCTGTGGTTCCTGTTCAGCGCCTGGATGCTGGCAATCCAGTACTGCGATTATCCGTTCGATAACCACAAGGTGCCGTTCAAAACGATGCGCAGCGCCCTGCGCACGCAAAAAGTCGCGAATATGCAATTCGGGGCGCTGACCAGCCTGTTCACCATGATCCCGGTGCTCAACCTGTTCATCATGCCGGTCGCCGTTTGCGGCGCAACGGCGATGTGGGTTGACTGCTACCGTGCTAAGCACGCGTTATGGAAGTAATGCAAAAATGTGTAAAAAGGGGGTGGCTTATGCCGCCCCTTATTCCATACTGATCCCCATTATTTCCTTGCAGTATATAGATATGCGAATTCCTTACTTCCCCCTACCTGTTCAACAGGTATGCTGGGACGGTATCCCAATTTCATACAGTTAAGGACAGGCCATGAGTAAGATTTATGAAGACAACTCGCTGACTATCGGTCATACGCCCCTGGTTCGACTGAACCGTATCGGTAATGGACGCATTCTGGCGAAGGTCGAATCACGTAACCCGAGCTTCAGCGTAAAGTGCCGCATCGGTGCAAATATGATTTGGGATGCTGAAAAACGTGGCGTGCTGAAGCCAGGCGTTGAGCTGGTTGAACCGACCAGCGGTAACACCGGTATCGCACTGGCCTATGTTGCGGCGGCGCGCGGTTATAAACTGACGCTGACCATGCCTGAAACCATGAGCATCGAACGTCGCAAACTGCTGAAAGCGTTGGGTGCGAACCTGGTGCTGACCGAAGGTGCCAAAGGCATGAAGGGTGCGATTCAGAAAGCAGAAGAGATTGTTGCCAGCGATCCGGCGAAATATCTGCTGCTGCAGCAGTTCAGCAACCCAGCGAACCCGGAAATTCACGAAAAGACCACCGGCCCGGAGATTTGGGAAGATACCGACGGTCAGGTTGATGTATTTATCTCCGGTGTAGGCACCGGCGGAACCCTGACTGGCGTGTCGCGCTATATAAAAGGCACAAAAGGTAAAAAAGACCTGATTACCGTTGCCGTGGAACCAACCGACTCACCGGTGATCACCCAGGCGCTGGCGGGCGAAGAGATCAAACCCGGCCCACATAAAATTCAGGGTATCGGTGCCGGCTTCATTCCGGGCAACCTGGATCTGAAGCTTATTGATAAAGTGGTGACCATCACCAACGAAGAAGCTATCTCTACCGCACGTCGTCTGATGGACGAGGAAGGTATTCTGGCGGGCATCTCTTCCGGTGCTGCTGTTGCGGCAGCGCTCAAACTTCAGGAAGATGAGGCCTTTACCAATAAGAATATTGTGGTTATCCTGCCTTCATCGGGTGAGCGTTACTTGAGCACCGCACTGTTTGCCGATCTGTTCACTGAAAAAGAACTGCAACAGTAATGCCAGCATGTTAATAACGCGTAAAAAAGCACCTTTTTGGGTGCTTTTTTGTGGCCTGCTTCAAAGTTTTACCCCTCCTGGCATTGATTCACCCCGTTGGGTCTGGTATTTAAACCAGCAATTATTTTGATGCGTGAAATTAATCAGTGAACGAAATAGCCTTGCTGAATCGATTTTATGATTTGGTTCAAGTCTTGCTTTCGCTGCATAATGTTTAATGACGATCGAAACGTCAGCGCTAACAATACAGGCTAAAGTTAAGTCGCCAGGCTAGACTTTAGTTCCACAACACTAAACCTATAAGTTGGGGAAATACAATGTTCCAGCAAGAAGTTACCATTACCGCTCCGAACGGTCTGCACACCCGCCCTGCTGCTCAGTTTGTTAAAGAAGCGAAAGGCTTCACTTCTGAAATCACTGTGACTTCCAACGGCAAAAGCGCCAGCGCAAAAAGCCTGTTCAAACTGCAGACTCTGGGTCTGACTCAGGGTACCGTTGTCACCATCTCTGCTGAAGGTGAAGACGAGCAGAAAGCAGTTGAGCATCTGGTAAAACTGATGGCTGAGCTCGAGTAAGTTTCCGGGTTCTTTTAAATATCAGTCACAAGTAAGGTAGGGTTATGATTTCAGGCATTTTAGCATCCCCGGGTATCGCTTTCGGCAAAGCACTGCTGCTGAAAGAAGACGAGATCGTCATCGACCGGAAAAAAATTTCTGCCGACAAGGTTGATCAGGAAGTTGAACGTTTTCTGAGCGGTCGTGCCAAGGCATCTGCGCAACTGGAAGCAATCAAGACTAAAGCTGGCGAAACTTTCGGTGAAGAAAAAGAAGCCATCTTCGAAGGGCACATCATGCTGCTCGAAGATGAGGAGCTGGAGCAGGAAATCATAGCCCTGATTAAAGATAAAAGCATGACGGCAGACGCTGCTGCGCATGAAGTTATCGAAGGTCAGGCAACTGCCCTGGAAGAACTGGATGATGAATACCTGAAAGAGCGTGCGGCTGACGTACGTGACATCGGTAAGCGCCTGCTGCGCAACATCCTGGGTCTGGCCATTATCGACCTGAGCGCTATTCAGGATGAAGTCATCCTGGTTGCCGCCGATCTGACCCCGTCTGAAACCGCACAGTTGAACCTGAAAAAGGTCCTCGGTTTCATCACTGACGCGGGCGGCCGTACCTCCCACACCTCTATCATGGCGCGTTCTCTGGAACTGCCTGCCATTGTGGGTACCGGTAGCGTCACCTCTCAGGTTAAAAACGACGATTATCTGATTCTGGATGCCGTAAACAACGTGGTTTACGTCAACCCAACTAACGAAGAGATCGAAAAACTGCGCGCGGTTCAGGAGCAGGTTGCGACTGAGAAAGCGGAACTCGCTAAGCTGAAAGACCTGCCAGCCATCACTCTGGACGGTCATCAGGTTGAAGTGTGCGCAAACATCGGTACCGTACGTGACGTCGATGGCGCTGAGCGCAACGGCGCGGAAGGTGTGGGTCTCTATCGTACTGAATTCCTGTTCATGGACCGTGACGCGCTGCCAACTGAAGAAGAACAGTTTGCTGCGTACAAAGCTGTGGCTGAAGCGTGTGGCTCTCAGGCGGTTATCGTCCGTACCATGGATATCGGTGGCGACAAAGAGCTGCCGTACATGAACTTCCCGAAAGAAGAGAACCCGTTCCTGGGCTGGCGTGCGATTCGTATCGCGATGGATCGTAAAGAGATCCTGCGCGATCAGGTTCGCGCTATCCTGCGTGCGTCTGCTTTCGGTAAACTGCGCATCATGTTCCCGATGATCATCTCTGTTGAAGAAGTGCGTGCACTGAAGAAAGAGATCGAAATCTACAAACAGGAACTGCGCGACGAAGGTAAAGCATTAGACGAGTCAATTGAGATCGGCGTGATGGTGGAAACACCTGCGGCGGCGACCATTGCGCGTCATTTAGCCAAAGAAGTTGATTTCTTTAGTATCGGTACCAATGATTTAACGCAGTACACCCTGGCAGTTGACCGTGGTAATGATATGATTTCACATCTCTACCAGCCAATGTCACCGTCCGTACTGAACTTGATCAAGCAAGTTATTGATGCTTCTCATGCAGAAGGTAAATGGACTGGCATGTGTGGTGAGCTTGCAGGCGACGAACGTGCTACACTTCTGTTGCTGGGTATGGGTCTGGACGAATTCTCTATGAGCGCCATTTCCATCCCGCGCATTAAGAAGATTATCCGTAACACGAACTTCGAAGATGCGAAGGTGTTAGCAGAGCAGGCTCTTGCTCAACCGACAACGGACGAGTTAATGACGCTGGTTAACAAGTTCATTGAAGAAAAAACAATCTGCTAATCCACGAGATGCGGCCCAAATTACTGCTTAGGAGAAGATCATGGGTTTGTTCGATAAACTGAAATCTCTGGTTTCTGATGATAAGAAAGACTCCGGAACTATTGAGATTGTTGCTCCGCTCTCCGGCGAGATCGTCAACATCGAAGACGTGCCGGATGTAGTGTTTGCTGAGAAAATCGTTGGTGATGGCATTGCTATCAAACCAACTGGCAACAAAATGGTTGCTCCAGTTGACGGCACCATCGGTAAAATTTTTGAAACCAACCATGCGTTCTCTATCGAATCTGATAGCGGTATCGAACTGTTCGTTCACTTCGGTATCGACACCGTTGAACTGAAAGGCGAAGGCTTCAAACGTATCGCGGAAGAAGGCCAGCGTGTTAAAGTTGGCGACCCGGTCATTGAATTCGATCTGCCACTGCTGGAAGAAAAAGCCAAGTCTACCCTGACGCCGGTTGTTATCTCCAACATGGACGAAATCAAAGAACTGATCAAACTGTCTGGCAGCGTCACCGTGGGTGAAACCCCGGTTATCCGCATCAAGAAGTAATTCTTGCCGCACAGAAAAATGGCGCCTTCGGGCGCCATTTTTGTTTATGCGGGCAGGATAAGCTCGTCGTAGCCTTTCGACTGCGTATAAATCATCACATCTGTGACGCGGTCTCCTGCCATGCGAATCGCATCGGCAACGGTTTTGCCCTCAACGATCCCGCTCACCAGCTCTGAACAGAAGAGGTCGCCCGTGCCTTTCAGGTCCGTTTCAACACGCGGATGCGCACTGACGGTCACACCGTCTCGGGTAACCAGCACCACGTGAATATTCTCCGGATCGTCCGCCACCGGCGCACTGGTGATGGCCACCCATTTCAGCGTGTCGGAAAGTAACCCCTGCGCTGCCGCTATAGCACTTTCAGGCGTACGACACGGTTTACCGCTTAACACTTCCAGCTCAAAGACGTTAGGCGTGATCCCCTGCGCCAGTGGCAGCAGGTACTCCCGATACGCCTCAGGGATATCAGGTTTCACATACATCCCACTGTCAATATCGCCAATAACGGGGTCAACCAACACCAGCAGGTCAGGATGCTGCGCTTTGATCGTGGTGAGCCACTGCGCCAGGCATTTTATCTGGCTGGCGCTGCCCATGTAGCCCGTGGTAACAGCTTTAAGCTCGCGCAGGATTTCGCGCTCTTCCAGCGCCTTAAGATACCCGCTGAACCATTCATCGGGGATCACGCCGCCGTAAAAGGTATCGTAGTGCGGCGTGTTGCTGAACAGCACGGTCGGCACGGCGGTGACGGTCAGCCGGTGGGTACGAATGTTCGGCACCGCAATGCTGTTCCCCACGCTGCCGTAAACCACCTGCGACTGTACCGCGACAATATCGGTTTGCTGCGCCCGGGTGTTATCCCGGAATAAAATCATCTCCATGACGCTTAAATCCCCGCCCCCTGCGTATAACTCTCTTCACCAAAGACGCCGGTAGAAAGATAGCGATCGCCGCGGTCGCAGATAATCGCCACCACGACAGCCCCGGGATGTGCCTGCGCAACACGCAATGCTCCCGCTACCGCGCCACCCGAGCTGACCCCGCAGAAGATACCTTCACGCACGGCCAGTTCACGCATCGTATTCTCCGCCTCGCGTTGATGAATATCCAGCACCTGATCCACCAACTGGGCGTTATAAATACCCGGCATGTATTCCGCCGGCCAGCGGCGAATACCCGGTATGCTGCTCCCCTCTTCCGGCTGCAGACCCACAATCGTTACCGCCTTTTCCTGCTCGCGCAGAAAACGGGATACGCCGGTAATGGTCCCTGTCGTGCCCATGCTGGAGACGAAGTGAGTGATGCGCCCGTTGGTCTGCTGCCAGATTTCCGGACCGGTAGTGGTGTAGTGAGCGTACGGGTTATCCGGGTTATTAAACTGATCGAGCAGTTTGCCTTCACCGCGTTCGGCCATGGCTAGCGCCAGGTCGCGCGCCCCTTCCATCCCTTCTTCTTTAGAGACCAGAATCAGTTCGGCACCATAGGCACGCATCGCCGCACGGCGCTCCTGGCTCATGTTATCGGGCATCAGCAACGTCATGCGATAGCCTTTCAACGCGGCAATCATCGCCAGCGCAATACCGGTGTTACCGCTGGTGGCTTCAATCAGCACGTCGCCGGGCTGAATTTCACCGCGTTTTTCGGCCTGCACAATCATGGAGAGCGCAGCCCGGTCCTTCACCGAACCGGCAGGGTTATTGCCTTCGAGTTTGACCCAGATTTCGCTGCCGTTGTCCGGCCCCATGCGCTGAAGTTTGACCAGAGGGGTGTTGCCGATGGTGTGTTCTAATGTGTTCAAGATCGCTGTCCAATAAAAAGCCCGGTGGCGCGCAGCGCTCCGGGCATACGGAGATCATATTCCAGACCGGCTAAGCGCAGCGCCTCCGGTCAAACTACGTGTCATTAACCTATCAGGCTGACTCCGCCAGAGCAATATCCTCGCGCGTCTCTATGCGCTCATTGCCATGATAAATACGGGCATGCTGCAGCCCAACAAACAGGCGTTCGCCCCGGTACGGCGGCTCGTCATCACGCATCACCACCGTCAGCGGCTCGGTATACCAGCCCAGCGGTTGTACCACCAATTGGGTGTAGTGCCCTTTAGGGCTAGCTTCCAGCACCTGCACCGGCAGCGGTGAATCCAGACTCGTCCGGCGGCTCACGTCCACTTCCCAGGGACGCAGGAACAGATCGACCGGCCCCTGATGTGCGGAGGTGTATCCCAGCGGCCAGCGGTGTGCGCCCACGTGGAATTGCCCACCGCGGATGGTGCCCTGCAGCCGGTTAACTTCGCCCATAAACTCGAGGACAAATCGGGTCGCCGGTTCACGCCAGAGCTGCTCTGGCTCATCAACCTGCTCGATGTTCCCCTGACTCATCACCACCACGCGGTCCGCGACTTCCATCGCCTCTTCCTGATCGTGGGTGACGAAGACGCTGGTGAACTTCAGCTCTTCATGCAGCTGACGCAGCCAGCGGCGTAACTCTTTACGCACCTGCGCATCCAGCGCGCCAAACGGCTCATCCAGCAGCAGAATTTGCGGCTCAACGGCCAGGGCCCGCGCCAGCGCGACGCGCTGCTTCTGGCCGCCAGAAAGCTGCGCCGGGAAGCGGTCAGCCAGATGCGCAAGCTGTACCATCTCCAGCAGTTTGGTCACTTTCGCTTTGATGGTGGCCGCATCCGGACGCTCGCGGCGAGGCAGCACGGTCAGACCGAAAGCGATGTTATCGAACACGGTCATATGGCGGAACAGCGCGTAATGCTGGAACACAAAGCCCACTTTACGGTCGCGGGCGTGCAAACGGCTTACGTCGGTACCGTGAAAACGAATATGTCCGCTGGTCTGATGCTCAAGCCCGGCGATAATGCGCAGCAGCGTGGTTTTACCCGAGCCAGACGGCCCGAGCAGTGCCACCATTTGTCCGGAAGGGATATCCAGCGAGATATCATTCAGCACCTGGGTGCGACCAAAAGACTTCTTAATATTGGCAATCTCAATGCTCATGATTTCCCTCCTGGTGCTGACGTTTTTCCTGGTTCTCTAAACGCCACTGCACCACACTCTTCAAAAACAGGGTCAAAATCGCCATCAGCGTCAGTAACGCTGCGGCAGTAAAGGAACCGACGGTGTTGTAGTCCTGTTCCAGTAATTCAATCTGTAACGGTAACGACAGCGTTTCGCCGCGGATGGAGCCCGAGACGACCGAAACTGCACCGAACTCGCCAATGGCGCGGGCATTGGTCAGCACGACGCCGTAGAGCAGCGCCCAGCGAATATTCGGCAGCGTCACGCGGCGGAACATCTGCCAGCCGGATGCGCCCAGCAGAATTGCTGCTTCATCTTCGCTGCTGCCCTGGCTTAACATCACCGGGACCAGTTCGCGCACCACAAACGGACAGGTTACAAACACCGTGACCAGCACCATGCCCGGCCAGGCAAACATGACCTGCAGGTTATGCTCATCCAGCCAGCCGCCCAGCGGGCCGTTAGAGCCGTAGAAGAGCAGATAAACCAGACCGGCCACTACCGGCGACACGGCAAACGGGATATCCAGCAGGGTCAGCAGCAGCTGACGTCCCGGGAAGTTAAAGCGCGTTACCAGCCAGGCCAGCAGCGTACCGAACACCAGGTTGACCGGCACCGTGATAAGCGCAATCAGGACGGTCAGCCAGATGGCGTGCAGCATATCCGGGTTCGCCAGGTTTTCCAGCGCGGGCATCAACCCCTTGCTGAACGCCTGAACAAAAATATAAATCGTCGGCACGACGAGAATGAAGGCGGACACCAGCACGCCCGTACCAATCAGAAACCATTTTCCCCAGTTGATACGGGGAGCATCGTATCGCTTCAATTGAGTAACTTCCGCCATCAGTGACCTACCACGCGTCGACCAAAGCGACTTTGCAGAGTGTTAATTGAGTAGAGCAGCAGCAGCGATGCGGCAAGAATGACCGAGGCAATCGCGCTCGCCGCCGGGTAATCAAACTCCTGCAAGCGGATAAAAATCATCAGCGAGGTGACTTCGGTTTTCCACGCAATGTTCCCGGCAATGAAAATAACCGCGCCGAACTCACCGAGGCTACGGGTAAACGACAGCGCGATACCGGCCAGCAGCGCCGGAGAAAGCTCAGGCAGGACGACCTTGCGGAAGCTCTGCCAGCGCGTGGCACCCAGCGTTTCCGCCGCTTCTTCGTATTCAGGGCCTAATTCTTCGAGCACTGGCTGCACGGTGCGTACAACAAAAGGAATGCTGGTAAAGGCCATCGCGACCGCGATACCGAGCCAGGTATAGGTCACTTTGATATCAAGCTTCGCCAGCCACTCACCGTAAAACCCGTTCACGGAAAAGAGCGAGGCGAGGGTTAACCCCGCCACCGCCGTCGGCAGCGCAAACGGCAGGTCCATTAACGCGTCGAGCAGCGTACGGCCCGGGAAACGGTAGCGGGTTAAGATCCACGCCATCAGCAGGCCAAAGGCCCCGTTAAAAATGGACGCCACAAACGCCGACAGCAGCGTCACCTTATAGGCTGCGACGACCTGCGGGTTGGTTATCACTTCCCAGTACTGCGCCCAGCTCATTTGCGCAAGCTGCATCACCAGCGCGCTGAGCGGTAACAATAAGATCAGGCAGACGAACAGCAGGCTGGTCCCGAGGCTTAAGGTAAAGCCCGGCAGCACGCGTCTGGTAGAGACTGCAAACATTACTTACGCCCCGCCGCCAGCAATTTGTCTAACTCACCGCCGCTGGCAAAATGCGTTTTCATGACATCAGGCCAGGAGCCGAAATGGTCTTCCACGCGGAACAGCTCGGTCTGCGGGAATTTATCCTTCAGTTTGTTCATCACATCCGGGTTATTCACGCGGTAGTAGTAATCGGTAATGATCGTCTGCGCCTGTGGGCTGTACAGGTAGTTGAGGTAAGCTTTTGCCGCTTTCTCTGTGCCGTTGGACTGCACGTTTTTATCTACCCACGCTACCGGGAACTCGGCGAGGATATTGGTTTTCGGGATAACGACCTCGAAACCCTGCGCCTCGTACTGTTTGCGGATATTATTCACTTCCGACTCAAAGCTGATCAGCACATCGCCCAGGCCGCGCTCTGCAAAGGTCGTGGTCGCGCCGCGACCGCCGGTATCAAACACCTCGACGTTTTTCAGGAACTGGGTCATGAACTGCTCGGTTTTCGCTTTATCGTTACCGTCAGCTTTGTCCGCCGCGCCCCACGCTGCCAGATAGGTATAGCGCGCGTTACCGGAGGTTTTTGGATTCGGGAAAATCAGCTTCACGTCGGAACGCACCAGGTCATTCCAGTCGTGGATATTTTTCGGGTTGCCCTTACGGACCAGGAAACCCATGGTGGAGTAGAACGGCGAGCTGTTGTTCGGCAAACGACTCTGCCAGTCAGCGGCGATCAGCTTGCCTTTGTCGTGCAGGATCTGCACGTCAGTGACCTGGTTATAGGTCACCACATCCGCTTTCAGCCCCTGGAGAATGGCCAGCGCCTGCTTGGACGACCCTGCGTGTGACTGTTTAATGGTCAGCTTGTCGCCGTTGTTGTCTTTCGCCCACTGCTGTTCAAACGGTGGGTTAAGGGCGGCAAACAGCTCGCGGGAAACATCATACGAACTGTTCAGCAGCTCAGTAGCCTGCGCCTGTGCCACCAGCAGCAAACCTGCCAGTGCCAGCGATCCTTTTTTCAGTACAGTAACGGCCATTGCGCACCCTTATAAATGTGATGACTATCTTATAGTCATAATATTTATAACGAGGACGAAAGGAGTAACGGTTTTATATACCGTTTGGTGATTTACAAGCAGAAAAGAGAATAAGGGTGCAGCCCGTCGTGGTCCGCACCCCAGCCCTCTCCGTGCGGGAGAGGGTGGAAAGCACTTACAGCGCCAGCAGACGCTCGACGGACGGGGCGAAGTAGTAGCCGCCGGTCACCGGTTTGGTGAAGCGCAGCATGGCGTCACGCTTGCCGTCGGTATCGCCAAACATGCTCAGCAGCTGCTGTTCGATGTTATGCAGGCGCGCGCAGTACGCACAGAAGTAAAGACCGTGGGTACCGCTTGCTGTGCCGTATGGCAGGCTCTGGCGAACAATCTTCAGACCTTTCCCGTCTTCCTTGAGGTCAACGCGGCTCAGGTGAGAGGTGACAGGACGGGCATCGCCGTCGATCTCTTCGTTGGCCTCTTTCGTACGGCCAATCATCATCTCCTGGTCATGCACGCTCATGCGATTCAGCTGCTTGAGGTTGTGCTCCCAGCGCTGGACGAACACATAGCTGCCGCCCGCGTCGACGCCGTCTTTGATCACTGCCACTTCACGACGCGTCTCTTCACCCGCCGGGTTTTCAGTTCCGTCAACGAAGCCGCTCAGGTCGCGTTCTTCCACCCAACGGAAACCGTGGATCTCTTCCTGAACGTCAATGCTGTCACCAAAAGCCGCAACCGCCGCCTGGGCAACAGAGAAGTTCACATCATGGCGCAGCGAGAGAATGTGGATCAGCACGTCGAACTGCGTTGCGGGTGCCAGGCCTTTACCGTAAGGGATAAAATCCTTCAGCTCTTCGGCACCTTCGCCACCGCTCAGTTGACGCCAGACGTTATGACCAAAGGCAACGACCGCGCCCAGATGGGCGTCCGGGAATTTGGCCTGGAAGGTGGCCAGCTTATCAACGAACGCTTTACTGGCCGCACGCAGGGCATCCACATCCCCTTTAACATTGGCTTCAATCCAAATCGCCGCGCGGCAATGTTCTGGCAAAATGCCACTCTGAACCTGAGACATCGCTCCTCCTGAAATAAAGATGCCACGTCAGCGTGGCATTGATGGCGGCTATTATACCCGTATTTCAGCGAGACGGTTTGTCCAGGCGCAAATTACTGCTTCCAGATAATTTTGCTCACTTTCCAGCTTTTCAGCGTGTCGTCAGACGGCATTAAACCTTCCGGACCACTCCAGGTACCGGTGAAGAGATAGCTGATGTGCTGGCTGCCCTGCGCTTTACATTCCACCGCCACGCCGTCGTCAGACGGGGCGCTGGTGCAGTTGCCGAAGGCCTGTTTATAGAGTTCGCTAAACGGGGTTCCCACTTTCACACCGCTTTCGGTTGGGATGTCGTCGTCCATCACAGCAATGCGGTTTACCGTGCCTTTATCACCGTTAATCACCAGCGCCAGCGTGTCACCCTTCAGCGCTTCGAAATAACGCACGATATTGCCGTTTTCTGTTTTCATGCCGCTGCGCAGGCGATAACCGCCACCCAGTGCATCGTGAAGGGCGTCCTGATCCAGCGCCGTCGCGGCGGTAATTTTACCCACGCCCTGCTCGGTCACTTCCGTTGAAGAGCCAAACCAGTTCCACGGATAGGCCGCAGACCAGTTAATTGATGAGAGCGTTGAACAGCCGGTTAACGCCAGCGGGAGAGCGCATAAAAGTAAACGCAGCGATTTCATTGAAACGTCCTTACGAGTTAAATCAACGCTTGTTGGAGTGCGGTATCGGCAAAAAGTGCCAGGTTAATCTTCCTGATGCGTAAAACAGGCGCGAAGGCGGGGATTCGTCAGCAGCCACAGCAGCGCCACGATATCCGCCACGAGCAGCGCAATACCGATCCCCGTAAGCGGTTCACCACCCCACCAGAGCACCGGTTGCCAGACGAGCAGCGCAAACTGAGCGAGGATCAGCAGCCAGCGAAGCGCACCCCACAGGCGCGGGATCGTATGCCGTCGCCCGCTGCATAAAAACGCCACCACCGCCGGCACGCCCGGCAGCAAGCCGAGCCAGAAGGCATCGTGATCGGGATAGAAGAGCGTCAGAAGGGTATCGCCCTGCCCGCGCGACGCGGCGGCCATCACAAACAGCACCCAGGTACGGGCCTGCAGCAGCAAAACGCACCAGAACAAAAAGGGCAGCCTGACACGCCCTTGCGCATCATAATCTGCCGGATGGATCTCAGTACTCTTCATCTTCTATCAGGCGCTTACCTAAGCTCAGTACGTCCGCGTGTTCATAACCCAGACGTTCATACATGCCCAGCACCACGTCGTTATCTTCCCGCACCATGATCTGAATCTTCGGGCAGCCGCGGGCAATGAGTTTCTTTTCCAGCCGATTGAGCAGCGCATTGGCGATGCCGCGCGCACGAAATTCCGGGTGCACGCCCAGATAATAGGCCGAGCCGCGATGGCCGTCGTACCCGCCCATCACTGTTCCCACCACCTCGCCGTTGACTTCTGCAACCAGAAACAGACTGACGTCGTGATTCAGCTTACGTTCAATATCCATTTCCGGATCGTTCCACGGACGCAGCAGATCGCAGCGCTCCCAAAGGGTGATCACCTCTTCGAAATCTTCCTGGCGAAAAACGCGTATCTCCATGGTATTAACCGCCTTTTCGGGTTTAAAAACAGTGATTATGGCGTGAACATCGCGTTTAGCCAATAACCGGGGAAAAACTCGCCAAAATTTGGCATAATGTCACTTTGTCACGTATTGAAATGAAAAGTAAAACAATTCTCAATAAGGACTGTCGTAACGCTAATCACGATACGATATAACACCAGGACCCCAATTTTTACAATTCAGGCCGCATGAGCACATTCAAACCATTAAAAGCACTCACATCGCGTCGTCAGGTTCTCAAAGCGGGGCTGGCGGCCTTAACGTTAACGGGCATCGCACAGCAGGCTCAGGCTAAAGAAGAGAGCACGCTCAAAACCAGTAACGGACACAGTAAACCGAAATCGAAAAAGCCGGGCGCGAAGCGTCTGGTCATGCTGGACCCCGGTCACGGCGGAATTGATACCGGCGCTATTGGTAAAAACGGTGCGAAAGAAAAGCATGTCGTGTTAGCGATTGCAAAAAATGTGCGCGCAATTTTACGCAGCAATGGCATTGACGCCCGCCTGACGCGTTCTGGCGACACGTTTATTCCGCTGTACGACCGCGTAGAGATCGCCCACCAGCACGGTGCCGATCTGTTTATGTCGATTCACGCGGACGGTTTTACCAACCCGTCGGCGGCGGGGGCTTCGGTGTTCGCCCTCTCCAACCGTGGGGCGAGTAGCGCCATGGCGAAATATCTCTCCGATCGTGAAAACCGGGCGGATGAGGTTGCGGGGAAAAAAGCCACCGACAAAGATCATCTGTTACAGCAGGTGCTGTTTGACCTCGTTCAGACGGACACCATTAAAAACAGCCTGACGCTCGGCTCGCATATTCTGAAGAAGATTAAACCGGTGCATCGCCTGCACAGCAGGAGCACCGAACAGGCGGCGTTCGTGGTGCTTAAGTCGCCATCAATTCCGTCCGTGCTGGTGGAGACGTCGTTCATCACCAACCCGGAGGAAGAGCGCCTGCTCGGCACCACCGCGTTTCGCCAGAAGATCGCCAACGCCATCGCCTCAGGCATAATCAGTTACTTCAACTGGTTCGATAACCAGAAAGCGCACTCCAGGAAACGTTGATGAAACCCAATGCACAGCTGGTAAAAACATTCCTGCTGCAGCTGCAGGATGAGATTTGCCAGAAACTGGCCGCCGCAGATGGCGGTGAATTTCAGGAAGATAGCTGGCAGCGCGAAGCCGGTGGCGGCGGACGCAGCCGCGTGCTGCGTAACGGCGGCATCTTTGAGCAGGCTGGCGTCAATTTTTCCCACGTCCACGGAGACGCGATGCCCGCTTCCGCCACGGCCCATCGACCAGAACTGGCAGGCCGCAGCTTCGAAGCAATGGGCGTATCGCTGGTGGTTCATCCGCACAACCCGTATGTGCCGACCAGCCATGCCAACGTGCGCTTTTTCATTGCTGAAAAACCCGGGGCCGATCCGGTCTGGTGGTTTGGCGGCGGTTTTGACTTAACGCCCTACTACGGGTTTGAAGAAGATGCCGTGCACTGGCACACCACCGCACGCGATCTCTGTCAGCCGTTTGGGGACGACATCTACCCGAAATTTAAAAAATGGTGTGATGACTATTTTTATCTGAAGCACCGTGATGAGCAGCGCGGCATTGGTGGGCTGTTCTTTGACGATCTCAACACGCCAGATTTTGATACCGCGTTCAGCTTTATGCGGGCGGTAGGTGAAGGGTATACCGGAGCCTATCTGCCGATCGTGGCGCGGCGTAAAGATACCGACTACGGCGTGCGCGAGCGCGAGTTCCAGCTTTACCGCCGCGGGCGCTATGTAGAGTTCAACCTGGTATGGGATCGCGGAACGCTGTTTGGCCTGCAGACCGGCGGGCGCACGGAGTCCATTTTGATGTCGATGCCGCCGCTGGTTCGCTGGGAGTACAGCTACGAGCCAAAAGAAGGCAGCCCGGAGGCTGCCCTGAAAGACTTTATTACGATTCGGGACTGGGTGTAATGCCGGCAGGCGCAGCGCTTACAGCGGCTGCGTCTGCGCTTCAACCACTGCCAGTGCCACCATATTCACGATACGACGCACCGAAGCAATCGGCGTCAACACGTGCACTGGCTTCGCCACGCCCATCAGCACCGGTCCTACGGTGACCCCTTCAGAGCTGGAGACACGCAGCAGGTTGTAACTGATGCGGGCCGCTTCCACGTTCGGCATAATCAACACGTTTGCAGAACCTTTCAGCGGACTGTCCGGCATGCGTTCGTTACGAATGCTCTCCACCAGCGCAGCATCACCGTGCATCTCGCCGTCAATCATCAGTTCCGGCGCACGCTGGCGAACCAGCTCCAGCGTCTGGCGCATTTTGCACGCCGCCGCTGATTTTGACGAACCGAAGTTGGAGTGCGACAGCAGCGCCACCTTCGGTTCAATACCAAAGCGACGCACGGTTTCTGCCGCCATCACGGTGATCTCCGCCAGCTCTTCCGGGCTCGGATCGTCGTTAACGTAGGTGTCGGCAATAAAGGTGTTGCCGCTTGGTAGCAGCAGCGCGTTCATCGCCCCGGCGGTGTGGACCCCTTCGCGATAGCCGAAGATCTCCTGCACCACGCTGAAGTGCTCGTGGTAATCACCGATCGTGCCGCAGATCAACGCATCCGCTTCACCGCGGTGGACCATGATCGCCCCGATCACCGTGGTGTTGCTGATCACGGCCTTTTGCGCCTGCTCCTGGGTGATCCCGCGACGTTTCATGATCGCGTAGTATTCGTTCCAGTACTCTTTAAAGCGCGGATCGGATTCGTTATTAACGATCTCAAAATCCACACCCGCTTTGATCTGCAGCCCCAGCTTCTGAATACGCATCTCGATAACGCTCGGACGACCGATCAGGATTGGCTTCGCCAGACCTAAGGTGATCAGCTCCTGCGTGGCATGCAGAACGCGCGCCTCTTCCCCTTCCGCCAGCACCACGCGTTTCGCGTCGGCACGCGCCTGGGAGAAAATGGGCTTCATAAACAGGTTGGTTTTGTAGACAAACTCGGTGAGCTTATCGACGTAAGCATCGAAATCTTTGATGGGGCGCGTCGCCACGCCGGAGTCCATTGCCGCCTTAGCAACCGCCGGGGCGATTTTGACAATCAGACGCGGGTCGAATGGTTTTGGAATGATGTAGTCCGGGCCAAAGCTCAGATCCTGGTCACCATACGCCGAGGCGACCACTTCGCTCTGCTCGGCGTGCGCCAGTTCCGCAATGGCATGAACGGCCGCGAGCTTCATCTCTTCGTTGATCGCCGTCGCGCCCACGTCCAGCGCCCCGCGGAAGATGAACGGGAAGCAGAGAACGTTGTTCACCTGGTTCGGGTAATCGGAACGACCGGTACAGATAATGGCATCTTCACGCACGGCTTTTGCCAGCGGCGGCAGAATTTCCGGTTCCGGGTTTGCCAGCGCCAGAATCATTGGCGCACGCGCCATTTTCTTCACCATCTCCTGGGTCAGCACTTTCGGGCCTGAACAGCCAAGGAAGATATCCGCGCCGTCAATCACGTCCTCCAGCGTGCGTTTACCGTCATCTTCTACCGCGTAGGCCGCTTTGGTTTCCGCCATGTTCGGCTCACGGTCCTTGTAGATAACGCCTTTGGAGTCGCAGACCACAATGTTGTGCTTCTGCATGCCCAGCGCCACCAGCAGGTTCATACAGGCGATTGCCGCTGCGCCTGCGCCGGAGACCACCATACGGACGTCAGAGAGGTTTTTCTCAACCACACGCAGACCGTTCAGAATGGCCGCGGTGCTGATAATCGCGGTACCGTGCTGGTCATCATGGAACACGGGAATGTTCATACGCTCGCGCAGTTTCTGCTCGATATAGAAACATTCCGGCGCTTTGATGTCTTCGAGGTTGATCCCACCGAAGGTTGGTTCCAGCGCGGCAACCACATTGATGAATTTATCAGGATCGAGCTCATCCACTTCGATATCGAACACGTCAATACCGGCAAATTTCTTGAACAGAACGCCCTTGCCTTCCATCACGGGCTTACCGGCCAGCGCACCAATATTGCCTAATCCCAGCACCGCCGTCCCGTTAGAGATCACGGCGACCAGGTTGCCACGCGCGGTGTATTTATAGGCTGCCAGCGGATCTTTTTCGATTTCGAGGCACGGCGCCGCGACGCCGGGCGAGTAGGCCAGCGCCAGATCGCGCTGAGTCGCCAGCGGTTTTGTCGGGGAGACCTGAATTTTACCTGGGACAGGGAACTCGTGGAAATCGAGAGCACTCTGTTTTAACTGATCATCCATCTTATTTTTCCTTTCACGTATCGGTCAAAAGGGTGACGTTTGCGATCCTGAAGCACACCCTGGTGTGCCGCCTAGTATCGCCGCAGGCAGCCACATAAACTTTGAAGGCTGCCAAACTCTCACCATTGCAGAATAAAAATTGTTATCAATTTATAACAGCCATGTTACTCGTCTCAGAAAGCAATGCCTCCCCCGTCTGCTATGCTTTTTTGTTAAGTCCATCATGATTTTCGCAGAAGTGTGAATTAACGCACTCGAGTAACTCTTTTATTTCCAAGGAGTAATTATTTATGAACCAACTAGACGGCATCAAACAATTCACTACCGTGGTCGCCGACAGCGGTGATATCGAGTCGATTCGCCACTATCAGCCCGAAGATGCGACCACTAACCCTTCGCTGCTGCTCAAAGCGGCCGGTCTTGCTCATTTTAGTCATCTGATTGATGACGCTATCGACTACGGTAAACAGCGCGGTAAAACACAGGAGCAGCAGGTCGCCGAAGCGAGCGACAAGCTGGCCGTTAATTTCGGTGCGGAAATTCTGAAAAGCATCCCGGGACGCGTCTCTACCGAAGTGGACGCCCGCCTCTCCTTCGACCAGGAGAAGAGCATCACGAAAGCCCGCCGCCTGGTTGAGCTCTACCAGGAGCAGGGCATCGATAAATCGCGCATTCTGATTAAGCTGGCCTCAACCTGGGAAGGGATCCGCGCGGCGGAAGTTCTGGAAAAAGAGGGGATCCATTGCAACCTGACGTTGCTGTTCTCCTTTGCGCAGGCGCGCGCCTGTGCCGAAGCCGGCGTCTTCCTGGTGTCTCCGTTCGTCGGGCGAATCTATGACTGGTATCAGGCTAAACAGCCGATGGATCCGTACGTGGTGGATGAGGACCCGGGCGTGAAATCGGTGCGTAATATCTACGACTATTACAAACAGCACCGCTACGAAACCATCGTGATGGGCGCCAGCTTCCGCCGTACCGAGCAGATCCTCGCCCTGGCAGGCTGTGACCGCCTGACCATCTCCCCTAACCTGCTTAAAGAGCTGCAGGACAAAGAGGAGACGGTTATCCGCAAACTGGTGCCCACATCAACCGTTCTCCCCAAACCTAAAGCCATGACCGAAGCGGAATTCCGCTGGGAGCACAATCAGGACGCAATGGCCGTCGAAAAACTGGCGGAAGGCATCCGCCTGTTCGCCGTCGACCAGCGCAAACTTGAAGATCTTCTTGCCGCCAAACTTTAACCTTGCCACGGAGTGAATTATGTCCCGTAAAGAGCTAGCCAATGCCATTCGCGCCCTCAGCATGGATGCCGTGCAGAAAGCCAATTCCGGCCACCCTGGCGCCCCCATGGGCATGGCTGACATTGCCGAAGTGCTGTGGAATGATTTCCTGAAGCACAACCCGAACGACCCCAGCTGGTACGATCGTGACCGTTTTATTCTCTCTAACGGCCACGCCTCCATGCTGCTCTACAGCCTGCTGCACCTTTCCGGCTACGACCTGCCGCTATCCGAGTTAAAAAACTTCCGCCAGCTGCACTCAAAAACGCCGGGCCACCCGGAGATAGACTATACGCCGGGTGTGGAGACTACCACCGGGCCGCTCGGCCAGGGGTTAGCCAACGCGGTCGGGCTGGCGATTGCCGAACGCACGCTGGCGGCGCAGTTTAACCAGCCAGACCACGAGATTGTCGATCACTACACTTATGTGTTTATGGGTGACGGCTGTCTGATGGAGGGGATTTCTCACGAAGTCTGTTCGCTGGCGGGCACGCTGGGGCTGGGCAAGCTGATCGGATTTTACGATCACAACGGTATCTCCATCGACGGGGAGACCAAAGGCTGGTTTACCGACGACACGGCAAAACGGTTTGAGGCCTACCACTGGCACGTAGTGCATGAAATTGACGGCCACGACCCAGAAGCGGTGAAAAAAGCGATTCAGGAAGCGCAAAGCGTGAAGGACAAACCGTCCCTGATCATCTGTCGCACCACCATCGGTTTCGGCTCACCGAACAAAGCGGGTAAAGAGGAAGCCCACGGTGCGGCGCTGGGTGAAGAAGAAGTGGCGCTGACCCGGCAGAAGCTGGGCTGGAAATACCCGCCGTTTGAGATCCCGAAAGAGATCTACCGCGAGTGGGACGCCCGCGAAGAGGGTGAAAAAGCCCAGCACGCGTGGAATGAAAAATTTGCCGCCTATCAAAAAGCCCACCCGGAACTGGCCGCTGAATTCTCGCGCCGCATGAGCGGTGGCCTGCCGGAGGACTGGGATGCGAAAACCCAGGCGCTGATTGAAAATCTGCAGTCTAACCCGGCAAAAATTGCCACCCGTAAGGCCTCGCAAAACACCCTGAACGCCATCGGCCCCCTCCTGCCTGAACTGCTGGGCGGCTCCGCGGATCTGGCTCCAAGTAACCTGACCATCTGGTCTGGCTCAAAATCGCTGAAAGAGGATATTGCCGGGAACTATATCCACTACGGGGTGCGTGAGTTCGGGATGACCGCCATTGCCAACGGCATCGCCCATCACGGCGGGTTTGTGCCCTACACTGCTACCTTCCTGATGTTCGTTGAGTATGCCCGTAACGCGGCGCGTATGGCGGCATTAATGAAAGCGCGGCAGATCATGGTCTACACCCACGATTCGATTGGTCTGGGTGAAGACGGTCCCACGCACCAGGCCGTTGAGCAGCTGGCGAGCCTGCGTTTAACGCCTAACTTCAGCACCTGGCGTCCGTGCGATCAGGTCGAAGCGGCGGTTGGCTGGAAGCTGGCGGTTGAGCGCCACACGGGGCCAACGGCATTAATTCTGTCGCGGCAAAACCTGGCCCAGATTGAACGCACGCCGGAGCAGGTAAAAAATATCGCCCGCGGTGGGTACATCCTGAAAGACAGCGGCGGCAAACCGGATGTCATCCTGATTGCTACCGGTTCTGAGGTGGAAATTACCGTGAAGGCCGCGGAAAAACTGACCGCCGAAGGTCATGCGGTACGCGTGGTATCCCTGCCGTCCACCGACATTTTTGATGCTCAGGATGAGGCCTACCGTGAATCGGTCCTGCCCTCTAACGTCGCAGCCCGTGTGGCCGTCGAGGCGGGTATCGCCGACTACTGGTACAAATATGTCGGGCTGAAGGGTGCCATCGTCGGGATGCGTGGGTACGGCGAGTCGGCGCCTGCCGACAAGCTGTTCCCGTATTTTGGCTTTACCGTTGAGAATGTGGTTGAGAAGGCGCTGAGCGTAATTTAGCGCGTGATCCACAACGTGGGCCAGGCATCTGGCCCATTCCAGTTATCGCAGCTGGGCTCTTCTGCATAACGCACCAGGCGGAAACGCTGGCCGTCAAAACGCCAGCGCGTCTGGACCCCACAATCGCCAATACCGCGACCCAGCGCGAGCGTAGTCAGCTCGCGCGTTTTCTCATCAAAGCGGGCATTCATCAATTCGATTTCACTGCTATCGTCCGCAGGGGTGAAAGGCAGACGCAGCCTTACGCTGCGGGAAGAAAACGGCTTTTTGCGCGATACCAGCCAGGCCAGATCGACCGTGTTATACGCCCCCGCCTCACAGCTAATAATCAGCAATGCTTTCTCATCGGTTAACGCGGTGACGCGCACTTCACGGCGGTTAGGATCGAGCGAGCACTGGCTGTTGTTCATCCGCCAGGTGCCATAATCCAGCAGGTCGTTCAATTCGGCGTGGGAGAGCGGCGTCGGCGTCGGATTGACTACCGCCACCTTTTTTAAGGCGGGTGCAGGCGGCACGCTTAACGGCGGATCGTCACCTTTTTTAATCCAGGCCGTTTCACTCCCGACACGTTTCTGCTGCGCGTCAATAAACAACAGCGCGGCTTTCAGGCCGTTCAGAGAGATAACCTGGTCACCGCCGCGCAAGGTCAGGGCTTTTCCTTCCTGGATATTTTTCAGAAACGCCGTGATGGTGGCGGCATCATCACTTTTCAGATGCCACGGGGTTAACTGCCAGTGCTGCCGATCCAGCTTGAGAGGAACCTTATCCAGCAACAACCGTGGCGCAATATCCGCTTCTTTCACGGCAGGGTCAGCAAGGCCGCCGAGATCGATACGCAGCGTAGCGTCGGTTTTCGCGCCGGCACTGCGGCTGAGCGTCATGACTAGCCCCCGGTGTTCACCGGTATTGCGTGCGAGGCAAAAATTCTGGTTATTGCAGGTCACCTGCCAGTCAGAAAACAATTGCTGGGCAGGCGCAGCCCACACCTGCGAGGAGGTGAGCACGCAAAACAGGCAGAGAAGAGAGACGCAATAGCGCATGAATGGCACAATCCCGGAACGAAAACGCTTAACTGGGCTGTATCTTCGTGTTCCCGCCCGGGTTGCTCAATCGGATTTATCGGATAGATTTATCCGAAATACAATCTATTACCGTTCGAAAGAGGCGTTCATCAGCCCGGTCGTTTGAAGATACTGTAGTAATATCACAGCTTTACCATCCCTGATTTCCCCGGCATGCATCATCTCCAGCGCCCGGGAAAACGGCAACTCCAGCACTTCAATATCTTCATCTTCCACGCCACCGCCGCGGTGAGTACGCTGCGCATCGCTGTATTCCGCGATGAAGAAGTGGACGATTTCCGTCACGCCGCCAGGAGACATAAACAGCTCGAAGACTTTTTTGACCTCTCCCACTTCAAAGCCAGTCTCTTCGACGGCTTCTTTGCGGATGCACACTTCCGGCTCGTCGTCATCAAGCAGGCCCGCACAGGTTTCAATCAACCTTCCGTCAGGGTTGCCATTGACCCATGTTGCTACCCTGAACTGACGGATCAGCACCACACTCTGCTTTTCACGGTTATAGAGCAAAATGGTGGCGCCATTGCCGCGGTCATAGACCTCGCGTTTATGGCGGATCACTTCACCGTTATTACGGGTTAAATCGTAAGTGATGTTACGCAGGACAAAGTAGTTTTCAGAAAGGATTTTGTCTTTGATAACGTCAATTTTCAGGGTCATACGGGCTCCACGACACAATGAGTCTTCCTATAGTACGCCGTGAAACCCGCTTTGTCGCCCGCCTGGTTTAGTGCGTTTTCGGCACACTGACCTCAAGCCAGTCGAGGATCCCCCGCGCCGCATGACGCCCTTCCGCCATCGCCGTCACCACCAGATCAGCGCCGCGCACCGCATCACCGCCGGCGAAAATTTGCGGGTTAGACGTCTGGTAACGATAGCGGCTTTCCACCGAGGCAATGATTCGCCCCCAGTCATCGGTGTTGACGCCCTGACTCTCCAGCCAGGGCATGGCATGTGGGTTAAAACCAAAAGCCATAATCACCGCATCGGCCGGCATGACAAACTCGCTGCCCTCCACCGGGACGGGTCGACGACGCCCCTGCGCATCCGGCTCTCCCATCCGGGTGCGCAGCATCCGGATGCCGTTAACCTTGCCGTCAGCAGCAAGGGTCAATTCAACGGGCTGGACGTTAAATTCAAATGCGGCTCCCTCTTCTTTCGCATTCTTCACCTCTTTTTTCGAGCCCGGCATATTGGCTTCATCCCGGCGATAGGCGCAGGTGACTTTTGCCGCGCCGTGACGTAACGCGGTGCGCACGCAGTCCATTGCGGTATCGCCCCCGCCCAGCACCACCACGTTAAGCCCACGGGTGTCGATAAACGGTTCGTTGGCCGTCGCGTCCAGCCCCATGACGTGGCGCGTGTTCCCCACCAGGAACGGCAGCGCATCGTAGACGCCCGGCGCATCTTCATGGGGGATGCCTGCTTTCATCGAACGATAGGTTCCCACGCCAATGAACAGGGCGTCGTAATCTGTTTGCAACTGAGACAACGACACATCGCTGCCCACGTCGCAGTTCAGCTCGAAGTGAACCCCCATCGCAGTAAAAATCTCTCTGCGTCGTGCGAGCAGGGATTTATCCAGCTTAAAGGCCGGAATGCCGAAGGTCAGCAAGCCGCCGATTTCGGGATGCCTGTCATAGACCGTCACGCTCACTCCGCTGCGCACCAGCACATCCGCGCATGCCAGCCCGGCAGGCCCCGCGCCGATAATCGCGACGCGTTTTCCCACCGAAAAAACGCCAGACATATCCGGTCGCCAGCCCAACGCCAGCGCCTGGTCAGAGATGTAGCGCTCGAGGTTGCCAATGGTCACCGACCCTGACGCATCGCGCACGGTGCAGGCACCTTCACATAACCTGTCCTGCGGGCAGACCCGGCCGGTAATTTCAGGTAAACAGTTGGTCTGATGAGAAAGTTCGACCGCGCCGAGGATGTCACCGGCGTTAATCCGTTCAATCCACTGCGGAATGTGGTTGTGCAGCGGGCAGGTCCATTCACATATGCTGTGCTCCCCGCATTTCAGGCAGCGCGATGCCTCGCGTCTGGCCTGTTCGGTCCGAAACGGCAGGTATATTTCATTGAAATGGCCAACCCGCTCTTCGGCAGCCAGTTTGTCGGACTCGCCGCGTGGCGGTGTGTTGTGCATCTGCTGCAGTTTGGTGGGTGCCGTCTCCTCGCTGACTGCCTCACTGTGCCAGGGCTGCGCCTCCAGCCTGGCGGTGCGCTGACGGCGCGATTTTGCCAGGTTATCCAGCACGTCAGGCGTCGCCAGCGTCAGCACATCTGCCGGGCAATTTTCAATACAGGCCGGGCCCTGCGGGCGGGTCAGGCAGAGATCGCATTTATACGCCGAGGCTTTTGCACTGCCGTTGTCGAGCGGCGTAACGATAATCTCCATTGTGCCGAAGGGACAGGCAACCACGCAGGCTTTACAACCGATGCATTTTTGTTGATTCACCTGTACGCTGTCATCGCGTTTGCTGATGGCGCCGTTCGGGCAACTGAGTGCACACGGGGCATTTTCACAGTGGTGACAGGTGACGGGGCTGTTCTGCGCGCCAGAGTTAAGGACCGTAATACGGGGATGGAAATGGCGTTCGCTCAGGACATGTTGCTCATCATTATGCGCCATTACGCAGGCAACTTCGCAGGCATGGCACCCAATACATTGCTGGCTGTTAGCCATAATAAAACGATTCATAACGACACCTGTTTTTGGTTCAATAACCTTATTCTTTGTATGAATATGGTATTTACTCATCACAGCGTCGTCAGGCAATGTTCAATTGCCCGGAATGCCAAACTATTTCCAGTGAACCTGTGGCAGATCAATTTTATTCAGGAAGCCGTTCTGTGACCGTTAAACGCCCTGTTTCCGCAAGCCTGGCCTGGGCTTTCTTTTCGATGATTGTGTTATCCGTTCTGACCAGCACCGTCGCGCTGCTGACGCTTGCCAGCAGCCAGCGTGACGCCGAAGCCATCAATATTGCGGGTTCACTGCGTATGCAGAGTTACCGGCTGGGCTATGAGATGCAGCGCAACAGCCCTTCCCTGACACAGCATCGCCAACACTGGCAACACACCCTGAGCGCACCTGCACTCCAAAAGCTGAACCGCTGGTACGTGCCGGACGATGTCAAACAGCGCTACCAGCAGCTGCATCTGGCCTGGCAGGAGATGGATACGCACATCGCCCACGGCGATCTCGTGTGGTATCAAACCCATATCGAAGATTTTGTTGGCCGCATTGATGCCTTTGTGCTCGCCCTTCAGCACTATACCGAACATAAAATTCAGACGGTGACCCTGCTCTCTCTGGCCGGTGCGCTGGGGATCCTGCTGCTGACGGTGTTTACCCTGCGAGGCATCCGTCGTCAGGTGGTCTTGCCGCTCAACAATCTGGTCGCCGCAAGCGAACGCGTTGAACGGGGACAATTTGATACCCCGGCACCGGATACCGCTTTGCCGAATGAACTCGGTCAGCTGTCCCGCGCCTTTAACCATATGTCGGCGGAGTTACACACCCTCTATCGCTCGCTTGAAGATTCGGTTGCGGAAAAGACCCGGCACCTGAACGAGGCGCACCAGCAGCTCGAAATGCTGTTCAAATGTTCGCAGGCGCTCAACACCGGACAGATAGACAGCCACTGTTTCCGCCATATATTGCAAATCGTCCATGAATACACCCGGATGAATTATCTGGAGTTACGGACCAGCGACGACTGGCGTCTGTGTGAAGGGAGTGAGGCAGCCGACATGCCGCTGCAAAACCTGCCGGTGCTGATGCAGGACACGCTCTACGGCGAGCTGCGCTGGCAGAGCGAGACGGACAGCGTCCCGCTTCCGCTGATGAGAAGCGTGGCGACAATGCTCGGGCGCGGGCTTTACTTCAACCAGGCGCAAAAGCATTACCAGCAGTTGCTGCTGATGGAAGAGCGCGCGACGATTGCCCGCGAACTGCATGATTCCCTCGCGCAGGTGTTGTCGTATCTGCGGATCCAGCTTGCGCTGCTTAAGCGTGCCGTACCGCAAGAGAATGCCCCCGCGCAGACCATCATCACCGACTTCTCCCGCGAGCTTAACAATGCCTGGCATCAGCTTCGCGAGCTGCTCACCACCTTCCGCCTGACGCTCAACCACGCTAACCTGCCGGCGGCCCTTCAGGAGTCACTCGACGGTCTGCAGAGCCAGACGCAGGCAAAGCTGCATCTTGACTGTCGCCTCTCCTCGCTGGCCCTTGACGCACAAAAGCAGGTGCATCTGCTGCAGATCGTGCGTGAAGCGGTGTTGAACGCAATCAAGCACGCGCAGGCCAGCGAGATCACCGTAAGCTGTATCACCGCCGTGGACGGCACGCACAGCGTGAGCATTCGCGACAATGGCATCGGGATTGGCGAAGCCAGCGAGCCGCCGGGACATTACGGGCTGAATATTATGCGTGAACGCGCGGAACGGCTCGGCGGTATCCTGCACTTTTCGCAGCCACAAAATGGGGGAACACAGGTGAGCGTGACATTCCCTTCGTCGCTGGCGTTAACAGGTAAATAACCGTAAAGGGGGCAGCGCAGAGAAACGCGCATGATAATTTACATTATCTCCTTTATTTCTCCACGTTTGGTCTTCGTCTTGCCGCTAAAGTGGTGCGGGCAATAAACAATAATGACGTGCAGCAAAACGAGGTCAATTTTTCATGGCGAATTTTTTCATCGATCGCCCCATTTTTGCCTGGGTACTTGCCATTCTGTTGTGTCTGACAGGTGTCCTGGCCATTACTTCACTTCCCGTTGAGCAATACCCCGATCTGGCACCTCCTAACGTGCGTGTCACAGCAAACTACCCCGGCGCCTCGGCACTGACGCTGGAAAATACCGTGACGCAGGTTATCGAGCAGAACATGACGGGTCTGGATAACCTGATGTACATGTCCTCACAAAGCAGTGCCACGGGCCAGGCGACGGTGACCCTGAGCTTTACGGCCGGGACTGACCCGGATGAAGCGGTGCAACAGGTACAAAACCAGCTGCAGTCAGCCATGCGAAAACTGCCGCAGGCAGTGCAAAATCAGGGCGTTACCGTACGTAAAACGGGGGATACCAATATTTTGACCATCGCGTTTGTCTCCACCGATGGTTCCATGGATAAGCAGGATATTGCGGACTACGTTGCCAGTAACATTCAGGACCCGCTCAGCCGTATTAACGGCGTAGGGGATATCGACGCCTACGGGTCACAATATTCAATGCGCATCTGGCTCGATCCTGACAAGCTGAACAGCTTCCAGATGACGGCGACTGACGTGACGGACGCCATCAAGTCGCAGAACGCCCAGATTGCCGTAGGGCAGCTGGGAGGAACGCCTTCCGTCGAAAAACAAGCCCTGAATGCCACCATTAACTCGCAATCGCTGCTTCAGACTCCGGAGCAGTTCCGCAACATCACCCTGCGCGTGAATCAGGACGGTTCAGAAGTGCGGCTGGGCGATGTCGCCACGGTGGAAATGGGCGCGGAAAAGTACGACTACCTGAGCCGCTTTAACGGTAATCCCGCCTCCGGCCTGGGGATTAAACTGGCCTCCGGCGCAAATGAAATGGCGACGGCGAAACTGGTGTTAGACCGCCTGGACGAGCTGTCGAACTATTTCCCTCACGGCCTTGAATACAAAGTCGCCTACGAAACCACCTCCTTCGTTAAAGCGTCGATTGAGGATGTGGTGAAGACCCTGCTGGAAGCCATCGCGCTGGTCTTCCTGGTCATGTACCTGTTCCTGCAAAACTTCCGGGCGACGCTGATCCCGACCATAGCCGTCCCCGTGGTCCTGCTGGGCACCTTCGCGGTGCTTTACGCGTTTGGCTACAGCATCAACACGCTGACGATGTTTGCAATGGTGCTGGCAATTGGCCTTCTGGTGGATGACGCCATCGTGGTGGTTGAAAACGTCGAGCGCATCATGAGCGAGGAAGGCCTTTCCCCGCGCCAGGCCACGCGTAAATCGATGGGGCAAATACAGGGCGCGTTAGTCGGCATCGCCATGGTGCTTTCGGCGGTCTTTATCCCGATGGCCTTCTTTGGCGGCACAACCGGCGCCATTTACCGCCAGTTCTCGATAACCATCGTCTCGGCAATGGTACTTTCGGTACTGGTGGCGCTGATCCTGACCCCTGCGCTCTGCTCTACCCTTCTTAAGCCTTTGCACAAAGGCGAGCAGCATGGTCAGAAAGGGTTCTTCGGCTGGTTTAACCGCATGTTTAACCGCAATGCCGCGCGTTATGAATCCGCTGTCGGTAAAGTGTTGCACCGCAGCCTGCGCTGGATGCTGATTTACGTAGTGCTGCTGGGCGGAATGGTCTGGCTATTCCTGCATCTGCCTACCTCGTTTCTGCCAATGGAGGACCGGGGAATGTTCACCACCTCCGTGCAACTTCCGAGCGGCGCGACGCAGCAGCAGACGCTGAAAGTGGTCGAAAAAGTCGAACAGTACTTCTTCACCCAGGAGAAAGATAATGTGGTGTCGGTCTTCTCCACCGTGGGCTCTGGCCCGGGCGGTAACGGGCAGAACGTTGCCCGTATGTTTGTACGCCTGAAGGACTGGGACGAGCGCGACACAAAAACGGGGACCGCGTCGGCCATCATTGAACGCGCAACCCACGCTTTTACGAAGATCAACGAAGCGCGCGTCTTTGCCAGCAGCCCACCGGCCATTAGCGGGCTGGGCAGTTCTGCCGGGTTTGACATGGAGCTGCAGGATCACGCCGGTGCAGGCCACACGGCGCTGATGGCGGCGCGCGATAAGCTGTTAGCGCTGGCGGGCAAAGACGCTGACCTGACCCGCGTTCGTCATAACGGCCTGGATGACAGCCCGCAGCTGCAGGTGGATATTGATCAGCGTAAGGCGCAGGCTCTGGGTGTTTCCATCGACGACATTAACGACACCCTGCAGACGGCCTGGGGCTCAAGCTATGTGAATGACTTTATGGATCGTGGGCGTGTGAAAAAAGTGTATGTCCAGTCCGCCGCGCCGTTCCGTATGTTGCCGAATGATATTAACCGCTGGTTTGTTCGTAATAACGCAGGCGGGATGGTGCCGTTCTCGGCGTTCGCCTCGTCGCACTGGGAGAGTGGTTCGCCGCGTCTGGAACGCTATAACGGCTATTCGGCGGTAGAAATCGTCGGTGAAGCCGCGCCGGGCGTCAGTACCGGTACCGCCATGGACACCATGGAGAAACTGGTGCAACAGCTGCCTGCCGGGTTTGGGCTGGAGTGGACGGCGATGTCTTATCAGGAGCGGCTCTCCGGGGCACAGGCGCCTGCGCTTTACGCGCTTTCCCTGCTGGTGGTCTTCCTCTGTCTTGCCGCGCTGTATGAAAGCTGGTCCGTTCCGTTCTCGGTCATGCTGGTGGTGCCGCTTGGCGTCATCGGTGCGCTGCTGGCGACCTGGATGCGCGGTCTGGAGAATGATGTGTACTTCCAGGTAGGGCTGCTCACCGTGATCGGCCTGTCGGCGAAAAACGCGATCCTGATTGTTGAGTTTGCCAACGAGATGAATGCCAAAGGCCACGAGCTGATGGCGGCCACACTGCATGCCTGCCGTCAGCGCTTGCGTCCGATCTTGATGACGTCGCTGGCATTTGTCTTTGGGGTATTACCGATGGCAACCAGCACCGGTGCGGGCTCCAGCAGCCAGCATGCGGTAGGTACAGGGGTGATGGGAGGCATGATTTCGGCAACTGTCCTGGCCATTTATTTTGTACCGCTGTTCTTTGTGCTGGTGCGTCGCCGCTTCCCGCTGAAGGAACGTCCTGAATAACAGTACGTAATAAAAAAGGCGGCTCTCAGGGCCGCCTTTTAGGGTGTGTGATTAATTCACACTATGGTTATTTTACTTATTTAAGTGCTCTTGCAATTCTTACTGAATGTCATTTACGAAGCATGCCTTCGATAAAATCTTTCCAGTTCCCCAGTTCACGTTCAATCATAACTACCTCTCTTATTATTATGCGCATTCTACGAAAACGTATCATCATTGTGAAGACCGTCTAACCTATCGCTGTGATTGTACCCCGCTACTGTCAGGGATTTATGATAAATATGAACGCAGGGCCTTAAATTTTGTGTGACGCTCAGCAATATTTTGAAATAACCATACAGGCAGGTGAGATTTAAATTACCGCCTGAGTTCATTAGCATTTTCGGTCTTATGGACATCTATGCTTAAATGATGAAAGAATATTCAGCGTACAGTTGTGAGTTGAATTAAGAAGAAGTGTAAATCAAGACAATTCCTGAATGTGTTATATTCCACTTAAGGATATATCTTCGAAATTACTGAACATTTAATCATCATAAGAACAAAAGGATTCACCATGGTTGTGATGTACGGCATTAAAAATTGCGACACCATCAAAAAAGCACGCCGCTGGCTGGAAGCGAACAACGTGGAGTACCGTTTCCATGACTATCGCGTTGACGGGCTTGATGCAGAATTTCTGCATACCGCTATCAAGGAACTGGGTTGGGAGGCGCTGCTGAATACCCGTGGTACCACCTGGCGTAAACTGGATGAAGCCGTCCGGGCTGGCATCAACGACGCCGACAGTGCCGCCAAACTGATGCTCGAAATGCCGGCAATCATCAAACGCCCATTGCTCTGTGCGCCCGGGCAGCCTATGCTGCTGGGTTTCAGTGAAACCCTTTATTCCGACTTTTTTCGTTGAGGTGTAGTTTATGTCATGCCCGGTCATTGAGCTGACTCAGCAGCTTATTCGCCGTCCCTCCCTTAGCCCGGACGACGCAGGTTGTCAGGCATTAATGATTGAGCGCCTGCGTGCCATCGGTTTCACCGTTGAACGCATGGACGTTGGCGACACCCAGAACTTCTGGGCGTGGCGCGGTCAGGGCGAAACGCTGGCCTTTGCCGGACATACCGACGTCGTTCCCGCAGGTGATGCGGATCGCTGGATCAACCCGCCGTTTGAACCGACCATCCGCGATGGCATGTTGTTCGGGCGCGGTGCGGCAGACATGAAAGGCTCGCTGGCGGCGATGGTCGTGGCGGCAGAGCGCTTCGTTGCCCAACATCCGAACCACAGAAACCGCCTCGCGTTTCTGATCACCTCTGACGAAGAAGCCAGCGCCTACAACGGCACCGTGAAGGTCGTTGAGGCGCTGATGGCCCGCAATGAGCGTCTCGACTACTGCCTGGTCGGCGAGCCGTCCAGTACGGAAGTGGTGGGAGACGTCGTCAAAAATGGTCGCCGTGGGTCGCTGACCTGCAATTTGACCCTTCATGGCGTTCAGGGGCACGTTGCCTATCCACACCTGGCCGATAACCCGGTCCATCGCGCGGCACCGATGCTGAACGAACTGGTGACCATCGAGTGGGATAAAGGCAATGAGTTCTTCCCGCCGACCAGCATGCAGATTGCAAACCTGAAGGCCGGTACCGGCAGCAACAACGTGATCCCGGGTGATTTCTTTGTCCAGTTTAACTTCCGCTTCAGCACTGAACTGACCGATGAGATGATCAAAGCGCGCGTTATCGCGCTGCTGGAAAAATATAATCTGCGTTACACCGTGGACTGGTGGCTTTCCGGCCAGCCGTTCCTGACCCAGCGCGGCAAACTGGTGGATGCGGTAGTGAACGCCATCGAGCACTATAATGAAATTAAGCCACAACTGCTGACGACAGGTGGCACCTCAGACGGACGCTTTATTGCCCGGATGGGGGCCCAGGTTGTCGAACTGGGGCCGGTGAACGCAACCATTCATAAAATCAATGAATGTGTGAATGCTGCTGATTTGCAGCTGCTGGCCCGTATGTATCAACGAATTATGGAGCAACTCGTCGCCTGACGAACGCTCTGAGAGGAATAGCGAATGGACTGGCTTTCAAAGTACTGGTGGATTCTGGTGTTAGTGTTTCTGGTCGGCGTGTTACTTAACGTCATTAAAGATCTTAAGCGCGTTGATCACAAAAAGTTTCTCGCCAACAAACCGGATCTTCCACCGCATCGTGATTTTAACGATAAGTGGGACGATGATGACGACTGGCCGAAGAAAGACCAGAAGAAGTGATTCTCTGTCCCCTCTCCTTTGGGAGAGGGGGCTACATCACATAAACTCGACGATATCATCGTCATTTGGCTTGCCGCCGCTGAGCGCTTCATCAAAGTAGTGCTTCGGTACGGTATAACGCAGATGATCGAGCGCAAACTGCATGCTGCGGTCATCAATCGCGTGCCCCAGATCGTCTACAATATCCAGCGTCACATCCCCGCCTTCGCGGATCAGCGCTTCCTGCGCGGCAACCGCATGCGAAAGTTCAATCACGCGGTCTTCACCACCGTGGATCAGATGGATCGTGGTCTGCGTCGTCGCGCGTTGCGGTAACGTCGCAAAGCGACCGTTAAAAGCAATCACACGCGACACCAGGCCTGGCTGCGCTTTTACGCTCTCCAGGGACATGATAGACCCCTGCGAAAAGCCAATCAGCGCGGTCGCATCGGCACCAACGCCGCTCTGCTGCTGCCAGTAACGCACGGTGTCGATAAAGACAGGCATGACGGCGTCAATACGTGCCTGGCGGTTCTCTTCCGTTACGCCCTGAACGGAGAACCACTGCCGTCCGTTCGGACCACACGGCTCCACTCCGCCAATACTGACAATCAGCGCCTGCGGAAATACCGGGGCAAACCAGCTGCCAATCTGGCCCATATTGACGGCGTTATCGCCAACACCATGAAACAGAAGCAGTAACTGTTTAGCCGGTTTATCAGGGCTTTGAACAACAAAATGATCGTGTTTCATGGCGGTCTCCTTATTTGATGGCCTGGATTCTACGCCTCTCAGGAGGAATGACCATGCCACTTTACTGAAGAAGTCATTGAAAAAATTGCCATTGCAAAATGTCGTCTTTCAGCTGCTGACAGCGTGCAGGTTCAAGGCTTTCAAGCGCTTGCGCCGTTTCACTGCGAAGCCTGGCCAGTAACGCTTTTCGCCCCGAAAGAAGCAGTTCAGCGCTGAGCCGGGCGTCATCACTTCTCGCCTCCACTTTCCCGCGCAGGGCGGGCAGCGGCATGTCCACGCTTAGCAGCAACCGTGTTAACGCCGCGACGGAGGTAGAAAATGCGCGGTGGGCAAAGGCAAACCCCGCCAGCTCCAGCCAGTCGTCACTATTAAGGGTAGCCTCCCAGCCATCGTCCACCGGGATCTTTTCACCGTTCAGGACCGATAACACGCGCGCATCGCGGCGCAGTCGCTGATGCGCCTGCTCACACAGCTGTCGCCCCGCGTCGCTGAGCGGCAGCAAGGCCATTGCGGTATAACAGCCGCTGCTGGCTTCGCGATGGCTGCCCATGCGCACCAGCACAAAGCCGCATCGCTGCCAGAAACGCCACAGTTCATCGGTATAGCCAAAGCTCACCGACAGGTAATCCTCGCCGCTTGCTCTGCGGATCAGTGCCTGTCCGATGCCTTCCCGTTGACGACGAGGATGTACCGCTATTCGGGTCACCCGTCGGCCTTTGAGCGTTGCCGCCAGCGGGGAGCCGCCATGCGCGGCAAGGGACTGCGCCACCAGGTTCCCGCGAGGACGGCGGAACCCCGCCCAGACGGCACGGCTGAGCTGCGCCGTTAATCCCCCCTCTTCCACCAGCCAGAGCGCCCCGGCAATGACCGAGTCCGTTTGGGCGACGGCGAAGTGTTGGCCGGGCGCGTCCATCATGCGGCGTAAATCAAGCGGTGAGGTGCGGTAATGTGCCGCACAAAGCAGCTCATACACACTCGCCGCCAGCGCCGGGTTGCTCGTCCAGGCTTCCGGGGCCAGAGAGGTCAACTGTATGGCGCCTGTTGGGCTGCGATCGATAAGCGTATCGTCAAACAGCAGTGCGCTGGCGACGACCCGCTCAAGAGGACATCCTGCAGCCCAGCGTACCGGGGTTGATAAGGTATACCGCTGCAACCCGCTGAACCGGCTACAGAATTTAAGCAGAAAGCCTCTTCCTGTTCCTTCGTAACCCTGCACCGTTGTGGTCAGCAGGACGCGCGGGAAACGGTCGACCAGCTTTTCAAGCAGCGGTCCGGGGATGGCAGCGGCTTCGTCGACAATCAGCCAGTCGGCCTGCTCTTCAGAGGCCAGCAGCGCGTCCGGGGCCATAAAGTGAAAACGTTCGCCGGCAAAACGGGCGATAACCTCCGTCGCACCTTTTGATGGCGCGGTGACAATGGCACTGCCCTGCGTGCGGCTCAACAGCATTCCCGCCAGCGCAGACTTCCCGCGTCCGCGCGGGGCCGTAACGGCCACAACGCCGCGTTTCATGGCCAGGAGTGCTGCCAGGATCTCAGCCTGCTCGCACTGCGGCACACCGCTGGCGGGCTGCCAGTCAGGGGCGTCGGATCGTGCGGGAAGCGATAAAGGCTGGTGCTGAAGCCAGACTATCGCCTCAGGATCCTCGGCAATCGTCCGGCAAAAGTGGTGGATAAAATTTGGCGTGGCGATGGGTTCGGCGCTGTCACTCCAGCGCAGGGAATCGCTGTCAGGTTGTTCCGCCCACACGTCAGGGGGCGGTACCAGCAGCACCAGAAGGCTACCGGCACGCAGCGTCCCGCTCAGGGCCGCAAAGGCTGAGACGTCAAACCCGGCGCGGGCATCAAAAATTGCGTGCCGGAACTCGCGTCCCAGCAGCCCGCTGATGGCTCTGGACGCGTTATCCGCCAGCCACAGCCAGTCTCCGGGCAAGGCATCACGCAGGGCTGATGCCTGCGTGAATGTCCACTGCTCATCGCCGCTGAGCACCACCAGCTGACGATGACCTTTGTGCTCAAGCTCGCGAATCAGATGTTCAAACGCCACCATTACATGGCTTTGCCGAAGGTATTACACTGCGCAGGGTCACCGCTGTCGAAACCGCGTTTGAACCAGCTGTATCGTTGTTGTGACGTGCCGTGAGTAAAGCTGTCCGGCACGACGCGGCCCTGGCTCTGCTGCTGAAGACGATCGTCACCGATAGCCTGCGCGGCATTGAGCGCCTCTTCCAGGTCACCGGATTCCAGTACGCCCTGCTGCTGCATGTTGTGCCCCCAGACGCCCGCGAAGCAGTCCGCCTGCAGTTCCATGCGTACGGAAAGACGGTTTACCTCAGCCTGAGAGGCGTTTTGCTGAAGCTGGCGTACTTTGGGTTCTATCCCCAGCAGTTTTTGCACATGGTGCCCGACTTCATGCGCAATGACGTAGCCCTGGGCAAAATCGCCGTCAGCGCCAAGCTTGCGTTTCATGTCATCATAGAAAGAGAGATCGATATAGACGGTGCTGTCTGCCGGACAGTAGAACGGCCCCATCACCGACTGTCCGGTGCCGCATCCGGTACGGGTGGCGCCACGGTACATCACCAGCTTGGGTTGCTGATAGGTACGCCCCATTTTCTCGAACAGCTGACCCCAGGTTTCTTCTGTGGTGGCGAGAATAACGGAGGTAAATTTGGCCGCTTCATCCTCGTTCGGGCTGATTGAGCGCTCAGAATGCTGCTGTTGCTGCAGAGGCTGGCCGGTCATTAAACCGGTCAGATCGACACCGTAGTACCCCGCGACCAGCACCACAATCAGCAGAATAATACCGCCCTTTCCGCTGGGTAACCGGAAGCCAGGCCCACCCATTGAAGGACCGCCGCCGCTATCGCTGCGCCTGTCTTCTACATTGTCACTTTCACGACGCCCTTGCCAGCGCATAACCACCTCGAACTATTCCATTAATAATAGCTATGATCGTAGGCGGTTAACGGCAAGATTACCATAGGAAACAAGGGTAAGACGCCAAAGGATATACATATCCTTTGGCGATGAGGGTGTTAGTCGAGCTTAACGCCTAAACGGTGAGCAACCGCTTCGTACGCTTCAATCAGGCCACCCAGGCTCTGACGGAAACGGTCTTTGTCCATTTTATCCAGCGTTTCTTTATCCCACAGACGGCTGCCGTCCGGAGAGAACTCATCACCCAGAACCACTTCGCCTTTGAACAGGCCGAACTCCAGCTTGAAGTCGACGAGGATCAGACCCGCGTCATCAAACAGTTTTTTCAGCACGTCGTTGGCTTTGTAGGTCAGTTCTTTCATGCGCGCCAGGTTCTCTTTATTCACCCAGCCGAAGGTTTCGCAGTAAGAGTCATTGACCATCGGATCGTGCATGGCATCGTTTTTCAGGAACAGGTCAAAAAGCGGTGGATTCAGCTCAATACCTTCTTCAATACCAAGACGCTTCACCAGGGAGCCTGCTGCGCGGTTACGAATGACGCACTCAACCGGAACCATATCCAGTTTTTTCACCAGACATTCCGTATCGGACAACAGCGCTTCCATTTGGGTCGGGATACCCGCTTCGGCCAGTTTGGTCATAATGAAGTGGTTGAACTTGTTGTTCACCATGCCTTTACGATCGAACTGCTCAATGCGTGCGCCATCCCCTGCTGACGTATCATTGCGGAACTCGAGCACCAACAGATCCGGGTTTTCCGTGCTGTATACGGTCTTCGCTTTGCCACGATACAACTCAGCTTGCTTCTGCATCTTCATTACTCCTGGTGTGATGATTGGTGTTCAAAACTGGGGATATTATGCCACGCACACGTTTGCGTAGCACGAAAATAAAAAGGGCTGGATTAACCAGCCCTCGTATTTATTTGCTGAATGCAGCCTGGAAGACGGCCACCAGCGCATCGTTCTGCGACTGGGTCAGCGTGTGGCCTTTCGGATCGATAAACTGCAGACTGCTGCGGTTATCGAGATCACCGACCTGAATCTTGTAGTCGCCGGAAGCCAGCTGTGGATCGGTGGCGCCCAGTTCCTGCCATGCACTGTCAGACAGCGGCTTATAGGTTGCCGTCATGCTACCGGTTGAACGGGTGCTGTCGGTCACTTTCATGCCCACTTTTTCCAGCGTCGCTGGCAGGCGCTGCCAGGTCTGGTTAAACGGTGCACGCACAACCAGCATTGGCAGACCGGTGTCATCCGCACCGCTCTGAACGTCAAACGTCGCGCCGTTGCGGCTCTGCGCTGCGTTAGCGGCGTCGCTGGCGTTCTTATCCAGACCCGCGGCAATCACGTTCAGCATTTCAGTGCTGTAACGCTGCATTGATGCGGCATCCGCAACCGGTTTACCCGCCTGCTCCAGGTTCAACAGCTTAACGGTAACCGCCTGCTGATAACCCTGAGGTTTAACGGAGACTTGATAACGCCCACGGTACTGCTGATCTTCGTCCAGACGGTTCCACTCGATCCAGTCGGTGGTTAAGGTCTGGCTGGCATCATCGCGTTTATCGATGGTGTAGTTCTTCGCCTGAATGACGCTCACAACCTGCGGCCACAGGGTGGTACCGCGGGCGCTTTCAACCAGCAGCGACGCCGTATCACCGGTGAACTGGGTACGCGCCCCGCTCACCAGCGCCAGAGGCTGTGCTGGCGGACGAATATCGAGCGCTTTACCGACCAGGCCGCTGCCGTTGGTCACGGGAATATTGTAATCGCCGTTCTGAATCGGCAGGATCATACCAGCCGGTGCGTGAAGTTCAGCAAGCGGGGTCGCATCCAGATAGGATTCATCACCGCTCACCTGGCGCTTGTAGCGCGAGTCTGAACTACAGGCAGCGAGCAGCATAACAAGCGAAACACTCGCAACCTTCGCCAGGCGCGACTTCTGTACTGAATAAGCCATCAAATCTCCCTAAACTCTACAGCAAACCGGCATGCTTCAGCGCTGCTGTGACAATTTCACGACCGTGGTCGGTAATCGGTGTCATTGGCAGACGCAGCGTATCGGTTGCTACAAGTCCCAACTCCTTACACGCCCATTTCACGGGGATCGGATTGGGTTCGACAAATAATTTATTATGCAACGGCATCAGACGCTGATTAATCACGCGAGCTTCATCAAAGTGACCGGCAGCCGCCAGTTTGCACATTTCAGCCATATCGCGGGCCGCAACGTTCGCCGTTACGGAGATCACGCCATGGCCACCAAGCTGCATAAAGTCCAGTGCGGTCGCATCATCGCCGCTCAACAGGATAAAGTCGTCTGAAACCAGCTCTTTGATCTGATGAACGCGGCTTAAGTTCCCTGTCGCCTCTTTAATCCCGATAATATTTTTTACTTTCGAGAGACGACCAACGGTTTCCGGCAGCATATCGCAGCCAGTACGGGACGGCACATTATACAGAATTTGTGGCAAGTCAGTATGTTCTGCGATGGCTTTGAAATGCTGGAACAGACCTTCCTGAGTAGGACGGTTGTAATAAGGGGTCACCGTCAGACAGCCCACGATGCCGCTGTCGTTAAAACGTTTGGTCAAACTGATAGCTTCTGCCGTGGCGTTAGCGCCTGTCCCTGCGATGACCGGGATACGCCCGTCAGCCAGTTCCAGGGTCAGCATCACCACATCGCCGTGCTCTTCGTGGCTTAGCGTTGCAGATTCACCGGTAGTCCCTACCGAAACGATCGCCGAGGTTCCATTGGCGACATGGTAATCAATCAGCTTCTTCATGCTTGACCGGCAGACATTACCTTTTTCATCCATCGGTGTAACAAGCGCGACAATACTTCCCGTGAACATGAGCCATCCTCTGTGCGAACAAGAGCCTCAATGGTACGTTTGGAACTGTAATAAAAGCAAGCGACCTGAGGCCCTCAGGCGGTTGTATGCATGTTTTTTTTATGCTTTCCTTAGGAAGACTTAACCATGCAAAGGAAGAACAGGTTTGACAACCTCATCACAACATTACCTGGTTATCACTGCGCTGGGTGCTGACAGGCCGGGTATTGTGAACACCATCACCCGCCATGTGAGCAGCTGCGGCTGTAATATCGAGGACAGTCGTCTGGCTATGCTGGGCGAAGAGTTCACGTTTATTATGCTGCTGTCCGGGACATGGAATGCCATTACCCTTATCGAATCGACCCTGCCGCTCAAAGGTGCGGAGCTGGATTTGCTGATCGTGATGAAACGCACCACTGCTCGCCCACGTCCGGCCCTGCCCGCGACCGTCTGGGTGCAGGTTGAAGTCCCCGATTCACCCCATCTGATTGAGCGCTTCACCGCGTTATTTGACAGCCATCAGATGAATATTGCCGAACTCGTTTCCCGAACGCAGCCGGGTGACGGCAGCGCCATTCCCACCCTTTTTATTCAGATTACCGCGCACAGCCCTGCCTCGCAGGATGCGTCAAATATCGAGCAAGCGTTCAAAGCCCTCTGTACAGAATTAAACGCGCAAGGCAGTATAAGCGTCGTCAATTATTCGCAGCATGAACAGGATGGAGTTGAGTAATGAACCCACTGAAAGCCGGTGACATCGCACCGAAATTTAGCTTACCTGACCAGGATGGTGAGCAAGTAAATTTGACCGACTTCCAGGGACAGCGTGTTCTGGTCTATTTTTACCCGAAAGCCATGACCCCGGGCTGCACCGTACAGGCCTGCGGCTTACGCGACAACATGGACGAGTTGAAAAAAGTCGGCGTGGAAGTGCTGGGTATCAGCACCGATAAGCCAGAAAAGCTGTCACGATTTGCTGAAAAGGAGCTGCTTAACTTTACGCTGCTTTCTGACGAAGACCACCAGGTATGCGAGCAGTTTGGCGTCTGGGGCGAGAAGACCTTTATGGGCAAAACCTACGACGGCATTCACCGTATCAGCTTCCTGATTGACGCTGACGGTAAAGTTGAACATGTGTTTGATGACTTCAAAACCAGCAACCACCACGACGTGGTGCTGAACTGGCTCAAACAAAGCGCCTGATCGTTGGGCCGCGGCTTCGCCTGACCCGACCTACGCGGTAAATGCAATACGGTAACGCAGGTTACCGTTTTTGATATTTGCCCCTCTCCCCACGGGAGAGGGTATCAGGCCGCACAACTATCTACTTATCCTCAACCGCAGGCACATCCGGCCACGCGTGAACCACTGCTTTGATCAACGTTGCCAGCGGAATGGCAAAGAACACGCCCCAGAATCCCCACAGCCCGCCGAAAATCACCACGGATAAGATAATCACCAGCGGATGCAGGTTCACCGCTTCTGAGAACAGCACCGGCACCAGCAGGTTGCCATCCAGTCCCTGAATGATCAGGTACACCGCGAAGCAGCTCCAGAACTCGGTCCCCAGACCAAACTGGAACAGCGCAACGCCGACAACCGGAATGGTCACCACAAAGGCACCGATGTAGGGAATGAGCACCGACAGCCCCACCAGCACCGCCAGCAGCAGCGAGTAGTTAAGCCCGAAAATTAAAAAACCAATCCAGGTAGCCACACCCACCACAATCATCTCCAGCACTTTGCCGCGAATGTAGTTGGTGATCTGCTGGTTCATCTCTTCCCACACCTGCCCGGCCAGCCCGCGATTACGCGGCAGAATGCGCCGCACCGCGTTCAGCATCTGCTCTTTATCTTTGACGAGGAAGAAAACCATTAACGGAACGAGAACAAGGTAGACGGCCAGCGTGAGCAACCCTACCAGCGACGCCAGGGAATATTTCACCACGGAATCGCCCATTGTCATAATGCGGGCGCGCATGTTTTCGGCCATCGCATCAATGATCCCGGCATCCATCAGGGCGGGATATCGGCGCGGCAGCGTGGCGGCAAAATCGGAAAGCTTATTCAGCATGCCGGGCATATCGCGGATAAGGTAAATCCCCTGTTGCCAGGCCACAGGCATAACGACAAACGACATTAACAGCAGGATGCCGACAAACAGCACCAGGACGATACTGGTCGCCCAGCGACGGGAACAGCCTATATTTTCCAGACGCGCCGTTGGCCACTCCAGCAGGTACGCCAGCACAATCGCGACCAGCAGGGGGGCGAGAAGACCGCTGAAGAAGAACAGAATGCCGAACCCGGCGACGAGAATAACCAACAAAGCAATGGCTTCCGGGTCGCTAAACCGACGGCGGTACCACTGCATTAACATTTCGAGCATACAACCCTTCCCTGAATCGGATGGCGGGAGTGAGAACGTGAATTGTATCTAACTGTCACAAAAAAGACTTTCGCTTTTTGTCTCCCTGCCACGATCCGCAAAACCCTGATGAATGGGATTTTCTTCATGCCTCAACACGGCTACACTCGCAGGGCAGTGGAGATGAACGATATGCCGGTTCATCGGTCAAATTAGCACATCCCAAATACAGGACAGTGGTTATGTTCAGGCAGTTGAGAAAAACACTGGTTGCGACACTGATTGCCGCACTGACGGTCGGTCAGGTGTTGCCAGCTTTCGCTGACTCGTCCGATTCATTGCCGGACATGGGCACTACAGCAGGAAGCACGCTCTCCATTGGGCAGGAAATGCAGATGGGGGATTATTACGTTCGTCAGCTGCGTGGCAGCGCGCCGCTGATTAACGACCCGTTGCTGGTTCAGTACATTAACGGGCTGGGCATGCGCCTGGTCGCGCACGCCAACTCGGTAAAAACCCCCTTCCACTTCTATTTAATCAATAATGACGAAATCAACGCCTTCGCCTTCTTTGGCGGCAACGTGGTGCTGCATTCGGCGTTATTCCGCTACTCTGATAACGAAAGTCAGCTGGCCTCGGTCATGGCGCACGAAATCTCTCACGTCACCCAGCGCCACCTTGCCCGGGCAATGGAAGACCAGAAGCGTAACGCTCCGCTGACCTGGGTTGGCGCATTGGGTTCCATTCTGCTGGCAATGGCCAGCCCGCAGGCCGGGATGGCGGCGTTAACCGGTACGCTGGCGGGAACACGTCAGGGGATGATCAGTTTCACCCAGCAAAATGAACAGGAAGCGGATCGTATTGGCATTCAGGTGCTGCAACGTTCGGGCTTTGACCCGCAGGCCATGCCGAGCTTCCTCGAAAAGCTGCTCGACCAGGCGCGCTACTCCTCCCGTCCGCCGGAAATTTTGCTGACGCACCCCTTACCGGAAAGCCGTCTGTCGGATGCGCGTAACCGTGCCAACCAGATGCGCCCGGTCGTGGTTCAGTCGTCGCAGGATTTCTACATGGCAAAAGTGCGAACGCTTGGAATGTACAATTCCGGGCGTAACCAGCTGACCAGCGACCTGCTGGATGCGCTGGCGAAAGGCAACGTGCGTGAGAAAAACGCGGCTCAGTATGGCCAGGCGTTACAGGCGATGGAAGCCAGCAAATATGACGAAGCGCGTAAAACGCTGCAGCCACTTCTCGCCGCCGATCCGAATAACCCGTGGTATCTCGATCTCGCCACGGATATCGATCTGGGGCAGAAAAAAGCCACCGATGCGATTAATCGCCTGAAAGGGGCAAAAGAGGTGCGGACTAACCCGGTGCTGCAGCTTAACCTGGCGAATGCTTACTTACAGGGTGGTCAGCCTGCTGAAGCGGCGAACATTCTGAACCGCTACACCTTTAACAATAAAGACGATCAGAACGGCTGGGATCTGCTTGCCCAGGCAGAAGCGCAGCTGGGCAACCGCGATCAGGAGCTTGCGGCACGCGCCGAAGGCTTTGCCCTGGTGGGGCGTCTTGATCAGGCGATTTCCCTCCTGAGCAGTGCCAGTTCCCAGGTTAAGCTCGGCAGTCTGCAGCAGGCCCGTTACGATGCGCGTATCGATCAGCTTCGCGGTCTGCAGCAGCGCTTTAAGCCGTACGAGAAGATGTAATAAAGGAGAATTCAGGTCATGACAGACGCGGTAAAAATCTACCACAACCCACGCTGCTCGAAGAGCCGCGACACCCTTAGCCTGCTGAAGTCGAACGGCATTGACCCGGAAGTGGTGCTGTATCTGGAGACACCGCCAGATGCACAGACGCTTCGTCAGCTGCTGCACATGCTGGGAATGGGCAGTGCCAGAGAGCTAATGCGCCAGAAAGAGGACCTGTATACGTCGCTCAATCTGAATGACAGTCGTCTAACCGAGGCTGAGCTGATTCAGGCGATGGTTGAAAATCCGAAACTGATTGAGCGCCCCATTGTGGTCGCAAACGGTCAGGCGCGTATTGGACGCCCGCCGGAAGAAGTGCTCGAGATTCTCTAATCCTTACGCCGCAGCGCTTCCAGAAAGGCCTGCGGCGTGCTCTCTCCCAGCTTTTTCTGCGCTTTGCCCCGATTGTAAAACTCGCACATCTCGATCAACACCTGTCCTAACGGAACAGCATTCACTCGTGGAATGATGTCGCCGAGCGGTACCGCAACCTGCACAGCCTTGTGCCTGGTCGGCTGTACTTTTACGACAGGTTCACACGCGGGTAAGTCGGGTTCAAAACCGAAAGTCTCAACAGATTGGATATCAGCCGGACAGGCGTTCAGCAACTCACACATCCAGTTGTTCAGCAGCTGTGATGAAATTCCCGCATAGAGCCGGGCATAACACCAGCCGCTCACCGGCTCGCGCCCCCACAGCAGATGCTGCTCCCCGCCATCATCCATATGCAGCGATAAAGGCTGGTGATGCACCAGCAGTTTTGTGGGTAAAACGCCTGCCTTTAGCGCTTTTTTCCCGTGAAGTTCAATGCCCTTGCGTTTCGCAGAAGCGGGACGGAGATAACGGTTCAGCGTCGCCCGCGAAACGGAAATCCCCAGCACCGCGTTAACCAGCAGCAGCAGTTCATCCAGCGGTGCGCCCGTGATATCACGCAGGGCATTAACGAGGTCAACCTGCTCTTGTCTCATCGCTTTGTGTATCAATTTTGGGGTCGTATGGTGGTCAGAAACCCGATCGCGATTGCGCCATCGCCGCACGGTCGTCACGGAAATACCCAGCTCCGCAGCCAGTTCTCTGTCGCTTTTATCGGATTGTTGCAGATAGCGACGGACCCGCGGCGTGGTGGTGGCATTGGCGTGCAATTTGATTTCCATCGCTGTAACTCCATAACCAATCTCATGAGATTTATAATATCTTAGCGAGTGCTTTGTGACCTGTTTCACCTTTCAGCCACCGCGCTTCACTGATAATCCACAGACATAACATAACAACACCCCTCAATCTTGTACGGAGTTCACAATGAACAATGTTCTGGGATTTCTTGAAGCAAAACTGATGCCGCTGGCGGCCAAAACCGCGCAACAGCGGCATCTGGGCGCCATACGCGGGGCCTATGTTTCCTTCATGCCGTTTATCATCGTCGGCTCGATTCTGCTGGTCATCTCCTCTTTTCCGAACCAAACCTATCAGCAGTTTATGTCTCAGGCATTTGGTGAAAGCTGGAGTGCCATCATTGAAATTCCGTTCAACGCGGTGTTCTCAACCATGTCGCTGTTTATCAGCTTCCTGGTGGCGTTTCGCCTGGCTGAACACTACGGCGAAGATCGCATCTCCTGCGGTATTCTGGCTCTGGTCGCCTTTTTAATCCTGACACCTTTTATCAAAGTGGCCGAAAACGGCGGTATCACGGTCATGCCGGTGGAGTGGATTGGCAGCAAAGGGCTGTTCGTGGCGATGATTGGCTCTCTGCTGTGGACGGAGCTGTTCTGCTGGCTGAAGCGCAAAAATCTGGTCATCAGAATGCCTGATGGCGTGCCGCCGGCGGTGCAGGAATCGTTCGCCGCGCTGATCCCGGCCCTGCTTGTAATGATTCTGGTGCTTATTATCCGCATCATTTTCGAAAACACCCACTACAACACCATTCACCAGTTTATTTACGAGGTGGTCGCCACGCCGGTTCGCCACTACGGGACCTCCTATTTCGGCGCGCTGATGACGGTGTTCAGCATCACCATTCTGTGGTCTGTGGGCATTAACTCCGGCTCAATGATTAACGGCATCATTCGCCCGCTGTGGATGGAGAACCAGACCGATAACATCGCCGCCATTCAGGCGGGTACGACGCCACCGCACATTATCACCGAACAGTTTTTTGACATGATCTGGATGGGTGGCGCAGGGGCAACGCTCTCGCTGGTGATTGCGATGCTGATTTTTGCCCGCAGCAAAAACATGCGCGAGGTGGCGCGTCTCGGCGCGGGGGCCTCGGTGTTTAACATCAACGAGCCGATTCTGTTTGGCCTGCCGGTCATCATGAACCCCATCATGCTGATCCCGTTCAATCTGGTGCCGCTGGTCCTGGTTACCGTGCAATATGCCGCGATGAAAATTGGTGCCGTCGCTGTGACCACCGGGGTGTTTATCCCCTGGACGTTACCGCCGGTGATCAGCGGGTTTATCGTCACGGGGCATCTCAGCGGCAGCGTGATGCAGCTTATCAACCTGCTGATTGGCGCCATGCTGTATCTGCCTTTCATGCGTATCGTGGATAAACAATACCGCGCCGCGGAGATTGCCACCGTGACGCAAACCGACCCAACCCTTGCAAAACAGGAGTAAAGCATGTGGGGAATTATCGCAACCTGGCGAATGGCGCTTGAAGGGGTCACGGAGTCTGCGTCTGCGCTGGCTGCGGGGAAACCGGTAGCAGAAGCGGTGGTCGATGCCGTTGCTGCCGTCGAGGACTTCCCGTTGTATAAATCCGTCGGCTACGGCGGGCTGCCAACCGAAAATGGCGAAGTCGAACTGGACGCGGCGTATATGGATGGCGATACGCTTGCGTTTGGGGCCGTGGGAGATCTGGTTGATATTGCGAACCCGGTGCGTGTCGCCCATGCGCTAAGCCGCCAGCGCTATAACAGCCTGCTGGTCGGCCAGGGCGCGCGCGAATGGGCGCTGAGTCAGGGGTTTGCCAACAAAACCATGCTTACCGACCGCGCGATGCAGCATTACCGTAAGCGCTGCCGGGAGACGCTGGACAAAGGCTTAAGCCCGTACGATGGGCATGACACCGTCGGGATTATTGGCCTCGACAAAATGGGGTCGATGAGCGTGGCGACCTCCACCAGCGGTCTGTTTATGAAAAAGCGCGGCCGTATTGGCGACTCGCCGATTATCGGCTCCGGCTTTTACTGCGACAGTGAAACCGGTGCCGCCACCGCCACCGGCGTGGGGGAAGACCTGATGAAAGGCTGCACCAGCTACGAGATTGTTCGCCGCATGGCACAGGGCATGTCACCGCAGCAGGCGGCGGACTCGGTGGTCTTCGAACTGGAAGACAAACTGATGTCACGCTTTGGCCGCGCGGGCGATCTCTCGGTGGTGTGCATAAATAATAAAGGCGAATTCGGCGCCGCAACCAACATCAAAACCTTCTCATTTGTGGTGGCAACGGCCCGCCAGCCTCTCACCGTATTTCGCGCCGAGCGCCTGCGGGAAAAAACGCACTATCAGCCCGTGGATGAGGAATGGATGCAGGCCTATGCCGCGCGGATCCGCGCGCCAGTTGAGGAGTCACAATGATTACCTTTAAGCTTATCACCGCCCTTGCAGACGCAAAGCCCCGGAGTCATCTTATTGCCCGGGCCGCCTGCGCGTTACTGCCGGACACCGCACTCATCGCTGAAATGCGTGAACAAAACGCCGTCGCAGATACCCGCTTTGGCTGTGCTCCGTTTGCCAGAATCACGCTGCTGCCGGATGCGCTCTGGCAGGACAGTCTGACAGAAGGGTTACTCGCCGCCCTCCGTCCACTGCTGGCAGCCCCGGTCAGCGCCGATGTGGTACTGGATGTCACGGATATTGACGAGGTGGTGCTGACGCAGGTTCTGCGTTTTCTCTTTAACCAGGCGTATGACCTTCGCGATCTGCAGCTTAAGAAAGCCGATGGCAAAAGCGTTCGCCTTCGCCATGTCACCGCCCTGTGTCATCCGCAACAGCGTGAAAGGCTGGACGCTCTCTTCCAGCAACAGCAGGCCATTGCCCGAGGAATGGTCGCCGCGCGACGTCTGGCGGATATGCCGTCCGATCGCTGTACGCCGCAGTATGTCGTCGACGAAGCGCAAAAGCTGTGCGCCGCCTTCCCCGCCCTGCGGTGTGAAGTGCTTGATGAGAAGCAAATTATTGAACAGGGTCTGGGGCTTCTGCATGCCGTCGGTAAAGGCGCGACCTGTCCACCGCGGCTGCTGGCCATTCACTATAACGGCATCGCTGATGGCCCGGTACGCTGTTACGTGGGCAAAGGCATAACGTTTGATACCGGTGGCCTGTGGCTGAAGGAAGGCGCGGGTATGTACACCATGAAATATGACATGTGCGGAGCAGCGAACGTGCTCGGGTTGATGCTGAGCGTGGCAGAACTCGGCCTGCCGGTTCGTATTATGGGCGTACTGGCGCTGGCGGAAAACGCCATAGGACCGGATGCGATGCAGCCGGGCACGGTGGCCAGCGCCTGCAACGGTATCACGGTTGAAATCAACAATACCGATGCCGAAGGCCGGCTGGTACTGGCGGATGCGATCGCCTGGGCCAGCCAGCGTCATCCGCAGGCTCGCTATATTATTGATATGGCGACCTTAACCGGTGCCGTCGTGAAAGCGCTGGGGTACGAGCTGAGTGGGTTAATGACGCAGGACGAAGCGCTGCGTCAGGCGCTCACCCACGCGGGGAAACGGAGCGGTGATGAGGTGTGGTCCCTGCCGCTGGATGCACGGCTAAAAAAACAGACCGACAGCGCCATCGCCGACCTGTGCAATACCCCACCCAATAATGCGGCGATCAGCGCATCGGCGGCCTGGCTGTTACACCATTTTTGCCCGCCGACCATTCCATGGGCCCATCTGGATATTAGCGGCACGGCGCTGTGGCGTGAGAACGGAAAAAGCGTGGCCTCGGGCAGACCCATTCCACTTCTGGTTGAGCATTTGCTGGAAGACAGGTGAGTTTTAGCCGGCGGCGCTGGTTCTCCCTCTGCGCCAGGCAGAGGGAGAAAAGCGCATCACAGCTTCAGAATATCTTTCACAAAAGGAATGGTCAGCTTGCGCTGCGCGGTAATCGAAGCGCGATCGAGCTGATCGAGCGTATCAAAGAGCGTACGCATTTCCCGGTCCAGGCGCTTGAGCAGGAAACGCCCCACGTCTTCCGGGAGTTCAAAGCCGCGCAATCTTGCGCGCAGCTGTAACGCCTGAAGTTTGTCTTCATCCGACAGCGGCTGCAGCTTATAGATTTGCCCCCAGTCCAGACGGGAAGCCAGATCCGGCAGCCCCAGATTCAACTGGCGCGGCGGACGATCGCCGGTGATCAGCAGCCGGGTTTTCCCCGACTCCAGAATGCGGTTATAGAGGTTAAAGATCGCCATTTCCCACGGCTCATCCCCCGCCACACATTCGATATTATCGATGCAGACCAGTGAGAGATGTTCCATTCCCTCCATGACTTCAGGCACAAACCAGGTACGTTTATCCAGCGGCACATAGCCTACCGCATCACCCCGCGCGGAAAGCTCCGCACAGGCGGCATGCAACAGGTGGCTGCGCCCCGCGCCTTCGCGTGACCAGATATAGATGTATCCGCTGTGTTCCTGACGCAGCACGTTTTGCAGTGCAGCCAGTAAAGAGGGGTTATCACCCGGCCAGAAACTCGCAAAAGTTTCGTCGTCAGGGAGATAGAGTGGCAGAGAGAGCTGTGCCGGTCCGTTCAGAAGTACCTCAACCAGATCTTACATAAAATCGGCGGTGAGTTTAGCACGGAACGTGCAAGGAGAGAACCGGGCGGATCGTCCGCCCGGTTTTACGATCAATGTGACGCTTTTTCGCTGTCTTCGGCATCCAGCACCACTTCTTCCGGGCGCAGGACGGAGATCAGTTTGAAGATCAGGCTCAGGCCCACACCCACGATGGTCGCCAGCGCCATGCCTTTCAGTTCAGCCGCACCGATGTGCACCTTCGCGCCGCTCACGCCGATGATCAGGATCACGGAGGTGAGGATCAGGTTTTGCGCTTTGCTGTAGTCCACTTTCGATTCAATCAGCACGCGAATACCGGACGCGCCGATCACACCGTACAGCAGCAGAGAGACGCCTCCCATTACCGGTACCGGAATGATCTGGATAGCCGCCGCCAGTTTGCCCACGCAGGAGAGCAGGATGGCGATGATTGCCGCGCCGCCAATGACCCAGGTACTGTAGACACGGGTAATCGCCATCACGCCGATGTTCTCACCGTAGGTGGTGTTAGGCGTAGAACCAAAGAAACCGGAGATAATGGTAGAGAGGCCGTTGGCAAACATCGAGCGGTGCAGACCCGGGTCGCGGATCAGGTCACGTTTAACGATGTTTGCCGTCACCACCAGGTGACCTACGTGCTCAGCAATAACCACCAGCGCCGCGGGCAGGATCGTGAAAATGGCAAACCATTCAAAGCGCGGGGTATAGAAGGTTGGCAGTGCGAACCAGTGCGCTTCAGCAATAGGCGTGGTATCAACAACGCCCATCACGAAGGAGATCGCGTACCCCGCCAGCACACCGATCAGGATCGGAATAATCGCCATAAAACCGCGGAACAGCACGGAACCAAATACCGTTACGCCCAGTGTCACCATCGAGATGATGATGGTTTTGGAATCCGGTGACTGCCCGTCAGCAGGCAGCAGGCCAGCCATATTGGCCGCCACGCCCGCCAGCTCCAGACCGATGACGGCGACAATGGCCCCCATTGCGGCAGGCGGGAACATAACGTCCAGCCAGCCGGTACCGGCCTTCTTCACAATGAAAGAGACCAGGCAGAACAGGACGCCACACATAATGAAGCCGCCCAGCGCCACTTCATACCCCAGCGGCAGCAACAGCAGAACCGGTGAAATAAAGGCGAAGCTTGAGCCGAGATAGGCAGGGATTTTGCCTTTACAGATAAAGAGGTAAAGCAGCGTACCCACACCGTTGAACAACAGCACGGTAGCCGGGTTAATGTGAAACAGGATTGGCACCAGCACGGTTGCGCCAAACATGGCGAACAGGTGCTGCAGACTAAGCGGGATTGTCTGTAAAAGCGGCGGTCTTTCACTCACCCCGATAGCACGGCGCGTCATAGTGTTTTCCTCTGAGTAGTATTGTTGTTGGCGTTTTATTCAAAAAAAAGCCGACTATCAAAGTCGGCTTCATTATCGTTATTCGATTATTTAGTACCAAAAATCTTATCGCCGGCATCGCCAAGCCCCGGGATGATGTACCCGTGCTCATTCAGCCCCTGGTCGATAGACGCGGTATAGAGTTCGATGTCCGGGTGCGCTTTTTCCAGCGCCGCGATACCTTCTGGTGCAGCAACCAGCACCAGCACTTTGATGCTGCTGCAACCGGCTTTTTTCAGCAGGTCGATGGTGGCAATCATTGAACCGCCGGTCGCCAGCATCGGGTCAACCACCAGGGCCATACGCTCGTCGATGTTAGACACCAGCTTCTGGAAGTACGGTACCGGCTCCAGGGTCTCTTCGTCGCGGTAGACCCCGACCACGCTGATGCGCGCGCTTGGCACGTGCTCCAGCACGCCTTCCATCATGCCGAGGCCGGCACGCAGGATGGGCACAACGGTAATTTTCTTACCTTTGATCTGCTCAACCTGAACCGGGCCGTTCCAGCCCTCGATGGTCACTTTTTCCGTTTCCAGGTCAGAGGTCGCTTCATAGGTCAGCAGGCTGCCGACTTCAGAAGCCAGTTCGCGAAAACGCTTCGTGCTGATGTCATGCTCACGCATCAGGCCCAGCTTGTGTTTAACGAGTGGGTGCTTCACTTCCACAATCTTCATTCTCTTTCTCCTCTGAGGGGGCAACCGCAAAAAAATCGCGGGATTATACCGCTTTTTTCGGATTGCACCATACCCAACTTGCTTGACGTACATCAAGCAAAGTGTTTTAGAGGCAAAAAAGCCGGAGGGCAAGCTCCGGCTTTTTGCGTTTTTACTCTGCTGGAATTAAAGAGTGTCGCCGTTACTGGCTATCACCTGCTTATACCAGTCAAACGACTTCTTCTTACCGCGGTTCAGGGTACCGTTACCTTCATTGTCTTTGTCGACAAAAATAAAGCCGTAGCGTTTTTTCATTTCACCCGTTCCGGCAGACACCAGGTCGATACAGCCCCACGGGGTATACCCCATCAGATCAACGCCATCTTCGACCACCGCTTTTTTCATTTCGCGGATGTGCGCGGCAAGGTAATCAATACGGTACTGGTCATTCACCGAACCGTCGCTCTCCTGCACGTCAATGGCGCCAAAGCCGTTCTCCACGATGAACAGGGGCAGCTGATAGTGGTCCCAGAACCAGTTCAGGGAGTAACGCAGGCCCACCGGATCAATCTGCCAGCCCCAGTCAGATTTCTGCACGTACGGGTTGGAGACCAGGCTCTTACTTTCATCGTAATCCAGCTCCGGGTTATCCGCCGTCGCTTTGGTGGCGAAAGACATGTAATAGCTAAAGCCAATGTAATCGATACACCCCTGCGTCAGCGCCGCGTTATCTTCTTCTGTGATATCCAGCGTGAAACCGCGACGAGCAAAGTAGTTAAGCAGATGCTGCGGGTACTTGCCGCGCACGTGGACATCGGTGAACCAGTAGCGACGGTGCATGGCGTTCATCGCCATCATCATATCGTCCGGGGCACAGGTCAGCGGATAGATTGGACACATGGCAATCATGCAGCCGATCCGCAGCGACGGGTTAATGTCGCGCCCGGCCTTCACCGCCAGGGCGCTGGCCACCAGCTCATAGTGTGCCGCCTGGAACATTACCGGTTCGCGGTCTTCGCCCGGCTCGTACTTCAGACCGGAGTTGGTAAACGGTGCAAAGTCTTCGTGGAAGTTGGCCTGGTTATTGATCTCGTTAAAGGTCATCCAGTACTTCACTTTATGCTGGTAACGTCTGAACACAACTTCCGCAAAGCGAACAAAGAAGTCGATCAGCTTACGGTTACGCCAGCCACCGTATTCGGTGACAAGGTGGAACGGCATCTCGAAATGGGAAAGGGTAATAACCGGCTCGATGCCATACTTCAGGCACTCGTCAAACAGGTCGTCATAGAATTTCAGGCCAGCTTCGTTAGGCTCCAGCTCGTCCCCTTTCGGGAAGATACGCGTCCAGGCGATGGAGGTACGGAAGCATTTGAAGCCCATCTCGGCAAAGAGTTTGATGTCCTCTTTATAGCGATGGTAGAAATCGATGGCTTCATGGTTAGGGTAATTTTTCCCTGGCAGCACGCCGTTGGTGATTTCACGCGGCACGCCGTGCGCGCCGGCCGTCATCACATCGGCAACGCTGATCCCCTTACCGCCCTCGTTCCAGCCCCCTTCCAGCTGATGCGCTGCGACCGCACCGCCCCACAGAAAATCTGCTTTGAATCCAGACATACACTTTCCCTCATTCTGCGTTATTTTCTGCAAAAACAATTACAGAAACCGGTTTCATCCTGATGATGTGCAAAGGGGCTTTCTGTTGCAAGGAGAAAACCGAAACCGGTTTCATTTTCGTGAACAGACTCAACTTTGGGCGCATTCGCAGGGCCTGCTGAAAAAAAAATCCTCTCGCCGAGAATAGGCTCGCAAACGTTTGCCTGGACTGTTAGAATTGCGCCGATTTTTCTTACTAGCTATGCAATCGCGTGGGGACTTGAGCCGTGACCAACAAAACTTCTCTCAGCTACAAAGATGCCGGTGTTGATATTGACGCAGGTAATGCGCTGGTTGACCGAATCAAAGGTGTGGTGAAAAAAACCCGCCGCCCGGAAGTGATGGGTGGTCTGGGTGGATTCGGCGCACTGTGCGCGCTGCCGCAAAAATATCGTGAACCTGTTCTGGTCTCGGGTACTGATGGTGTAGGGACGAAACTGCGCCTGGCGATGGATTTAAAACGTCACGACACGATCGGTATCGATCTGGTCGCGATGTGTGTTAACGACCTGGTGGTTCAGGGCGCAGAGCCGCTGTTCTTCCTGGATTACTACGCGACCGGAAAACTGGACGTGGATACCGCAGCAAGCGTCATTAATGGCATTGCCGAAGGGTGTCTGCAGTCTGGCTGTGCGCTGGTCGGTGGTGAAACCGCCGAAATGCCCGGTATGTATCACGGCGAAGATTATGACGTCGCAGGCTTCTGCGTTGGCGTAGTAGAAAAATCAGAAATTATCGACGGCAGTAAAGTAGCTGATGGTGATGTGCTGATCGCGTTGGCCTCCAGCGGCCCGCACTCGAACGGCTACTCTCTGGTGCGTAAAATCCTCGACGTGAGCGGCAGCGATCCACTGACCACCGAGCTTGATGGCAAGCCACTGGCTGACCATCTGCTGGCGCCGACCCGCATCTACGTGAAAAACGTGCTGGAGCTGATCGAGAAGGTTGACGTGCACGCCATTGCCCACCTGACCGGTGGCGGCTTCTGGGAAAACATTCCGCGCGTCCTGCCGGACAACACCCAGGCGGTAATTGACGAATCGTCCTGGCAGTGGCCGTCCGTCTTTAACTGGCTGCAGACTGCGGGCAACGTGAGTTCACACGAGATGTACCGCACCTTTAACTGTGGCGTGGGCATGGTTATCGCGCTGCCAGCAAGCGAAGCGGATAAGGCGATTACGCTGCTGACCGACAAAGGTGAAAACGCGTGGAAAATCGGTATTATCAAAGCATCCGATTCCGAACAGCGTGTGGTCATTGAATGAAAAACATTGTGGTGCTCATTTCCGGTAACGGAAGCAATTTGCAGGCGATAATTGACGCCTGCAAACAGAAGAAAATCAACGGCACCATTCGGGCAGTATTCAGCAATAAGGCCGACGCGTTCGGCCTTGAACGTGCCCGGGAAGAGAACATTCCCGCGCACGCGCTGGAAGCCAGCCAGTTCTCCGGACGTGAAGCGTTTGACCGGGAACTGGTTCAGGAGATTGATGCCTACGCGCCTGACGTTGTCGTGCTGGCGGGGTATATGCGTATCCTGAGCCCGGCCTTTGTCGGGCACTACGCTGGTCGTCTGCTGAATATCCACCCTTCCCTCCTGCCGAAGTATCCCGGCCTGCACACCCATCGTCAGGTTCTGGAAAACGGCGATGAAGAGCACGGTACCTCCGTGCATTTCGTTACCGACGAGCTGGACGGCGGGCCGGTGATCCTGCAGGCAAAGGTGCCGGTCTTTGAAGGTGACAGCGAAGACGACGTTACCGAACGCGTGCAGACGCAGGAACACGCCATTTATCCTCTGGTGGTAAGCTGGTTTGTTGACGGGCGTCTTCAGATGCGCGACGGTGCCGCCTGGCTGGACGGCGTCAGGCTCCCTGCACAGGGTTATGCCGCTGACGAGTAGTTTGTTTGATGTGCCCGGCGGCGCGACGCCTGCACGGGCCTGTGGTCTTCACTGTCGGGTGAGCACCGCGCTTCCCGACATGCCCTTCCCCCAACCCTCTAAAATCCCCCAGAAAAAAAATAACTGTCATACTTTTCTGGCACTGTTGGACATATCGTGGAAATGCTCGCCATAATAAGGACGAGACGGATTTACCACGTCCTGTGATTGAACTGGAGTGTGAGCTGTAATGGGTCAGGAAAAGTTATATATCGAGAAAGAGCTAAGCTGGTTAGCATTCAACGAACGTGTACTCCAGGAAGCGGCAGACAAAAGTAACCCGCTTATCGAGCGTATGCGTTTTCTGGGGATTTATTCCAACAACCTGGATGAGTTCTACAAGGTTCGCTTTGCCGAACTGAAACGGCGAATCATCATCAGCGAAGAACAGGGCTTAAACTCTCACTCGCGCCATCTGCTGGGCAAAATTCAGTCGCGCGTATTGAAAGCCGATCAGGAGTTTGACGGCCTGTATAACGAACTGCTGCTGGAAATGGCACGCAATCAAATCTTCCTGATTAACGAGCGTCAGCTTTCTGTTAACCAACAAACCTGGCTGCGTCACTATTTCAAACATTACCTGCGCCAGCACATTACCCCTATTCTGATCAACCGCGAAACCGATCTGGTGCAGTTCCTGAAAGATGACTACACCTACCTCGCGGTGGAAATTATTCGTGGCGACACGATTCGTTACGCATTGCTTGAGATCCCGTCCGATAAGGTGCCGCGCTTTGTGAACCTGCCGCCGGAAACCCCGCGCAGACGCAAGCCAATGATCCTGCTCGATAATATCCTGCGTTACTGCCTGGACGACATCTTCAAGGGCTTCTTCGATTACGACGCGTTAAACGCCTACTCCATGAAGATGACCCGTGATGCCGAATACGATCTGGTGCACGAGATGGAAGCCAGCCTGATGGAGCTGATGTCATCCAGCCTGAAACAGCGCCTGACGGCGGAGCCGGTGCGTTTTGTTTATCAGCGCGATATGCCAGATGCCATGGTGGAAATGCTGCGCGACAAGCTGACCATTTCTCGCTATGACTCCATCGTGCCGGGCGGTCGTTACCATAACTTTAAAGACTTTATTGGCTTCCCGAACGTCGGCAAGGCCAATCTGGTGAACAAACCGCTGCCGCGTCTGCGCCATCTCTGGTTCGATAAATTCCGCAACGGTTTCGACGCCATTCGCGAGCGCGATGTCCTGCTCTACTATCCGTACCATACGTTTGAACACGTGCTGGAACTGCTGCGTCAGGCTTCGTTCGACCCGAACGTACTGGCGATCAAAATCAACATCTACCGTGTGGCAAAAGATTCCCGCATCATCGATGCGATGATCCATGCGGCGCACAACGGCAAAAAAGTGACCGTGGTGGTTGAGCTGCAGGCACGCTTCGACGAAGAGGCAAACATTCACTGGGCGCGCCGTCTGACGGAAGCCGGTGTCCACGTTATCTTCTCAGCACCTGGGCTGAAAATTCACGCCAAGCTGTTCCTTATCTCCCGTAAAGAGGGGGAGGACGTGGTGCGTTATGCCCACATCGGGACCGGGAACTTTAACGAAAAAACCGCGCGAATTTATACCGACTACTCGCTGCTGACTGCCGATGCACGCATCACTAACGAGGTTCGCCGGGTGTTCAACTTTATTGAGAACCCGTACCGCCCGGTCAGCTTCGATTATCTGCTGGTCTCGCCGCAGAACTCACGCCGCTTGCTGTACGACATGATCGATAAAGAGATCGCCAATGCCCAGAAAGGGCTGTCGTCGGGCATTACGCTGAAACTCAACAACCTGGTCGACAAAGGGCTGGTGGATCGTCTGTATGCGGCGTCCAGCTCCGGCGTTCCGGTCAATCTGCTGATACGCGGTATGTGCTCACTGATCCCTGAACTCGAAGGCATTAGCGACAATATTCGCGTGATCAGCATTGTTGACCGCTACCTGGAACACGATCGGGTCTATATTTTCGATAATGCGGGTGATAAACAGGTCTATCTCTCTTCTGCAGACTGGATGACGCGCAATATTGACTACCGAATTGAAGTCGCGACACCGCTCCTGGATCCGCGGCTGAAACAGCAGATCCTCGATATCATCGAGATTCTGTTCAGCGATACGGTGAAAGCACGCTATATCGACAAAGAACTCAGTAACCGCTATGTACCGCGCGGCAATCGCCGTAAAGTGCGGTCGCAACTGGCGATTTACGACTATATCAAATCACTCGAGCAACCCGATTAACCTATGCCGATAAATGATAAGACCCCACGCCCGCAGGAATTCGCCGCGGTCGATCTTGGTTCTAACAGTTTCCACATGGTCATCGCCCGTGAGGTGGATGGCGCGTTGCAGATCATCGGTCGTCTGAAGCAGCGTGTACACCTGGCGGATGGTCTTGATGAGCGCAGCATGCTCAGCGAAGAGGCAATGGAGCGAGGCTTAAACTGCCTGTCGCTGTTTGCTGAACGCCTGCAGGGCTTCTCGCCCTCCAGCGTATGCATTGTAGGCACCCACACGTTGCGCCAGGCGCTGAACGCGCCTGAATTCCTCAAGCGGGCCGAAAAAGTGATCCCCTACCCCATTGAGATTATCTCCGGTAACGAGGAAGCCCGTCTGATTTTCATGGGTGTTGAACACACTCAGCCGGAAAAAGGACGCAAGCTGGTCATCGACATCGGCGGCGGCTCTACAGAACTGGTGATCGGCGAAGATTTTGAGCCGCGTCTGGTCGAAAGCCGTCGTATGGGCTGCGTCAGCTTTGCGCAGATGTATTTCCCGGGTGGCACAATCAGCCGCGAAAACTTCCAGCGCGCGCGCATGGCCGCTATCCAGAAACTGGAGAACCTGGCCTGGCAGTACCGTATTCAGGGCTGGAACGTAGCGCTGGGCGCATCGGGCACCATCAAAGCGGCACATGAAGTGCTGCTGGCGATGGGTGAAAAAGATGGGTTTATCACCCCTGAGCGCCTCACCTTGCTGACCGAAGAGGTGCTGAAACATAAAAGCTTTGACGCCTTAAGCCTGCCGGGTCTTTCCGACGAGCGCAAAGCGGTATTCGTACCGGGGCTGGCTATCCTGTGCGGCGTATTTGATGCGCTGGCAATTAAAGAGCTGCGTCTTTCCGACGGCGCGCTGCGTGAAGGTGTGCTGTATGAAATGGAAGGCCGTTTCCGCCATCAGGATATTCGTAGCCGCACCGCGCAAAGCCTGGCAAACCAGTACAATATCGACCGCGAACAGGCGAAGCGCGTGCTGGAAACAACCGTTCAGATATACGACCAGTGGCAGGAGCAGAACCCTAAGCTGGCGCATCCGCAGCTTGCCGCCCTGCTGAAATGGGCAGCGATGCTGCACGAAGTGGGACTGAATATTAACCACAGCGGAATGCACCGCCACTCAGCCTATATCCTGCAAAACAGCGATCTGCCTGGCTTCAACCAGGAGCAGCAAACCATGATGGCGACCCTGGTGCGCTACCATCGTAAAGCCATCAAGCTTGACGATCTGCCGCGCTTCACGCTGTTTAAGAAGAAGCAATTCCTGCCGCTTATCCAGCTGCTGCGTCTCGGCGTGCTGCTCAATAACCAGCGTCAGGCCACCACCACCCCGCCCACGCTGAAGCTCAAAACGGATGACAACCACTGGACCCTGAGCTTCCCGCCAGACTGGTTTAGCCAGAATGCGCTGGTGCTGCTGGATCTGGAAAAAGAGCAGCAGTACTGGGAAGCGGTCACCGGCTGGCTACTCAAAATCGAAGAAGAGAGCTCAGACGTCGCGGCGTAACCCCTCAGGCCTCGACCGGCGACGCCTCTGCTTCCAGCAGTGACTCAAGCGCCACCGGTCTGCCAATCAGATAACCCTGCACATAATCGATACCTAGCGCGTGAACCGCGCTACGTATCTCTTCTGTTTCGACATACTCCGCGACCACCAGCATTTTCTTCATTCGCGCCAGATGGCAAATCGAGGCCACTATCTGATAGTCCAGACTGTTGTTGACGATATTGCGGATAAAGCTTCCGTCTATCTTAAGGATATCGGCGTCCACACTTTTCAGCCGCGCGTAGCTCGCATAGCCGGTACCGAAATCATCAATCGCAATGCGTACCCCCATTTTTTGCAACTGCCTGAGGGTATGTAACGCCTGCTCACCACTGCCGAAGGTGCTGCACTCGGTCACTTCAAATATCAGCTGCCAGGGTTCGACGGCGTATTTCGCCAGCAGACGACTCACCTCAGCCGGGAACTGCGCACGGCACACTGTGGAAGGGCCCAGATTAATGGCAAAACGCTGGCCAGGCAGATTTACCCGATGCTCTGCCAGGAAGCGTAGCGTGTTCTCCAGTACCCACAAATCAACCCGCGACGACAGACCAAATTCCTGGGCGACGGGCAGGAATTGCAAGGGAGAGAGCAACGCCCCGTTTGCATCCGACATCCGCAGCAACACCTCGTGGTAGCAATCGCCCCGCACGCCGCAAACCGGCTGGACCAGCAGAGTAAACGCGTTACTGTCGAGCGCACTTTGCAGACGGCTCATCATCGCAACCTTGTCCTTCAGGCTACGCTGGAGATGGACAGCACCGCGCTGCTGCAGATTTTCCGGATGGTTGGTCGAAATCGACAGATCGGCAATCACCCCCAGTTCACCGAGGACCAGATAGAGGTGGGTCACCGGTGAGCGCACATAGCAGTAGCTCACGCCCACCTGAGGCTGCAGCGGCATCCCATCCCAGACAAAGCGGAACTGTTTAATATGCTCGTCCAGCGCCTCGATGCGTTGCTGGTGCGATTCCGCGTTAAGGCGAACCGCCAGGTCACAGCCGGTGAGGTGATAGACCCGCTCACTGGGCTGCAAGGTGCCATTGACCCATTGCGCCAGCTGCTGTTTATACAGGATCCGCAACAACACCCCGTAATTTCGGCCCAGCACCTCCAGCTCCGGAATGCGCAGCAAACAGAGCGCCGACCACGGGTTTTTGGCAAGATCGCGCGACAAGGCCCGCAGGTTCGGCATATGGACAACCGGGTCGAGTAGCGCCAGCCTGCGGGAACGTTTATTTGCGGCGCGCTGGCAGGTGGCCAGCATCGACATGTAAATCACCACAAACGAAAAGACCAGATAGCTGGAAGAGGTAATTGCCAGCTGAATGTCATACCCGGACTGTTGAGGGATATAGCGGTAAAAATAGTGGATGGACACCAGCAGCACCGGGGTCCAGATAAGCGACATCAGCTTATAGCCAAACCGCATCGCTCCCCACAACATCACCGGCATCAGCAACGACAGGGTGTAGTTGGTGGTGAAAATCGAGCTGTTTTCATTCATCGGGAGCAGCAGCAGGGTAAGCAGCCCGCCAAGCGCAATGGCCCACAGCAGAAATTCAATGACCGTCACCTTTTTGTCTATCTGCATTCGCACCTGCGAGACAAGACTTCTGATATACCGCGGATGGCGAATCAGACGGATCAGTAAATAGCTTAACGGCACGCCCGTCAGCCCGCTGACCAGCAGCGCCTGATAGTTAATCAGCGTGCGAATGTTAAGCGGGGTCAACCCCTCGAGGCTCTGACAGCTCTCATACACACCCAGATAGAGGGCAAACTGGAACAGCACCAGAAACAGCGTCGCGGGGCAAAAGGCCTGCCAGAAGATACGCTGCGCCATCAGTCTGACATCCCCGTAAGCCGTCATGCTGCGTCTGGGCGCAAACACCCGATAACCTCCCCAGCTGAGCACAACAGGGACAATAAAATGAAAAATGCCGGCGATGGTTTCGAACAACCCAACCGACGGGTAGTAGCGGATGAACAGTGACAATACGATGCCGGGAAGCGCTTCCAGACCAAAAAACATCATCACCGAAAGCAGAAAGGAGAGAGGTAAATAATAGAGTGCCACCAGACCATCGCCCAATCGGGTAAAGGTATTGGCAACGCTTAATACAGGCAGTAAACCCACCGGTAAAATAAGCGGTAAAGCCCACCAGCGGTCTTTATTGTTTTTCAGGAAAGAAATAATGTTCATAGATGCCCGTTTAAACCCCTTTCGCTCCAGAGGGAAATGAAGACAGGCATCCAACCTGACGTACCTGCCGCCCGACAACGTGCGGGGCGAACAGTATGGAGGTGGGATTTTAAATACCAGGCCAGGGAAACCGTTGACTTAAATCAAACTAATTTACTCAAACGATCCTTTCTTACATTTTTTTTGAAATAGTTTTCTTCATATTATCAATATGGTAAATGCAATTATTAATTTCAATAACATTAATTAATGTAACTATTGACGGTTATTTACACATTTGCGAATTGACCCTCTCTTCCCGCTGTGCCTTAATATCCCTGTCGCCCAAAAGGGCATGCCCAGGAAAAACACAGTGAGTCAGGCCACGCGTATGCGAAAACGACATCAGTTCAACACCCGGATGACCCGCATCATACTGCTTATCAGCTTCCTGTTCTTCTTCGGCCGCTTCGTTTACTCCTCTATTGGCGCCTGGTATCACCATCAGGACAAGACCCAGTCACAGCAATCCAGCCTGACCGTTGATTCAGCCGATCGCTAACGCGTCGAAGGATTTTGTAATATCCGAATTATCCCTGCTATTCCTTTGCTCAGGATTTTATCCTGGCGCATCACCACAGCCAGCTGTCGCTGCAGCACGGGCGTGAGCGACATCATGCATAGCCCTTCGCGGTCAGCCGCCAGATCTACGGCCATACGCGGCACGATACTGTAGCCAAGCCCCGCACGTACCATCCGCTTGATCGCCTCGATGCTGCCCAGCTGCATCACCGGCGTGAGGATTCGCCCCTCGGCCGCAAACCAGTCGTCGATCAGCGCCCGGGTTCCGCTGCCTGATTCAAAAGCAATGAATGGCTGCGCGTGCAACGCAGCCGGCGTCAAAGACTGAAAACCGTCCTGCTGGTCCAGCGACGCGATAAAAACAAACTCTTCGTCCATCACCGGCGTAACGTCGAGCGCTCTTCCGCTCACCGGTAACGTCACCAGCCCCATATCAAGTCGGTTTTCTTCAATTGCCCGGACGATGTCGAGCGTATTGCCGGTCGTCACGCCCACTCTGAGAAGCGGATAGTCGCGTCCGAGCTGCTGCAACAGCGGCGGCAGAAGATGAATGCAGGCCGTTGCGCCCGTGCCAAGCGTAATGGTGCCACTCACGTCGTGGCTGAACTCACTCACAGACCGAATGGCTTCATCCACCGCCTGCTGAATACGCTCCCCGTGCACCAGCAACGCCTGCCCGGCAGCCGTGGGTTTGATACCCCGCCCGGTACGCTCTACCAGCCGGGTTTGCAGAAACTGCTCCAGCTGGCGGATTTGCAGGCTGACGGCCGGCTGGGAAATGCCCAGCAGGTCCGCCGCCGCGGAAAAACTGCCGCGCTGGATAACCAGACGGAACGTCGCGAGATAGCCCAGGTTGAGCGTTGTCATTCAAAGTTTCTCTTATACAGCGCATAAGGTGACTGACCTGCCAGCACAATAGCGCGCTCGCTATGCTCAGGACAACTGCATAACGGAATGAAAAACAATGAAAACACATGTCCTTCCCCGTCACCTCGCCCTCCGGGCAGGTTGTCATCAGCTTATCAACTGGGGGATCTCGTTTTATATGCCCGGGACCTTTGCCCAGGCCATTGTGGCCGACCGGGGGTGGTCATCACCGCAGCTCTACCTCGGCCTGACGCTGGCGATGCTGGTAATGGCGATGGTCTCCCCTTTTGTCGCCCGACTGCTGGCGTACGCTGGCGGGCAGAACGTGGTGATGAGCGGAACGTTACTGATTGCTGCAAGCTGCGCGGGCATGGCATATACGCAGACGCTGTTCGGCTGGTACGGTGCCTGGCTGGTTGCCGGTATCGGAATGCGGCTGTCGCTGTATGATGCGCTGTTCGCCGCGCTGGTGAACCTGTACGGCCAGCAGGCACGCAGAACGATCTCGCGCATCACGCTTGCAGGCGGGCTGGCCTCAGCGGTTTTTTGGCCGCTGGGTGATGGACTGCTGAAAGTGATGAGCTGGCAACACGCATTGCAGATCTACGCCCTCTTTGGCCTGCTGAGTGCGGTGCTGATTCGCACGCTTCCCCACCAGCAGCTGGCGGCCCCCCCGCACGTTACCGCGCCGCCCGTGCGCGAGGAACGGCGTAACGGCTGGCGGTATGCCACGTTTATTGCCCTCATGACCTTTGTCTCTAACGGCACGTCCACCCATCTGCCAGAGTTTATTGCCAGTTTTGGCCTGCCGGTCGCCATCGGCATGCTGTGGGGAGTAGGCCAGACGGGCGCACGCGCCACGGAGGTGCTGGCGGGTGCACGCTTAACCCCGCTCAACCTGACGCTCCTGACCGCCCTCGCCATGCCGCTCTGCTTTGTTATCGGGTTAAGCAGCTCGCTGTTTGTCGGGTGTGCCGCCGGTTTTGTGCTGGGCTACGGCGCCATCAACGGGCTGATGACGATAGTAAAAGCCACCCTGCCGCTGACGCTTTTCAGCGCCGAAAGCTATGCCCGCCGCACCGGCATGCTGCTCATTCCCGCACAGCTTTTGGCCGCGGCATCGCCGTTTGCCTATGCGTGGCTAAACAAAACGCTGGGGATCGCCGGCGCAATGTGGGTTTCCACCGCGCTGACGCTGGTGATTGCCGGGCTGGCGATAGCGATTGTGCGCAGTACCAACCCCGCGCGAAATGATGAAATGTATCCCACTGTATCCGGAGCGCCACGCTGACAAGCCGGTACAAAACGCCGTTCCCCGCAAACATCCCGGATACATAAAAATGGTTTTCTGTGTCTGTCATTGTTTGAAACCGAATTTGAAACCGATTGAGGAGAGACTCAGATGATCCGTCGTTATTTACTGCTCCCTGCACTTGTTCTGGCGTCAGCAACCTGCTCCTGGGCCGCACCGCTGGATAACCTCAGCGCTGCCGACGTCAACGGCCCTGCCGCTGTTGCCCCGCTGGAACGTCCACAGCCGGCCGCTAAGCTGATTGTCGATCCACCGCTTGCCGGCCCGCTGAGCAAGGGGGCGGTCTTTATTCAATACCGGGCTGAAAACCTGCGCATCGAGCCGGTATTCGGGCCCGATGCGCTGAAGGTCACACCACGTATCGGCCATATCCATGTCGTGGTGGATGACGCCCCCTGGCACTGGGCCGATACCAGCGGAGAGCCAATCATTCTGGTTGGGTTACCCGCCGGGAAGCATAAAGTGACCATAATTCTGGCCGACCCCACGCATAAACCCATCGACCATAAAACCATTGAATTCACCGTACCGCCTCACGCAACGGTCCATCATTTTTAAGGAGCCAGACAATGAAAGCACGTTCTGTACTGACGGCGGGTCTGCTGGCGCTTTCAGCCAGCGCCTTTGCTGAGAGCAAAACCAGCGTGGTGCTGGTCCATGGCGCGTTTGCCGATGGCAGCAGCTGGAACAAGGTCATTACCCGGCTGCAAAAACAGCATACCGAGGTGATTGCCGTCCAGCTGCCGCTCACGTCGCTTAAAGATGACGTTGCCGCCACCCGGCGCGCCATTGCACGGGCGCATGGCGATGTGGTGCTGGTAGGTCATTCCTGGGGCGGAACGGTGATCAGCGAAGCGGGCAACGATGCACGGGTAAAATCCCTGGTCTACGTAGCGGCCTTTGCGCCTGATTCCGGCCAGTCGACGGCGGACCTGGCGGGAAGTTACCCACCGCCAGCGGGGAATGCGGATATCGCAAAAACGGCAGACGGGTATTTGTATCTCCCGCCAGAAGCCGTGATGAAAGACTTCGCACCGGATGCAGGCGCCGTTGAACAGCAGACCATTGCAGCCACTCAGGGGCCGATCAAGGCCGACGCGTTTGCGGAAAAAGTGGGCCATGCGGCCTGGCATGAAAAGCCAAGCTGGTTTGTGGTCAGCAAAAATGACCGGATGATTAACCCGGAGCTTGAACGTGCGATGGCGAAAACGATCCACGCGAAAACCACGGAAGTGGCAGCAAGCCACGTGTCGATGGTGAGTCAGCCGGATGATATTGCCCGCACGATTGAGCAGGCAATCACAAACCATTAAGAATGACACAACAGCCCGCGATGAGCGGGCTTGCGAAGGGTGAGTTACTTCACTTTCTGCACTTCAGTATCTTGCGCCTTCAGCGCCGTTCCATCCTGCGCTGCTGGCGCCATCAGGGGAACCGGCTTGCCGGTACGCCTGTCGATCAACAGCGAGTGGCGCTCCCCGCGTTCAAACAGATGCTGCTCTCCCCACTGGCGAAGCGCAACGACGATGGGAAACAGGCTTTCGCCTTTGTCCGTCAGGACATATTCCTGATACGACGTACCGTCCGACGCCCCCTGCATCGCGAGAATGCTCGCGTCGACCAGCTTGCGCAGCCGGTCAGCCAGAATGTTACGCGCAACCCCGAGATCCCGCTGAAAATCCCCGAAACGGCGCATGCCGTCAAAAGCATTGCGCACAATCAGAAGCGACCAGCGATCGCCAATCAGATCGACGCTGCGGGCAACGGGACAAAATTCCTGTTCAATCGGTTTACGAGACGGCACAGCGTTACCTCGGCAGGTCAGTCAACAATAACTGGTTGCATTTTAAAACTGCATAGCCTAGCCTTCAACTGGTTTCTTTTTAAAACTAGATTTTCAAGGGCGAGGATTTGAACATGTCACACGCGTCACCACTACCGTCAGATCGAAAAACCGGGCACGTCCGCTCAGGCGACATGCCGCGTAGCCTGGTGTGGCTGTTCGCCCTCGCCAGCGGCTTAAGCGTGGCCAACGTCTATTACGCACAGCCGTTGCTTGACGCGTTGTCCAGAGACTTTGGCATCAGCCATGGTGCCATTGGCGGCGTGGTCACCGCCACGCAGATTGGCTGTGCTCTGGCTCTGCTGTTCGTGGTTCCTCTGGGGGATAAAGTGGATCGCCGGCGCCTGATGGCGCTACAGCTTGTCGTACTGGTGGCCGCTCTGGTCGCGGTCGGCATGGCGCAGACGTCAACGATGCTGCTGGCGGGTATGCTCGCCACTGGCTTGGCAGGAACGGCCATGACGCAAGGGCTTATCGCCTATGCCGCCAACGCCGCGTCGCCGCATGAGCAAGGCCGCGTTATTGGTGCGGCACAAGGCGGGGTATTTATGGGCCTGTTAGTGGCCCGCGTCGTCTCCGGAGGCATCAGTGATATCGCGGGCTGGCGTGGCGTGTATCTCTCTGCCGCCGGGCTGATGATCATTATTGCGTTTCCGCTGTGGTGGAGGCTGCCCCGCTTGCCTGCGGTGCCTGAAACGATGAGTTATCCGCGCCTGATTCACTCAATGCTGACCCTGCTGCGGGAAGAAAAAGTCCTGCAGGTGCGCGGCGTACTGGCTTTACTGATGTTCGCTGCGTTCAATATTTTCTGGAGCGCTCTGGTGCTACCGTTAAGTGCCCCACCCTATAACTTATCGCATACCGCCATTGGTGCTTTTGGCCTGGCCGGAATGGCAGGCGCGTTAGCGGCAACCCGGGCCGGCGAGTGGGCCGATCGGGGATATGCCCGGCGCACCAGCGCGGCTGCGCTGGTCATGTTACTCCTGGCGTGGTGGCCGATTTCACTGATGGATCGTTCGCTCGGTATTTTGCTCATTGGCATCGTGCTGCTCGATTTGGGCGGGCAGGCGCTGCATGTCACCAACCAGAGCCTGATCTTTCGCGCCCGCCCCGAGGCGCATAGCCGGCTGGTCGGGCTTTACATGCTGTTTTATGCCGTCGGCAGCGGTCTGGGCGCGCTGAGCACCACGATGACGTATGCCATCGCGGGCTGGCAGGGCGTCTGCCTGACTGGCGCAGCGGTGAGCCTGGTGGCGCTGGTGTTCTGGTGGGTAACGCGCAAGACAGGATAATGTTGATAAAAAAAGCCCGCGGGGTGCGGGCTTCTGCAACGTCAACGTGGATAGTCGCGGTTGATCCACGCGTGATCGTCTTCCCAGGTGAACATCCATTTTCGCACCGGACCGGCCATCACGTTGAGATAGTAGCTGTCATAACCAGCCAGCGTCGCCACCGGATGGTACCCCTTCGGCACCATCACCACGTCGCGGTTATAAACGGCCATACACTCATCCAGCGACCTGTCGTCGGTATAGACCCGCTGCATGCAGAACCCCTGCCCGGGATTGAGGCGATGATAGTAGGTCTCCTCCAGGTAGGTTTCCTGCGGTGGATTATCCGTATCGTGCTTATGGCTCGGGTATGAACTGGTACAGCCTTCGTGGGTCCAGACCTCAACCACCAGCAGGCTGTCGGCGGGTTGATCTTCCGGCAGAATGTTGTGCACGTAGCGCTGGTTATGGCCTTTGCCACGCGCTTGCGCGTCGATATCCTGCGGAGCGATAAGCCGTGTCGGGAAGGTCCCTTTGCCGGGTGCGACACAGACCGCCAGCTCCAGCGTCGTCAGCGCCTTAATCTGCACCGTCTCCTGCGGCGTGACGTAGACCGCCCAGGGCTTTATGCGCTCAAACGGGCTCATCCGCTCGCCGATGTCAGTAAACTGCGCGGTAGGTGTGCTGACAGAGGCCCGTCCGGCCACCAGCACCAGACAGCGCTCTTCGCTGACGGCGGGCAGCGTCAGCGTCTGCCCTTCCTGCAGTTCATACGCTTCAAAGCCAACGTATCCCCAGCCCGCGCGTTCCGGCGTGACGGACTGGGTACGGCCCTCCGCACTCGGCGGTTGCCAGCGTGATAACAGACGTGACATGTCACCTCCTCAGATAAGCCCGGCGTCGCGCGCCAGACGGCTCAGGTTGTTATACCCCAGACGGGCGTAGGTCAGCGGGTGAGCGATAGCAGGATCCTGCTCCGCCTCCACCACCAGCCAGCCGTGATAACCCTGCGCCTTCAGCAGCCGCATGATGGGCGGATAGTCCACGCAGCCGTCACCCGGTACGGTGAAGACCCCACTTAGCACCGCATCAAGGAAGCTGGTTTTGCGGTTTTTGACGTCCGCCAGCACGTCGGCACGCACGTCTTTGCAGTGAACATGGTTAATGCGAGATGCCCAGAGCTGGGCCACCGCCAGCGGATCAGCCCCGGCAAAGGTCAGATGGCCCGTGTCCAGCAGCAGGCCCACCTCTTCACCGGTATGGGTCATCAGGTTATCGACATCTTCAGCGGACTCAATGACCGTTCCCATATGGTGATGGTAGGCAATCTGCACCCCCTGCTGCTGCGTGTAGCGGGCAAAAGCGGTCAGCTTCTCGCCGTACTCTTTCCAGCGCGCCTGAGGGAAGCGCGGGCGAAGATGAACCGGCGTCTGTTGCTCGCCGTGAATACAGCCGCTCACTTCGGCGAATACCAGCACCTTTGCCCCCAGTTCGCGCAGCAGCGTCAGGTGGGACTGCACGGCGGCAATCTCCTCCTCCACGCTACGCTCCAGCAGACGCCCTGAATACCAGCCGGAGACCAGCTGCAGATCGTGGCGCTGCAAAATGGGGCCAAGCAGGCGCGCCTCACGCGGGAATTTATTGCCCAGTTCGAAACCGGCAAAACCGGCCTCTTTCCCTTCGCTCAGACAGGTATCCAGCGGCGTCTCCGCGCCGAGTGAAGGCAGATCGTCGTTCGTCCATGTCAGCGGGTTAATGCCTAATTGCACACTCATTGTCGTCTCCTGAATTATGCGTGTCCGCGCTCGCGCCACCAGGCGATAAGCTGCAGGTAATTGTCCCGGATGCGTGCCACCAGCTGCGCATCGTCAATATCGTGTTTCAGCCATGCACGGGACGCATCGCCAAACAGCGTGCGTCCTACGGCAAAGCCCTTCACCAGCGCGTGTCCCGAGGCGGCTTTAAAATCAGCACGAAGCTGCTCAGCCGGGGCGTCCAGCCCGAGGATCACTACGCCACGGCAGTGCGGATCCCGACGTTCAATAATCTTGCTCAGCGCCGTCCAGCCATCGGCAGAGAGCGGCGGCAGTTTCCACCAGTCGGGAGAGATCCCCAGGTTGTAAAAACGCGAGATGGCGCGCAGGTAAAGCTCATCGCTGCGCGGCATGCTGGCAGGCAGAATCACCTCCAGCAGCAGTTCATGACCGGACTGGCAGCAGGCGTGGTAGACCTCTGCGATTTTCTGCTCCTGTTCCAGACGCAGGCCGTGCGCATCTTCCGGATGGAAAAAGACCAGGCATTTCACCACATGCTCCTGCGGCCAGCTGATGAGCTGCGTGCCGATGTTACCGTGCTCCATCTCCAGCGGCCGGGAGCCCGGCAGCTCAATAGGGCGGCCTATCCACCACCCTTCGCCGGTAATCGCGTTCAGGGCGTCCTGACCAAAAGTGCCGTCACACAGCAGGCCGGCTTTGCCCTCAAGCCCTGCGCTGCTGGCCGCCTCACGGCTGGCCTGCAGAATAAGCTGCTTCAGCGCCGGGATGCGCTTCAGGGATGCCCCGCACTGCAACGCCATATCTTCCAGCTGGCTGCGATGATCGAAGGCCATCACGCACAGCTCCGGCCACTCGCGGCGGCGGGTAGTGACGCGGTGCAGATGGTTCAGGCGCGTGTCAAGATCGGGACGCGGCACCGACGCCGCACGCGACAGGTAGTCGTCCAGCTCAGCCTTGCTCGGCATCGCCGGGGCACAGCCGTGGCGGGAAACCACCAGCGCACCACACGCGTTGGCATAGCGGCAGGCCTGCTCCCAGCCTTCGTCGTTAAGGTAGCCGCGCAGCAGGCCGGACATAAACGCGTCGCCCGCACCGAGCACGTTCAGCACCTCAACGCGCACGCCGGTCACCGTCAGACCCTCATCCAGCCGGGGCGGTATAGCGTCGGTGTACACCGAACAGCCAAGCGCTCCACGCTTGCAAACCAGCGTGGCGTTACTCACGGCGCGCACGCGACCCAGCGCCTGCAGGGTATCGGTACTGCCACCTGCAATGTGGAACTCTTCTTCGGTGCCGACAATGACGTCGAAAAGGTGCAGCACCTCCTGCAGTTCACGGGTCACGTTTTCCGCGGCAATAAAGCGCGTCTCCCCGTCCCCTAATGAGGTCAGCCCCCACAGTACCGGCCGGTAGTCGATATCCAGCACCGTGCGAACACCGTGACGGCGGGCATAGTTAAGCGCCGTCAGCACCGCGTCACGGGTCTGAGGGTGCGAGAGATGGGTCCCGGTGATGGCAAGGCACCGTGCGGAGGCAATGTAGCGTTCGTCCACATCGCTGGCCGTGATGGCCATATCCGCGCAGTTATCGCGATAAAAAATCAGTGGAAAGGTGTCCCGGTCTTTAATGCCGAGGAGCACCAGCGCCGTCAGGCGTTCTTTGTCGGTGATCAGATGGCTGGTATCGCAGCCCACCTGGTGTAATTCTTCTCGCAGGAAGCGTCCCATATGTTCATCACCGACGCGTGCCAGCATCGATGAGCGCAGCCCCTGACGCGCCGTCCCGTAGGCTACGTTGCCGGACGAGCCGCCGAGATATTTCGCGAAGCTCGACACATCTTCAAGACGGGCACCAATTTGCTGACTGTAGAGGTCTACCGCCACGCGGCCCATGCATATCACATCAAACTGCTTTTCCACGTTGATACCTCATCAGACAATGTCGTTCACGTTCAGCCAGCGGCCTTCCTGGTGCGAGAGTGCGATGGCGTCCAGCACCCGCGAAACCTTCCAGCCCTCTTCAAAGTCCGGCCACATCGGCACATCAGCGGCAATACCGTCGACCAGGTCGCGTACTTCCACCGTTTTTTGATCGTTAAAGCCGATACCATGGCCCGCCCCCATGCAAAACGCACCATAGTCCGGATGTGACGGACCCACGAGCAGCGTGCGGAATCCCTGGCGGTTTACCGGGTCGTCATGCAGATAGAGCTTCAGTTCCGCCATCCGCTCCTGGGTAAAACTGATGGCCCCTTTGGTGCCGGTTATCACATACGACAGTCCCATCTTGCGCCCGCAGGCGACGCGGGACGTTTCAATCACCCCTTGTGCTCCGCCGGCGAAACGGACCATCGCGTGCGCCTGATCTTCATTTTCAACCGCAACGTTTTGCGACGAACCGGCCTGCGCCGGGCGCTCAGGCACAACAATTTTTAAATCACCGCAGACCTGCTGAATGTCCCCGACCAGATACTGCGCCATGTTGACGATATGCGCCGCCAGGTCCCCCAGTGCACCCAGCCCGGCGGTCTCTTTAAAACAGTGCCAGTGAATGGGAGAAAGCGGGTCGGCCATATAATCTTCGTTGTGGGTACCGTAGAAGTGGATCACCTCGCCAATCTCGCCGCGGGCGATGATCTCTTTCGCCAGCTGTGCCGTCGGGTTTTTCATGTAGTTAAAACCCACCAGCGTTTTCACCCCTGCCCGCTTCGCGGCGTCCACCATTTCACGTGCGTCATGGGCATTCAGCGCCAGCGGCTTTTCCGAGTAGACATGCTTACCGTGGCGAATGGCCTCCAGCGCCATCTCTTTATGCAGATGGTTGGGCGAGCATATATCCACGACATCAATCGCCGTGTCAGCCACCAGTGCCCGCCAGTCGCCGGTTGAGCGGTTGAAGCCAAAGGCCTGCGCCCGCTCTGCCGCCAGCGCGGGCGTCACTTCCGCCACCATCTCGCGCACCAGTTTGCCGCGCAGGGTAAATACCGTCGGCGCCTGAGCATAGGCGATGGCATGTGCCTTGCCGATATACCCGGTGCCAATCAATCCAATACGAACCTCTTTCATCCTGATCCTCACAATGCGCCGCGACGGCTCTTGGCATAGGTGTCGAATGCCACCGCCAGAACGATAATTAATCCGGTGATTATTTGCTGGTAATAGGCCGAGACGTTCATCAGCACCAGACCGTTAATCAGGATCCCCATAATGATGGAACCAATGATGGTGCCGCCGATGCGTCCATAGCCGCCCATCAGCGAAGTACCGCCAATGACTACCGAGGCGATAACGCGCAGTTCAAAGGAGATCCCGGCGACCGCTTCCGCACTGCCAAGACGAGCGCTGAGAATGAAGCCCGCCAGTCCCGCCAGACAGCCAATCAGCACATAGACACTCACCAGCACGCGCTTCACGTTGACCCCCGCCAGGCGCGCTGCCTCCGGGTTACCGCCGATGGCATAGACGAAGCGTCCCCAGCGGGTTTTATGCAGCGCCAAGTACCCGCCAAGCGCCACGATGGCGAAAATCCAGATTGGAATGGAGATGCCAAGCAGCTCCCCGCGTCCCCACCAGCGATAACCCGGGTCGAAACCTGCAATGGGCGCGCCGTCGTTAATCACCAGCGTCAGGCCACGCCAGATGGTCATCCCGCCGAGCGTGACGATAAACGGCGGCAGGCGCAGGCGGGTTACGCCCAGGCCGTGCAGGAAGCCAATCGCCGTGCCCATCGCCAGACAAATCCCCAGCCCAATCAGCCAGCTCATGCCGCCCCAGGCGTTCGGATCAACGGTGGTGAAGTTGTCGCCCTTAATCACGTATGCGGCGGTCATGGCGCAGACCGCCAGGATGGAGCCGACAGAAAGATCGATACCGGCAGTCAGAATGACGAAGGTCATCCCCACGGCCATGATCCCGTAGATGGATACCTCGGTCAGGATGTTGAAAATATTGCGTTCAGAGAAAAAATTGCTGTTCTGCGACTGAAAGAAAATCAGCAGCAGGATCATGAAAATCAGTACCCCGAAGCGCTCGAAGAAGGCGATGGGATCGAGGCGTCCGCTGCGTTTCACCGGAACCTGCGTTTTAGAAATCATCTGCGTCATGGAAAACTCCGTTATGCCGCGTTGAGGGCGTTGTGGTTGATGGCCATCATCGTCATCAGCCGCTCTTCGTTAGCGTCGTCGCCGTGGATCTCACCGGTCACCCGGCCTTCACTGAGCGTGATGATCCGATCGGATACCGCCATCACTTCAGGCAGATCGGAGGAGATCACGATCACCGCCACGCCCTGTTTGGCCATATCAAACAGCACCTGGTGCACTTCCGACTTGGTGCCCACGTCGATACCACGCGTCGGCTCATCGACAATCAGCACCCGAGGGTTCAGCGCCATGCAGCGCGCCAGGATAACTTTCTGCTGGTTACCGCCGGAGAGCTTGCGCACCTCCTGCGCGCTGTTGACCATTTTGATCTGCAGCGCCTTGCGGTAGGACTCAATCAGATCGTCCTCTTTGCGGGTATTCACAAACCAGCGCCACTGCATCAGAGAAGAGAGACTGGAGAGCGACAGGTTGTCGCGAATCGATAACCCCAGCACCGCCCCCTCTTTCTTGCGGTCTTCCGGGACCAGCGCGATGCCCTGCTCAAGGGCGTACATCGGGTCGCGCGGTTGATACGGGACGCCGTCCAGTTCAAAGCTGCCCGAGGTAAAGGCATCCGCCCCGAACAGGCAGCGCGCCACTTCGGTGCGCCCTGCCCCCACTAAGCCGGCAATGCCCAGTACTTCTCCGGCGTGGACATGGAAGCTGATGTCATGCAGGGCAATGCCGTGCGGATCCAGCGGCGGTTTTTCGCGGCTCAGCCCTTTTACTGCCAGACGGACCGGCTTGTTTTCATGATGGGTTTCGCTGGCGGGACGACGATTAAAGGCCACGTCACGCCCCACCATCAGACGGATCAGCTGCTCGACATTGGTTTGCGCCACGGCACCACTGCCGGTGAAACGGCCGTCCTGGAAAACGGTAAAGCGATCGCAAAGCTGGAAAACTTCGTGCAGTCGGTGGGTAACGTAAATAATGCTCACCCCCCGGTTTTTCAGCTCGCACACCACGCGGTGCAGGCTTTCCACCTCGCTGTCGCTCAGCGCCGCGGAGGGTTCATCCATGATGATCAGCCTGGCGTTCAGCGTCAGCGCCCGGGCAATCTCGACCATCTGCTGCTGGGCTACGCTCAGACGGGCGACAGGCGTGGTTGGCGCAACGTTCAGCTGCAGATAATCGAGGATCACCTGCGCCTCCTGGTTCACCGCTTTTTCGTCGACAATCAGGTTACGTTTACGCGGCTCACGCCCGAGAAACATGTTTTCCGCGACGGTCATATTGGGCAGCAGGTTAAATTCCTGATAGATAGTGATAATGCCCTTGTTCTGCCGCTCAACCGGTGAATCGTCCACCGGCAGCGTGTCGCCGTTGAACCAGATATCCCCGCGCGTTTGCGGCTGTGCGCCCGCCAGGGCTTTCAGCAGCGTGGATTTCCCCGCTCCGTTCTCACCCAGCAGCGCGTGGATCTCCCCGGCACCGACGGTGAGCTGTGCGCTGCTCAGCGCCCAGACACCAGAAAAGCTTTTTGCCAGGTCGGTCACTTTCAGTAAGGGTTGCGACATCGGTCTGCTCCTCCTTAATAGGGAGCCGCCACCTGCGCGGCGGCTCCGGATAAATCAGTTACCGGCCTCACTGATGCGCTCAGCCTGCTGCAGATTTTCTTTGGTGATAAGCGTTGGCGGGTAGTCCGCGCCGGTGATGGCTTTCTTCTCACGCACGTTGGCCACCAGCTGGCTCATCGCCGTTTGTACCGCGAAGCCCGGGCGCTGATCCGCCGTGACCGCCAGCCAGCCGTCGCGCACGCGCGCCAGCGCCTCAGGGACCGCGTCAAAGCCGGTCACCAGAATTTCGCCTGGCTTCACGCCCTGGCCCTGCAGCGCTTCAATTGCGCCCAGTGCCATGTCGTCATTGGCGGAGAGGATCACCTGTGGGCGTTTCGGCAGTGACGGCAGAACGCTTTCCACAATGCGCATCCCTTCAGAACGCATCCAGTTGCCGGTCTGATCGGCAACGATCTTGTACTTGTCCCCGCCCGCCTTCAGGCTGTCGCGGATCCCTTTGGTACGTTCAATGTTGGAGGAGGAACCTGGCTGGCCGGTGAGCAGAATAATGTCTGCCCCGTTGGGGAATTTGCTTTTAACGAAGTCGCCAATCGCCTGCCCGCCTTTGTAGTTGTTGGCACCAAAATGCGGCACCTTCTTCTGGCTGTCGACGGAGCGGTCAAGCGTCACAACGGGCAGATTCGCATCCTGAATTTCATCCACCGCGCTGGAGACGGCATTGACGTCATTCGGGGAGACGATGAACCCCTGCGCACCACGGGTGATGGCGTTTTCCAGGTCAGCGACCTGTTTCGGCGAGCTGCCCTGCCCGTCCAGTACCTGAAGCTTTACGCCCATCTCTTTTGCGGCTTTTACCGCGGTACGCTGCATGTGAACTTCAAACGGCATCGCCAGGTTTGGTGTACTGAAAACAATTTGCTCGTTTTCGGCCATTGCTGCCCCGGCGGTCATGGCGATGAGGGCGGCTAAGATCAGTTTTTTCATTATTATGTCTCTCTGTGAAGGGTGGTTGTGTTTAGAGGACGATCTCACGTTGGCTACGCAGGGATTCCAGCGCTTTATCCGCCAGGTACAGCGCACGTTCACCATCGTCGCCGCTACAGTCAGGCGTCGCTTCGCCGCGCAGCACCGCAACAAAGTGTTCCCATTCCGCGGCGTAAGCGGATTTGTAGCGCTGCAGGAAGAAGTGTTCCGGCAGCGCGCCGGTGCAGCCCTGTTTGCCGTAGTGCTGCACCTGATTTTCAAGAATATTGCCCGCGCACAGCAGGCCTTCTGAGCCGTGCAGTTCCAGGCGCTGGTCGTAGCCATAAGAAGAGCGGCGGCTGTTGACGATGGTCGCCATCGCGCCGGAGGCATACTTCAGTACGATAAACGCGGTATCGATATCCCCCGCCTCGCCAATTGCCGGATCCACCAGATTGCTGCCCTGGGCATACACCGACACCGGCTCTTCGCCCATGATGAAGCGCGCCATATCAAAATCGTGAATGGTCATGTCGCGGAACATACCGCCGGAAACGCGCACATATTGCGCCGGTGGCGGGGACGGGTCGCGGGAGATAATCAGCAGCGATTCGGGCTTACCGATCCGCCCGGCCTGCACCTCGGTTTTGACCCGACGAAACTGCGGGTCAAAGCGGCGGTTAAAACCGATAAACAGCGGTACGTTGTACTCGTTAACCACTTTCAGGCAGTCGCGCACGCGGGCAAGATCCAGGTGTACCGGCTTTTCACAGAAGATCGCTTTGCCGTGGCGGGCGGCCATCTCAATCAGATCCGCGTGGGTGTCCGTCGCAGACGCGATCAGCACGGCATGAACGTTTGGGTCGCTCATCGCGTCCTCCAGGCTCTGCAAACGAGCCTGATATTGCGTGGCGAGGCGGGTGGCAAATTCCTGATTCGGGTCGACCACAGACCAGAGCGTGGTCTCACTGTGGCTGGCGATGTTAGCTGCATGTACCTGGCCAATTCGGCCAGCGCCCAGTAAAGCAATGTTAAACATAACGGCTCCCGGTGTTGGTGAATGCTGTGAACTAACGACCCCTTAAATAAAACATTTATTTCATTTTTATAAATAGTGAAAATTATATTTTTGAGTGCGGGTTAACACTTTTGAGATGATTGAGATAAATTTTGTTATCAATATCACAACATTGCAGCCGCGCCGCGATGCATTTGCCACAGGAACACAGGAGACAAAATGGCGACAGGTGTGCCCTCTCCCGTGGCGGGAGAGGGTGAGAATGAAGCCAGTGAAAAATGAAATGAAAATTTCGTTATGGCGGGAAATACTTAATACTGGCGTGCTTTTTTCAGCTGCGCCTGGGTTTGCTCGGCGGCTTTGCGCACCGCAGACGATCCCGCGACCTGCGCATCACCGGTTCGCCACCATGACGCGTAATCATGGGTCATGGTTTTTGGCAGCACTTTGATATCCAGCAGCGTTGGGCCAGGATGCGCCCGCGACGCCGCCAGCGCCGCCAGCAGACTCTGCTCGTCGTGGACCCGCCACGCGCGACAGCCGTAGCTTTCCGCGTTCTGGGCGAAATCGACTTTTACCAGCGGTCCGTCAAGCCGGCCTGAATCTGGATTTCGATGACGGTTTTCCGTACCGAAGCTCCCCATCCCGTGCCCCATCTGCAGGTTATTAATGCAGCCGAAGCTGGCATTATCAAACAGCAAAACGGTGACGTTAATCCCCTCCTGCACCGCGGTTTGTAGCTCGGAGTGCAGCATCATGTAGGAGCCATCCCCCACCATGGCGTAAACCGGCTGATGCGGGCTGGCAAGCTTCGCGCCTATCGCCGCCGCAATCTCATACCCCATGCAGGAGTAGCCGTACTCCAGGTGATAACTGTCCGGCGTCTTCACCTGCCAGAGGCGCTGTAAATCCCCGGGCAGCGATCCGGCCGCGCCCACAACGATGGCGTTATCTTCAATATGTTGATTGATAAGCCCCAGCACCCGCGTCTGGGTCAGACGGGTGTTGAGCGCCTCACCGTATTCCGCCAGCTGCACATCAAGGTGCCCTGCCACTTCAGGCACATCGTCGGGATGCCACTGACGGCCCCATAAGCGCTGGCACTCCGCATGCCAGGCAGATTTCGCCTGAGCGATCTCCTCTCCCCAGTGGCTTCGGTACGCGGGGAGCGCCTGCGTTAAAGCGTGCAGCCCGGTTTGCGCATCGGCAATCAGCGCCGTGGCATCCAGTTTCAGGGCATCAAACTCGGCGACATTCAAAAGCAGGAACTCGACGTTCGGATGGGAAAAGAGCGCTTTGGAGCCGGTGGTAAAGTCCGTCAGGCGCGTGCCGATGCCAATCACCAAATCCGCCCTGGGTGCAAGCTGGTTAGCGGCCATTCCGCCCGTCACACCGATCCCCCCCAGATTAAGGGGGTGATCGCTTACCAGCGCCCCCTTTCCGGCCTGGGTTTCGGCAAACGGCAGCCGCAGCGTCTCGACAAATTCCCGAAATGCCTCATGCGCGCCGGAATAACGCACGCCCCCGCCACATACCACCAGCGGACGGTGTTTACGGGCAATCAACGCCTGTGCCTGGGCCAGACGCTGGGGGTCAGGCGGACGGCGTTCAATGTGATGCACGCGACGCGCAAAGAAGCTCAGGGGATAATCCCAGGCTTCGCCCTGCACGTCCTGCGGCAGGCAAATGGTCACTGCCCCCGTCGCTGCAGGGTCAGTAAGCGTTCGCATCGCATTTAACATCGCGCTCATTAACTGTTCCGGACGGTTAATGCGGTCCCAGTAGCGTGAAACGGGACGGAAGCAGTCGTTGGTGCTGATACTGAGATCGTGGTACTGCTCGATTTGCTGCAAAACCGGATCGGGCTGGCGGCTGGCATAGATATCCCCCGGTAACAGCAGGAGCGGAATGCGGTTCGCGGTGGCGGTCGCCGCGGCCGTCACCATATTAGCCGCGCCGGGCCCGACGGATGAGGTGACGGCAAAAATGCGCCGACGGCGATGCTGTTTAGCGAATCCGGTCGCCATATGGGCGATGCCCTGTTCGTTACACCCCTGCATCACCTGCAGGTGGCCAGGATCCTGCTCCAGTGCCTGGCCTATACCCAGCACGTTGCCGTGACCAAAAATGGTCGCCACGCCCTTCACAAAGGGCGTTTCGTGTCCATCAATGGAGACATATTGTTGATTAAGGAATCTGACCAGGGCCTGAGCCATGGTCATACGTTCGGTTTGCATAAAACCTCCTGTCAGCCCAGCGTCGGCATGGAGAACGCAGCGCCAGTCTCCTGCTGCATTTCCGGCCAGCGTGCGGTGATGGTTTTCATTCGGGTGTAGAAACGCACGCCGTCGTTGCCGTGGACATTCAGCGCACCAAAGATCGAACGCTTCCAGCCACCAAAACTGTGGAACGCCATCGGCACCGGGATCGGCACGTTCACCCCAACCATCCCCGCCTGCACCTCTTCGCAGAAGCGGCGCGCGCAGCCACCGTCACGGGTAAATATTGCCGAGCCATTACCATATTCATGCCGGTTAATCAGGTCCACCGCGCTGCTGTAATCTGCAACACGCACCACAGAAAGTACCGGCCCGAAAATCTCTTCTTTATAAATGGTCATCTCCGGCGTGACGTTATCGAACAGCGTTGGTCCAACAAAATAGCCCTGCTCGTGGCCTTTCACGCTGAACCCACGGCCATCCACGCGCAGGCGGGCTCCCTGAGTTTCCCCGCTGTCGATATAGCCCAGCACTTTGTTACGGTGTGCCGAGGAGATAAGCGGCCCCATTTCGTTCTCTGGCGTCTGGTCCAGACCCGGTCCGACGCGCAGCGCGGCAATCTGTTTTTCCAGCCGGGAACAGAGTTCATCAGCGGTGTTATCCCCCACCGCCAGCACCACCGACAGCGCCATGCAACGTTCTCCCGCCGCGCCGAAGGCAGCGCCCATAATCGCGTTCGTCGCCATATCCATATCGGCATCCGGCATTAAGATGCAGTGGTTTTTTGCCCCGCCCAGCGCCTGACAGCGTTTACCGTGGGCGGAGGCGGTCTCGTAAATGTATTGGGCGATCGGCGTTGAACCGACAAAGCTCACAGCCTGCACGCGCGGGTCAGTCAGCAGCACGTCAACCGACTCTTTATCGCCCTGCACCACGTTAAACACGCCGTCAGGCAGGCCGGCGTCTTTCAGCAACTTTGCCAGCGCGAGCGCCAGAGAGGGATCTTTTTCCGACGGTTTCAGCACGAACGTGTTGCCGGTGGCCAGCGCAATCGGGAACATCCACATCGGCACCATTGCCGGGAAATTAAACGGCGTGATCCCGGCACAGACGCCGAGCGGCTGCATCAACGAGTGGCTGTCGACACCGGTGCCGACATTAGCGGAGTGCTCACCTTTTTGCAGATGCGGGATGCCGCAGGCAAACTCCACCACTTCCAGGCCGCGGGTCAGCTCGCCCACCGCGTCGGAGAAGACTTTGCCATGCTCTTCGCTGATGATGCGTGCCAGGCGCTCCATGTTCTCTTCCAGCAGCGCTTTGAAGCGGAACATCACGCGTGCGCGTTTAAGTGGAGAATGACGCGCCCAGCCAGGAAAAGCCTGCTGTGCTGCGGCAATCGCCTGTTCGGTTTCCTGTGCCGTACTCATCACCACCTGGCGGATCTGCTCTCCGGTGGCCGGGTTGAAGATTGCCTGAACGCGCTGGCCTGAACCGGTGACACACTCGCCGTGAATAAAATTCGCTACCGTCTCCATCCTTAACCTCTCGCTGTTGATACGTGACTGTTACCTGAACACTATATATGAAACAAATATTCCATTTTAAGTTGAAATAAAATAAATGATGATTATTGTGATCAAGGATGGATTTTTATGTTAACAGCCACCATCACCGGTGCAGCCTGCGCTATTAAGGCATTTCAGGCGTTGAAAAGCGTGAAGCTTCTGTTTCATTTTTGAGGCCAGATGGACGGCCGGCATTTAAAAGACGCGGTTTTGCGTTTAGAATCATAAAACTATGCATAGGGGGTAAAATGACCACAGCAACCAGCCTGAATGAGCTGCAGCAGCAAATCCGCGATCGCTACGATAGCCTGAGCAAGAGGCTGCAGCAGGTCTCCCGCTATGTGCTGGATAATACCAACAGCGTGGCCTTTGATACGGTCGCCGTCATTGCCGAGCGTGCCGATGTGCCGCCGTCAACGCTGATCCGTTTTGCCAATGCTTTTGACTTCACCGGCTTCAACGAGATGAAACAGCTGTTTCGTATGAACCTGGTGGAAGAGACCGCCAGCTACAGTGACCGCGCCCGGCTGTTTCGCGAAATGGAAAGTCAGGCCGTCCCGGAAACCCCGCTCGATATCCTTCAGGAGTTCGCCCGTTCAAATGCGCAGGCCCTCCAGCAGCTGGCCGCCCGCGCCGAGCCGGAGATGCTGGAGCGCGCCGTGCAGTTGCTGGCCGACGCCGACACAATCTATATCGCCGGGTTACGCCGCTCGTTTAGCGTCGCCGCCTATCTGACCTACGCCCTGAGCCACCTGGAGTGCCGCCCTATTCTGCTCGACGGAATGGGGGGGATGCTGCGTGAGCAGATCAACCGCATCAAGGCGCAGGACATTGTGGTATCGATCAGCTTCTCGCCGTATGCGGAAGAGACGGTGATGGTCAGCGAAACCGCCGCCAGCGTCGGCGCGCGGCAGATTGTGATCACCGACAGCCAGATAAGCCCGCTGGCCACCTTCAGCGATCTCTGTTTTGTGGTGAAAGAGGCGCAGGTTGACGCGTTTCGCTCGCAGTCGGCGACGCTGTGCCTCGTGCAGTCGCTGGTGGTAGCGCTGGCATATCGGCTGGGCAGTGGGAAGTAACGGAGAATAAAAAACCCCCTGCGCAAGCAGAGGGTTTGGGGTGATATCAGGGGAAAATCATTCCCACTCAATCGTAGCCGGTGGCTTACCGCTGATGTCATACACCACGCGGGAGATACCGTTCACTTCGTTGATAATGCGGTTAGAGACGCGGCCCAGGAAGTCGTACGGCAGGTGCGCCCAGTGCGCGGTCATGAAGTCGATGGTTTCTACCGCACGCAGGGAAACAACCCAGTCGTACTTACGGCCATCGCCCATCACGCCGACAGAGCGCACCGGCAGGAACACGGTGAACGCCTGGCTCACTTTGTTGTACAGGTCAGCTTTGTGCAGCTCTTCAATGAAGATAGCGTCCGCACGACGCAGCAGGTCGCAGTACTCTTTCTTCACTTCGCCCAGCACACGCACGCCCAGACCAGGACCCGGGAACGGGTGACGGTAGAGCATGTCGTATGGCAGACCCAGTTCCAGGCCGATCTTACGTACTTCATCTTTGAACAGCTCACGCAGCGGTTCAACCAGGCCCATCTTCATCTCTTTCGGCAGGCCGCCCACGTTGTGGTGAGATTTGATGACGTGTGCTTTACCGGTTGCGGAAGCCGCAGATTCAATCACGTCAGGGTAGATGGTGCCCTGCGCCAGCCATTTAACGTCTTCCAGCTTCAGCGCTTCTTCATCGAACACTTCAACGAAGACGCGACCGATGATTTTACGTTTCGCTTCCGGATCGTTCTCGCCGGCCAGCGCGTCGAGGAAGCGCTTCTCGCCTTCCACGTGAATGATGTTCAGACCGAAGTGGTCGCCGAACATATCCATAACCTGCTGCGCTTCGTTCAGACGCAGCAGACCGTTGTCCACGAATACACAGGTCAGGTTTTTGCCGATTGCGCGGTGCAGCAGCATCGCGGTGACAGAGGAGTCAACACCGCCGGACAGGCCGAGGATCACTTTGTCATTGCCAACCTGCTGGCGGATACGCTCAACGGCGTCGTCGATGATTTTTGCTGGCGTCCACAGTGCTTCACACTGGCAGATATCACGCACGAAGCGTTCCAGCATGCGCATACCCTGACGGGTGTGGGTCACTTCCGGGTGGAACTGCACACCGTAGAAGCGTTTTTCTTCGTTCGCCATAATCGCAAACGGGCAGTTATCGGTGCTGGCAACGGTCACAAAGTCAGACGGGATTGCGGTGACTTTGTCGCCGTGGCTCATCCACACGTCCAGCAGCGGTTTGCCGTCTGCGGTCAGGGAGTCTTCGATACCGCGAACCAGCGCGCTGTCGGTGACGACTTCAACCTGCGCGTAGCCAAACTCACGCTCGTTAGACCCTTCTACGTGGCCGCCCAGCTGCATGGCCATGGTCTGCATACCGTAGCAAACGCCGAATACCGGCACGCCCGCTTCAAACACGTACTGCGGTGCGCGTGGGCTGTTCTCTTCGGTGGTGCTTTCCGGGCCGCCGGACAGGATGATGCCGCTTGGATTGAATTCGCGAATCTGTGCTTCCGTGACATCCCATGCCCACAGTTCACAGTAAACGCCCAGTTCACGCACGCGACGTGCCACCAGTTGAGTGTACTGAGAACCAAAGTCCAGGATGAGAATGCGATGTTTATGAATGTTTTCCGTCATTGACGCTAATTCCGAGGCAAGTGAAACAAATACAGAGCGCCCGGCATGAGCCGGGCGCGGAAATTTATCAGGAGCCCAGACGGTAGTTCGGGGACTCTTTGGTGATCGTCACGTCGTGAACGTGGCTCTCCTGGATACCCGCACCGCTGATGCGTACGAATTCCGCTTTAGTACGCAGCAGGTCGATGGTACCACAGCCGGTCAGACCCATACAGGAGCGCAGGCCGCCCATCTGCTGGTGAATGATCTCTTTCAGGCGGCCTTTATAGGCAACGCGGCCTTCGATACCTTCCGGTACCAGTTTGTCAGCGGCGTTATCGCTCTGGAAGTAACGGTCGGAAGAGCCTTTGGACATCGCGCCCAGGGAGCCCATACCACGGTATGATTTGTAAGAACGGCCCTGGTAGAGTTCGATTTCGCCCGGGGATTCTTCAGTACCGGCCAGCATGGAGCCAACCATGACGGCTGCAGCACCTGCAGCGATCGCTTTCGCGATGTCGCCAGAGAAGCGGATACCGCCGTCAGCGATAACCGGAATACCGGTGCCTTCCAGCGCTTCAACCGCGTCGGATACCGCGGTGATCTGCGGAACGCCTACGCCAGTCACGATACGGGTGGTACAAATAGAGCCAGGACCGATACCGACTTTCACCGCGCTGCAGCCTGCTTCAGCCAGTGCGCGAGCGCCTGCGCCCGTTGCAACGTTACCGCCGATGATCTGCAGGTCTGGGTATTTCGCACGGGTTTCACGAATACGTTGCAGAACGCCTTCGGAGTGGCCGTGAGAGGAGTCAATCAGCAGTACGTCAACGCCCGCAGCCACCAGCGCGTCAACACGCTCTTCGTTACCTGCACCCGCGCCAACGGCAGCACCTACGCGCAGACGGCCATGCTCGTCTTTACAGGCGTTAGGTTTACGTTCTGCTTTCTGGAAATCTTTAACGGTGATCATGCCCAGCAGGTGGAAGTTCGCGTCCACAACCAGTGCTTTCTCAACGCGCTTCTCGTGCATTTTAGCCAGCACGACGTCACGGGTTTCGCCTTCACGGACGGTTACCAGACGCTCTTTCGGGGTCATGTATACGCTGACAGGCTGGTTCAGGTCAGTCACGAAACGCACGTCACGGCCGGTGATGATACCCACCAGTTCGTTATCTTCGGTGACAACCGGGTAACCGGCGAAACCGTTACGTTCGGTCAAGGCTTTCACTTCGTGCAGGGTGGTGGTTGGCAGAACGGTCTGTGGGTCAGACACGATGCCGGATTCATGTTTCTTCACGCGGCGAACTTCTTCAGCCTGACGCTCGATAGACATGTTTTTATGAATAAAGCCGATGCCACCTTCCTGTGCCAGGGCGATAGCCAGGCGCGCTTCAGTCACGGTGTCCATTGCCGCAGAGAGCATAGGAATGTTCAGGCGAATCGTTTTCGTCAACTGCGTGCTGAGATCGGCAGTATTCGGCAGAACGGTGGAATGAGCGGGAACTAGGAGGACGTCGTCAAACGTCAGTGCTTCTTTAGCGATACGTAGCATGGGCAATATCTCTGACCTGGTGGGTGGTTAAATATTGCCGTGGCATTATACAGAGCGTAACCGATTGCATCCACACTTTTTTATAAAAAAACCTTGCACTCCCCTCTCAGCAGGTTACTATCGACTGAATAACTTGCTGATTTAGAATTTGATCCCGCTCACATGTTATCCACTCAATCCCCCTCAATTTTTACTGTCAGCCGCCTTAATCAGACGGTTCGTTTGCTGCTTGAGCAGGAAATGGGGCAGGTCTGGATCAGCGGTGAAATCTCTAACTTCACGCAGCCTTCATCTGGTCACTGGTACTTCACGTTAAAAGACGACACCGCTCAGGTGCGCTGTGCAATGTTCCGCAACAGCAACCGCCGCGTGACGTTTCGCCCTCAGCATGGTCAGCAGGTTCTGGTTCGCGCCAATATCACCCTGTATGAGCCGCGCGGCGATTATCAAATCATCGTCGAAAGTATGCAGCCTGCGGGCGAAGGTGTGTTGCAGCAGAAGTACGAGCAGCTAAAAGACAAACTCTCGCAAGAGGGTCTGTTCGATCAGCAGTTCAAAAAACCGCTCCCCTCACCTGCCCACTGCGTTGGGGTGATTACGTCAAAAACCGGGGCGGCACTGCATGACATACTTCATGTCCTCAAACGCCGCGACCCGTCCCTGCCCGTTATCATCTACCCGACCGCTGTTCAGGGTGATGACGCACCGGGTCAGATTGTCCGCGCTATTGAACTTGCAAACGCACGTCAGGAGTGCGACGTGCTGATTGTCGGGCGTGGCGGCGGTTCGCTGGAAGACCTGTGGAGCTTTAACGACGAACGCGTGGCACGGGCCATTTTCGCAAGCCAGATCCCGGTCGTCAGCGCCGTCGGCCACGAAACGGACGTGACAATAGCTGATTTTGTGGCGGATTTACGCGCGCCAACGCCCTCCGCAGCCGCGGAAGTGGTGAGCCGCAATCAGCTGGAGCTGCTGCGCCAGCTGCAGAATGGTCAGCAGCGTCTGGAAATGGCGATGGACTATTTCCTGGCCAACCGGTCGCGCCGGTTTACCCAGCTTCATCATCGCCTGCAACAGCAGCATCCGCAATTGCGGCTGGCCCGTCAGCAAACCGTGCTGGAGCGTCTGCGTCAGCGAATGAACGTCGCACTGGATATTCAGCTCAAGCGCGCGGTCTCGCGCCAGCAGCGTATTACTCAGCGCCTGAACCAGCAGAACCCACAGCCGAAGATTTATCGCGCGCAAACGCGTATCCAACAGCTTGAGTATCGACTGGCAGACACTATCCGCGCACGTCTTAGCATCACACGTGAACGCTTTGGCAACGCCGTGACCCACCTCGAGGCGGTCAGCCCGCTCTCGACGCTGGCACGAGGCTATAGCGTAACGACCGCCACCGACGGTAAAGTGCTGAAGCAAACGAAGCAGGTGAAATCCGGAGATGTTCTCACCACCCGTCTGTCAGACGGCTGGGTGGAGAGCGAAGTGAAAGAGATTAAACCGGTGAAAAAAACGCGCCAGCGAAAAACCGGATAATTCTTCGTCGGTTACAAACTATACTGCTGCTATTCCCTTTTATCTGGCCTTGCCCGAACTAAGGAGAGCAGCATGTCATATCTTCACAGCGTCATTCCCCCCTATATTCTTCGTCGCATTATCGAAAGTGGTTCTGAGCCGCAGCAGCGCTGCGCCCGTCAGACGTTAACGCATGTGCAAACGCTCATGGCGCATATGCCGGGCAAACCCGCCGCGCCGCACGTCAATAAAGCCGGTCAACTGGAGCGTGATATTTACGATGCCAGACAGACGCAGGAGCTGCCGGGTACTCAGGTGCGTTATGAGGGCCAGCCGTCAAATGGCGATGTGGCGGTTGATGAAGCCTACAATTATTTGGGGGTCACCCATGATTTCTTCTGGAAAATGTATCAGCGCGATTCGCTTGATAATAAAGGCCTGATCCTGACCGGTACCGTGCACTATGGCCGGGAATATCAGAACGCCTTCTGGAATGGTCAGCAGATGGTCTTTGGTGATGGCGACGGCGAAATATTTAACCGCTTTACCATTGCCATTGACGTCGTGGCCCACGAGCTAAGCCACGGTGTCACCGAGACCGAAGCCGGGCTTATCTATTTTGAGCAGTCTGGCGCGCTGAATGAATCATTGTCAGATGTGTTTGGCTCGCTGGTCAAACAGTACCACCTCAAACAGACCGCCGATGAAGCCGACTGGCTGATTGGTGAGGGGCTGCTGGCAGACGGTATTAACGGCAAAGGGCTGCGCTCCATGTCAGCGCCCGGCACCGCCTATGACGATCCTCTGCTCGGTAAAGACCCGCAGCCTGGGCACATGAAAGACTTTATCAAAACGCGCGAAGACAACGGCGGCGTACACCTGAATTCAGGTATTCCCAACCGGGCGTTTTATCTGGCCGCGAAGGCGATTGGGGGTCATGCCTGGGAAAAAGCGGGATATGCCTGGTACGACACAGTTTGCGACCGTCACCTGGCGCAAGATGCCGATTTTGAGGCCTTCGCAAAACTGACGGTTGCCCACGGCGAGAAACGGTCCGGTGGCGACGTGGCGGCTGCGATAAAACAAGCCTGGGAACAGGTGGGAGTGCTGTAAATGCAGGTTCCGGAACTCACAGATGACGCCGTCGTTGAGCTGGCCCGGGAAGGCGGCGTCGCTTTTATCCCTAAGCTAAGCGGCCAACGCACCATTACGCTTTCGTCACTCAATGAGGCCCAGCGTCAGCGCGTGGTAAGCATCCTGGAGCAGGCATTTCCACGCGGCCAGCCGCCGGGTGAACCCACCTCGCCGGGGAGTGGCGATCAGCGTTATTTTCGCATCCAGATAATCTGGACTCAGCACAATCAGGCCCAGTACACCGATATGATTGTGCTGGTGCCTGAGCAGGAAGCCCCTGAGTCGCTGGTCGAGCTATGGCAGAAAGGCGAAGGCTGCGTGTGTGATTAAGCTTCAGCCGGGACAAACTCCACGCGCTTTTTAGAAATCAGGCCGTGGCCGTTCTGGCAGAAATAATCCACCGCACCGCAGGCTTTTAAGACCTGGAGTGGCTGATGACACTCCGGGCAGCGGGCTTCGAGCGCGATATCCTTATCGCAGTGCTCACAGTGGGCGACGCCATTTTGCACTTCAAGCTCTGCTTGGCAATCCGGGCAGGTAATCGACATGATGACTCCTTTGCTGGGCATTCTGTAATACGTTGATATTAACACGCAGCACTCAGTGCGGGCCACGCAGCTGTTGCTGTAAGGTCAGCAGCAGTTCTACTTCCGCCATTCGACGGCGTGTCGTCCGGCTCACTTCTTCCGGGTCACATTCGAAAAGACTTTTCTGCCCCAGAATGCGCTCTACCAGGCAGTGCATATAAATCGTGCCTGGAATATGCCAGCGCTGAACCCGATCGCCGTCCGTCAGCACGAGCACATCTTCTGCTCCGTGACGATCGTGGCTTATGACGCGCCCGTCATGCAGATACAGCCGTAACCCTTTTTGCCCGCCTGACGGTCCCGCATATTTGTTGAGCCAAATCTCCACCGGAATGCCACTAAGCTGCCCGCGAAGATGAGCGCTGCCCTCTGCCGTGGTGAGATCGCCCTGTTTGATCTCACGCCCAAGCCGGTCAGTAGCGGCCACCACCTGCAGCGTCATATCATCCCCGCCCCCCAGATAACGCACCGTTTCACGCAGCATCGCCAGCACATGCGTGCCGATGTCCAGGATAACGCCGTCAGGATGGCGAAGCGTGCGGGTGTCCACTTCACCCGTGGCGAAGTTAAGCGCGACAGGTTCTCCTTTTGCGTTAAACCCGCTCGGTTCCTGCAAAAAACCGTCAATTCTGGCGATATCAGCAAAAGTCCCGATCAGCCCAAGCTGAACCGTTGCGAGGCGCGCCATCCAGTGGTCAAGTGCGAGCACACGGGACGCCGCACCGGGCAACGCCAGCAGCCTGTTCAGTTTTTCGAGCTGCGCGAGCGTGGCGACGATGGGTTTTTCAACCACGATCCGCACCACAGGAGACGCCAGGGCGTGCTCCAGAACCTCAAGATGCTGCAGAGAAGCCGTGGTAATAAACAGGGTATCAAGAGGATGCGAGAGAAGTTCGGTGAGAGAGGCGCAGCGCGTCACGCCTTCAGGGTGTCTGCCAGGCTGAACATCAAAACCCAGGCAGTGCAGTGAATCGCCATACAGATTGTGTAATGCAGGTAAATAAGCGGTTTCCACCACCGCGCCAAGACCAACAAACCCTAACAGCATCTTCTACCTCGTCGAGTAAATTACCGGGGCAAACGCCTGCCCCGGTATTGACGAGCGAGGCGTTATCAGGCGTTAGCGGCCGGTTTAGTCTGCGCATTTTCCAGCATGCGACGTACCGGAACAATGAGGACGATCAGCACCGCGGCACAAATCAGCAGCGCGATGGAGCAACGTGCGAAGAGATCCGGCAGCATATCCAGCTGGTCGGCCTTCACGTGACCGCCAATCAGACCTGCCGCCAGGTTGCCCAGCGCACTTGCGCAGAACCACAGGCCCATCATCTGCCCACGCATTCTTTCCGGTGCCAGCAGCGTCATGGTCGCCAGACCAATCGGGCTCAGGCACAGTTCCCCCAGCGTCAGCATCAGGATGCTGCCCACCAGCCAGAATGGCGACACGCCCGCGCCACCGTTATTCAGTACGTTCTGCGCAGCCAGCATCATCAGACCAAAGCCTGCGGCGGCACACAAAATACCAATAACAAACTTGGTGATACTGCTCGGACGAATGTTCATGCTGGCAAGTTTCGGCCAGGCCCAGCTGAATACCGGTGCCAGCAGGATGATGAACAGGGCGTTAATCGACTGGAACCATACCGCCGGGATTTCGAAATCACCGATCATGCGGTTAGTGTAGTCGTTGGCAAAGAGGTTGAATGACGTTGGCTTCTGCTCGAAGGCGGACCAGAAGAACGCGGCGGAGACCAGCAGAATAAAACAGACCAGAAGTCTGGCACGCTCTTTACGATTCAGGCCTGCAAAAAGGAACAGGTAGATAAAGTAGAGGGCAACGGACGCCGCAATCACGTAAACCAGCACGCTGGCTACCGCAACCGGGTTAATCACAATCACACCCTGCGCGATCAGCGTAACGATAACCGCCACACCCACAGCCAGCGCCAGCAACCATGCGCCCACGCCGTTTCTTTTCACCACCGGGCTGTTCCAGGTCGAGTCCAGCCCCACTTCGCTGTCATAGCGTTTCATTGCCGGAACGGCAAACACGCGGAAGATGATCAGGGCAACCAGCATCCCGATGCCACCAATGCCGAAGCCCCAGTGCCAGCCGTGAGATTTAATCAGCCAGCCGGAAATCAGCGGCGCGATAAACGAGCCCATGTTGATGCCCATGTAGAACAGCGAGAAACCACCGTCACGACGCGCATCGCCTTTTTTGTACAGCGTCCCCACCATGACCGAGATACAGGTCTTAAACAGACCAGAACCGAGCACGATGAACATCAGGCCGATAAAGAACAGGTTATCGCCCATGATGGCCGAAAGCGCAATCGACAGGTGGCCGAGCGCAATCAGGATGGATCCGTACCAGACGGCTTTCTGCTGGCCGAGCCAGTTATCCGCCAGCCAGCCCCCCGGCAGTGCGGCCAGGTACATGGTGCCGGCAAAGATGCCCACAATTGCCGACGCGTTTTCACGTGCCAGCCCCATCCCGCCGTCATACACGGTGGCGGCCATAAACAGGATCAGTAATGGGCGAATGCCGTAAAACGAGAAACGTTCCCACATTTCGGTAAAGAACAGCGAACCGAGCGGATAAGGGTGGCCGAAGAACGTTCGGCTTTCTTTTTGATTAACAGAGGATTGCATAATTCTCCCAGGAAGGTATGTGTCGTGCTTGTAAACACCAGCATGTACGCCGGCCAGTTACGTATCTGACCGATTTTTTACATGCGGCGAAAAGTTAGTTAACCATTTGATAACCAGTCGCTAGTTTTGTCTAGTACCGGCCCCTGGACTTTAAGATGAAAATTCGATGATTGTCTACTTTCTTAGATTTAAACTTGGTTAAAAGTGAATAGTGATTGACATCACACAGAGTGGACTGGCGGTATGAGCGGGCGAAAAAAAGCCCGCGATCAACGCGGGCTTCAGAAAGAACGGCAAAGCTTATTTGCTTTTCTTAATGTGCTTAATCAAACGCTTACGCTTACGCATCTGGTTTGGCGTCAGGGTATTGCGCTTGTTGGCGAACGGGTTCTCCCCTTCCTTGAACTGGATGCGGATTGGCGTGCCCATTACGTCCAGTGATTTACGGAAGTAGTTCATCAGATAGCGCTTGTAAGAATCCGGCAGGTCTTTAACCTGGTTGCCGTGAATCACCACGATTGGTGGGTTATAACCACCGGCGTGAGCATATTTCAGCTTCACGCGACGACCACGCACCAGCGGCGGCTGATGGTCTTCTGCTGCCATGTTCATGATACGGGTCAGCATGGCGGTGCTCTGACGACGGGTGGAGCTGTCGTACGCTTCACGCACGGACTCAAACAGATTACCTACACCGCTGCCGTGTAACGCAGAGATAAAATGCACGCGAGCAAAGTCGATAAAGCCCAGACGGAAGTCGAGCGTCTCTTTCACCTGCTCTCTCACCTCATTACTCAGGCCATCCCATTTGTTGACCACGATAACGAGTGAGCGCCCACTATTCAGAATGAAGCCGAGCAGAGAAAGGTCCTGATCGGAGATACCTTCACGCGCATCGATGACCAGCATGACCACGTTGGCATCTTCAATCGCCTGCAGGGTTTTGATAACGGAGAATTTTTCCACCACATCGGTGATTTTCCCGCGCTTACGTACGCCTGCGGTATCAATGAGCACATACTCACGCTCATCGCGCTGCATCGGGATATAAATACTGTCGCGGGTGGTGCCCGGCATGTCGTAAACGACCACACGCTCTTCGCCGAGGATACGGTTAGTAAGTGTAGACTTACCTACGTTTGGACGGCCCACGATAGCCAGTTTGATCGGCAGGTCCTGCGGGTTGAAGTCGTCTTCAGGCTCTTCCTCGCCCGCTTCGCCGTCTTCGAACTGCGCCCAATATTCGGCGTCTTCATCGATCTCTTCCGGCGGGTTAACTTCATCAACCCACGGCAGCAGAACGGTTTCCAGCAGGCTGGTCACGCCACGGCCATGAGATGCCGCGATCGGGTAGATTTCGCCCAGACCTAAGGACCAGAAATCCGCAACCGCCTGGTCTGCATCAATACCGTCAGTTTTGTTCGCCACCAGGAAAGTGGGTTTTTCACGCGAGCGCAGATGTTTCGCAATAGCGGAGTCCGCCGGCATCAGGCCTGCGCGAGCGTCCACCATAAACAGAACCACGTCAGCTTCTTCAATCGCCAGCAGCGACTGTTCCGCCATACGGGTTTCAACACCATCTTCTGTCCCGTCAATACCACCGGTATCAATACAGATGAACTCGCGTCCTTCTACTTCTGCACGACCGTACTTACGGTCACGCGTCAGCCCCGGGAAATCCGCAACCAGCGCATCACGGGTGCGTGTTAAACGGTTAAAAAGAGTGGATTTTCCAACGTTAGGGCGCCCGACAAGCGCGACCACAGGTACCATGTTTGAAGCCTCATAAAATTCAAATAAACGTCGCATTTGCGGCGTTTTTAAAAATGTCAAAACGGCTCCTGAGTGAACAGGAGCCGTTTAGTATACTACAACCGCTGGGTAATTAACGCGTGATCGCGTACAGCGTGCCGTCTTTTGCCTGAATCAGCAGTTTGCCGTCAGCCACGACCGGTTCCGTCAGGAAACCTGAGCTGTCGACTTTTTGCTGAGCAACAAAACGACCGTTGTCCGGGTCAATCCAGTGCATATACCCTTCGCTATCACCCACCACCAGGCTACCGTTATACAGTGCTGGTGCGGTCAGCAGACGGTGCAGCAGATCGCTTTGCGTCCACAGCGTAACACCACCTTCGGTGCTGAGCGCCAGCAGACGGTCGTTCTGATCGACCATATAGATACGGTTGCCATCAACCACGAAATCATTTACCGAGCCCAGTTCACGTTTCCACATGACCTGGCCGCTGCGCAGATCCAGCGCGGTCAGGTTACCGTTATAGGCCAGTGCGTAAACCACACCGTCTACGATAACCGGGGTCGTGTCGACATCGCTCAGACGATCGATTTCCGTTGAGCCTGTCGCCTGGGAAATACGCTGCTGCCAGATCATCTGGCCTTGCTGCATCAATACCGCGCTTACACGACCGTTGTCACCGCCAACAATGGCAGCACCAAAGGCGGTAGCCGGCGCAGATTCACCGCGCAGGGACAAGGAAGGCATATCCAGGTTCACGGTCCATTTCACCAGACCATCGGCTTCGTTCAGCGCCTGCAGCTGGCCGTTGCTGGTGTGGATCAGTACCATGCCGTCGCTCACGACCGGACGAGACAGAGACTCACCGGCCACGGAGGTTTGCCATGCAACAGAACCATCGCTGGTGTTGAGAGCATAGACCTGGGCTTTTTCGCTACCCACGTACACATGCCCACCGGCAACGGTCAGACCGCCAGAAAGCAGTGCCGGTTTACGAGAGAACCAGCCGTCTTTTTCCGCCAGGTTAACCGACCACACTTCTTTCCCGTCATCGGCATTAACCGCCTTCACGGTACCTTTGCGGTCAGCCGCATAGATAACGCTGTCGGCAAAAGCCGGGTGCAGGTTGGAATAAAAATCACCAATACCATCGCCCACGGAGGTGCTCCACGCGGTGGACGGGGTAAACTGGTTTTCAACAGTCGGCAGTGGGGACATTTTCACAACGTCTTCTTCGCCACTGAACAGTGAACAGCCACTCAATAACGTAACAGAAAGCAGTCCTGGCAGAAGTAATTTACGCAATTGCATCGGGTCCCTCTCAGACGGACAAATTATTTATTTTCATCTGCATCATTTCGCTCAGCGCAGGTGAAGCTTTGCTCTCTACGCCAGCTTGCCACGCTTTACGCGCGCCCGCTTTGTCACCTTTGCTCAGCAGTGCTTCACCGCGCAGATCGGCAACAATGGCAGCAAAACCTTCACCTTTGATGGTATCGAGCGTTTTCAGCGCATCGTCAGCTTTTTTCTGCTGAACCTGAATACGAGCCAGGCGCAGATTGATTACCGCTTTCAGATTTTCATCACTGGCGGCGGTTAGCCCTTGTGACAGCAGGCTAGCGGCTTTATCCAGCTCGTTCTTATCAACGTACTGCTGCGCCACTTCCAGTGCGGCCAGCGCACCGTAGGTGTTTTTGTTGTCAGCGGCAAATTTCTCTGCCGCCGTCAGCGTTTGCGGCTGATCGGCACGGATTGCGCTAACGGTATTTTCATACGACAGCGACGCGTCACGCGCGGAGTCCGCCTGATGACTGTTCCAGTAACGCCAGCCTACCAGCGCACCGACACCTAAAATAACCCCAACAACCAGCGCCTTGCCGTTTTCGACAAAGAAGCGTTTAATCGCGTCGACCTGATCGTGTTCGTTCTCGTAAATTTCCACGCAGTCCTTCTCCTTAGCCCAATAGAGTGCGCAAGTGCGCCGCAACGCCGTCCTGCGTTACCGTTGTCTGCTCACCAGAGCGCAGGTCTTTCACAACCACTTCGCCGTTAGCCACTTCGGACTCGCCCAGCACCAGTGCAATACTTGCGCCCCATTTATCGGCACGAGCAAACTGTTTTTTGAAGTTGCCGCCGCCATGGTTGGTCATCAGCTTCACGTCCGGCAGTGCATCACGCACGCGTTCCGCAAGCTGCATTGCCGCAGGCTGCGTTTCCGCGCCTGAGGCTACCAGGTATATATCGACAACGGAATCTGCTTTAAATTCCGGATTAACTGCCTGAACAAGCAAAACAAGTCGTTCAAGACCCATGGCGAAGCCAACGCCAGGGGCTGGACGACCACCAAGCTGCTCAACAAGACCGTCATAACGACCGCCGGCACACACGGTGCCCTGGGAACCGAGGCTGGATGTCACCCACTCGAACACGGTGCGGTTGTAGTAGTCCAGACCGCGCACCAGACGCTGGTTCACGGTATAAGCAATGCCCGCGGCTTCCAGCAGTTTGCACAGACCCGCAAAGTGCTCACGTGACGCTTCGTCCAGGTAGTCGCCCAATGCAGGTGCATCGTTCAACAGCGCCTGTACGTCAGGGTTTTTGGAATCCAGCACGCGCAGTGGGTTGCTGTACATACGACGTTTGCAGTCTTCGTCCAGCTTCTCTTTGTGCTGCTCCAGGAACGCAACCAGTGCGTCACGGTAGTTCGCACGTGCTTCCAGAGAACCGATGGAGTTCAGTTCCAGTGAGACATGCTCAGCAATGCCGAGCGCACGCCACCAGCGGGCAGTCAACATAATCAGTTCGGCGTCAATGTCCGGGCCCTGCAGGCCAAAGACTTCCACACCCAGCTGGTTGAACTGGCGATAACGACCTTTCTGTGGACGTTCGTGGCGGAACATCGGGCCGATATACCACAGGCGCTGCTCCTGATTGTACAGGAGACCATGTTCGATGCCGGCGCGTACGCAGCCCGCCGTACCTTCCGGACGCAGTGTCAGGCTGTCGCCGTTGCGGTCCTCAAAGGTGTACATCTCTTTTTCAACCACGTCGGTCACTTCGCCGATCGCGCGTTTGAATAACGGGGTCTGCTCTACAATCGGCAAACGGATTTCGCTGTAACCGTAGCTGCCGAGCACCTGTTTGAGTGTGCCTTCAATGCGCTGCCAGATGGCGGTTTCGCCAGGCAGATAATCGTTCATGCCGCGGATGGCTTGAATGTTTTTTGCCACGTTTATTCTCTTTCTATATACAAAAAAGAACCCAAAGAATGGGTTCAATCATACATGGGAAGCGCCACGCTTCCCATCACGTTATTTTTCAACCTGCTGAATGCTGATGCGCTGCGCTTCATCCATCATTGTTGCTTTGGCACGGATGCGGGCTTCAAGCTGGTCGATCATGTCACTATTATCCAGACGATCTTTACGCACGCCATCTTCATAGAGACCACTTTTCTTGTTACCGCCGGTGACGCCGAGCGTTGACACCAGGGCTTCACCCGGACCGTTCACCACGCACCCGATGATGGAGACGTCCATCGGGGTGATGATATCTTCCAGACGTTGCTCAAGCGCATTCACCGTGCCAATCACGTCAAATTCCTGACGTGAACAGGTTGGGCAGGCAATGAAGTTGATCCCACGTGCGCGGATACGCAGTGATTTGAGGATATCGAAACCGACTTTGATCTCTTCTACCGGATCGGCCGCCAGCGAAACGCGCAGGGTGTCACCGATCCCTTCCGAGAGCAGCAGCCCCAGACCGATCGCCGATTTAACGGAACCGCTACGAAGGCCACCGGCTTCCGTAATCCCGAGGTGCAAAGGCTGATCGATCTGTTTTGCCAGCAGGCGATAAGACTCTACTGCCAGGAACACATCTGAGGCTTTTACGCTGACTTTGAACTGATCGAAGTTCAGACGATCAAGATGATCAACGTGACGCATCGCGGATTCAAGCAGCGCCTGCGGCGTTGGCTCACCGTATTTTTCCTGCAGATCTTTTTCCAGGGAACCGGCGTTAACGCCGATACGGATAGGAATATTTTTATCGCGGGCGCAATCCACCACCATGCGGATACGCTCTTCGTTACCGATGTTGCCCGGGTTAATACGCAGGCAGTCGACGCCATATTCAGCAACTTTCAGCGCAATGCGGTAATCGAAGTGGATATCAGCAACCAGCGGAACGCTGACCTGCTGTTTGATCAGTTTGAACGCCTCTGCGGCATCCATTGTCGGCACGGAGACGCGAACAATGTCCGCGCCTACACGCTCTAACGCTTTGATCTGATTGACCGTCGCTTCCACGTCAGTGGTGCGCGTGTTGGTCATCGACTGGACGGCGATAGGAGCCCCATCGCCGATTGGCACATTACCAACGTAAATCCGTTTCGATTTTCTACGTTGAATCGGAGCCTGGTTATGCATGAAAAATCTCCCGCGTTGCCCGTCTGTTACTGTGCTGCTGATTGTTCGGCATTAACGGTAAGACGCGCAACCTGGTTAGTTCTGATAAAGCGGCTCAGGTCGACAGGTTTTCCTTGATACTGGATCTGTACTGCTGCCGGAGCGCCGATTTTAAGTTTATACGGTGCCTGGCCGGTTAGGTTTAACGTGCCATCTTTACGCTGCAGACCGCTGAACAGTTTTTTACCTGTTGCATCGGTCACTTCCAGCCAGCAGTCAGCAGAGAAGTTCATCACCAGCGCATTTGGGTCCGCCGCCGGCGCAGCCGTTCCGGCCGGGTTGGTTGGCAGTGACGCAGCACCGTTGTCCGCAGGCTGAGTGGCCGCTGGCGCGTTGGTCGCGGTATCCACGTTTGCCTGAGAAGGGGCAACCACCGCGTTTGGATCCTGAGCCTGAGGCGCAGGGGTATTAGCCGTTGCGGCGGGTGCCTGCCCGGCATCGGTTGCAGGCGCATCGGTCGCGGCAGTCTGCGGCTCGCTGGAGGTGGCAGCACCTTCGGTATTCAGCGGCACGCTCTGAGCGTTGTCATTGCCGGACTGATTGAGCTCGGCGGAGGATTGATCGGCCATGGTGGTGATCTCTTCCTGCTGCGCCTTGTGGTTTTGCCACCACCATGCGCCCGTCAGGCCGATTACCACAAACAGCACCAGCCAGGTAAAGCTCATCAGCCAGCCATCACGTTTTTTACGACGTTTTCCCAGGGAGAAGGTCTGCATCGGCGCAACTTTTGCTGCGCGGACCGGTGCCTGCTTCTCCATCATTGGCAGTAATTCTTCTTCAGGGATATGCACCAGTTTTGCATAAGAGCGGATGTAACCACGCAGAAATGTTGAAGCCAGATCGGCCGGAGCCTTATCTTCTTCAATATCGCGAACCGTGGAAACCTTCAGACATAAGCGTTCTGCAACGGCTTGCTGGCTGAGTCCGAGTTGTTCACGGGCGTTGCGAAGACGAACGCCAGTGGAGAGTGCTTCATGTTGGTCGTGAGTGGCTTCAGTATTCATTCGCTACAACTACTGGTACGTGAAAAAAAAGGGTTCAGGTGCCGGTAAGTCACAATGCCACCCGCACCGCGAAAGTTCTGATCAGTTAACCTTGAACAGACAGTATAAGACTGTCAGCCCGGAGATGACAGCACAGCCCTGCCCGTCAGGATAAACTGTTGTTACGTCGTTACATACTGCCCGAAAGTCGGATGAAACGCACCGTAATTATTGATCAGTCATCACGAATCTGACTGATTATTCAGTAAGATTATGCTTCACGGCGCAAATAATGCGCCGTGAGTGCATAAGAATCAAACAGCTTTGACCGCAATCGTCTCGCCCTGCATACGTTTACGCAGGGTACGTTTGGTACGGTCAATCACATCACCTGCCAGCTGTCCGCATGCAGCATCGATATCATCACCACGGGTTTTACGCACGATAGTGGTGAAACCATACTCCATCAGCACCTTGGAGAAACGGTCGATACGGCTGTTCGAGCTACGGCCATAAGGCGCGCCCGGGAACGGGTTCCATGGAATCAGGTTGATTTTGCACGGCGTATCTTTCAGCAGTTCAGCCAGCTGATGCGCATGCTCGGTACCGTCGTTTACATGATCGAGCATGACATACTCGATCGTCACGCGGCCCTGGTTCGCGTTGGATTTCTCCAGGTAGCGACGCACGGCGGCGAGGAAAGTTTCGATATTGTACTTTTTGTTGATGGGTACAATTTCGTCACGGATTTCGTCGTTCGGTGCATGCAGGGAGATCGCCAGCGCAACGTCAATCATGTCGCCCAGCTTGTCCAGTGCAGGCACTACGCCTGACGTCGACAGCGTTACGCGACGCTTGGACAGACCAAAGCCGAAGTCATCCAGCATGATTTCCATCGCCGGAACGACGTTGGTCAGGTTCAGCAGTGGCTCGCCCATGCCCATCATCACTACGTTGGTGATTGGACGGGTCCCGGTCACTTTCGCCGCACCGACGATTTTCGCCGCACGCCACACCTGGCCGATAATTTCAGACACGCGCAGGTTACGGTTGAATCCCTGTTGAGCGGTTGAGCAGAACTTGCACTCCAGCGCACAGCCCACCTGAGAGGAGACGCACAGCGTGGCGCGGTCTTCTTCCGGGATGTAGACGGTTTCAACGCGCTGATCGCCAACAGCAATCGCCCATTTGATGGTGCCATCGGCAGAGCGCTGCTCCTCCACCACTTCTGGTGCACGGATTTCAGCCACTTCTTTGAGCTTATTGCGCAGCACTTTGTTGATGTCAGTCATGTCATCAAAGTTGTCGCTGCAATAGTGGTACATCCATTTCATGACCTGATCGGCACGAAACGGCTTCTCGCCCATCTCTTTAAAGAACTCGCGCATCTGCTGACGGTTCAGATCCAGCAGGTTAATTTTTCCATTTTTATTTGGAACCGCAGGAATGGCGACTTCGGAGGTATTCACTAATTCAGACATAATTTTTTCCGGCCTCGTTGTTACACGTTATGGCCCATGGAGGGTTGAAAAGAAACGCCCCGGAAAGCAGTCTGCTCGTCCGGGGCGTTGCATTGTACAAAGTCTGGCGCAGGGATGCCACGTCTGCACGCGGCATTTACGAAAATAATGTGTAAACGAAACCGTTAAATTAACGGGTACGTGGACACACTTCGCCTTCAGCGAAGAAGAACGCGATTTCACGAGCGGCAGATTCAACAGAATCGGAACCGTGGGTGCCGTTCTCGGTGAAGCTGTCTGCATAGTCAGCGCGCAGGGTACCAGCCAGTGCGTTATCCGGGTTGGTCGCACCCAGCAGGTCACGGTGACGCTGTACTGCGTTTTCGCCTTCCAGTACGGATACAACGATCGGGCCAGAAGTCATGAACTCAACCAGGCCGTCGAAGAATGGACGACCTTCGTGCTCAGCGTAGAAACCGCGAGCCTGCTCAACGGTCAGGTGCAGCATTTTGGTGCCAACGATTTTGAACCCTGCTGATTCAAAGCGAGCAAAGATGCTGCCAATAACGTTTTTTGCCACCGCGTTTGGTTTGATGATGGAAAAAGTACGTTCAATAGCCATGATAACCTCTGTAAATGTTCTGTTGTTTTTCATACCTGAGTATGGTGTGGCGCGGATTATAATGAGCAATAGCGCCATTGCCTATGGATTCAGGTAACATTTTTTTAAAATGAGACGAAGATTAGCAACAGCTCACAGCAGAAGAGACGTTTAACGCTACTGCAGCGTGAAATTCACCGTCGCCACCTGCCCCGCTTCATCCATCACCAGCACCTGATAATCACCTGATTTATCAAGCTGCAAGGTGTAAACCCGGCTCTTCACCGCCAGCGGTTCGCCATTCAAAAACCACCAGCGTTCACCGCTATTGCCGGTGGCCTGTAGCGGTAACGAGACGCGGGATTCCCCCGGCAGACGCTTGATAACCGCGCCTTCACGCACGCCAGTCAACATCAGCGGTGCAGGTGAGTCCTGCGACAAGGGCGGACAGGTAGCCGATGGCGAAGGGATCCGTGCTGAGCGCCGCTCGGCTGCAGGCAGCCAGGGTTCCAGCGGCAGCGGCCAGACATCCAGAACTTTCTCGATCGCATCCGGGCAGTCTGCCGCCACGCGTTTGCCCTCTTTATCCAGCCAGACCGGGAAATGGATCCCGCGAATACCTTCCTGTTCCGGTAGGAGCAATGTCGGCGGCTCGCTGCCGTCCAGCAGCCAGGTCGCCAGGCGACGACGGCAATTTTCGCTCCCTTCCGGCAGCGACTGGCCGCCCGGCCAACAGATGACGCCGCGTCCCACACCGTCAGGGCGCGGGTCGCGTGGCAGACGCGCCTGATCGAGCGTTGAACCAGACTGCAGTACATTATTCACCTGGTTAAGCAGAGGTACCGCGCTCGCAAACCCAAACTGACCCGCCACAGGCGTGCCGTCCGGTCGTCCGGTCCAGATCCCAATAACGTAACGGGCATTCAGCCCTACCGCCCATGCGTCACGGTAGCCATAGCTGGTTCCCGTTTTCCATGCCAGAGGTACCACCTGCGGCAGCGCATTGTCCGGCAGCGGCTGCGCCTCATTGGCCAGAATACGGCGAATGATCCACGCCGCCCCCTGGGATAACAACGGCCGCTCTGACAAGGGATCGCCTGGCTGTAAGCGCAGCCGGCCCGCTTTACCGTGTCGGGCGAACGCGCTATAGGCCGCGGTGATATCGGCCAACCGCGCCCCTGCCCCGCCCAGGATCAGCGATAAATTCGGCTGTGCGCCAGCAGGTAAAATCAGCGGCAAACCTGCATTACTCAACATCGCAGCAAAACGTTTTGGTCCGTATGCCTCGAGCACCTGCACGGCGGGCAGATTAAGGGAACGTACCAGCGCTTCACTCATACTCACCGGCCCATGGAATCCACTGTCGAAATTACCCGGGCGATAATCCCCCGTTTTTCTTGGAACATCCTGGAGCAGCGATGCCGGGTGGATCAAACCGTCGTCCAGCGCCATACCGTAGATAAAGGGTTTGAGCACCGATCCCGGCGATCGGATCGCATTCACCATATCCACATGGCTAAACCGGGTGTCATCGTTAATGTCGACCGATCCCACCCAGCCACGCACTTTCATATCCGTGTGATCGACGACGATCATTGCCAGCGAACTGCGAGCCGGCAGACGAGATTTCCAGTTCATCGCCAGTTCTTCAAGCTGCCGCTGCAGGGACGCATCCAGGGTAGTCACAATTTTAGTATCGCGACTTTTACTGAGCATCATGCGCGAAAAGAGCGGTGCCAGCTGCGGCATTTGCCGGGGCGCCAGCCATACCGCTTCTTCACGGGACTCCTTAACCTGGCTTGCCGACCAGACGCCCTGCGTCACCATCCGGTCGAGCACTTTGTTGCGTGCCGCTTCTGCACGTTCCGGCCAGCGGTCAGGACGTAACCGGCTTGGCGCCTGCGGCAATACGGCGAGCAGCGCCGCTTCGGAATAGCTAAGCTGCGAAGGTGGTTTGCCGAGATAGGTCCAGCTTGCCGCACCAATCCCCTGCAGCGTACCGCCAAACGGGGCGCGGTTAAGATAAAGCGTGAGGATGTCGCGCTTAGAGAGGTGCCACTCAAGCTGCATGGCTCGCCAGAGCTGACGAATTTTGCCACCAAAAGTGCGCGGATGCGGATCCAGCAGGCGCGCCACCTGCATGGTGAGCGTGCTGCCGCCTGAGACAACCCTCCCGGAGGTAAGATCCTGCCAGGCGGCGCGCAGCACAGAGAACGGATTCACGCCTGGATGGTCCCAGAACCAGCGATCTTCATACTGGATCAAGGCTTCAAGATAGCGGGGAGAAACCTCTTCGAGAGTGACCGGATAGCGCCAGATCCCTTCGCTGTCGGCAAAACGCCAGAGCGGTGTGCCCTTTTCGTCCACCACCACCCGTGCGGGGTTGACCTCTTTCAGAGGCAACGGCCACAGGCGATCAGCGGCCAGAATGAGCCCCCATAAAACGAGAAGCGCTCCCGCCAGCCACAGCCAGCGGGAGCGTATCAGACGTACAAGGCGCATATTACGGTACAACAATCAGCGGGCCACTGGCCGCACCTGTTGCCCGCCACTGCGGAACATACATGGACTCCACCATCGGGACCGGCACCTCATAGGTTCCCGGCGTCACGGCGCGCGCCAGATAAACCAGCGTGACCGGCTGCCCTTCGTTAACCGGCACCGCCGCCACAAAGCGATCGTCGCGGAATTCCATATGCTGAATATCCGCCTGCTGCATCTGACTGAGCAGGTTCTGCACTTCGCTGCCGCTGTCCTGCAGGCTGGCGCTGCTGCTCGCCAGGTTCTGGTTTTCCAATTCCAGTCCCGCCGGGAGGAGATCGACAACCAGCGCATCCGGCACGTTCTGGCTGGCCTTCACTTCAAGCCATACCAGCACCAGCTCGCCGCTCTTCAGGGACGTGAGCGACTTTGTGCTGCCGTCGGTTGCCAGAATATGGCGCTCAATCTGCAGCACGTTAGACGATGGCTGAGGTGCAGATGCCGGATAACCGGTGCTATCAAGGCGTACCCACAGCGGTGTGCTACCGGTATTGGTCACCTGCAGCGCGCCAAGCTGGTCGCCGTTCACGTTCTGTACCAGGGCTTTATCACCGCCTGATGCGGTATCCGCCAGAGACGTTTGCGCCTGCCATGCACCGGACAAAGTTTGCAGCGAACGTCCGGCCAGGAACAGGGCGTTACTCTCCTGGGTCGAGAGCCAGCGCTGGCTGAAAGCTTGTTCCGACAAGGCGTTCAGCAGCGTATTTTGCGCATCCGGCAGAAGCTTGTACTCCTCAAGCAGAGAGAGCATCAGCGCATTATCACGAAGCGCACTGCCATAATCGGCCATCCAGTTTTTGCTGTCGTTACGCGGCGTTTTGATGGCCAGACCCAGCGCCTGCTGGCTGCGCGGTGCGTCGCCCATCAATTTAAGCGCCATCCCCAGCTGCATCAGCGGCAGCCCGGAAGCGGCCTGTCCGTGACGTTCCCAGATTTCACGCAACGCACCAAGCGGGGCTTTTTGCTGACGAGCCAGCACCAGCGCGGCATAGGCCTGCACCGCAAATTTACTGGCCTGGGTATCATCGCTGTAGCGGATGGACATCATGCCCGGGTCCTGCAGGTAACGAAGCAAGCGGCTGTTGGCGTTGTTAACCGCCTCAGCAGGCACGCTGTAGCCCTGCTCGCCTGCACGAACCAGGAAGTCAGTGACATAGGCGGTGAGCCAGTACTCCTCCGGACCGTTTTTATCCCAAAGCGCGAAACCTCCGTCATCACGCTGCATCTGCAGCAGACGGGAGATTCCGATATCAATGGCCGCACGGCGCTTGTCATCCGTATCCCCTTTGATGCCAAGCGCGGTCAACTGCGCCGCGTTGGTGTAGAGCGACGGGAACAGACCACTGGTGGTTTGCTCCAGACAGCCATACGGGTATGCCTGCAGCTCACGAATATAGCGCGCCAGATTCAGAGGCGGTTTCCCGCTCAGCAGCAATTGTCCCTGTAGCGTGGCAGGAGAGAAGCCATTAAGGTGCTGCGCCGGTGCACTCCACGACTCACCGGGATTCAGCATGGCACCGGTGTTAACGGTCTGCGCCGGGAATGCCGGACGAACGCCGATTTTCCAGCTCTTCTGTTGTGCAGCGAAAGTCTCGCCCGGCAGCTTCAGGCCGGTCACCTGAGCGGTCACTTCACCATCACCGTAGCCATCCAGCGCACGTACCGGTATAAACAGGGTGCTGCGCGCGCCCGGCGGTAACTTCACGGGCTGCGGCTGTGCGCCCTCAAGCGACAGCTTGCCGGTAGCGGTAAAGGCAACGTTCAGCGTTTGCGGCTGGTCCGTCAGGTTGGTCACATCCAGCGTCAGGCGTGAGGTATCGCCACTTGCCAGGAAGCGCGGCGTGTTCAGTTCGGTAATGATTGGGGCGGCGACAATCACTTTACCTTCGCTGCTGCCGAAATCATCTTCCGTCCAGGCCTGCGCCATCAGACGCAGCTCGCCGTTGAAGTCTCCAATGGGCAGTGTCACGGTCCCTTCACCGTTAGCATCGAGCTCGACCGGCTGCGCCTGCTGGGCAATGATAGTCACGTGGTTCACCGGTGGTTTACCGCCGCGCTTAAGCTCATCGCCGTCACCACCAAAGCGCAGTGCAGCCATGCGGCCCTGCCCTTCAATGACCTGACCGTAAATATCGTAGATATCCGCGCCGTAGCGCTTCTGACCGAAGAACGCTTCCCACGGATCCGGGGTAACGTAATCGGTGATGTTCAACACGCCGCTGTCCACTGCCGAGATCAGCACATTCACTTTCTGCGGAACGGCGCCTTCTTTGACGCTGGCCTTCACCTTCACGGACAGCGTCTGGTTTGGCCGCATTTTCTGCGGATTTTCCAGCGCGACATTCAGGCGGCGATTCTCATCGCCCATCGGCAGATGCAGTAACCCGACGGCACGTTTCGGCGTCGCTGATTTGGATTTATCGCCAGGGCGTACCACCAGCGTGCTGAGATAGAGATCGTGACGTTTCCAGGCCTTATCCACCGGGATTGAGAGATCGAGCCCGTTGGCCGGTACGTCGATCTCTTTCCACCACAGCGGCCCTTCGCTGGACTCGATCATCGCATAGCCTTTACCCGCCGCCGGAGCAGCGATATGCAGCTGGATGGTATCTCCCGGCTGATAGGAAGGCTTGTCCAGTTTCATGGTCACACGGTCAGGGCGAGCGGCACCGGTGCCGTCGCTATTATCCTGCCAGCTGTAGCCGGCCCAGAAGCGCACGCTGCTGACCATGTCGTCCGGCGCTTTGACCTCCAGACGGTACGAACCCCACTCCACCGGGAAGGTCACTTTACCGGTTTCATCGGCCTTAAGGGTCAGCTCCTGCTCGCCCTCAACCAGGTCTTTCTGATCAAACTGTGACTGCCAGCCATCGCTCTCTGACCAGTTCCAGTAGTAGTCACGGCGCTCACGGATCAGGCGAACCTGTAACCCGGAAACCGCCTTTTTTGCCCCGCTGGCATCGGCATAGACGATATCAAAGCTGGCATTGCCGTTTTCATCCACGATCGGCTGGTTGACGGTAGTGTCAGTGCGGTAGTCGTAAACGGCCTTACTGGCAAACTGAGGACGGATACCCGGCAGATCGGCCGCCGGCCAGATGGCCTGCTCAGCACGGCGCGTCACCGGGCGACCGCCCGATTCCAGAAGGCTGGCCTGCAGGATCAGCTGCAGCGGTGAATGCGCCTCTTTCCACTGGCTTTCGGTCGAGACCTGTCCGCGCCCCTGTTCATCAAGGGTTAGCTGAACTTCATCCAGGCTGCGGCTCAGGTTCTCTTCGGCGATATCACCGAACTGGAAGCCCGGTAGTGCAGCGACGGCTTCGCGCAGCGGTCGCAGGAAAAGCTGGCCTTGCAGGGAATTTCCGTTGGCAGGTGCGCCATACAGGTAATAACCCGCAATGTTAAAGTCGACGTTATCCTCGGTGGAAACCGGCGCTTTTTGTCCCGTCAGATTAAGCGCCATACGCTCCGGCATAAAATCTTCAACGTGGAAATCCCACAGGCGCTGTTGGTTATCGCCGGTATTGGCGCGGATATGCCACATACCGGTCTGCGCCCCGCCGTCCAGGGAATAATTGAAGCGATAGAGGCCGTTCTCAGGCTGTATGACAACCGTGCGTGCCACCTGTCCGTCCGGGCGCAGTACGTCGAGTTTAACCGGCTGGGCAGGAAGCGGTTTACCGTCGCTGTCGCGCAGCAAACCATTGAGGATCACCGTTTCGCCAGGGCGATAGAGATCGCGCGGGCCAAACATAAAGAATTGCTTGCTGTAGCCTGGGCTACCTGCGATATCAAACTCCGCCAGATCGAGGGCCGGAAGCTTGAGGTCAAGCAGCGTGGTCTGTCCGTCTTTGCTGGCCAGAATCAGCGCGGCTTCTTTGTCAGTCTCAAGTTTTGCGTGGCCGTCAGCATCGCTGTTCGCTTCGGCAAGCGTCTGCCCTTTATCATTCAACAGGGTGACGGTAACGCCGGATTGCGCCGCGCCATCTTCCAGGCTCTGGGTGAAAATATCCAGACGGTTATGATAACGGTGAGCGGACAACCCAATATCACTTAAGGTAAAGAGCGTCGCGGCATTGCTGTAGTTATAGTGCCCGGCCTGATTCATGACCGCGATGTACACGCCTGACTGCTGGAGCGGCTTAATATCCCGCAGCGGCAACAGCAGTTTTTCACGGGTGTTGCGTGCCGGATTGAGGTCAAACCGGCCGGTATACACCAGGTCCGCCATTTTGAGCAGATTATCGGACTCCCAGTTGGTCAGGGAGTTACGGTACTCCCACTGGCTGACAAAGGAGGCCAGGGATTCAGGCTTCACGCGGTAGAAATTCACGTCAACATTGTTGACGTTGAGCGCCATTACCGGCAGACCTTCCACCACCTTGCCCGGCAGCAGCGAGCCACGGCTGGCAAAACCGACCGTCGGTTCAACATCCCGGGTAGTCAGGGCTTTTTCGTAATCGATACCAAATGTCGCTTTGTTCAGCGCCTGCAGATCACGTTCAACGGTGACAACCAGATTGCGGTTGGGTTCCAGATGGCGCAGGCGTAGCTCTTTCAGGTTAGGTGCGAGTTCCCACGCCCCGTCAACCTTGCCGCTTTTTTTATCCACCACATGCACTGTTTTGGCGAAATCCTGATCGGGATTAAGCGGAACAGAGAAGGTCAGCACCAGCGTGGCCGCGCCATCAAGCTGCACCTCTGAAGTATCCAGCAGGGTGAGCGCTTTGCCCTGACTCTGTGCCGCCAGCGTTGCCAGCTTTTCAGCGTCCGGCTTTTCCGGTGCTTTCGGTGTCGTTGCTGTGGATGCTGCGGGAGCCGCAGCCTGAGAGTTATCGTCGCTGTTATCACAGCCGACAAGCGAAAATGTGGTAAGCAGCGCGAGAGAAATCGCGGCTAAGCGAAACGGTGTCATCCTTTGTCCCTGGCCCATGGAGCCTGTTGGTCGTCTTCCGGATAAGTATTATCCGCAAGTTTCATTAATACAAAAAGTCTAATTTTAGAATCTGGAAAGCACCTCGCAGAGCGACGACGCCTTTACTCAGGCACTGCTATGCCGATCACAGTCGCAAACGTCACATGTTACCTTTTACGTCATTTGTTTTTAAAACAAGAAGATAGCTGGATTACCTCGCCTTTAGCCTGCTAGCTTTAAGCTCAAGACGCACCCCGAGTGCGCGGTTCACTAAGAGAGACAGTCATGAAACGAGCCGTGAACGCCCTACAAAATTTCGGAAAATCGTTGTACGGACCGGTACTTATCTTACCGATCGTCGGTCTGTTTATCGCATTCGGTAACGTCCTGGGGAACGGTAACCTCGCAGAGTATGTGCCGTTTCTCGGCCATCCGCTGATTCAGCATGTTGGTCAGCTTATCGCGAAATCGGCCGTGTCAGTACTGGTTAACCTGGCACTGGTGTTTGCCGTCGGGATACCGATTGGCCTGGCCACGCGTGATAAAGGCTATGCGGCCCTGATCGGCCTGGTGACCTTTGTTGTTTTCATTAACGCGATGAACGTTACGCTGCAGCTCCAGGGCGAACTGGCTCCCGCTGACCAGATGAAAGCCGCCGGGCAAAGTATGGTGCTGGGCGTGCAGGTGCTGGAGATGGGCGTTTTCGCCGGGATCCTGACAGGGGCGCTGTCCGGATACTTGTACAACAAGTACTCCGGCGTACAGTTTAACGGCGCGATGGCCATCTATTCCGGCCACTGTTTCGTCGCCATCGTCATGCTTCCTGTCTCAATGCTGCTCGGCGTCGTGATGAGCGAACTGTGGCCATTTGCCCAGCATGGCATCAGCGCACTGGCGCTGGCGATCAAAGGTTCCGGGCCTTTTGGGGTGGCCATTTACGGCTTCCTGGAACGCATTCTGGTGCCGACCGGCCTGCATCATCTGGTCTATACCCCCTTCCTGTATACCGAACTTGGGGGGACGCAAGAGGTATGCGGCACGGTTTATCAGGGCGCACGCAATATCTATTTCGCCGAAATGGCTTGTCCGGAAGTGAAGCAGTTGAGCAGCACGGTAGTGTGGGACGCGCGCGGCATCAGCAAAATGTTTGGCCTGCCCGCGGCGGCGCTGGCGATGTACATGACCGCCAGGCCGGAGCGCAAAGCGGCAGCCAAAGCCATCCTGATCCCGGCAGCATTAACCTCTTTGCTGGTGGGCGTTACCGAGCCGATTGAGTTTTCGTTCCTGTTCGTCGCTCCACTGCTGTTTGTGGTACATGCGGTGCTGACCGGCATCGGCATGATGCTTTTCTCCCTGTTCGGTGTTCATGCCATCGGCGCTAACGGAATTATCGATTTTATTCTTTATAACCTGCCGCTCGGCACGGAGAAGTCCAACTGGCCGATGTACATCGTGGTCGGGCTCATCATGTTCGCGCTCTATTTTGTGGTGTTCCGCTTCCTGATCCTGCGCTTCAACATGAAGACGCCGGGACGCGAGGATGACGATCAGGAGACGCGCCTGTACAGCAAACAGGAGTATCAGGCGAAGGGGAACAATGACGGGCTGGGTGAATCCATCGTGGTGGGACTGGGAGGCCGGGAAAACATTGAGGTAGTGGATAACTGCTACACCCGCTTACGCGTCACGGTGAAGGATGTCTCCATCATCGACGAGCCGCGTCTGAAAGCGACCGGCGCGAAAGGGATTATCAAACAAGGTAACAACGTTCAGGTGGTCTACGGGCTGCATGTCAAAAAAATGCGAGAAGCCGTTGAGACGTTTCTCTGAGAGGAGCTAAAGATGTTTACACCCCCTTTTATTCTGTCGATTGCCGGTGGCGGCAGCACCTATACGCCAGGTATCGTGAAAAGCCTGATGGTACGCCTGCAGGACTTCCCGCTGGCCGAGATTCGCCTATACGATATCGACGAAGCACGCCAGAACACCATTGCACCGGTGGTGGAGAAGGTCATTCGCGACCACAGCCAGAGCATTACCTTCACCGTGACTACAGACCCGGAAGTCGCGTTCAGCGGGGCGCACTTTGTCTTCGCCCAGATGCGTGTCGGCCAGTACAGAATGCGTGAGCAGGATGAGAAGATCCCGCTGCGCCACGGCGTGGTGGGCCAGGAAACCTGCGGTCCTGGCGGGCTGGCATACGGCCTGCGCACGATCCTGCCGATGGTCGAGCTGATCGATCTGGTGGATCGCTACGCGCATGAAAAAGCCTGGATCGTGAACTATTCCAACCCGGCAGCGATCGTTGCGGAAGGGGTGCGCCGCCTGCGACCGGACGCCCGCGTGCTTAATATCTGCGATATGCCAGTGGCGGCGATGCGTAACATGGGGGCCATTTTGGGTGTGGACCGCCACAAGCTGGAGGTGGACTACTTTGGTCTGAACCACTTCGGCTGGTTTACCCGCGTGCGGGTGGACGGCGAGGACAAGCTGCCGGAACTGCGTCGGCATATCGCGAGGTTCGGCCTGCTGACGGAAGATGCGGCCAAAACCGATCCGCAGCACTCGGATCCGTCGTGGGTGAAAACCTGGCGCAACATCAAGCCCATCATGGATAACTTCCCGGAATATCTGCCAAACCCCTATCTGCAGTACTACCTGATGCCAAACCAGATTGTGGGGCATCAGAACCCGGACTATACCCGCGCGAACGAAGTGATGAACGGGCGTGAGAAAAAGCTGTTTGCCGCCGCAGAAGAGTATAAGCGTACCAGGATTTTACCGGATGCCTTCCACGTGGGCGTCCACGGCGAGTTTATTGTCGATGTCGCCTGCTCGCTGGCATTTAACCTGCGTCAGCGCCATCTGGTAATGGTGGAAAACCGCGGGGCGATAACCAATCTGCCGTACGACGCGGTGGTGGAAGTCCCGGCCTACATCACCTCTGAAGGGCCAGAGCCTATCCGCGTGGGTCGGGTCCCGTTGTTCCATCAGACGCTGCTACAACAGCAGCTCGCCTCTGAACAGTTGCTGGTGGAAGCGACCATTGAAGGCAGCTACGAAAAAGCGCTACAGGCGTTCACCCTGAACCGTACCGTGCCCACCATGGAGCACGCAAAAGCGATTCTCGATGAGATGATTGACGCCAACCGTGACTACTGGCCTGCGCTGCAAAAAGCCTGGCAGAACGGTGAAGCGGTGAAAAAATAGGGTCGTGCTCGCGAGTTGAACGTGGTTTGCTTGTCGGTGTCAGAAAAAACACCGACAATCCTTTTTTACGGAAAAGAATGGAGGCAACCCATGTCCACCTCATATTTTGTCGCCGCCGACTGGCTGATTGAGCACGGTGACGATCCGGAAGTACAGATTATTGACGCGCGTATGGCACCTGCCGGGCAGGAACACCTTCGCGATATGGTCGCAGAATACCGCGCAGGGCATTTGCCGGGCGCGGTATTTTTTGATATTGAAGCCCTGTCCGACCATAACTCCCCTCTCCCGCACATGCTGCCGCGACCGGAAGCGTTCTCCGTGGCGATGCGCGAACTTGGCGTCAATCGTGACAAACACCTCGTGGTTTACGATGAAGGTAACCTCTTCTCCGCACCGCGCGCCTGGTGGATGCTGAAAAACTTTGGCGTGGAGAAAGTCTCAATTCTTGCAGGCGGCCTCGCGGGCTGGAAGCGTGATGAACTGCCATTGCAGCAGGGCGACGTGACGCTGCCGGAAGGCGAGTTCGACGCGACGTTTGATGCGCATCAGGTAAAACGTCTGACCGACGTGCTGGTGGTCAGCCATGAAAAAACGGCGCAAATTGTCGATGCCCGCCCTGCAGCGCGCTTTAACGCCCAGGCGGATGAACCGCGTCCGGGGCTGAAGCGCGGCCATATTCCCGGCGCGTTGAATGTGCCGTGGGGCGATCTGGTGTTTGAAGGTGAATTAAAAACGACCGATGAGCTGCGCGCTATTTTTGATCGTCAGGGCGTGGATTTGCATCGTCCCGTTATTGCCAGTTGCGGGTCCGGCGTCACGGCCTGCGTGGTGATTCTGGCGCTCGCCACACTCGGTGTAAACGACGTGACGCTCTATGATGGCGCCTGGAGTGAATGGGGTGCACGAGACGATTTGCCCGTTGAACCGGCCAAATAATGGATAACCGTCTGGCCACGCTGTTAACGCGCGGGGCGTCACTGACCCGCGCGGAATATCGCGTGCTGGCCCACCTCACAGAGCATCCTCTGCTGGTGGGCAATATTACGGTGCGCGAACTGGCGCAGGCGACGTTCGTCTCAACCGCTACCATTATGCGTTTGTGTCAGAAATTAGGCTTCAGCGGTTTCAGCGAATTTATCTGGCACTGCAAACAGCTGTTAACCGAGACGCCGTATATCGCTGCGCAGGCACAACAGCGCCCCGAACTGCCGGCGCTTTTCAGTCAATTTATCGCGAACTATCAGCACACCTTTCAGTGGGTAACGCAGGAGAAGCGCGCGCAATTTTCGACGTTACTGCGCCAGAAAGAGAGTTTCTTTCTTTATGGCGCCGGCTTCTCTTATCTCTTCGCCGAGTACCTCACCAAGAAATTGCAGGTGCTGGGCAAAACGGCGTTTATTTCCGGGCCGGGCGATAGCCGAAACATTTTCCTCAGCAACGCTGCGCGGTATCAGGTGTTTATCGCCGTCTCACGCAGCGGTGAAACCGAACAGGTGCTGGATAAAGCGCGGATCGCGAAAAACGTGGGGATGACGGTCGTGGCTTTTACGCGCGCTTCGGCCAATACGCTGGCGGGAATGGCAGATTTGCACTTTGCCTTATATGACGAGGCGGTACATTACGCCGCAGAAGCCGCTGGCGTGACGTCGTTTGAGTCGAATCTGGTCCTGCTGATGGATTTACTGCTGCTGGAAGCGACGGGGTGAAAAATCACCCCGCGTAATCAGATAATGCGGGTGGTTTTGAGATCGCGCAGGAATCCGCCCCAGCGACGCTCGTAAAACGGCGTGATGTGCTCGGTAATAAAGTGGCTGATGCCCTTCTCATCCTTCTTCACCTGACAGATATCGATCGGCTCATCACCCGGCAGCGTATCGGTGGCAACACTGCCCGCAGCCTGAATAATCTCCTCGATATCGCCATCTGCTTCAATGCCAATCAGCAGTACCGGCTGTTCATCCGTGCTCTCTTTAACAGAGCAGAGGAACGCGCGCCTCACGGGTTTGAGGGTTTTGAACAGCGTGGTCAGCGAATCAATCATCTGCGCAGGGGGGTCGGCTACTTCAGACAACAGCAGCGTTTCGCCCCCTTCCAGCACTTCCTGCGTACTGAGCGGGTTGCCCTCCTCGCCAATCAGATGATTGATTTCACGCGGGGTGAACTCTTTCCCGGTTGGCAGTTTGGCATTGAGGAACAAGGTCTGGCCCAGCGTCATTTCGAAGAGAGTGCGCACCGGCATCACCACGAACGCCTGCTCGTCTTCAACGGCCTGCTGCAGCGCTTCCAGCGAGGTGAAGAACGGGATCACCGACGTGCCGTCGTCTTTCTCCCAGTGGAGCAGGTCCAGCGCGCTGTCTTCAACAACCTGTTCGCCTTCCGCTGCGGTACCCGGAACCCAGACGGTGGACTCCAGCAACGTGCGGAAAAATGCCGGACGGTGGGCGGGCTCGGTCGCCGCCTGTTCCAGCAGAGTTTCTAATTCGTTTTTCGTTTCAGACATAGTTTGGTTACTTCAACATAATGTCGGCTGGCGCAAGGCTAACAGGCCTACAAAACCGTAGGCCCGGACAAGCACAGCGCCGCCGGACAAAGACAATTACTCGGCAGTCAGCAGGTTCGCGATAGTACGCACGCCCAGTCCCGTTGCCCCTGCAGACCACTGCTCAACGGCCGCTTTACGGTAGGTTGCGGAGCAGTCGATGTGCAGCCAGCCCTCGTGATAGTTCTCAACGAAGTGAGACAGGAAGCCGGCCGCCGTGCTCGCACCCGCCGGATAGGCTGCGCTCGCGGTGTTGTTCAGTTCGGCGAAGTTAGACGGCAGCTGGCTGCGGTGGAATTCGGCCAGCGGCAGACGCCAGAACGGTTCGTTCTCCGCGGCCGCACTTGCCAGCAGGCGGGCTGCCAGTTTGTCGTCAAAGCTGAACAGCGCATGGTAGTCGTTGCCCAGCGCGGTTTTCGCCGCACCGGTCAGGGTCGCCATGTCGATAATCAGCTCTGGCTTCTGCGCAGACGCGTCGATGAGACCATCGGCCAGCACCAGACGACCTTCCGCATCGGTGTTCATCACTTCCACGTTTTTACCGTTACGGTAGCGAATGATGTCGCCGAGCTTAAAGGCATTACCGCTCACCATGTTGTCCGCACAGCACAGGTAAAGCTTCACGCGCTTGTTCAGACCGCGCGTAATGGCAAACGCCAGCGCGCCGGTGATGGTTGCCGCGCCGCCCATATCGGACTTCATGGAGTCCATGAACGCGCTCTGCTTCAGGCTGTAACCGCCGGTATCGAACGTGATGCCTTTCCCGACCAGGCAGGCAAATACCGGTGCTGCTTTATCACCGGTTGGGTTGTAATCCAGCGCCAGCAATACCGGAGGACGCTCGGAACCGCGACCCACGGTGTGGATCCCCATATAGTTCTGCTCGCGCAGGTCTTCACCTTTGGTGATGCGGTAAGACATTTTGTCGCCCGCCACGCCGCACAGCAGATCAACGGCGCGCTGCGCAAGTTGTTCAGGACCCAGCTCTTCTGCCGGGGCGTTAATGGTATCGCGCACCCAGTCGATAATGGTCAGACGGCTTTCCAGCTCTTTCTGACCCGCTTCGTCGAGCGTCGCCCACTCGAGTTTACGGCTGCCTTTCGGTCCTTTGTAACCCGCCCAGAATGCCCAGCTGCGGTCGATATCCCAGCCTTCGCCGTCCAGGGTGACATGTTTAATGCCCAGACCATCAATTTTGCGCGCCGCGCGCTGGATCAGACCCAAATCATCGTTGCCAGTCAGGTGCAGGGTAATACCGTCGTTGTTGATACTGTAGGTGGCTTTCTCGCCCCAGCGCGCGTCAGCAGGCTGATTCGAGATCGTAATCTTCATCGCTTCGGTCATTTTATTTATCCTTATTAGCAAACGGGCCGCCTGAAGGCAGCCCGTAAGGTGATTTATTCTGCTTCATCTAACCAGACTAACAGAATCGCCTCCAGAATTTTTTCATTGGATGCGTTTGGATCGTCGTCAAAATCGTCTAAATCGCAGATCCACTGATGCATATCGGTGAAGCGTACGGTTTTAGGATCGAGATCCGGGTTAGCGTCGTAGAGCGCTTCGCCGATTTCACGGCTGTCAGTCCACTTCAGTCCCATATCAGTGCTCGCGTGCGTGGTTGATGGTGTAGCGTGGGAATTCCACGACCAGATCTTCATCGGTCACCAGAGCCTGGCAGCTCAAACGGCTGTCTGGCTCCAGACCCCATGCTTTATCCAGCATGTCGTCTTCATCTTCGGTGCTCTCGGCCAGAGAGTCAAAACCTTCACGCACGATGCAGTGGCAGGTTGTGCAGGCACAGGATTTTTCACAGGCGTGTTCCACTTCGATACCGTTACGCAGGGCAACATCGAGAATGGTCTCACCGGTCTTCGCTTCCAGAACAGCACCATCCGGACAGAGGTCCGCATGAGGCAAAATAACAATCTTTGGCATATTAAACCTCGTCCACGGACTGGCCTTTCAGCGCGACGCGGACAGATTTGTCCATGCGGCGAGCAGCAAAGTCCTGGGTTTGTTTATCAACGTTTTTAATGGCTTCTTCTATTGCATCAGCATCATTGCCTTCGGCCACTGCGCTTAAGCGCGCGGCAGCCTCGTCAATCACCTGACGCTCAGCGGCGCTTAACAGCGCGGCGTCGGCAGCGAGCGCACCGTTCAGACTTTCCAGCACGCGTGCGGCTTCAACTTTCTGTTCTGCCAGCATACGCGCCTTCACATCCTGTTCGGCGTAGCTCATTGAATCCTGAATCATGGAGGCGATCTCACCATCGGTCAGGCCGTAGGACGGCTTCACCTGGATAGACGACTCAACGCCGGTGGATTTCTCCATCGCCGTGACGTTCAGCAGGCCGTCCGCATCCACCTGGAAGGTAACGCGAATATGCGCACCGCCCGCAGGCAGCGCAGGAATACCGCGCAGCGCAAAGCGCGCCAGTGAACGACAGTCCTGCACCAGCTCGCGCTCGCCCTGCATCACATGGATGGACATCGCGGTCTGGCCGTCTTTGAAGGTGGTGAATTCCTGCGCGCGCGCCACCGGAATGGTGGTGTTACGCGGAATGACTTTCTCCACCAGTCCCCCCATGGTTTCTAAACCCAGGGAGAGCGGAATAACATCCAGCAGCAACATCTCGCTGTCCGGCTTGTTGCCGACCAGAATATCCGCCTGGATAGCCGCGCCCACGGCAACCACTTTATCCGGGTCGATGGACGTCAGCGGCGTGCGGCCAAAGAATTCCCCCACACGTTCACGCACCAGCGGTACGCGCGTGGAGCCGCCAACCATGACCACTTCCAGCACCTCGTCAGCCTCAACGCCCGCATCTTTCAGTGCGCGACGGCAGGCCAGCAGAGTGCGTTTCACCAAAGGCGCGATCAGGTCGTTAAACTGTTCCCGGGTGATTTCCCCCTGCCAGCCCGCCACGTTGACGGTGACAGACTGCGCATCGCTCAGCGCGATTTTCGCGTCGATGGCCACGTCCAGCAGTTCACGCTGCACGCGTGCATCGCTGCGATCGGGAATACCCGCCTGCTCGCGAATGAAATCGGCCAGCAGATGGTCGAAGTCATCGCCACCCAGCGCAGAATCACCGCCGGTAGCCAGCACTTCAAACACCCCACGGCTTAAGCGCAGGATAGAAATATCAAAGGTCCCGCCACCCAGATCGTAAACCGCAATCACCCCTTCCTGACCGGAGTCCAGGCCGTAGGCAATGGCGGCCGCCGTCGGTTCGTTCAGCAGGCGCAGAACGTGCAGTCCCGCCAGACGCGCCGCGTCTTTGGTGCCCTGACGCTGTGCATCATCAAAGTAGGCCGGAACGGTAATGACCACGCCATCGAGATCGCCGCCGAGCGTTGCCGTAGCACGCGCCGCCAGCGCTTTGAGGATATCAGCAGAAACGCGGATCGGGTTCAGCAGCCCCGCTGCCGTGGCAATCATTGGCAGGCCGTTTTCACTGGCCTGCAGCTGATACGGCAGATGCGGATAACGGGTCTGAATATCGGCGAGGGAGCGGCCCATCATGCGTTTTACGGAACTGATGGTGTTCGCCGGATCGCGCGCGGCGTTCGCGCGTGCGTCGTAGCCAACCGCGTGGCCCTGCTGTTGGTAGTGGACCACGGAAGGCAGCAGATGACGGCCCTGCTCGTCAGCCAGCGTTTCCGCCTGGCCGCTTCGCACGGTCGCCACGAGAGAATTGGTGGTGCCCAGATCAATACCTACCGCCAGACGACGCTGGTGCGGTGCGGCACTTAAGCCAGGCTCACTAATTTGTAATAAGGCCATAATTGCTTCCGAAATTAAAAATCGAGCAGCTTTTCTTCGAGTTGTTCAGCACTGCTTCGCAGTTTATCGAGAAAACGGAGTTTGCGCACAGTGTCTGCCGCCACATCCCAGGTCTCGTTGTTCAGTTGCTCCACCATCAGTTGATGGCGGGTATCGAACATGCCTTTTACGCACTTGATGAAGCTTTCCAGACGCGCTTCATCTTTGGCCTGTTCAATCTCATCCAGCTCTTCACGCAGTTCCAGCTGTTCCATCAAAAACGCCGTATCACGCACGGTGTGCTGTTCACTCGCCAGATCAAAGCCATGAAGCGAGAGCAGATACTCAGCGCGAGACAGTGGATGGCGCAGCGTCTGCCAGGCCTGATTGATGGTCGCAGATTGCGATACCGCAGCCAATTGCTCTGACTGAGTACCACTGGCGAATTTATCCGGATGATACTGACGCTGCAGATCCTGGAAGCGGATCGTCAGCGCCTGCAGATCAATCGGGTATTGAGCGGGTAGTCCGAAGAGAGTGAAGTAATCCATAACAATCTCAGGGGTAGCCTGTTAGAACAAACCCCACGCACAGGAGTCCTGCGGTGGGGTTTCGGATGACGCGCGGTTAAACGTGGAAGCTTTCGCCGCAACCACACTCGTCTTTGACGTTCGGGTTCGTGAATTTGAACCCTTCGTTCAGGCCTTCTTTTACAAAGTCCAGCTGAGTGCCATTGAGGAATTGCAGGCTTTTGCCATCGACCACCACCTTCACGCCCTTGTCTTCAAACACGGTGTCATCAGACGCCGGTTCGTCAACAAACTCCAGTACGTAAGCCATACCAGAACAGCCGGAGGTACGTACGCCCAGTCGCAGGCCAAAGCCTTTACCACGGTTCGCCAGAAAAGAGCTTACTCGCGCGGCAGCGCTGTCGCTAAGGGTAATCGACATACTCAAACCTCAATTATTTTGCTTCACGTTTGCTTTTGTAATCCGCAATGGCGGCTTTGATCGCGTCTTCTGCCAGGATAGAACAGTGAATTTTCACGGGTGGCAGTTCGAGTTCTTCAGCAATATCCGTGTTCTTGATTGCCTGTGCTTCGTCCAGAGACTTGCCCTTCACCCATTCGGTGACCAGGGAGCTGGAGGCGATAGCAGAACCGCAGCCGTAGGTCTTGAAGCGCGCGTCTTCAATGATACCTTCATTGTTGACTTTAATCTGCAGCTTCATCACGTCGCCACACGCTGGCGCACCGACCATACCGCTACCTACGCTTTCGTCGCTGTTGTCAAAAGAGCCAACGTTGCGCGGGTTCTCGTAATGATCAATAACTTTTTCGCTGTATGCCATGTTGAATTCTCCTTATGTACCGATTAGTGATGTGACCATTCAATGCTGTTCAGATCCACGCCCTGCTTGAACATTTCCCACAGTGGAGAAAGGTCACGCAGACGACCGATGGAGTTGCGAACCAGCTTGATGGTGTAGTCAATCTCTTCTTCGGTAGTGAAACGACCTAAAGAGAAACGGATAGAGCTGTGTGCCAGCTCGTCAGTCATGCCCAGTGCGCGCAGCACATAGGATGGCTCCAGGCTTGCAGACGTACAGGCAGAACCGGAAGAAACCGCCAGGTCTTTCAGCGCCATAATCAGCGATTCACCTTCAACATAGTTGAAGCTGACGTTGAGAATGTTTGGTGCGCCCTGTTCGAGATCGCCGTTCAGATACACTTCTTCCATATCTTTCACGCCATCCCACAGACGGTTACGCAGCGTGCGCAGGCGCGCCATCTCGGTTTCCATCTCTTCTTTCGCAATACGGTAAGCTTCGCCCATACCCACGATCTGGTGAACAGGCAGCGTACCGGAACGCATACCGCGCTCGTGACCGCCACCGTGCATCTGTGCTTCGATACGGATACGCGGTTTACGACGAACGTACAGTGCACCAATACCTTTCGGGCCATAGATTTTGTGGCCGGAGAAGGACATCAGGTCCACTTTCAGCTGGCTCAGATCGATAGGCAGTTTGCCCACGCTCTGGGTGGCGTCTACGTGGTAGATGATGCCGCGCGCACGGCACATTTCGCCGATGGTCGCGATATCTTGCACAACGCCAATTTCGTTGTTTACGTGCATGATGGAGACCAGAATGGTGTCATCACGCATGGCCGCTTCGAGCTCTTTCAGGTCGATGATACCGTTGCTCTGTGGTGCCAGGTAAGTCACGTCGAAACCTTCACGCTCGAGCTGACGGCAGGTGTCCAGCACGGCTTTGTGTTCGGTTTTGCTGGTGATGATGTGCTTGCCTTTTTTCTGATAAAAGTTGGCCGCACCTTTGATCGCCAGGTTATCGGATTCGGTCGCACCGGAGGTGAATACAATCTCACGCGGGTCGGCACCCACCAGGTCAGCAATCTGATTACGGGCGATATCTACCGCCTCTTCAGCATGCCAGCCAAAACGGTGTGAACGGGAAGCTGGGTTACCAAAGTTTCCGTCCAGGGTCAGACACTGCATCATTTTCTCGGCAACACGCGGGTCCACCGGCGTGGTTGCGGAGTAGTCGAGATAAATCGGTAATTTCATTGCTCTATAAACTCCGTACATCGCTTCAATGCAAGGAATCAGGCAACCGGCTGGATGTACGACCGAGTACACGGAGCGAGCGAACGCTCCGGCCTGATTCTGAAATACTTATCTTTTTATTACGCGCGTAATTTGACGTCGATCGCGTCCTGCCCGCGGGTGCTGCGTTGGGAGTCCTGGCTGTGCTGACGGCCAGAGACATCCAGAACTTCCTGGTTATTTACCAGCTCACCTAAGGTGATGTTGTTCAGGAAGCCGGTCAGACGATCGCTCAGGTCGCGCCACAGCGCGTGGGTCAGGCACTTATCGCCGCCCTGGCAGCCGCCTTTACCCTGGCAACGGGTCGCATCAACGGATTCGTCAACGGCACTGATCACTTCGCCAACTGCAATACTGCCCGCGTCTTTACCCAGCAGATAACCGCCGCCTGGGCCACGAACGCTGGAAACCAGTCCATTTTTACGCAGTCTGGAGAACAGCTGCTCCAGATAGGAGAGGGAGATCCCTTGTCGTTCAGAAATATCAGCCAACGGAACCGGGCCCGCTTCGGAGTTGAGCGCAACGTCCAGCATCGCGGTCACGGCATAACGCCCTTTAGATGTCAGTCTCATGTCTTACTTAACCTCAAACTCGCCCCTGCCCGGGGTTTTTTATAGTAAAATGGGGGTATTGCATAGCAGGGCCAAGTCTGACATTCCTGACTAAAATGGTCAACTATTTACTTGACTGTTTTAGTCAGGTATTTAACCTTCCGTGCCGTATCACCAGGATGGGCACTACTCTTTATTCTTTTGCTCAATCGACGCCAGAATCCCGCGCAGAATGTTCAGTTCCTGGCTTTCCGGACGCGCACGAGTAAACAGGCGGCGCAGCTTGTTCATTACCTGCCCCGGGTGACCTTCACGGATGAAACCGGTAGAGAGCAGGGTCTGCTCCAGGTGACCATAGAAGCGCTCCAGATCGTCCACCAGCGGGTAGACGGCCTCTTCCTGCGGCTCTGCCGTTGCTTTTTCCTGCGTCGCCAGCCACGCCATACGCACTTCATAGGCAATCACCTGAACGGCCATTGCCAGGTTCAGGGAGCTGTATTCCGGGTTAGCGGCAATGGCCACGTGGTAATGGCACTTCTGCAGTTCATCGTTGGTCAGGCCCACGCGTTCACGGCCAAACACCAGCGCTACAGGAGCCTGTTCGGCTTCAGAGACGCTTTTCATACCGCATTCACGCGGATCCAGCATCGGCCACGGCAGTGTACGGGAGCGGGCGCTGGTCCCGACCACCAGACTGCACCCTGTCAGGGCTTCGTCCAGGGTATCCACGATCTGCGCGTTACCAATGACATCGCTGGCACCCGCAGCCAGAGCGATAGCCTGTGAGTCGGGTTTCACCAGTGGGTTAACCAGCCACAGGTTCGTTAAGCCCATGGTTTTCATAGCGCGGGCTACGGAGCCCATATTGCCAGTGTGCGATGTTTCGACCAGCACGATTCGAATGTTTTGCAGCATAGTTTTAATGTCTGGATTCTGTGTCTGAAGAATATTCGGCCATATTATCATAAACGAGAGACATATTCCGATCTCGCTGCTATACTCTGCGCCGATTTTCCCGTTCTTTAACATCCAGTGAGAGAGACCGATGCATCCGATGCTGACCATCGCCGTGCGCGCAGCGCGCAAGGCGGGTAATGTAATTGCCAAGCACTACGAAACGCCAGATTCTGTTGAAACCAGCCAGAAAGGCAGCAATGATTTCGTAACCAACGTCGATAAAGCCGCTGAAGCGATTATTATCGATACCATCCGCAAATCTTACCCGCAGCACACCATCATCACCGAAGAAAGCGGTGAACTTGAAGGTACCGATCAGGATGTTCAATGGGTTATCGATCCACTGGATGGCACCACCAACTTCGTCAAACGTCTGCCACACTTCTCCGTGTCTATCGCTGTACGCATTAAAGGCCGTACTGAAGTCGCCGTGGTTTACGATCCAATGCGTAACGAACTGTTCACCGCGACCCGCGGTCAGGGCGCGCAGCTGAACGGCTACCGTCTGCGCTGCAGCAATGCACGCGACCTCGACGGTACCATTCTGGCAACCGGCTTCCCGTTCAAGGCGAAGCAGCACGCAACCACTTACATGAATATCCTGGGCAAACTGTTCACCGAATGCGCGGACTTCCGTCGCACCGGTTCTGCCGCGCTGGACCTGGCCTATGTGGCTACCGGTCGCGTTGACGGTTACTTTGAGTTGTCACTGAAGCCATGGGATTTTGCAGCGGGCGAGCTGATCGCGCGTGAATCAGGCGCCATCGTTTGCGATTTCACCGGCGGCCACAACCATCTGACGACTGGCAACATCGTTGCAGGTAACCCACGTGTTGTTAAAGCCATGCTGGCAAACATGCGTGATGAGCTGAGCGACGCGCTGAAGCGTTAATCCAGCCTGCGGTGCCCTCTCCCGCCGGGAAAGGGCACCATGCTGTACCTGACTAAAACGGCCTTAATCCCCTTCCCACCGGCACCGCGCTCATCCACATCGTTACCGCAGCCACCAGCAGAATCATCCCGCCCGCCAGCGCGAGCGTTGTCCATCCGACCTGCCGCCACAGCACCGGCGTTTTATTGCCGCTGAGTTTGACCGCCAGTTGACGGAAACTGTGCACCAGCAGTGCCAGTGACGAAATCGTGAGTGACGTCCCGGCCGCCATGGCCAATGCCGAGAGCATTCCCCAGCCAAATACACCCATCACCTTACTGAACAACAGCACCATGATTGCCCCTGAACACGGACGCATGCCCATTGAGAGCACAACCATTAGCCGCGCTCGCCAGTCATCACCGTTCTGCAGCTGCGCCTGCGTCGGCAGATGCTGATGTCCACAGCCGCAGTTCGCAGTGTGTTCATGGTGCGGCGTAAAAGCCCTGAACTGGGGTTTGTGCAGCAAAGTCCGCAGTTTTTTCAGTGCCCGCCAGCACAGGAGCAAGCCCAGCACACCGACCAGCGCGTAACTGCCCTTCTCCAGCCAGAAACTGCTAATATGCAGCTGACGAGCAGGAAGGCGTAATAACGACAGGACGACCACCACCAGCGCAATCGCCACGCCGCCCTGAAGCAGCGAAGATGCGAGGGTCAACCCAATGCTTGATTTGAGCCTGGACGGATGGGTCGCAAGCCAGGTCGCGATCACAATTTTGCCGTGTCCCGGCCCCAGCGCATGCAGGACACCGTAGAGAAAGCTGAAGGCCAGAAGAGAACCGCCTGCCTTCGTCGGGTTCTCCGCCACCGCCTTCAGTAAGCCACTCATCTGCTGGTTGACCTCGCGCTGCCAGACAATGCTTTTCATCATCACCTGCGGCCAGGCGTGCCATAGCCACAACGCGCCGCACACGGCCAGCAGCAAAAAGAGCGCCAGCGGCCAGAGATGAAGCCAGCGGCGTGATTTTCGTGCCGGAGATGCGATCACTGACATTGCAACGTCACCTGCTGTGCGAACTGTTTACCCAGCTCCATGTCTTCGGGTGGTGCATCTTCTTTATCGAGAGAGACCGCAAAATTGAGCGTCTCTTCGCTCGGTTTTGGCGTGTGCATTGCCATCGTGCAGATTTTTTGCAGGGCTGCCGGTAGCGTCACATCACTCTCCTCTGCGTAATGCATATCGACATAGTAAGTGGGATCAAAGGTGGAAAACGTATAGGTCTGCCCAGCCAGCGGCTGCGGATGCGCCAGCGGCAGGACAAACGTCAGTACCGCCTGATGTCCGTCGCGGGTCATGCCATATTCCGTCGGCCGATTCATAAATTTCACCTTTTGTCCGTTGTGCCAGAACTCGGTGAAATAGTGCTGACCAAGCACGTTGGCCATCACTTCCGCCGCCAGCTTTTTCCAGATTTCATCCCCGGGTTTTGCATTCCCGGCATCGTACAGCAGGTCAGCCGAGGTGATTTCATCCATCGTCCAGCGCATTTTCAGGCCACTGAGCTGCGTTCCGTCCGTTACCAGCTCGGTTTTCAGGCTGATAAAACTGTGAGGATGCGCGACGACAGCAAAGGGGATCACCGTCAAAAATAACGCCATTGCGCTTTGTTTAACTGTTTGCATCAATTCCTCACGTCATAAATTCTGTGATGTTCGCCAGCAATCCTGAGTGAAAGGCCTGCCGGCGCGCTTTTCAGCGCCCATCCTTTAGCTATTCTTATCAAACATTCCCACTGGATACCCGACAGATGATGACGACGCTTGAAATTCCATCTGTGCTTTCCAGTTCGCAGCGCCGCTGCCAGGTGCTTTTAATGCTTTACCTGCCCGATGCTGCCGTTACCGCACAGAGCATTATCGCTGCCAATGGCGTGGACGACGCTATGGCACGGCAAGATATAGCCGAGACGCGCGATGAAATCCAGCGCTATCACCGGCTCGACATCGTCACGTACCATGACGGCAGCTACCGGATTGAAGGCTCAGCCCTGAATCAACGTTTATGCCTGTTGCACTGGCTGCGCAGGGCTATGCGGCTGTGTCCGCAATTCGTTTCGCATCAGTTTACCCCCGCGCTGAAAACCGCGCTTAAACAGCAGGGCATTGCCCGGCCTCTCTATGACGATACCAACCTGCGGGCGTTGATCAGCTTCTGCTCGCGCAAGCTTCAGCGCCCGTTTGATTGCCGGGACGTACAGTTTTTGCAGCTCTATCTGCAGTATTGCCTGATGCAGCATCATCTGGGGAATACCCCGCAGTTTTCATCGGTGCAGCGTAACTGGACGCAATCAAGAGGGGAATATTTCACCGCTCAGGAGATTGTTCGTCACTGGAAACGCCGCGTGCCACAAGGGACCCACAGCGATGAACAACTGTTTCTTGCACTGCTTTTTATGATGCTGCGCATCCCTGACCCTGTGCTTGATAAGCATCAGCAGGATCAGCGCCTGCGTCGGGCAATTGTGCGCATGGTCGCCCGTTTTCGGGCGCAAACCGGGATGAACTTCAGCGATGAACAGGGGCTGACCGATCAGCTTTATATTCATCTGGCCCAGGCGCTGGACCGTTCGCTGTTTGAGATAGGCATCGACAATAGCCTGCCGGAAGAGATCCATCGTCTCTACCCCCGCCTGTTACGCACCACCAAAGAGGCGTTGTTTGAGCTGGAAGCGGAATTCGGGCTGCGTTTTTCTGATGAAGAGATGAGCCTGGTGGCGGTCATTTTCGGCGCCTGGCTGATGCAGGAGACCGATCTGCATGAGAAGCAGGTGGTGTTATTGACGGGAGAGGATAAATCCTGTGAGGACGTGATAGAGCAGCAACTGCGCGAATTGACGTTGCTGCCGCTCAACATTCGATATCAGACGCTGCAGGCTTATCAGAAAGAGGGGGCACCGCGCGAAGCGGCGCTGGTCATCACCCCTTATCCGACCGCCCTGCCCCTGTTCTCACCACCGCTGATCCACGCCGTTGAGACGCTGAACACGCAGCAGCAAGAACATATTCGCGCCATGCTGGAATCGTAGCTACGCGCGCGCGGCGACTTTAGGGCGAACGAACATCGCCGGTAGGGCGACAAGCGCCATGACCCAGAAGACCCCGTGTCCCAGATGCTGGTAAAGGAAGCCCGCAAAGACCGTCATCACCGCAATGCTGCCGCCCATCGCCACCGCCGAATAAACCGACTGCAACCGAATGACATCCCCGCCTTCACGCGCGGCGATATAGCGCATGGCCGCCAGATGACATACCGTGAAGGTACCGCAGTGCAGAATTTGCGCCACGATCAGCCACGGCAGCTCCGTCGTCCAGCCCATAATGCCCCACCGTACGACACCACAGACAGCAGAAAGCAGGAGCAGATCGCGCGCGCCGAAGCGCCGGAACAGCTTTTTGCTCAGCGCGAAGATAATCACCTCAGCGACCACACCGAGCGACCACAGGTAACCCACTGCAGATGCGGAGTACCCTGCCCCCTGCCAGTAGATGGCGCTGAAACCATAGTACGCCGCGTGCGCGCCCTGCAGCAGACAGACGCAGGCCAGGAAACGCCAGCTTTGTGCCACCAGGCTTCGCCAGGCCGGCCAGCCGGCGCTTTCATGATGACGGCCCTCACCTTGCGGCATTACCGATGGACGCAACAGCATCCCCAGCAGCATGGAGGCAATGCCGATACTCAGCAGCGCAAGGATCGCACGGTAATCGTAAAGGCTAACCAGTTTACCCACCACTGCAGAGCCGATGACAAAGGCAATTGAGCCCCACAGCCGCACGCGGCCATAATCCATCGTTATCTGTTTTTGCCAGGTGTTTGCCAGGGCATCCGTCAGCGGAACCAGCGGCGAGAAAAAGAGGTTAAAACCGACCATCACCACCATCAGCCATGCAAACTGGTGGCTCACCCAGAAACAGGCGACAAAGACCAGCGTCAACAGCGCCAGAATGCGTACCGCCTTAATCAGCAAGGAGGGATCGCTGACGCGCGGTGCGATCAGCAGGCTTCCCAGGAAACGTGCCACCAGACCAGCGCCAAGCAGGATACCTATGGTCTCGGGCGTCAGGCCGATCCCCTTGAGCCAGACGCTCCAGAAAGGCAGAAAAATACCGTAGCTAAAGAAATAGGTGAAATAACTGAGCGCCAGCCAGCGCGTGGAATGCAAGACCATGAATCCCTCCCGAAATGGAGGCCATAGTCTGGCGAGAATACAAAAATTAAGCAAGTAGATAGCCTGCTATAAATTAACGAAAATTTAACATATTGTGCAGTCATCTGACTTATGGCAGGGAATGAAAATGTGTATTACGTTTAAATTACTCCACTTGCAGAGGTATTTCTGCCATGAACTCACTTCGCTATTTAGATTTCGGCCAGGCACGTCACCTGTTGCTGTTAATAGGTCGTATCGCGCTTGTCGTACTGTTTATTATCTTCGGCTATCCAAAACTGACGGGGTTTAGCGGGACCGTACAATATATGACGTCGCTGGGTACACCCATGCCCATGCTGGCGGCCATTATTGCGGTGGTAATGGAGGTGCCTGCCGCCATCCTGATCGTGCTGGGCTTTTTCACCCGCCCTGTTGCCGTACTCTTTGTATTTTACACGCTGGGTACCGCGATAATCGGCCACCACTACTGGGATATGACCGGTGATGCCGTCATGCCGAATATGATTAACTTCTACAAGAATATCAGTATTGCCGGAGCGTTTATTTTACTGGCGATAGTGGGACCGGGAGCCCTCTCCCTTGACCGGCGTTAACCCATAAAAAAGGCCGCAATCGCGGCCTTTTTTATTTCTGCAAACAGAAAGATTAAGCGTATACCGGGAAGCGTGCGCAGATTTCCAGAACTTTACCTTTAACGCGCTCGATAACCGCTTCGTCATTGATATTGTCCAGAACGTCACACATCCAGCCTGCCAGCTCTTTCACTTCCGCTTCTTTAAAGCCGCGGCGAGTAACAGCCGGAGAACCGATACGGATACCGGAGGTCACGAACGGGCTCTTCGGATCGTTTGGCACGCTGTTTTTGTTCACGGTGATGTTGGCACGGCCAAGGGCAGCGTCAGCTTCTTTACCGGTCAGGTTTTTATCAACCAGGTCCAGCAGGAACAGGTGGTTCTCAGTACCACCGGAAACCACTTTGTAACCGCGGTTCAGGAAGACTTCCACCATCGCTTTGGCGTTTTTAGCAACCTGCTGCTGGTAAACTTTAAACTCTGGCTCCATCGCTTCTTTCAGCGCCACCGCTTTCGCCGCGATAACGTGCATCAGTGGGCCGCCCTGCGCGCTTGGGAATACGGCAGAGTTCAGCTTTTTGTACAGCTCTTCGTCGCCACCTTTTGCCAGGATCAAGCCACCGCGTGGGCCCGCCAGGGTTTTGTGCGTGGTGGTGGTTACAACGTGAGCATGCGGAACCGGGTTCGGATAAACGCCTGCAGCAATCAGGCCGGCAACGTGCGCCATGTCAACGAACAGGTAAGCACCGATGCTGTCTGCGATTTCACGCATTTTTGCCCAGTCAACGATACCGGAGTAAGCAGAGAAACCGCCGATAATCATCTTCGGTTTGTGGGTCTGCGCCTGCTTCGCCATGTCTTCGTAGTCAATTTTACCGGACTCATCAATGCCGTAAGGAATGATGTTGTACAGTTTGCCAGAGAAGTTAACCGGAGAGCCGTGAGTCAGGTGGCCGCCTTGCGCCAGGTTCATACCCAGAACGGTATCGCCCGGTTGCAGCAGCGCGGTGTAGACCGCGAAGTTAGCCTGAGAGCCAGAGTGCGGCTGTACGTTAGCGTAGTCGGCGCCAAACAGTTCTTTAGCGCGATCGATGGCCAGTTGCTCAACGATGTCAACGTACTCGCAACCGCCGTAGTAGCGTTTGCCCGGGTAACCTTCAGCGTATTTGTTGGTCAGCTGAGAACCCTGCGCCTGCATTACGCGCGGGCTGGTGTAGTTTTCGGAGGCGATCAGTTCGATGTGCTCTTCCTGACGTACTTTTTCCTGCTCCATAGCCTGCCACAGTTCGGCATCATAATCGGCAATGTTCATTTCACGCTTTAACATCCGCATCTCCTGACTCAGCTAACAATAAAATTTTGGCCTGAAAAGGCAGTCCTGTTGGACGACGGGCAACAGTATAACTGATTAGTTCTGTGATAACAGGTCTTGACAAACGATTTTACGCAAACGTTTTCCTACCCGCCACGCAAGGGTTTGAGGAATAAAGCCCTCATCATTTTCAACGGATTTCTTTTCAGGTTTGTGATGCATATTTTTCACGTTGCAAAGAACCATTTACAACGCAGGGGTATTTTTTATAAGATGCATTTAAAATACATCATTAAAAACACCACTGAAGGACGCTGCTATGCTCGACGCTCAAACCATCGCCACAGTTAAAGCCACTATTCCCCTGCTGGTCGAAACCGGCCCGAAACTCACCGCCCATTTCTACGATCGTATGTTTACGCATAACCCGGAGTTGAAAGAGATTTTCAACATGAGCAACCAGCGTAACGGCGATCAGCGCGAAGCCCTGTTCAACGCCATCGCAGCCTACGCCAGTAATATCGAAAATCTGGCGGCGTTGCTGCCTGCCGTGGAAAAAATTGCGCAGAAGCACACCAGCTTCCAGATCAAACCGGAGCAGTACAACATCGTCGGCGGCCATCTGCTGGCCACACTGGATGAGATGTTTAGCCCGGGTCAGGAGGTGCTGGACGCGTGGGGGAAAGCCTACGGCGTGCTGGCAAACGTGTTCATTAACCGTGAAGCACAGATCTACAGCGAAAACGCCAGTAAGGCAGGCGGCTGGGAAGGTACCCGCGCTTTCCGCATCGTCGAGAAAACGCCGCGCAGCCAGCTCATCACCAGTTTTGAGTTCGAGCCGGTGGATGGCAAGCCGGTCGCTGATTATCAGCCGGGGCAGTATCTGGGCGTGTGGCTGAAGCCTGAAGGTTTCCCGCACCAGGAGATTCGCCAGTACTCCCTGACCCGCAAACCAGACGGTAAACGTTATCGCATTGCCGTAAAACGCGAAGATGGCGGCCAGGTATCAAACTGGCTGCATAACGAGGCTAACGTGGGTGATGTGGTTCATCTGGCCGCGCCTGCGGGCGATTTCTTTATGGCGGTTGAGGCGAATACGCCGGTCACCCTGATCTCAGCCGGGGTGGGTCAGACGCCAATGCTGGCGATGCTCGACACCCTCGCTAAATCAAACCACAGCGCGCAGGTAAACTGGTTCCACGCGGCCGAGAACGGTGAAGTGCACGCGTTTGCCGATGAAGTGAATGCGCTGGCTTCCGGTCTGCCACGCTTTACCGCCCATACCTGGTATCGTCTGCCGACGGATGCCGACCGTGCAGCCGCACGCTTTGACAGCGAAGGTCTGATGAATTTGAGTCAGCACGAGGGGGCATTCAGCGCGCCGGAGATGCAGTTTTACGTCTGCGGACCGGTAGCGTTTATGCAGTATGCCGCGAAGCAGCTGGTGGAGTTGGGTGTGAATAAAGACAACATTCATTACGAATGTTTCGGGCCGCATAAAGTACTGTAATCGCCCGATGGCGCTACACTTTCCCGGCCGGTGAGGTTTTGCAGGCCGGGTAAGCATAGCGCCACCCGGCTGAATCAGGAATCAGGTACTGACGATCAAATCGCGGCGTCGTCTTCTTCACCGGTACGGATACGGATCACGCGTGCCACATCAAAGACGAAGATTTTACCGTCGCCAATTTTGCCGGTCTGCGCCGTACGGATAATGGTATCCACACAGGTATCCACGATATCGTCGCTCACCACGATTTCAATTTTCACTTTTGGCAGAAAGTCCACCATGTACTCTGCGCCACGGTAAAGTTCGGTGTGGCCCTTCTGGCGACCAAAACCTTTCACTTCCGTCACTGTCATCCCGGTGATGCCCACTTCCGCCAGCGCTTCACGCACATCATCCAGTTTGAAAGGTTTAATAATCGCATCAATCTTTTTCATGGTGGGTCCTTAAACTCTTGCCTGTAAGCTGCTTCGTAATCGGTTGCTCACAGTATCATACTCATTCAGATTTTGCGGTACTACTCTTTAAAATCGTTTGCTTCCAGCTCATGGCGGGAGAGCAGCTTGTAGAACTCGGTACGGTTGCGCCCGGCCATACGCGCCGCATGGGTTACGTTGCCTTTGGTTATCTGCAGGAGCTTGCGCAGATAGTTCAGTTCGAACTGATTACGCGCTTCTGCAAACGTCGGCAGCGCGGTGTTTTCCCCTTCCAGCGCCTGCTCCACCAGCGCGTCGCTAATGACGGGTGACGAGGTCAGCGCCACGCACTGTTCAATAACGTTCACCAGCTGGCGCACGTTGCCCGGCCAGCTTGCGGCCATCAGCCGTTTCATCGCATCGGTGGAAAACGCCCGGACAAAAGGCTTATGCCGATCGGCCGCCTGGCGCAAAAGATGGTTTGCCAGCAGCGGAATATCTTCCGCCCGCTCGGCCAGTGCCGGAATTTTCAGATTCACCACATTCAGACGGTAGTAGAGATCTTCACGAAACTCGTTGCGCGCCATGACTTTTGGTAAATCGCGGTGCGTGGCCGAAATGATACGCACGTTAATATCGATATCGCGGTTACTGCCGAGGGGGCGCACTTTTCGCTCTTGCAAAACACGCAGCAATTTGACCTGCAGCGGTGCCGGCATATCGCCAATCTCGTCCAGGAAAAGTGTGCCGCCTTCTGCCGCCTGGAAAAGCCCTTCCCGGCTGCTCACCGCCCCGGTGAACGCCCCGCGGGCATGACCAAACAGTTCAGACTCAAGCAGTTGTTCAGGGAGCGCACCACAGTTAATCGCGATAAAGGCGTTTTTGCTGCGCGGGCTGGCGTTATGGATAGCCTGGGCAAGGATCTCTTTCCCGGTACCGCTCTGGCCGTTAATCAGCACGCTAACGTCTGACTGCGCCACCATCCGGGCCTGTTCGAGCAGACGCAGCATAATCGGGCTGCGGGTGACGATAGACTCCCGCCACGCTTCATCATTCGACGGAGCCGCGTGCTCAAGCGCGCTGTCGATAGCCTTATAGAGGGCATCTTTATCTACCGGCTTGGTCAGGAAGCTGAATACCCCCTGCTGCGTCGCGGCAACGGCATCCGGAATCGATCCGTGCGCCGTCAGGATGATCACCGGCATGCCAGGCTGCTGCTTCTGGATCTCCGCGAACAGCTGCAGGCCATCCATTTCATCCATTCGCAGGTCGCTAATCACCAGATCAACCTTCTCGCGGCTCAGGACTTTCAGCCCCTCCTGCCCGCTTTCCGCCGTCACCACGCTGTAGCCTTCACTGACCAGACGCATCCCCAGCAGCTTTAACAGCCCCGGATCGTCATCCACCAGTAAGAGATGGGCAGGTTTTCGGCTTGTCATGGCTTCACATCCTCTTGTTTCTGCGCATCACCGTCTGGCGCCGCGGCTGACCCTTTTGGCGCGTCAGGCAGATAATTTCCGGCCGGTTTACGCGTCGAGAGCTGTCTTTCGATGTCGGTCAGGTTTTCAAGCTTGCGTGTCGTGGTATCCAGTTGAGCACGCAAGTGCTGCTCCTGCTGGCGCAGCGTATCAAGCTCGCTGTCGGTGGATTGCTGTAATTTGCTGTAGCGAAAACGCTCTTCAGACAACTGCAGTTGTAACGCCTGACCATCACGCCAGAGCTGATACACCGGGCGCACCTGCGCCGGAAGATTTCCGACAAACGTGTCCAGCCGCGTGACGTTGGTGCGACGCTCGACGGGGGTGATTTTCGCATCCGCGAGTAAAATCCCGCGCTTGAACGCGTCCTGCCAGGTATCGTCACTGAGCATCGCCGCTTGCGAGCGCGCCTCAACCGGCGCCAGACGCTGGGCGCAATCTATTCCACGTAGCCAGAACAGCGGATTGCTCTCGACGTCATGCCCCGACAGATTCCAGATGTCGTCACAGCGGGTCGACAGGAAATCTGCCAGCTGATTATCTGGCCATTTATCTTGTTGTTTATCGCTAATCGCACTTTGCGGCACATGGGAAACACAGCCCGCCAGAAATAAACAGGGCAGGCTCAGGCGAAACATATTGCTGAAAAACACCGCGCGCACGGCGCGGGAAAAGACGTGTGACATACTCACCAGGCATAGATTCATTTCATTGATTTTTCCGGCTCAGGGGCAGTTCAATACGGAAGCAAACATCTGACCGTTCGTCCGTGGCAATTTTCAGCTCACCCTGCATGCGTCGTATGCAGTCCCGGGCAATACTCAGGCCCAGCCCACTTCCTTTTACCGCCCCTTTCCGCTGATGACTTCCCTGGAAAAAGGGTTCAAAGATCATGGTTTTTTCGTCATCAGGGATTGGAGTGCCGGTGTTAGCGACGTCAATAAACACCCGTGAACCATTCGTATAACTTCGGATATAAATGTTACCGGATTCAGTACCATAGTGCACCGCATTGGAGTAAAGATTATCCAGAACGCTCATCAACAGCATCGGTTCCGCGAGGCAGGTTGGCTCACTGAGCTCCACCCCGGTATGCATCATTTTAGCTCTTGCTGGCAAGCTATGGGCGGAGATCACCATATCCACCAGCGGCGCAATATCGACGTTTTCCAGTACCACCGCGCCATCCGCCAGCTTGCGGTTGTAGTCCAGCAGTTGCTCAATCAGCTTTTGCAGATTGCGGCTGCTGGCATCCAGGATGTCGACAATCTCTTTCTGTTCGGGCGTAAGCGGCCCCGCCACTTCATCTGCCAGCAGTTCCGTTCCTTCGCGCATGCTGGCAAGCGGCGTTTTAAGCTCATGGGAAATATGGCGCAAGAACTGATGGCGCTGGGATTCCAGCCATGCCAGACGTTCAGAAAGCCAGATAATGCGCTGGCCAACGGAGCGCAACTCGCGCGGGCCTTTAAAGGCGACCGTATCCCCGAGAGACTTCCCCTCGCCCAGGCGGTTAATCATGCGCTGGATACCCTTCACCGGGCCGATGATCATGCGGGTAAAGAGCAGAACAAGACCGAGGCTGACGAGGAACAGCACCAGCGCCTGCCAGCCAAAGAACTGGCCACGTTCCGCAATCTCCTGCTGCAGCTGTTGCCCGCGAGAGAAGATAACCGTGCGGGTAGACTGCACCATCTCGGTATTGGCATTCGCAAAGGCTTCAAGACGGGCAGCCGCTGCGGCATCCGGGCCGCTGTTCTTACACTGCAGTTGCGCCAGATCGTTCAAATCCTGACGTAACGCCTGATAAAGCTTATCGTCCGGCAGCACCCCTGCATGGGCGTCCAGCATTTCACTGTAGCGTTTACGTTGATTCTGATAGACCTTTTCCAGAGTAGGATCGTCAAGCACGCAGTACTGGCGATAGCTGCGTTCCATCTCCAGCGCGGCGTTAGTCATCGCTTCGCTGCGTCGGGCGTCGATCAGCGTCGTGCGGTTAGTCAGTGCCGCCTGCGCACTCAACGCGTTAAGACTCTGCCACGCCTGCCATGCCAGGATCAGCAAAGGCAGCAGGATCAGCAGAAAGGCCATCATGACAAGCTGTCGCAGGGAACGAGGAAAAACGGGCCAGCGTTTCAACGCATTACTCTCTTTATCGGGGTTTAAGGAGAGCGTAACTGAGTCTGCCCTTCAGATACAACAAAGCCGGGTAAAAACCCGGCTTTGTCATGGAATGAGGCGGTGCCTAACTCGACGTTTCGCCCTGGCCTGATAAAGCAACGCTATGATCAGTAGTTGGACGGCAGGCACCTTTTTGTGCGTCATTCGAAGTTTATGTAGCACGTCCCGAAGGGGCTGACATAAGAAGGTGAATGAGCCACTGATTAATATTATGCAACACTCGTGCCATAATGCAAAACAATAAATTATCTTGTTGATATTTATGCATTTTATGCAATTACGCCGTTAATTGCCCGCTTAATGATTTCCAGGCTAAGTGTCGCTAAAAAGCAACACCTTAACGACAACCCACCACACCCTATACAATTCAATGAGTTAAATGTCTCCTTTTGGAGACACTACGAATAGCGGATTGTCGCGGTTTTGCGACAGGCACAAAAAAGCCCGGTGGCGTTTTCGCGCACCGGGCCTGCTGTGGGAGTAGCGGTACGCTTAACCTAGCTGTTTACGCGCATTACGGAAGATACGCATCCACGGGCTGTCCTCGCCCCAGTTTTCCGGGTGCCAGGAGTTGCTCACGGTACGGAACACACGTTCCGGGTGCGGCATCATAATGGTCGCACGACCGCTTTCGCTGGTCACCGCAGTGATACCGTTCACCGAACCGTTCGGGTTAGCCGGGTAGGATTCTGTCACCTTGCCGAAGTTATCGACAAAGCGCAGCGCCACCAGGCCTTTGCTTTCAAGCTGAGCCAGATGAGCTGCATCGCGCACTTCAACCTGGCCTTCGCCATGGGAAACGGCGATGGGCATCTGCGACCCTACCATGCCCTGCAGCAGCAGAGACGGGCTTTGGGTCACTTCCACGAGGCTGAAACGCGCTTCAAAGCGGTCAGACTGGTTACGCACAAAGCGCGGCCAGGCTTCGCTACCGGGGATCAGCTCGCGCAGGTTGGACATCATCTGGCAACCATTACATACGCCCAGCGCCAGCGTTTGCGGACGGTGGAAGAAGGTTTCAAACTCGTCGCGGACACGGCTGTTGAAGAGGATGGACTTCGCCCAACCCTCACCTGCACCCAGCACGTCGCCGTAAGAGAAACCACCGCAGGCGACCAGCGCCTGGAAATCTTCCAGACCGGTACGCCCGGCCAGCAGGTCGCTCATGTGAACGTCGATGGCATCAAAACCCGCACGGTAGAAGGCAGCAGCCATCTCAACGTGGGAGTTGACGCCCTGCTCACGCAGTACGGCCACTTTCGGACGCGCGCCGGTCGCAATGTACGGCGCGGCGATATCTTCGTTGATGTCGAAAGAGAGCTTCACGTTCAGGCCAGGATCGTTGTCGTTAGCCTTCGCGTTGTGTTCCTGATCGGCACACTCCGGGTTGTCACGCAGGCGCTGCATCTGCCAGGTGGTTTCAGCCCACCACATACGCAGGGTAGAACGGCTCTCGCTGAACACCGCGTGGCCATCCGCTTCAATGACAAAGCGGTCGCCCTGCACGGCTTTACCCAGATAATGCACGCAATCTGCCAGGCCGTGTTGAGCCAGTACGCTTTCAACCGCGTCACGATCTGCGGCACGCACCTGAATCACCGCGCCCAGCTCTTCGTTAAACAGCGCCGCCAGACGATCCTCGCCCAGCGTCGCGATGTTCGCTTCAACGCCGCAGTGGCCGGTGAAGGCCATCTCAGCCAGAGTAACCAGCAGGCCACCGTCGGAACGGTCGTGGTAGGCCAGCAGTTTACGCTGTGCCACCAGGGCCTGGATGGCGTCGTAGAAACCTTTTAACTGCGCCACATCACGCACATCTGCCGGCTTATCACCCAGCTGACGATAAACCTGCGCCAGCGCGGTCGCTCCCAGTGCGTTATGGCCTTTACCCAGGTCAATCAGCAGCAGGGCGTTATCTTCAGTCACCAGCTGTGGCGTCACGGTATGGCGCACATCTTCTACGCGGGCAAACGCGGAGATGATCAGCGACAGCGGAGAGGTCATCTCGCGCTGCTCGTTACCGTCCTGCCAGCGGGTCTTCATCGACATGGAGTCTTTACCCACCGGAATGGTCAGGCCAAGTGCCGGGCAGAGCTCTTCACCCACCGCCTTCACGGCTTCATACAGGCCCGCATCTTCGCCCGGGTGGCCCGCTGCGGCCATCCAGTTCGCGGAAAGTTTGATACGTTTAATGTCGCCAATCTGCGTTGCGGCAATGTTGGTCAGTGCTTCACCAACGGCCAGGCGAGCAGACGCGGCGAAGTCCAGCAGAGCGACCGGGGTACGTTCGCCCAGCGCCATCGCTTCACCGTAGTAGCTGTCGAGACTCGCGGTGGTGACGGCACAGTTAGCCACCGGGATCTGCCACGGGCCAACCATCTGATCGCGCGACACCATACCGGTCACGGTACGGTCGCCGATGGTGACCAGGAAGGTTTTCTCCGCCACGGCCGGCAGGTGCAGAACGCGATTGACCGCGTCAGCCACGGTAATGCCCTGACGATCCAGCGCTTTGCCAGCTGCTTTACGGGTCTCAACGTCGCGGGTCATCTTCGGCGTTTTACCGAGCAGCACGTCCAGCGGCAGATCGATCGGCTGGTTGTCGAAATGGGTGTCGCTCAGGGACAGGTGCAGCGCTTCGGTCGCTTCACCGATGACGGCATACGGGGCACGCTCGCGGCGGCACAGCTCGTCAAACAGCGGCAACTGATCGGCAGCGACGGCCAGAACATAACGTTCCTGGGATTCGTTACACCAGATTTCCAGCGGGCTCATGCCTGGCTCATCACTCAGGATGTCGCGCAGGTTGAAACGACCGCCACGACCACCGTCACTGACCAGCTCCGGCATGGCGTTGGACAGACCGCCCGCGCCTACGTCGTGAATAAAGAGGATGGGGTTGGCATCACCCAACTGCCAGCAGCGGTCAATGACCTCCTGGCAACGGCGTTCCATCTCCGGGTTATCACGCTGTACGGATGCAAAATCGAGATCCGCATCAGACTGACCGGAGGTCATAGAGGAGGCAGCCCCGCCGCCCAGGCCGATGTTCATAGCCGGGCCACCCAGGACGATCAGCTTCGCACCGACTACGATCTCGCCTTTTTGCACGTGATCGGCGCGAATGTTACCGATTCCGCCAGCCAGCATGATCGGTTTGTGATAGCCGCGCAGCTCTTCGCCGTTGTGGCTCTCCACTTTCTCTTCGTAGGTACGGAAGTAACCGTTCAGCGCAGGACGTCCAAATTCATTGTTGAACGCCGCCCCGCCCAATGGGCCTTCGGTCATGATATCCAGCGCGGTCACAATACGTTCCGGCTTGCCGAAATCCTCTTCCCACGGCTGCTCAAAGCCCGGGATGCGCAGGTTGGAGACGGAGAAACCGACCAGACCGGCTTTTGGTTTAGCACCCCGTCCGGTTGCGCCTTCGTCGCGGATTTCCCCGCCAGACCCGGTCGCCGCACCCGGCCACGGCGAGATCGCCGTCGGGTGGTTATGCGTTTCGACTTTCATCAGGATATGCGCCGGCTCCTGATGGAAATCATAGCGCCCTGCTTCGCGATCGGCGAAGAAGCGGCCCACGTCAGAACCTTCCATCACCGCGGCGTTGTCTTTGTAGGCAGACAGCACGTGGTCAGGCGTTTTTTCCATGGTGTTTTTGATCATTTTGAACAGCGACTTCGGCTGCTCTTCACCGTCGATAATCCAGTCGGCGTTGAAAATCTTGTGACGGCAGTGCTCAGAGTTTGCCTGAGCGAACATGTAAAGTTCGATGTCGTTCGGGTTGCGGTTCAGCTTAACAAACGCATCCTGCAGGTAGTCAATTTCGTCTTCTGCCAGTGCCAGACCGAGACGCAGGTTGGCGTCAATCAGCGCCTGACGGCCCTGCCCCAGCAAATCGACGCTCTGTACCGGCGCAGGCTGATGGTGGGAGAAGAGTTTCTGCGCATCGTCCAGAGAGGCAAAGACACTCTCCATCATGCGGTCATGCAGCTCAGCGGCAACGGTTTGCCACTGCGCATCGGTCAGGGTAGACGCTTCAACGTAGTACGCCACGCCGCGCTCCAGACGGTTAATCTGGTTCAGACCACAGTTGTGGGCGATGTCGGTGGCTTTGGAAGACCAGGGGGAGATGGTGCCTGGACGAGGCGTCGCAAGGATCAGTTTGCCGGTTGGCGTATGGCTGCTCAGGCTTGGACCATATTTGAGCAGGCGTTCCAGCTGTACTCGCTCCTCTGCATTCAGGGGTGCATTCAGGTCAGCAAAATGGACATACTCAGCGTAAATATTGCTTACCGGAAGGTCGGCTGCCTGAAAACGTGCCAGCAGTTTATTGATACGGAAGGCAGACAGTGCAGGCGAACCACGCAGAATTTCCATCATAAGTCTCTCGTCTTCGAAGCGCCGGGGCGCTTACAGTGTGCGCAAGGGGGGAAAACGGGCGTCATTATAGAGAATCCTGAGCGTCGACGAAACCGTTTGCGTCGAAATAAAATCAACGTTTACGTTTAACAATAGATGTGACCTCTCTCTCTAATTTGTTGCCAAGTGGCGTAACTTTACGCAAAATGCCGCTCATTCAATGGCAAACCTTATTCTTAACATGGCTACAGCATACTGAGGCATCCGGCGTCGCAGAGAATTAACTAATTGAAAAAATTAAAGATTAATTATCTGCTCATCGGCATTGTAACGTTGCTGCTGGCAGTGGCCCTCTGGCCTTCCATCCCCTGGTTCGGTAAAGCCGAAAACCGTATCGCCGCCATACAGGAGCGGGGGGAATTGCGCGTCAGTACCCTCAACTCGCCGCTGATTTACAGCGACATTAACGGCAAAACGATTGGCCTGGATTATGAACTGGCGCAACAGTTTGCCGACTATCTTGGCGTGAAGCTCAAAATTACCGTCCGTCAGAATATCAGCCAGCTGTTTGATGACCTGGATAACAACGACGCCGATATCCTTGCGGCCGGGCTGGTGTACAACAGCGAGCGCAGCAAGAACTATCAGCCAGGCCCAACCTACTACTCCGTTTCTCAACAGCTGGTCTACCGGGTCGGGAGCCTGCGCCCGCGAACGCTGGCGGCGATTAATGCACAACAGTTGACCATCGCCCCGGGTCACGTCGTGATTGACGATCTGCGTGAGCTCAAGGAGAAGAAATTCCCGGACCTGAGCTGGACGGTTGATCCTAAGCTCGGTACGACTGAGCTGCTGGACCAGGTAAAAGATAAAAAACTGCCCTACACCATCGCTGATTCGGTCGCGATCAGCCTTTTCCAGCGCGTGCACCCCGAAATCGCGGTGGCGCTGGACGTGACAGACGAACAGCCGGTGACCTGGTTTAGCCAGCTTGATGACGATCAGACCCTCTCTGCGGCGATGCTCGATTTCTTCAACACCATCAATGAAGACGGTACGCTGGCGCGTCTGGAAGAGAAATACCTCGGCCACGGTGACGATTTTGATTACGTCGACACCCGAAGCTTCTTGCGCGCGGTCGATAGCGTGCTGCCAGACCTGCAGCCGTTATTTGAGAAGTATGCCCAGGAGATCGACTGGCGATTACTGGCAGCGATCTCTTATCAGGAATCCCACTGGGATACTCAGGCCACCTCGCCCACTGGCGTTCGCGGCTTAATGATGCTCACTAAAAATACCGCTCAGAGCCTTGGGCTGACTGACCGCACCGATGCAGAACAGAGCATCAGCGGCGGCGCACGGTATCTGCAGGATATGATGGGCAAAGTCCCGGAGACGGTGCCTGAAGAGGAACGGATCTGGTTTGCGCTGGCAGCCTACAACATGGGTTACGCGCACATGCTTGACGCGCGCGCGCTGACGGCGAAAACGAAAGGTAACCCGGACAGCTGGTCAGACGTAAAACAACGCCTGCCGCTGCTGAGCCAGAAGCCGTGGTACAACAAACTGACCTACGGTTACGCGCGCGGGCATGAAGCCTACGCCTACGTGGAAAATATCCGTAAATATCAGATTAGCCTGGTGGGTTATCTGCTGGAGAAGGAAAAAGAGGCGGCAGAGGCAAATCAGCTGGCCCAGAGTTATCCGGTGGTGGCACCGGATGAACTTACTCGCCCGACAACTTCAATTCTGCCTTTTGTTGCTTTTTCTGCTGACGGCGCATTCGAAAGAAATCACTTAATAGCCCCGCACACTCTGGTGCAAGTACCCCACCGATAGTCTGCACCTGGTGGTTCATCCCCGGGTGTCCCAGTACGTCCATCAGCGAACCGGCCGCTCCGGTTTTTTCATCCCGCGCGCCAAAGACCAGCGTGCCGATACGGCTATGCACCATCGCGCCGGAACACATAACGCATGGCTCAAGCGTGACATACAGTGTGGTATCAAGCAGACGATAGTTTTGCAGCACCATTCCGCCCTGACGAAGGGCCATGATTTCAGCGTGCGCAGTCGGATCGTGACGGCCAATCGGGCGGTTCCACCCTTCCCCTATCACCTGGTTATTGTGGACAAGCACAGCACCCACGGGCACTTCCCCCTCGTCCCAGGCACGCTGGGCAAGCGTAAGCGCATGGCGCATCCAGTATTCATGATCGCGTTCAGGGTTGCACAACGGTTGATACTCCAGTCTAAAAGCGGGCGGCATTATACACACCCGCTATAGATAAGACTATTCGAGTTGCTGAAGTTCGCCTGCGGGCGTGACGCGCCAGCGATGCTGGCAAAAATAGAGCAGCGGGTTGTCCTGCTTGCTGTCGCTGTAGCCGCTGTAAAGACGCAGTGGCGTACCGATTCGCTTCTCCAGTTGCACCACCTTTTCATGCCCCAGGCAGCGCATGGTCAGTACCCATCCACCGTACCCGCGAGTAATTTGCGTGGCGATAAGATTCACCCGCGGCAGCCACGGGGTATCATAATAGACCTGTTCCACCAGCGCTTGCGGGGATCCGGTAATCAACCAGATGTCGGCATCGTTCGCGTCGAGATAGCTGGTGAGCCTTGCCTGAACAACCGGAAACGCGGTCACATGCCCGCGAAACCAGTGCACAAAGTCCTGCTGAAGCTGTTTAAGCCGCGCTTCGCTGCGTCCAAAGGTACAGCCCCAGAGCAACAGGCTCATTGGCCAGCGCGCTGCCCGACCTTTTAGCAGCAACGCAATGCCAATTACGGGTAAGAGAGGTAATACGAGCAGCGCATTCAAAGGCTGACGCCGCAGCAGGTAGCGCATAAACGTACCAAACATATCCTGCTGATGCAGCGTACCGTCCAGGTCGAAAAAAACAACGCGACGCTCGTGATTTGCCAAACCTTACTCCTCTGGATCGTTGAATCCTAACAGCCAGGTAAACAGGAACCCGGCGATCACCGCTACCAGATAGCCTAACAGATAGAGCATAACTTTTCCGGTCACGATGGTGAGCGCCAGCGGCAGCCCGGAGATCCCGAAGGTGATCACCGTTGCCACTTTCCAGTAGCTGATCAGCGCTCCGCCTACCGCCCCTCCCAGGCAAGCACCGAGGAACGGTTTCCCCAGCGGCAGCGTGACGCCGAAAATCAGCGGCTCGCCAATTCCGAGTAATCCGACCGGCATCGCACCTTTGATCACTTTTTTCAGCCGCGCGTTGCGGGTTTTCATCAGTACGGCAATCGCCGCCCCGACCTGCCCCACGCCAGCCATCGACAGGATGGGCAGCAGCGCGTTGTAACCGTGCGCCTGCACCAGCTCGACGTGGATCGGCACCAGCCCCTGATGCAGACCGGTCAGTACCAGCGGCAAGAAGGTGCCTGACAGCACGGCACCCACTAACAGACCGCCGCGATCGATAGCCAGCGATGCGCCATGGGCGATGGCCTCAGAGATCCAGCCACCCAGCGGTTGCAACGCCACAATAGCCACGCTGCCGGTGATCAACGTCGTTAACAGTGGATTGAGGATCAGCTCAATTGATCCAGGCAGGAGGGTGCGCAGTTTCTTCTCGATCCAGCACATCAGGATGACCACCAGCAGCACGGCAATCACCCCGCCGCGGCCAGGCTGGAGCGCCTCACCAAACAGGGTTATCTGCGCCAGTTGTGGGCTGGACAGAATACCTGCCATCACCCCGCCCATGGCCAGCGAGCCGCCAAAGACCTTCGCGGTGTTGACCCCCACCAGAATGTTCATGATGGCAAACACGGCGCTGCCGAAAATACCGAGAATGCCTAATAAATTAGGGTAGTGGGTCGCGAAGTCCCCTACGATATCCGGACGCTTAAGAATATTGATGATCCCGGTGATTAAGCCAGAGGCAATAAACGCCGGGATCAGCGGAATAAAGACGTTGGCCAGTTGTCGCAGCGCATCGCTCATGGGGGCTTTGTATCGGGCCTTTGCCTGCGCCTTCGTACGTTCGACGTCGTCGATCGCCACGCTTTCGCCGCCGACCATCAGCGCACGCATGGCATCCACAACCTGCGCCGCCTTTCCCGGCCCGACAATCAGCTGGTGCTGTTGCCCCTGTTTAACGTAACCACTCACGCCGGAAAGCTGCTTCAGACGCGGCACATCAAGCTGCTCGTCGTTATGCACCTCGACGCGCACGCGCGTCATGCAGTTTTCCAGACGCTGAATATTTTTTTCCCCACCGATCCCCTGCAGGATATCGCTGGCGAGCGCTGCTGTTTTGTCCATACACGCCTCTGTTAGTTTTCTAATGCCGCCCGTAAGAACCCGTTATGGGCATTGAGCCTTGCTCTGGCGGCCGCAGCGTCCAGTCCGCTCAGGATCATCAGAATGGCCGGTTTAACATCGTGATCGGTTTGTTTCAGTACCGCTTCCGCCTCTTCGCGGCTTGCTCCCGTCGCCTCCATGACCATACGGCAGGCTCTGTCCACCAGCTTGACGTTGGTCGCTTGCATATCCACCATCAGGTTCTGATAAACCTTGCCAAACTTCACCATCGCGCCAGTGGAGATCATGTTGAGCACCAGCTTTTGCGCGGTGCCAGATTTCAGACGCGTAGAACCGGTTAACGCTTCCGGGCCGACAACCGGAGAGATAGCGATAGCAGCGACCTGCGCAATCGGCGAGCCAGGATTACAGGAAATCGCCACCGTGGTACAGCCCACCTTGTTGGCATACTCCAGACCGCCGATAACGTACGGCGTACGCCCGGAGGCCGCCAGCCCAACAACCAGATCCTGAGCGGTCAGATTTAGCCCCTTCAGGTCATCCTCGCCGAGCTGTTTGTTGTCTTCCGCTCCTTCCACGGCTTTCAGCAGCGCGCCAGGGCCGCCAGCAATCAACCCGACCACCAGACCGTGCGGCACACCAAACGTTGGCGGGCATTCAGAGGCATCCAGCACACCAAGACGCCCGCTGGTTCCGGCGCCCATGTAGATAATGCGACCACCGGCCTTCAGTGCTTCCGCCGCCGCATCGACGGCTTTCGCCACCTCCGGTAATGTCTCTTTCACTGCCTGCGCGACCAGCGTATCCTGTTGATTAAAACGGTTAACCAGTTCCAGGGTGCTGAGCGCATCCAGCTCCATGGTTTGTGGGTTACGCGTTTCAGAAACAAGTGAGCCAAGATTCATCTTTTGTACCTCAAGAATTTTTAATTCATAATAATCTCACTATAATGGAATATAAAATTCATTCAGGCGAGCAAAATTCGTATTTGCGCAGACAATCACAATTTCGCCAGGAGAACCTATGAACTGTTTAATTCGCATTCGCCAGCGCTATGCAGGCTTTGCTCAAAGCGATAAAAAGTTGGCGGATTTTCTGCTCTCTCAGCCCGACCATGCCCGCCATCTCAGCTCGCAGCAGCTGGCGAGTGAGGCCGGAGTGAGTCAGTCGAGCGTGGTGAAATTTGCCCAGAAGATTGGCTTTAAAGGCTTCCCGGCTCTCAAGCTGGCGATTAGCGAAGCGCTGGTGAGTAACCCCAATCCGCAGTCGATGCCGGTACATAATCAGATTCGTGGCGATGACCCGATGCGTCTGGTGGGAGAGAAGCTCATCAAAGAGAATGTCGCGGCCATGCATGCCACCCTTGATGTGAATACTGAAGAAAAATTACTGGAAAGCGTGGCGATGCTGCGTGCAGCGCGACGTATTATTTTGACCGGGATAGGCGCGTCCGGACTGGTGGCACGTAACTTTGGCTGGAAGCTGACAAAAATAGGTTACAACGCCATTGTCGAGCAGGATATGCACGCCCTGCTGGCAACCGTGCAGGCGATGGATGCTAACGATCTGCTGCTGGCGATCTCCTATTCCGGCGAACGCCGCGAGATCAATATGGCTACCGATGAAGCCTTACGCGTAGGCGGTAAGATTCTGGCCATCACCGGGTTTACTCCCAACGCGCTGCAGCAGCGGGCTACGCGCTGTTTATATACGATCGCGGAAGAGCAGGCTACGCGCAGCGCGGCGATCTCCTCGACAAGTGCGCAAATGATGTTGACCGACCTGCTGTTTATGGCCCTGGTGCAACAGGATCTGGAGCACGCGCCAGAGCGTATCCGGCACAGTGAAGAGCTGGTAAAAAAACTGGTTTGAACAGGTAATGAGCGTATAATGCCCGCCCTGTTTGTGTTGTTTCTGAGAATTTCCTGATGGCGCTGTTAATCACCAAAAAATGCATCAATTGCGATATGTGCGAACCGGAATGCCCGAACCAGGCGATTTCGATGGGCGAGAGCATTTATGAGATTAACAGCGACCGCTGCACCGAATGCATCGGCCACTACGAAACGCCGACCTGTCAGAAAGTGTGCCCAATCCCCAATACCATCCTGAAAGATCCGGCACACGTCGAGAGCGAAGAGCAGCTTTGGGATAAGTTTGTCCTGCTGCATCACGCGGACAAACTTTAACTTTCGATAATCACCGTCGCGCAGGCGTAGTGGCGTTCATCGGCGAGCGTCACGTGCATGTGATTTACGCCGAGTTTCTCTGCCAGCGTTTGCGCCTCACCCCATAAACGCAGGCGTGGTTTACCCAGCTCATCGTTAAACACTTCAAACTGGTTAAACGCCAGACCGTTACGAATACCGGTGCCGAAGGCTTTGGCTGCCGCCTCTTTGACGGCAAAGCGCTTGGCCAGAAAACGTACCGGCTGCTGATGCGTCTCCCAGATGGCCCATTCGTTATCGCTCAGCACGCGTCGTGCCAGGCGATCGCCGCTACGGGCGATCACCGCTTCAATGCGGGCTATTTCAACGATATCGGTGCCTAAGCCCAGAATAGCCATTACTGACGCGCTTCCAGCATCAGGCGTTTCATTTCTGAGACCGCCTCTTTCAGGCCACTCATTACCGCACGGCCAATAATAGCGTGGCCGATATTCAGCTCATGCATTTCTGGCAGGGCTGCAATAGCCTTGACGTTATGGTAGGTCAGGCCATGCCCGGCGTTAACTTTCAGCCCCAGGCTCGCGGCATAGGTGGCCGCATTGGCGATACGCTCCAGCTCTTTGGCCTGCGTAGTTTCGTCTTTCGCATCAGCGTAACAGCCGGTATGAATTTCAATATAGGGCGCGCCCACTTCGGCAGCCGCTTTGATCTGTGCTACATCGGCGTCGATGAACAGAGAGACCAGGATACCCGCCTCAGCCAGACGCTTGCAGGCATCACGCATTTTGTCGCGTTGACCCGCTACGTCCAGGCCCCCTTCGGTGGTCACTTCCTGACGTTTTTCCGGTACCAGGCAGCAGAAATGCGGCTTCGTCTCGCAGGCAATCGTCAGCATCTCTTCCGTGACCGCCATCTCCAGGTTCATGCGGGTGTCCAGCGTCTGACGCAGAATGCGCACATCGCGGTCGGTAATATGACGGCGGTCTTCACGCAGGTGAACGGTAATGCCATCGGCGCCAGCCTGCTCAGCGATGAACGCCGCCTGAACCGGATCGGGATAAGCCGTGCCGCGTGCATTACGCAGCGTGGCGATGTGATCAATGTTGACGCCTAACAGTAATTCAGCCATGACAATCCTCGGTATTTTAGTTCGTGTCCCTGCCTCCCTCTCCCTCAGTGAGAGGGCTGGAGCGAGGGTCTGATACGTTAACGTTTCGGCATAAACTGCCTGAACAATTCGCGGCTCTTTAAGGGCTTGCCGCCAAGATACGGCTTGAGCGCAATCCGGGTAAAGCGTTTTGCTGCGCGAAGGGTATCCTGATCGGGAAACTCACGCGCATACAGCGCTCTAAGCTGTCGCCCGGTAAAGGTGCTGTTATCTATCACGACGCTGGCGATAAAGCCTTTTTCTTCACGGTAGCGATAGGTCATCGCATCTTCTACCTCGTCTCCGCTCCCTGCACAATGCAAAAAATCGACCCCATAGCCCAAGTGTCCAAGCAGCGCCAGCTCAAAACGACGCAGGGCAGGTTCGGGCGTACCGGTAGCGCCGGCCAGCGCCTGGATACAGTGCAGGTAATCAAAGAAAAGTTCAGAGAAGCGAGTCTCATGCTCCAGAACACGTGAGATGAGTTCGTTGACATAGAGACCGCTGTACAGCGTGATACCAGAAAGGGGGAGCGCCAGAGAGACGGCTTCGGCACTGCGCAGGGTTTTGACTTCCCCACGCCCGCCGAAACGTACCAGCAGCGGAGTGAAAGGCTGTAAGGCGCCCTTCAGGCCGGAGCGTTTGGAACGTGCGCCTTTAGCAACAAGGCGCACACGGCCCGACTCTTCCGTGAAAACGTCCAGCATAAGGCTGGTCTCGCTCCACGGACGGCTATGGAGGACAAAGGCACGCTGCCATCCATCCACGATGTTCAGTCTTAGACGTCGTCGCCGTAACCGAGGCTGCGCAATGCACGCTCATCATCGGCCCAGCCTGATTTCACCTTCACCCACAGTTCAAGGTGAACCGGGGCTTCAAACATGTCCTGCATGTCTCTGCGCGCTTCAATGCCGATGGTTTTGATCTTGGCACCTTTGTTGCCGATCACCATCTTCTTCTGCCCTTCACGCTCAACGAGGATCAGGCCGTTGATGTCATAGCCGCCGCGTTCGTTGGTCTGAAAACGTTCAATCTCAACCGTTACGGAGTACGGCAGTTCCGCGCCAAGGAAACGCATCAGTTTTTCACGGATGATCTCAGAGGCCATAAAGCGCTGAGAACGATCGGTGATGTAATCTTCCGGGAAGTGATGAATCGCTTCCGGCAGATGTTTGCGCACGATGCCTGCGATGGTATCGACGTTCAGACCGGTCTCGGCAGACAGCGGGACGATATCAAGGAAGTTCATCTGGCTTCCCAGCCACTGCAGGTGCGGCAGCAGATCGGCTTTTTCCTGCACGTTGTCCACTTTGTTGACCGCAAGGATCACCGGCGTTTTACCGTCGCGCAGTTTGTTGAGCACCATTTCGTCGTCAGGCGTCCAGCGGGTGCCTTCCACCACGAAAATCACCAGCTCTACGTCGCCAATCGAGCTGCTCGCCGCCTTGTTCATCAGGCGGTTGATGGCGCGCTTCTCTTCCATGTGCAGGCCCGGGGTATCAACGTAGATCGCCTGATAGGCGCCTTCCGTGTGGATACCGACGATGCGGTGACGCGTGGTCTGCGCCTTACGGGAAGTAATGGAAATTTTCTGCCCAAGCAGATTATTCAACAGGGTAGATTTACCAACGTTCGGACGTCCGACGATGGCAATAAACCCGCAATACGTTTTTTCTTCGCTCATTCCAGCTCCAGCATTTTTAACGCCTGTTCGGCGGCAGCCTGTTCAGCCTTACGACGGCTAGAACCTGTGCCGACCACCGGTTCACTCAGGCCACTGACCTGGCAATGGATGGTAAATTCCTGATCGTGCGCTTCGCCCCGCACCTGTACCACCAGATAGGATGGCAGCGGGAGGTGGCGACCCTGCAAATATTCCTGCAGACGCGTTTTCGGATCTTTTTGTTTATCGCCCGGACTGATTTCGTCCAGACGGGTTTGATACCAGTTAAGGATCAGCTTTTCTACGGTCTGAATATCGCTGTCCAGGAACACACCACCAATTAATGCTTCGACCGTGTCGGCAAGAATAGATTCACGACGGAAGCCGCCGCTTTTCAGTTCACCCGGCCCAAGTCGCAGACATTCGCCCAGTTCAAATTCACGAGCGATTTCCGCCAGGGTATTACCCCGAACCAGCGTCGCGCGCATGCGGCTCATATCACCTTCGTCCACACGTGGGAAACGATGATAAAGCGCATTCGCGATCACGAAACTTAAAATAGAGTCACCCAGGAACTCGAGGCGCTCATTATGCTTGCTGCTGGCACTGCGGTGGGTTAATGCCTGTTGCAACAACTCCTGATGATGAAAAGTGTAGCCCAGCTTCCGTTGAAGCCGATTAATTACGATGGGGTTCATGCGATACCAGTAAATGAATGCGTCAAAAATGCAGCACACGAAACCGACCTGAGAAGACCAACGCGGTTTCGTGTGCCGTGGCACCCTTGCAGGGCCAACCTTAAACTTCGGGGGAATATTCTATACACAACGACAGGGGATGTCGTTAGTCCAAAGAGATTTATCGCTGAAATAATTCACGTAGCCGCTAATTAACGCGGCTACGCGTTCATTTAATGAGAATTAATGGATCCCGCCGATACGATTCAGGCGAACGCCGGTCGGCCATTCGCCTTCCTGCTTCTCAAAACTCATCCAGATAGCGGTCGCTTTACCTACCAGATTCGCTTCCGGCACAAAGCCCCAGTAACGGCTGTCCGCGGAATTATCGCGGTTATCACCCATCATGAAGTAGTGTCCCGGTGGTACGATCCAGCTGGCCAGCTGTTGGCCAGGCTGCCGGTAGTACATCCCCACTTGATCCTGCGCGATTGGCACGGTGAGGATACGGTGGGTCACATCACCCAGCGTCTCTTTACGTTCTACCAGGCGAATACCGTCCTCTTTGGTCTCTCCTTTGGGCACCTGGAAGAAACCGCTGGTCGCTTCACCGCCGTTACGGCGAGCAAAGGTCTGCACAAAATCACTTGGCTCAACGTTTGAGTAAGTGATTGGCAGCGCGTTTTCACACGCGGTACCGGAGCTGCAGCCAGGCTGAACGGTAACTTCTTTCGCCACCGGATCGTAGGTGACTTTATCACCCGGCAGACCCACTGCACGCTTGATGTAATCCAGACGCGGATCTTCCGGGTATTTAAACACCACGATGTCGCCACGTTTTGGATGACCGGTTTCGATCAGCGTTTTCTGGTAGATCGGATCTTTAATCCCGTAGGCAAACTTCTCAACCAGAATAAAATCGCCAATCAGCAGCGTTGGCATCATTGAACCAGACGGGATCTGGAACGGCTCGTAAATAAACGAGCGGACAACCAGCACAATCGCCAGCACCGGAAATACCGATGCCCCGGTTTCCAGCCAGCCCGGTTTCGGGCCGACTTTCTTCAGGGTTTTCGCGTCCAGCCCATCGCCAGTGGCTGCCTGTGCGGCAGCCTGACGTTCATGGCGTTTTGGGGCGAAAATAAACTTATCCAGACACCACAACAAACCTGTCACCAGGGTAGCAATGACCAGAATCAGGGCAAACATGTTCGCCATGCCAACTCCTTAGGGTTATTTGCCGTCTTTACCAACATGAAGGATGGCAAGGAATGCTTCCTGCGGCAGTTCGACGTTACCGACCTGCTTCATACGCTTCTTACCTTCTTTCTGTTTCTGCAGCAGCTTTTTCTTACGGCTGACGTCACCGCCGTAGCATTTCGCCAGAACGTTTTTACGCAGCTGTTTCACAGTAGAACGGGCAATAATGTGGTTACCGATGGCGGCCTGAATCGCGATATCAAACTGCTGACGCGGGATCAGCTCTTTCATCTTCTCAACCAGCTCACGGCCACGGTATGGCGCATTGTCGTTGTGAGTGATGAGTGCCAGCGCATCCACACGCTCGCCGTTGATCAGCACGTCCACACGCACCATATTAGACGCCTGGAAGCGTTTGAAGTTGTAATCCAGTGACGCATAGCCACGAGAGGTAGACTTCAGACGATCGAAGAAGTCGAGGACCACTTCCGCCATAGGGATTTCGTACGTCAGCGCAACCTGATTACCGTGGTAAACCATGTTGGTCTGTACGCCACGTTTCTCAATACACAGCGTAATAACGTTACCCAGGAACTCCTGCGGCAGCAGCATATGACACTCTGCAATGGGCTCGCGCAGTTCTTCGATATTGTTCAGCGGTGGCAGCTTGGACGGGCTATCGACGTAGACGATCTCTTTGTTGGTGGTCTGCACTTCGTACACAACGGTCGGTGCTGTAGTGATCAGATCCAGATCGTATTCACGCTCCAGACGCTCCTGGATGATCTCCATGTGCAGCAGACCAAGGAAGCCGCAGCGGAAGCCGAAGCCCAGCGCCGTGGAGCTTTCTGGTTCATAGAACAGGGAAGCATCGTTGAGGCTCAGCTTGCCGAGCGCATCACGGAAGTTTTCATAGTCGTCAGAGCTGACCGGGAACAAACCCGCGTAAACCTGCGGTTTAACCTTTTTAAAGCCTGGCAGCGCTTTGTCTGCCGGGTTACGTGCACCGGTCAGGGTATCGCCCACTGGCGCGCCGAGGATGTCTTTAATGGCGCAGACCAGCCAGCCTACTTCGCCACATTTCAGCTCGGTACGGTCAACCTGTTTTGGCGTGAAGATACCCAGACGGTCAGCGTTGTAAACCTGACCAGTACTCATTACCTTGATTTTGTCGCCTTTACGCATGGTGCCGTTTTTAATACGCACCAGTGAGACAACGCCCAGGTAGTTATCAAACCAGGAGTCGATGATCAGCGCCTGCAGCGGGGCATCCGGGTCACCTTCTGGTGCCGGGATATCACGTACCAGGCGTTCCAGCACGTCGGTCACGCCCACGCCCGTTTTAGCGGAGCAGCGCACCGCATCGGTCGCGTCGATGCCGACAATATCTTCAATCTCTTCCGCTACGCGCTCAGGATCGGCAGCTGGCAGGTCAATTTTGTTCAGAACCGGCACAACCTCGAGATCCATTTCCATCGCGGTGTAGCAGTTTGCCAGAGTCTGGGCTTCAACGCCCTGCCCGGCATCCACAACCAGCAGCGCGCCTTCACAGGCCGCCAGCGAGCGTGAAACTTCATAGGAGAAGTCAACGTGGCCTGGGGTGTCGATAAAGTTCAGCTGGTAGATTTCGCCATCAGCCGCTTTGTAATCAAGCGTAACGCTCTGCGCTTTGATGGTGATACCGCGTTCGCGTTCCAGGTCCATGGAGTCCAGAACCTGGGCTTCCATTTCACGATCAGACAGGCCACCGCAAATCTGGATAATACGGTCAGACAGCGTCGACTTACCGTGGTCAATGTGAGCAATGATCGAAAAGTTACGTATGTTCTTCATATAGTTAAATAATTATGCCTTACGAATTCCTGGAGGCCGCTGTTCTTAGCCTGACGTTTTTCAGTGCGAAAACGCCGCATTCTACACTACATCCCCGTTACCTGGAAATGTACTTAGCGCCAGGTATAGCGTGAAGAAATGACGTTTTCTGTTTTAGGACGTAAAAAAGGACAAAGCCCGATGGATCACCGGGCCTCAGAAGAGAGCGTCTCAACACGAAGCTGGTCGGGTGCCAGCCCAACGCTGAGAATAACAGGCTGCCACTCTTCGCGTGCGGCAAGCTTCGGGGAGAGAGCTTTAGCCAGCCAGAATCCCCCTACGCCGCCCAATGCCGCACCACACATGGCGGCCACATCGGTACCAAACAGCATCTGGAATACGCCGCCCATAACAAACAGCCCCACCAGCGGAGAGAGATAAACCAGCATGGCGGACGTGAGCAGGCTACCTTCTGCAATTCCCAGCTCCACCTTTTGCCCCACCATCAGCGGCCGATCGCTTGGCACGGAAATGGTATGTGAGGTTTGCGGCCCGAGCTTGTTCAGCACGCGGCTACCGCAACCGGCTCTGGAAGCACAGCTATTGCATGAGGCCTTAACATCACAGCTCACCAGCGCAATGCCATTCTGCCACGATACGACCGTAGCCCACTCTTTAATCATTGTGCAGCCCTGAATTTAATGCTGTCGGAAATACGCTTCGCCGTTTGTGGCGGTAATTCACCCACAATGGTGATCTCTGCGTTATCGCGAACCGTGGTGCTGACCGTCCTGCGTCCGGTACGAAGCATTTGTTCAGAACTGTTTGCCGATGCGCGGTTTATGTTCACCGAGAAACTGAACAAACCATCGGAATAAAGACGCGATTCAACCGGTGTTTCAATGGTTGGCAATTGTCGACGGCTGCTGGAGACTTCGCTAAACCCTTGCGGGATCCAGGAAGGAACCCAGTTGAAGTTGACGGAATCACCCGCCGGTACCGAAAGCAGCGGCGGCAGGCTGGCTTTCGCCAGATTCTGCATGCTATTACCCACCTGATTGTTCACGCTAAAGGAGATAACGCGGAACTGCTCCAGCGTTTCACCATCACGGTCAAGCAGGTCTACACGCATTGGCAGCTTGGTTTCGGCGTCAATCCAGACGATATAGCTGTAGCGCGTTCCGTCACGGGCAACAACGCGGATCACCTCACACAGTCTGTCCGCAATGCGCGTACGCCCTACTGAAATGAAATCATAGTAAGGCGCAAGACGTTTGAAGTCGGTGTAGATAAGCGATGGCAGAGAATCGACGATATAATCGCCATTCAGCGTGAAAGGCTCCAGACCGGGTTCGAAATAACTGATTTCGTTACCACGCTGGACAACTTCCCGACGCGGGCCATCCATCTGTAAAAGCTGGGCGAGCGGCTGGTTATCAAGACGGGCATGGCGGTATCGTAACGACTCGACGCCCTGCTTATTGATACTGATAAATGCCAACTCGTAATTGAGTGACTGGCTGGCCAGATTCATTTGCTGCAACAACGCCCCGGATGAAACATCAGCCGAGGCGTTGGCAGAGAAGAACAGGCTACCCGCCATCAGAGACATGGCGAACCAAAGTTGCTTCATTACTGCGATTGCGTTCCTAAAGTTTGGTTTCCGGGCACCTGCACAGCCGCTTGCTGGGTTTGTGCCTGCTCAAACTGAAGCTGTTCAGAGTGCAGACGACGCTGCAACTCGTAATCCTGCAACATCGCATTAATGCGACGGCGTTGCTCCTGAACCTGCTGTTGCTGGCCGCCGCTGGCGGATGCATCAGCCGGAACACCCAAACTTACCGGGCTGGCTTTGCCCATCATCGGCAGTGTGTTGAACACTGGCGCTTCTGGCTGCTGATTAGTTTCAGACTGAGTATTATAGTGCTGGACGCCAACGATAACTGCAAGCGATACGCATGCAGCCACACCCATTTGGGTGAGCTGGCTGGCCCACGGACGCACCTTGTGCCAGAACGGCATTTTCTGCCACTGGTGAGGCGCAGGTTGAGCTTCAGGAATCAGCGGAGTGGTCTGACGGACAGGCTCATTTTCAATGGCCGCCATCACGCGAGCTGAGATATCGAAATGGAGAACCTCGCCGGTGTCACCGCGAAGGGTGTCACGGATGAGATGGTAACTCTCCCAGGTCTCTTGCATTTCGGGAGAATGAGACAGCTCGTTGAGCAGCTCACTATCCAGCGTTTCACCATCCATTAAAGCGGAAAGTTTTTCTTTCTGCATGCCTAATACCTTTTCCAGTATCCCGCTATCGTCAACGCCTGATAAGCGGTTGAACTTTATTATCAATTGCTTCTCGCGCACGGAAAATACGTGAACGTACCGTGCCGACCGGACAATCCATGATGGCGGCTATCTCTTCATAGCTCAGACCATCCAACTCCCGTAACGTAATTGCCATGCGTAAATCTTCCGGGAGCGACTCGATCGTGCGAAAAACGATTTGTCTCAGTTCTTCTGACAACATTAAGTTCTCAGGGTTCGAAATTTCTTTCAGCGCACCGCCACTTTCGAAGTTTTCGGCGTCGATTGCGTCCACATCACTTGAAGGCGGACGGCGGCCCTGAGCGACCAGATAATTCTTTGCCGTATTGACCGCAATACGGTACAGCCAGGTATAAAAAGCACTATCTCCCCGGAATGAATCCAGCGCGCGATAGGCCTTAATAAAAGACTCTTGTACTACATCAGGCACATCGCCTGACGGTACATAGCGGGAAACCAGGCTCGCCACCTTATGCTGGTAGCGCACCACCAGTAAGTTAAAGGCTTTCTGATCTCCCTTCTGGACCCGTTCAACCAGGACCTGGTCCGTTAACTGCTCGCTCATCCGAGGTAATGTCTCCCCAAACCTAAATTCCACGCGTTATCGAAACGCCACTCTTAAAAAACCGCACTTTGAGCAAGCACCGAATTAGAGTGTCTGATCTTCAATAAGTTCCGTAACGCCTTTGTTTTTGTTCATCGCGCCGCAGACTGTTCATTTTCTCTCATTATAAGTCTGTTCACGATACGCACCACTTTATGACAAGAAACATCTCTTTTCCCGCCAGAAGAGTAACGCAACCCAGTCTTTATTTCACCACAAAATCTGACGCTAACGATCTGCTTCGCAAAATATTTTCTTTCTTTTACGTGGTTTTAATCCTCCGCCTCGAGTTTAGCGGTTACAACTCACATCAAAAAAAACGTGCGATATCTCGCATTCGGATGCTATTCTGACCAAACACTGTTTAGTAAATTAAACAAAAATCATGAACACAACACCTGAACTGCATTGTGATGTACTGATCATCGGTAGCGGCGCTGCCGGTCTCTCCCTGGCACTGCGTCTGGCCGAACATCAGAGCGTTATCGTTCTGAGCAAAGGGCCGATAAGTGAAGGTTCTACGTTTTATGCCCAGGGCGGTATTGCCGCCGTGTTTGATGAGACAGACAGCATTGCGTCGCATGTCGACGATACGCTGATTGCCGGGGCCGGGATCGTGGATGCGCATGCCGCAGAGTTTGTGGCCAGTAATGCCCGTCATTGCGTGCAGTGGTTAATCGATCAGGGCGTATTATTTGATACACAGGTGCAGCCAAACGGTGAAGAGAGTTACCACCTGACCCGCGAAGGCGGGCATAGCCACCGCCGTATCCTGCATGCCGCAGACGCTACCGGTAAAGAAGTCGAAACCACGCTGGTCAGTAAAGCCCTCAGCCATCCTAACATTCGGGTCCTTGAGCGCAGCAATGCCGTTGACCTGATTATTTCCGACAAGATTGGCCTTCCGGGTACGCGTCGTGTCGTGGGTGCCTGGGTCTGGAATCGCAATAAAGAGAAGGTTGAGACCTGTCAGGCGAAGGCCGTGGTGCTGGCGACTGGCGGTGCATCCAAAGTGTATCAGTATACCACCAACCCCGATATTGCCTCCGGAGACGGCATCGCCATGGCCTGGCGCGCCGGTTGTCGCGTGGCAAACCTTGAATTCAACCAGTTTCACCCGACCGCCCTGTTCCATCCTCAGGCGCGTAATTTCCTGCTGACGGAAGCCCTGCGCGGTGAAGGCGCATACCTGAAACGTCCTGACGGCTCCCGCTTTATGCCGGACTTTGACCCCAGGGGCGAGCTGGCACCGCGCGATATCGTTGCCCGCGCCATCGACCATGAAATGAAGCGTCTTGGCGTGGACTGCATGTATCTGGACATCAGCCATAAGCCGGCAGAGTTTATCCGCCAGCATTTCCCGATGATCTACGAAAAGCTGCTGGGTCTGGGGATTGATTTAACCCGCGATTCGGTGCCCATCGTGCCTGCCGCCCACTATACCTGCGGGGGCGTAATGGTTGACGATCATGGTCGCACCGATGTGGATGGCCTGTATGCTATCGGTGAAGTAAGTTATACCGGGCTTCATGGCGCGAACCGGATGGCGTCGAACTCACTGCTGGAGTGTCTGGTTTACGGCTGGTCTGCCGCGGAAGATATCACGAAGCGCATGCCTTACGCCCGTCAGACTGAAAACCTGCCTGCATGGGATGAAAGCCGCGTGGAGAACCCGGATGAGCTGGTCGTTATTCAGCATAACTGGCACGAACTGCGGCTGTTTATGTGGGACTACGTCGGGATTGTGCGGACCACGAAACGTCTTGAACGCGCATTACGCCGTATCACGATGCTGCAGCAGGAAATCGATGAATATTATGCCAATTTCCGCGTATCCAATAATCTGCTGGAGCTGCGCAATCTGGTTCAGGTTGCCGAATTGATTGTTCGCTGCGCGATGATGCGCAAAGAGAGCCGCGGTTTGCACTATACCCTCGACTACCCCGATCAGCTGGCCGAGTCCGGGCCGTCGATCCTCTCCCCGCAGGTTCACATAAACAGATAAAACGCCTGGGTCAGGGCGGTGTAATCTTCGGAATAACGCTGGTCTGGCCCACGGATCACCATTCGGTCGTTAAAGCATTCACCTTCTTTGGGTGAGAGCGCCAGCAGCACGCGGTGCGGCAATCGCCCTTCGGTATCCGCAATATCGGTGCGTAAACGTAATTTCCAGCCAATCTCTTGCGCTATGCCAATAAACGCATTGCCTGTGCTTTCTGGCAGAACCACGCAGAAAAACCCTTCTTCTGAAATAAGCTCTGCGGCACTGATCAGCAGCGCCTTATGGTCGAGAGAGCCGGAATAACGGGCCTGTTCACGCTCAGGCGTTCCGCACTCAACACCGGGCGCGTAGTAGGGAGGATTGCTGACAATCAGGTCGTAACGCGCGGTTTGCTCCGGCGTCCAGTCGAGCACATCTGCACATTCAACGTTAATCCGGGCGGCCCACGGAGATTCAGCCGCATTTTCACTCGCCTGCTCCGCCGCCTGCGCATCCAGCTCCACCGCATCTATGGTGACATGCGCTTCGGTACGTTGCGCCAGCATCAGCGCCAACAGTCCGCTGCCCGTCCCAATATCCAGAATACGCTTTACACCTGCGACAGGTGCCCAGGCACCCAGTAAAATACCGTCTGTACCGACTTTCATGGCACAGCGATCGTGAGCGACAAAAAATTGTTTAAACGTAAAACCATCGCGGCGCAACTGCGCTTTGAGTTGAGACATGTCAGGGCAACCTTCTAAGTGAAACTGGAGTAGCATAGGGGAAAGCGAAGTGGCCGCAAAGCGATATCCATACAAACAGATGAAGATTACAGCCGTAACGTCTATAATCAGCGCCCCACACAGAGGTAGAACATGACTGTAACGACTTTTTCCGAACTTGAACTCGATGAAAGCCTGCTCAATGCACTTGAGAGCAAAGGCTTTACACGCCCGACCGCCATTCAGGCAGCGGCCATTCCGCCTGCGCTTGAGGGCCGCGATGTGCTCGGTTCTGCGCCAACCGGCACGGGGAAGACAGCAGCTTACTTGCTGCCTGTGTTGCAGCATCTGCTCGATTTTCCACGTAAAAAATCAGGCCCGCCGCGTATTTTGATCCTGACGCCGACGCGCGAGCTGGCGATGCAGGTTGCCGATCACGCCCGCGAGCTGGCGGCCAATACCCATCTGGATATCGCCACGATCACTGGCGGCGTTGCGTATATGAACCACGCCGAAGTGTTCAGCGAAAATCAGGACATCGTCGTTGCGACGACCGGTCGCCTGCTGCAGTACATTAAAGAAGAGAACTTCGACTGCCGCGCGGTAGAAACACTGATTCTGGACGAAGCTGACCGTATGCTGGACATGGGCTTCGCGCAGGATATCGAACATATCGCGGGTGAGACGCGCTGGCGTAACCAAACGATGCTGTTCTCTGCCACCCTTGAAGGGGACGCGATCAAAGACTTCGCAGAGCGCCTGCTGGAAGATCCGGTGGAAGTTTCCGCGACGCCGTCCACGCGCGAACGCAAGAAGATCCACCAGTGGTATTACCGTGCAGATAACCTTGAACACAAGGTTGAGTTACTTAAGCACCTGCTGAAGCAGGACGATGCCACCCGTACCATCGTCTTTGTGCGTAAGCGCGAGCGTGTGCATGAACTGGCTGAAATGCTGCGTAATGCCGGAATCAATAACTGCTATCTCGAAGGCGAGATGGCGCAAGTTAAGCGTACCGAAGGGATTAAACGTCTGACTGATGGTCGCGTGAACGTGCTGGTCGCAACAGACGTTGCTGCACGCGGGATCGACATTCCGGACGTCAGTCACGTCATTAACTTCGATATGCCACGCAGCGGCGACACCTATCTGCACCGCATTGGCCGTACCGGCCGTGCCGGACGCAAAGGTATCGCGATCTCTCTGGTCGAAGCGCATGACTACCTGCTGCTGCAGAAAATTGGCCGCTACGTTGATGAGCCACTGAAAGCACGCGTTATTGATGAGCTTCGCCCGACCACACGTGCACCGAGTGAAAAAATGACGGGCAAACCGTCTAAAAAAGCGCTCGCAAAACGTGCTGAGAAAAAAGAGAAAGAAAAAGAGAAGCCGCGCGTGAAGCAGCGCCACCGCGATACCAAGAATATTGGTAAACGCCGTAAACCAAGCTCTGCCGCACCAGAGACGAAAACTGAAGAGTAAAAAAAGCCGGGGAAAACCCCGGCTTTTTTATTCCACCCCCGAGACTGAAACCTTACAGGCTTTCAGTAAAGGTACGCGCAATAACGTCGCGCTGCTGTTCCGGGGTCAGAGAGTTAAAACGTACTGCATAACCTGATACACGAATGGTCAGCTGTGGGTATTTTTCCGGGTGCTTAACCGCATCTTCCAGCGTTTCACGACGCAGCACGTTCACGTTCAGGTGCTGACCACCTTCAACGCGCACTTCCGGTTTTACTTCCATTGGGATTTCACGGTATTCGATTTCGCCCAGTTTGTTCACCGGAACGATTTCATCTTCAGCAAAACCCGCTTTCGCTACTACACAGCGCGCTTCATTTTTCTCGCTGTCCAGCAGCCAGAAAGAGTTGAGCAGGTCGTCATTTGCAGCTTTAGTAATCTGGATACCTGTAATCATGTGTTGCCTCCCTTAGGTTACATTAACTGGTGTCGGCCTCGCGCGGCCAATTGGTAAAACCATTGTTTCTTGTGTGTATATATATCACTCGCACCCCGGTCATTTATTGATTTAAATCAACAAAAACACCAACCACACAAAGAGTGTGGTTTGATTTTATTGTTCCAGATCAATTTCATTGCTTTACCAGCTCAACTCCTTTCGCATCTATTCAAAATAAATTGAATGACTTACGGTGATTTTATGCCTGGGATTTTGCACCCCGGGTTTTAGCGGTTAAGCTAGGCGCAGAATGTGATTCGCAGGAGAGCGAGATGACGACACCGTTGACCTGGCACGATGTGCTGGCAGAAGAGAAACAGCAGCCCTATTTTATTAACACCCTCAGCACCGTTGCGGCAGAGCGGCAGTCTGGCCAGACGATTTATCCGCCACAAAAGGATGTTTTCAACGCGTTTCGCTATACCGAACTCAGCGATGTAAAAGTTGTTATCCTCGGTCAGGATCCTTACCACGGACCGGGACAGGCTCACGGGCTTGCTTTCTCTGTACGTCCTGGGGTTGCTATCCCCCCTTCGCTTCTGAACATGTACAAAGAACTCGAAAAGACCGTGCCCGGGTTTACCCGGCCCACTCATGGTTATTTGGAAAGCTGGGCGCGCCAGGGCGTGCTGTTACTGAATACGGTACTCACCGTACGTGCCGGTCAGGCACATTCTCACGCCAGCCTGGGCTGGGAAACCTTTACCGATAAAGTCATCAGCCTTATCAACCAGCATCGTGAAGGGGTGGTGTTTTTACTGTGGGGTTCCCACGCGCAGAAGAAAGGGGCGATTATCGACAGGCAGCGTCATCATGTCCTGAAGGCACCGCATCCGTCACCGCTGTCAGCGCATCGTGGTTTCTTTGGTTGTAATCATTTTGTTCTGGCGAACGAGTGGCTGGAAAAACGTGGCGAAACGCCAATTGACTGGATGCCAGTGTTACCGGCTGAGAGTGAGTAACGCAGCGAATGTGCCCGTTTTAGCGGGCACACCCGATGCACAGTGTTATGCTTTATTCTGACGCCACCATTCCGCCAGCAGTACGCCAGTCGCAACGGAAACGTTCAGACTTTCAACATTGCCTGTACCGTCGATAGAGACGCTCAGATCCGCGCTGGAAAGCGCAGCATCCGACAGGCCATCACGCTCCTGACCCAGCACCAGCACCATTTTACGCGGCAGTGTTGCTTTAAACAGCGGCGTAGCGGCATGGCTGGAGGTTGTGACGATGGCATATCCCGCATTACGGAACTGCTCAATAGCATCCAGAACGCTGTCGCCGGTGATCGGCTGAACATGCTCTGCTCCGCCCTCTGCGGTACGGATCGCGGCACCCGATTCCAGCAGCGCGGCATCCTGTAACAGCACGCCTTTCACGCCAAAGTGCGCGCAGCTACGCATCATTGCACCCAGATTATGCGGGTTGCCCACATCTTCAAGCGCCAGCACGCAGTCATCGGCTTCCGCCTGGCTAACCCACTGCTGTACGGTAGTCCCGTTACGTTTTTTGATCAGGAAGCACACGCCACCGTGGTGTTCAGTGCCTGATGCTTTCGTCAGCTCAGCGTCATCCACCACATGGTAGGCTTTACGGTTTGCCGCCATCCAGCGCAGCGCTTCTTTAAAGCGCGGGGTTACGCTCTGGATAAACCATGCGCGAACGATGCACTCAGGACGGCTCTGGAACAGCGCCTGGCAGGCGTTCTCGCCATAGACTCGGGTCTCTTCTGCACGCTGACGGCGCAGCACTTCCGGGTCAATAAAGCTTTTCCCGCTGATACCGCCGTGATCGGCTTTTTCAGGCGCCTCATCACCAGGGGCGCGAGAAACGGTACGCCAGGGGGATGAACCCTCGCGCGAGAAATCATCGCGTTTGCGATCGTCACGCTTGCGGTCATCACGTTTGCGGTCATCACCGCGGTTATTTCTGTCATCGCGGGCGGGGCGACGGCCACCGTCTGCACGAGAAGACGCCGGACGCCCGCCACCTTTTCCGGTACGCGGATTTTGGGTGCGTTTATCAGAGTCATCATCACTGCGGACATACATCACTTTGACCTTGCCGCTTTTGTTTTTCATTTCGTCGTTCATGCTTTTCTCCACCAGCGCTGCGCGAAGCGCGCAGATTACCCGATGTGCAAGCTCATAGCCATAAATTCGTACAAAAGCCTGTGACTATTGTTCTCATTGAATAAAACGCATTGTCGTTTCAAACAGGCTGAATGATAATATGTAACATATTAGAAACATTATCGGCATTCTGCCGCTGTCCCACGGCTCTATCAGAGGTTAGTTATGAATACCGTATGTGCCAACTGTCAGGCTCTTAATCGCATTCCGGACGATCGGATTGAAGATGGTGCGAAATGCGGGCGTTGTGGCCATGAACTGTTTGATGGCGATGTTATCAACGCTACGGGTGCTACGCTGGACAAACTCCTCAAGGACGATCTTCCGGTGGTTGTCGATTTTTGGGCACCGTGGTGTGGTCCGTGCCGTAGCTTCGCGCCTGTCTTCGAGGATGTTGCCGAAGAACGCAGCGGCAAAATGCGTTTTGTTAAGGTTAATACCGAAGCAGAACGTGAGCTGAGCGCACGCTTTCGCATTCGCAGCATCCCAACCATCATGATTTTCAAAAATGGTGAAGTGATCGACATGCTTAACGGTGCCGTTCCTAAAGCACCGTTTGATAGCTGGTTAAACGAATCGCTGTAACATTAACGGGGCGCATCTTGTGCCCCGTTCCTTCCTCTGCGAAAATAGGGTTTTTCCTGCACTTCGCCCATGACTGATAACGCTGTTCTTCAACTGCGCGCCGCACGCCTGGCCCGCGCGACTCGCCCTTTTCTTGCCCGCGGCAATCGTGTTCGCCGCTGTCAGCGTTGTCTGCTGCCGCTAAAAGTTTGTCTGTGCGAGACCCTTGCGCCGAGCACCGCGAAGAGTCGTTTTTGCCTGGTCATGTTCGATACCGAACCAATGAAACCCAGCAATACCGGACGCCTTATTGCCGACATTCTGCCGGATACCGCGGCATTTCAGTGGTCACGCACGGAACCGCCTCAAGCCCTGCTCGACTTAGTGGCAAACCCGGACTATCAGCCAATGGTCGTATTTCCGGCCTCGTATGCTGGCGAAGATCGCCAGGTGCTTTCGGCACCGCCATCTGGTAAACCGCCGCTGTTTATTATGCTAGACGGAACCTGGACCGAAGCGCGAAAAATGTTCCGCAAAAGTCCTTATCTCGATTCATTGCCGGTGATTTCGGTCGACCTTTCCCGCGTCTCGGCCTACCGCCTGCGAGAAGCGCATGCTGACGGGCAGTACTGTACCGCTGAAGTGGCGATTGCCCTTCTGGATTTAGCGGGAGATACCGTCGCGGCAGGTGCGCTGGGGAGCCATTTCTCCCGCTTTCGTGAACGCTACCTGGCAGGAAAAACCGTTCATAAGGGCAGCGTCACAGCAACTGAGACAGAAAACGTTTAGAATCATCAGGTCGCTTGCATTCACAGGAGGCCTGCATGAGCCAGCGAGGGTTAGAAGCGCTACTTCGTCCTAAATCCATTGCCGTTATCGGTGCATCAATGAAACCGGATCGCGCAGGCTATCTGATGATGCGTAACCTGCTGGCTGGCGGATTTAATGGCCCCGTCATGCCTGTGACGCCTGCCTATAAGGCTGTTCAAGGGGTGCTGGCATGGCCGGACGTGCAGAGCCTGCCTTTCATACCGGACCTTGCCATCCTGTGTACAAATGCGAAACGTAATCCAGCCCTGCTGGAGTCGCTCGGCAGGAAAGGATGTAAAACCTGCATTATTCTCTCGTCTCCGCCCGAACAGCAGCCGGAGCTTCTGGCATGCGCCAGTCGCTACCAGATGCGCATTCTTGGGCCAAACAGTCTGGGCCTGCTCGCCCCGTGGCAGGGGCTGAATGCCAGCTTCTCCCCGGTCCCTATCCGCAAAGGCAAACTCGCTTTCATTTCGCAATCGGCCGCGGTATCGAACACGATCCTCGACTGGGCGCAACAGCGTGAGATGGGGTTTTCCTACTTCATTGCTCTGGGTGACAGCCTGGACATCGACGTTGATGAACTGCTCGATTTTCTGGCTCGCGACAGCAAAACCAGCGCCATTCTTCTTTATCTTGAGCACCTGAGCGACGCCCGTCGTTTTGTGTCAGCTTCCCGTAGCGCGTCCCGTAACAAACCGATTCTGGTGATCAAAAGCGGGCGTAGCCCCGCCGCCCAGCGTCTGCTGCAGTCGCATTCCGGCATGGATCCCGCCTGGGATGCCGCGATTCAACGCGCAGGTTTGCTACGGGTTCAGGATACACACGAGCTTTTTTCCGCCGTCGAGACGTTAAGCCATATGCGTCCATTACGCGGTGAGAAGTTAATGATTGTCAGTAATGGCGCGGCTCCTGCCGCACTTGCACTGGATGAACTGTGGCTGCGCAATGGCAAGCTGGCCACCCTGGGTGAGGAGACGCTACAACGCCTGAAAGAGGCGCTGCCGGCAAGCGTTAGCCCAGGCAATCCCCTCGATTTGCGCGATGACGCCAGTAGCGATCACTATATCAGGGCGATCTCCCTTTTACTGGATAGCCAGGATTTCGACGCGCTGATGATTATTCACTCCCCCAGCGCGGTCGCTCCCGGGAGTGAAAGCGCGCGCGCACTGATTGACGCCGTCCGGAACCATCCTCGTGGAAAATATGTCACCCTGCTGACCAACTGGTGCGGTGAGTTCTCTTCCCAGGAGGCACGACGCCTGTTCAGTGAAGCCGGTCTACCCACCTACCGCACTCCGGAAGGCACGATTACAGCGTTTATGCATATGGTGGAGTATCGCCGCAACCAGAAGCAGCTCCGTGAAACCCCGGCTTTACCGGGTAACCTGACGGCGAACACCGCCGATGTTCATCGGCTTTTACAGCAGGCTATCGAAGAGGGAGCCACCTCGCTTGATACGCACGAAGTGCAGCCGATTCTGGGCAGTTACGGGATGCAAACCCTGCCCACCTGGATTGCCGGCGACAGCGCCGAAGCCGTGCATATTGCCGAACAAATTGGCTATCCCGTTGCCCTCAAGCTTCGCTCACCGGATATCCCGCATAAGTCTGATGTCCAGGGAGTGATGTTATACCTGCGGACTGCGACCGAGGTACAGCAAGCCGCTGATGCCATATTCGACCGGGTCAAAATGGCCTGGCCTCAGGCTCGGATCCACGGGCTGCTGGTGCAAAGCATGGCTAATCGCGCAGGCGCTCAGGAGCTGCGCGTGGTGGTTGAATACGATCCCGTCTTTGGCCCGCTTATCATGCTGGGGGAAGGCGGCGTCGAGTGGCGTCCTGAGGAGCAGGCGGTCGTGGCTTTGCCACCACTGAACATGAACCTGGCGCGCTATCTGATCATTCAGGCCATCAAAAGCAAAAAAATACGGGGCCGAAGCGCGCTGCGCCCTCTTGATATTGCCGGGTTGAGTCAGTTCCTGGTGCAGGTGTCTAACCTGATTGTTGATTGCGCGGAGATCCAGCGGCTGGACATCCACCCGCTGCTCGCCTCCGGCAGTGAGTTTACGGCTCTGGACGTCACGCTGGATATCGCGCCTTTCGAGGGTGACAGAGAGAGCCGCCTTGCGATCCGCCCGTATCCTCTGCAGCTGGAGGAGTGGGTGGAGATGAAAAACGGGGAGCGCGCGTTGTTCCGCCCTATCCTGCCGGAAGATGAACCGCAGCTGCGCACGTTCATCTCTCAGGTAACGAAAGAGGATCTTTACTATCGCTATTTTAGCGAAATCAACGAATTTACCCACGATGATTTAGCCAATATGACCCAGATCGACTACGATCGAGAAATGGCATTTGTCGCCGTTCGTCGTTCCGATAAGGGCGATGAGATCCTCGGCGTTACGCGTGCTATTTCCGACCCGGATAATGTTGATGCGGAGTTTGCTGTGCTGGTGCGCTCCGATCTGAAAGGGTTGGGTCTGGGGCGACGGCTGCTGGAAAAACTCATCAGTTATACGCGAGATCACGGATTGTTACGCCTCAATGGCATTACTATGCCTAACAATCGCGGTATGGTGACCCTGGCGCGAAAACTTGGATTTGACGTTGATATTCAGCTGGACGAAGGTATTGTGGCCTTATCCCTGAGCCTGATATCAGCGGATAAAGCCGAGTAAGCTACTGGAAATGTTACCCACTTTGGACGGGACTGGTGGTATCATTGTCCGCTTATGTTGTTTGCATGGTACAGACAACCCTTCAATGAACAGAGAAGAAACGCACTGTGATGTTGTCAAAATTTAAGCGTAATAAACATCAACAACACCTTGCTCAACTACCGAAGATTTCTCAGTCAGTTGATGATGTAGAGTTCTTTTACGCTCCCGCCCATTTTCGGGAGACGCTTCTGGAAAAGATTGCCGGCGCTACGCGTCGCATTTGCATTGTGGCCCTGTATCTTGAACAAGATGAAGGTGGGCGCGCGATCTTAAATGCGCTCTATGAAGCCAAGCGTCAACGTCCGGAACTGGATGTTCGCGTGCTGGTCGACTGGCACCGCGCTCAGCGTGGCCGTATAGGCGCTGCTGCTTCAAACACCAATGCTGACTGGTATTGCCGCACGGCGCAGGAAAATCCTGGCGTCGATGTGCCCGTTTACGGCGTACCTGTAAATACCCGAGAAGCGCTCGGCGTCCTTCATTTCAAAGGGTTCATCATTGATGACAGCGTGCTGTACAGCGGCGCGAGCCTGAATGATGTTTACCTTCATCAGCTCGATAAATATCGATATGACCGTTACCATCTGGTTCGTAATCCGCAGATGGCGGATATCATGTTTAATTGGGTTGATAAGAACTTAGTACAGGGTCGCGGCGTAAATCGTCTTGACGATCCACACCGTCCTAAAAGCCCGGAAATTAAAAATGATATCCGCGCGTTCCGCCAGGAACTGCGTGATGCGGTCTACCATTTCCAGGGCGATGCCAATAACGAAGAGCTGTCCGTTACACCGCTGGTGGGGTTAGGCAAATCAAGCCTGCTGAACAAAACGATTTTCCACCTGATGCCGTGTGCGGAGCAGAAACTCATCATCTGCACCCCTTACTTCAACCTTCCCGCCGTGCTGGTGCGTAATATCATTCAGCTGCTGCGTGATGGTAAAAAAGTTGAAATTATCGTCGGTGACAAAACGGCTAACGACTTCTTTATTCCTGAAGATCAACCGTTCAAGATTATCGGTGCCCTCCCTTATCTCTATGAGATTAACCTGCGCCGTTTCCTGAGCCGTTTACAGTATTACGTTAACACTGACCAGCTGGTCGTGCGTCTGTGGAAAGATGAAGACAACAGTTATCATCTGAAAGGGATGTGGGTCGACGATGAATGGATGCTGCTTACGGGCAATAACCTGAACCCTCGCGCCTGGCGTCTGGATCTCGAAAATGCCATCCTGATCCATGACCCGAAACATGAGTTAGCGACCAGTCGTGAACGTGAGCTCGAGCTTATTCGCACGCATACCACTGTGGTTCAGCATTACCGTGAACTGCAGAGCATTGCCGATTACCCGGTGAAAGTCCGCAAGCTTATTCGTCGCCTGCGTCGAATCCGTATTGACAGACTTATCAGCCGTATTCTGTGATGTCCAGGCCCTGTCAGCGACAGGGCTTTTTTTTGGAGTCCGCTAATGCGTATTCTTCTCTTGCTGAGTGCTCTCTTTCTCAGTGGCTGTAGCCACATGGCTAACGATAGCTGGTCCGGGCAGGATAAAGCGCAACACTTTCTCGCCTCCGCGATGTTGTCCGCTGCCGGTAATGAGTATGCACAACATCAGGGGTACAGTCGGGATCGTAGTGCGGCAATCGGCCTGATGTTCTCTGTAAGCCTTGGGGCTTCAAAAGAACTGTGGGATAGCCGCCCCGCGGGGAGCGGCTGGAGCTGGAAAGACTTTGCCTGGGACGTAGCCGGTGCCACGACCGGCTATGCCGTGTGGCAGATGGCTCGCTATTAGAGACGAATACCTTTACCCTTTCGATGCAACATCAGGGAGACAATAAAGGCCAGTGCCCCCATCACCGTCACGTACCAGAAGAAGGTTGTTTCCGTTCCCCATGATTTAAGCGACAGCGCGACGTACTCCGCAGAGCCACCGAACAGCGCATTGGCGACCGCATAAGAAAGCCCTACCCCCAAAGCGCGTACCTGTGCCGGGAACATCTCAGCCTTCAGGATCCCACTGATCGATGTGTAAAAACTGACAATGACCATCGCCAGCATGACCAGACCAAAGGCGGCATACGGTGAGGAAACGTGCTGAAGCGCAGTTAAAATGGGAACAGTACATAACGCGGACATGCCGCCAAAAATCAGCATTGACGTACGACGTCCTATTTTATCGGAGAGCGCGCCAATAAGTGGCTGAATCAGCATAAAGACGAACAACGCGGCGGTCATGATAGCGCTGGCGACGTTGGCGTGCATGCCCGTGGTGTTCACCAGATATTTTTGCATGTAGGTGGTGAAGGTGTAAAAGCTGAGAGAACCGCCCGCGGTGAACCCGAGAACCATCAGGAAAGCTTTGCGGTTACGCCACAGCCCTTTAAACGACCCCGCCTCCTTCAGCGCCCGGACCTCTTTTTGCGAGGTTTCATCCAACTGACGACGCAACCAGAGTGCGACGACCGCCAGTACAGCGCCCATCGCGAAAGGAATTCGCCATCCCCACTCATGAAGCTGGCTGTCGGTAAGGACCTGCTGCAGAATAACCACCACCAGAATGGCCAGAAGCTGGCCACCAATAAGCGTGACGTACTGGAAAGAGGCGTAAAATCCTTTCCGGCCCTCGAGGGCAATTTCACTCATGTAAGTGGCGCTGGTACCGTATTCTCCTCCAACAGAAAGTCCCTGGAACAGACGAGCCAGTAGCAAAAGAGCCGGCGCCCATGTCCCGATAGCGTCATAACCGGGAAGACAGGCGATCACCAGCGAGCCAAAGCACATCATGCAGACCGAAATCAGCATGGATGCCTTACGTCCTCGACGGTCTGCGATCCGTCCAAACAACCATCCACCAATGGGGCGCATTAAGAAGCCCGCAGCAAATACGCCAGCCGTTTGCAGAAGCTGTGTGGTGGTGTTGCCGGACGGGAAGAAGATATGTGCGAAGTAAAGTGAACAGAATGAGTAGACGTAAAAGTCGAACCATTCCACCAGGTTCCCTGAAGAGGCACTGACGATTGCCCATACCCTTCTACGGGAATCACTGGCAGCCAGCGTCCCGTTCGATGTTATGCTTTCTGTCATTGTGATTATGCTCCTGCCATAAAAAGGGCATGCTGAGTCCTGAGAACTCACGATCTTGTAAAACAAATGTTATTATTTTGTTATAAATAACATTGAGAGTAAGATCACATTTTCTGTTAGCAAGGTAAGTTATAGGATAAAGACTAAGGGTAGTTGGCTGGTGTGGTGGTGTGCAGTCTGATGCCATCTCCGATGGCGGGAAAAACCCAAAGCAAAAAACCCCGCACCATACGGTACGGGGTTCTTTTAATTGATGCCTGGCAGTTCCCTACTCTCACATGGGGAGACCCCACACTACCATCGGC
>NZ_JARVRQ010000013.1:0-209741 GCF_030209635.1 Enterobacter sp. MEB024 | reverse complement strand
CATAGTCGGCGTGGCCTGGGCAGTCTACGTGTGCGTAGTGGCGAGTCGGGGTGTCATATTCAACGTGAGAAGTGTTGATGGTGATACCACGCGCTTTTTCTTCTGGTGCGTTATCGATCTGGTCGAATGCACGAGCAGCACCGCCGTAGGTTTTAGCCAGTACGGTAGTGATTGCAGCGGTCAGGGTAGTTTTACCATGGTCAACGTGGCCGATAGTACCAACGTTGACGTGCGGTTTTGTACGTTCAAATTTTTCTTTAGACACGGCTATATTCCTTACTATAGTGCTCTCCCCTTCGGAGAGAGCACGGGACTTAGGTTTTAATCCTGTGGATTACTTACCACGGGCTTCGATAACGGCCTGAGCAACGTTGTTAGGCGCATCATCATACTTCAGGAATTCCATGGTGTATGATGCACGACCTTTGGTCAGAGAACGCAGCTGAGTTGCATATCCGAACATTTCAGACAGCGGAACTTCAGCATGGATCTTAACGCCAGTTACTTCGGATTCCTGACCGCGCAGCATACCGCGACGACGGCTCAAGTCACCGATAACGTCACCGGTGTTCTCTTCAGGAGTCTCTACTTCAACCTTCATGATTGGCTCAAGCAGAACTGGTTTTGCTTTCTTAAAGCCTTCTTTAAAGGCAATAGACGCAGCCAGTTTAAACGCCAGTTCAGAGGAGTCAACGTCGTGGTAAGAACCGAAGTGCAGACGGACACCCATGTCAACAACCGGATAGCCAGCCAGAGGGCCCGCTTTCAGCTGTTCCTGGATACCTTTATCAACGGCTGGGATGTATTCGCCAGGAATTACACCACCTTTGATGTCGTTGATGAACTCGTAACCTTTAGGGTTAGAGCCCGGCTCCAATGGGTACATGTCGATCACAACGTGACCGTACTGACCGCGACCACCAGACTGCTTAGCGTGTTTACCTTCAACATCGGTAACTTTCGCACGAATCGCTTCGCGGTAAGCAACCTGAGGTTTACCCACGTTCGCTTCAACGTTGAATTCACGCTTCATACGGTCAACGATGATGTCCAGGTGCAGTTCACCCATACCAGCGATGATGGTCTGGTTAGATTCTTCATCAGTCCATACGCGGAATGATGGGTCTTCTTTCGCCAGACGGCCCAGAGCCAGACCCATTTTTTCCTGGTCAGCTTTGGTTTTTGGTTCAACCGCGATGGAGATTACCGGCTCAGGGAATTCCATACGCTCCAGAATGATCGGGTGATCCGGGTCACACAGGGTGTCACCAGTAGTCACGTCTTTCAGACCGATTGCTGCAGCGATGTCGCCCGCACGAACTTCTTTGATCTCTTCACGTTTGTTAGCGTGCATCTGTACGATACGGCCAAAACGTTCACGCGCCGTTTTCACGGAGTTCAGGATGGTGTCACCGGAGTTAACCACACCAGAGTAAACGCGGAAGAAGGTCAGGTTACCCACGAATGGGTCGGTAGCAATTTTGAACGCCAGTGCAGAGAACGGCTCTTCGTCGCTTGCGTGACGTTCAGCCGGAGTATCTTTACCGTCGTCCAGGATGCCGTTGATCGCAGGAACGTCAACCGGGGATGGCAGGTAATCAATTACCGCATCCAGCATCGCCTGAACACCTTTGTTCTTGAATGCAGAACCACAGGTTACCAGGATGATTTCGTTGTTCAGAACACGCTGACGCAGAGCTTTTTTGATCTCTTCTTCAGTCAGTTCTTCACCACCCAGGTATTTCTCCATCAGCTCTTCAGAAGCTTCAGCAGCGGATTCGATCAGGTTCTGGTGCCATTCGTCAGCCAGGTCCTGCATCTCAGCTGGGATATCTTCGTATTCGAAGGTAACGCCCTGGTCTGCATCGTTCCAGTTGATGGCTTTCATTTTCACCAGGTCGATAACGCCGGTGAAGCCTTCTTCAGCACCAATTGCCAGCTGCAGCGGAACAGGGTTCGCGCCCAGACGGGATTTGATCTGACCAACAACTTTCAGGAAGTTAGCACCCATACGGTCCATTTTGTTAACGAACGCGATGCGTGGAACTTTATATTTGTTCGCCTGACGCCATACGGTCTCAGACTGTGGCTGAACACCACCAACTGCGCAATAAACCATTACCGCGCCGTCAAGAACACGCATGGAACGTTCTACTTCGATGGTGAAGTCAACGTGCCCTGGGGTGTCGATGATGTTAACGCGATGCGGTTCGTACTGCTTAGCCATACCTGACCAGAATGCAGTAGTCGCTGCGGAGGTGATAGTAATACCACGCTCCTGCTCCTGTTCCATCCAGTCCATGGTGGCTGCGCCGTCATGAACTTCACCGATTTTATGGTTTACACCGGTGTAGAACAGAATACGTTCGGTAGTAGTGGTCTTACCGGCGTCGATGTGCGCACTGATACCAATGTTACGGTAACGTGCGATGGGTGTTGTACGAGCCATTTGATTCCTCGTTTGTTTCTTTAGGCGTTCAGTTAAGTAACCCAGGACGGGCAGCTTCGCTGAAGCGCCCGCCTGGTGACTAATACTCCGAAGGGATTACCAACGGTAGTGTGCGAACGCCTTGTTGGCTTCTGCCATACGGTGAACGTCTTCACGTTTCTTAACTGCAGTACCTTTGTTTTCTGCAGCATCAGAAAGTTCGTTCGCCAGACGCAGAGCCATGGATTTATCACCGCGTTTACGAGCAGCTTCAACGATCCAACGCATTGCCAGAGCATTACGACGAACCGGACGAACTTCAACTGGAACCTGATAAGTAGAACCACCAACGCGGCGAGACTTAACTTCTACAGTCGGGCGCACGTTGTCGAGAGCGACTTCGAAAGCTTCCAGTTCATTTTTACCAGAGCGCTGAGCCAGGGTCTCCAGCGCGCTGTATACGATTGCTTCTGCAGTAGATTTTTTACCATCTACCATCAGGATATTTACAAATTTTGCCAGCAGTTCTGATCCGAATTTCGGATCTGGAAGAATTTTACGCTGACCAATGACGCGACGACGTGGCATGGGAATACTCCGTTGTTAATTCAGGATTGTCCAAAACTCTACGAGTTTAGTTTGACATTAAGATAAATCAGTTTGGCCTTACTTAACGGAGAACCATTAAGCCTTAGGACGCTTCACGCCGTACTTGGAGCGAGCCTGCTTACGGTCTTTAACACCTGAGCAGTCCAGCGCACCACGAACGGTGTGGTAACGAACACCCGGAAGGTCTTTAACACGACCGCCACGGATCAGGATCACGGAGTGCTCCTGCAGGTTGTGACCTTCACCACCGATGTAGGAAGTCACTTCGAAACCGTTAGTCAAACGCACACGGCATACTTTACGCAGTGCGGAGTTTGGTTTTTTAGGAGTGGTGGTATATACACGAGTACATACGCCACGTTTCTGCGGGCAGGCTTCCAGTGCAGGCACGTTGCTTTTTGCAACTTTGCGCGCACGTGGTTTGCGTACCAGCTGGTTAACTGTTGCCATTAAATAGCTCCTGGTTTTAGCTTTTGCTTCGTAAACACGTAATAAAACGACCTCATACAATATGAGGACGCGAAATTTTAGGGCTACGTCGAAAAGGTGTCAAGAAATATACAGCGATCTCGGATCACCAGTTCATTTGACTGGCGTGTGTCACAGTAAGATTGACGAAATCAGTATAGCCAACCACGTCAATTTTGGCTGAAATTTGACCAGAAAGACCTCGCGCCTCAAGATCGTCTTTCAGCGCAGAGACGGATATGGGGGCATTGCTGAGAATTTCAACGAAACGACTCCCTTCAAGCGCAGCCAGTACGCCATCCTGAATCAGCAGCAGGTCATCACCTTCGCGCAGCATGCTCAGTAATGCGTCGATATCACAATGCCACGGTGAACGGCTCAGGGTATGGAGCATGTCAGCCTCAGAAATTCAGAACAGTGTCGTAATGGGAAAGTTGGTTGCGCAGCGCGTCGGCCGGAAGGAGTGTGACATCCAGCACGAAAGACGTCTTATCGCTCAGACCGCGCGCAGCCAGAGAATCAGCGCAGACAAAAAAGGTTTCAATGTCGTAAAGCGGCAGCACTTTAAAGGTCGCGATGTAATCCCGCGCCAGAATAGCCTGCGGCTGCTGGCCCGCCAGAAGCTGAAACACGCCATCCCCTAAAAAGAAGACACCGATGTCTTCGGTCAGCGCTGATGTTGCGAGCAACGCATCCAGCCCTTCTCTGCCGGACGCACTACCGTGCGGAGCAGATGAAAAAACAAACGCCACGCGTTTCATCAGAATTGCACCACTCTGTCGCAGGTTAACGCAGCCTGTGCCAGTGCGCCCAGACCGCTCAACGAAAACCCCGGCTGCAGGTTGGCCCCTGGCAAGCCAAGACGTTCAGCTTCGGTGGCATCGGTCACGCCGCGACGCAGGGCTGCCGCCACGCAGATATGCAGCGCAACTCCCCTTGTCTCGTTCAGCGTCTGCCAGGCGCGCACCAGATCAAATTCATCGCTGGCCGGTGAGGTAAACTGGTTGGCGTTATACACCCCTTCCCGATAAAAGAAGACGCTCACCAGCTCATGTCCGGCAGCCAGTAACGTATGCGCAAACTGCAGCGCGCTGCTGGCCTGCTGAGTACCATACGCCGGGCCTGTCACCATCAGCGAAAAACGCATTACTTGTCTTGCCCCTGGAAATCACCGCTTTTGAACTGGCGGATGTAGAGGTAGACCGTATGCTTGGAAATGTTCAGGCGATCGGCCACCTGGTTAATGGCGTCTTTGATGTCAAAAATCCCTTTCTCATAGAGATTCAGCACGATCTGACGATTCTTGGCGTTGTTCGATACGTTGCGATCGGCATTCACCTCTTCGATAGTGAACTCAAGCGTCTGCGTCACCAGATCTTCAACCGAGGAGGCAAAGTTAACTGAGGAGCCAACGTCCGGCGTTTCAGGCGGTATGAAAGTGCTCATGATTTGCGAGAACGGCACATCAAGGTTCATGTTGATGCACAACAGACCGATCACGCGATGCTCGCGATTTCGAATCGCGATGGTTTCTGATTTCATCAGTACGCCGCTTTTGGCGCGGGTGAAATAACATTTGGAGACGCTGCTGTCCGCGCCGGTCATGTCATGCAGCATACGCAATGCAAGGTCGGTGATTGGCGAACCAATTTTACGGCCAGTATGCTCACCATTAGCAATGCGGATGGCGGAACACTTAAGATCTTGCAGGGAGTGCAATACGATTTCGCAGTGGGACCCAATGAGCATCGCTAACCCGTCCACTACCGCCTCGTAGGATTTCAGAATATCGAAGTCGGTCTGGTCGAAAGGACGTTGATCCAGTAAATCAAGTTCACTGGTTTCGTTGGTTAAAAGCGACCTGGACATGAAAAAAACACTCCTTTTCAGGAGCCTGTCGTTAGGTTTTCAGGGCAGGCTCATTATCTACACGGACAACTAAATTAATACAGCGTGCATAACGCTTTCCAGTGTTAATTATATCTGCCCCACAATAAAAAAAACCGCCGCCTTAAAGGCGGCGGTTTTCATTCCATTACTTCTTCGCGTCTGTCGCAGCTTTCTGTTCTGCCTGCGCTTCTGGTTTCGCATCAGCTTTCGGCGCTGGCTTGATGTCCAGCAGCTCTACGTCAAAGACCAGGGTAGAGTTAGCAGGGATACCTGGAACGCCGGTTTTGCCATATGCCAGATCCGGTGGAATAACCAGTTTGATCTTGCCACCTTTCTTGATGTTTTTCAGACCTTCAGTCCAGCCTGGGATCACACCATCCAGACGGAAGGAGAGAGGCTCACCACGGGTGTAAGAGTTATCGAACTCTTTACCGTCGATCAGCGTACCTTTGTAGTTAACCACGACAGTATCGCTGTCTTTAGGCGCATCACCGGTACCTTCTTTCTCAACTTTGTACACCAGACCCGTAGAGGAGGTTTTCACGCCCTTCTCTTTAGCAAAGGTATCGCGGTAGGCTTTGCCTTTCGCTTCGTTGTCTTTTGCATCCGCTTCCATCTTAGTCTGAGCGGCACCTTTTACACGTGCTTCGAACGCCTGCAGAGTCTGTTCAATTTCCTGGTCAGACAGTTTGCTCTTATCTGCAAATGCGTCCTGAACGCCCGCGATCAGCTGAGCTTTGTCCAGTTTAATGCCCAGTTTCTCTTGTTCTTTCAGAGAGTTTTCCATGTAACGACCCAGAGATGCGCCAAGTGCGTAGGCGGATTTCTGGTCGTCATTTTTGAACGCCGCTTTGCTGTCTGCAGTTGCAGCAGGCTTCGCAGCAGTATCAGCAGCGAAGGACAGCGGCGCGTTCAGCGCAACAGCCATCGTCGTCGCCAGCAGCGTTACTTTAAACAGTGATTTCATCCATATCTCCAGGGCCTGGGGACTCTCACCCCAGCGTTAAACGTAAATGAGTTACGTACTATAAAACGTTGCGGAAGAAATCTACAGACAGACTCTCCCGATTCTCGCCACTTTTCAGACTATTTTTGTTTAAATAAGTTTCTTGCCAAGGGGATAGATACTGAACTTAAGGATAAACTCAGTTAAACTTCGCCGCCGCTGGCCGATTGTGGTTAATGAGATACAACGAGGTGAATGATGAAGGACACAATGTTAGAAGCGAGAATGGCTGAGCTGGAAAGCCGCCTGGCTTTTCAGGACATCACCATCGAAGAGCTAAACCAGACCGTGACCGCACATGAACTGGAAATGGCGAAACTGCGGGATCTCATGCGCCTGCTGACGGACAAACTGAAGGCCACACAGCCGTCACATATTGCCTCTCAGTCAGAAGAGACGCCACCACCTCATTATTGAGGCGTAAAAAAAGCGGGATTATTATCCCGCTTTTTTATTTTCCGCAGAACGGAATTAGTGGCAACCGCAGCCGCCGTTACCGCAACCACCTTTACCGTGGTCGTGACCATGGTCGTGATCGTGGCCGTGACCACCACAGCAGCCGTCGTGGCCGTGATCGTGGTCATGGTCGTGACCGTGCGCACCGTGAACGTGGCCATGAGCCAGCTCTTCTTCGGTCGCTTCACGGATCGCAACAACTTCTACGTTGAATTTCAGGTTCTGGCCAGCCAGCATGTGGTTGCCGTCAACCACAACGTGGTCGTCTTCCACTTCAGTGATTTCAACAGGAACCGGACCCTGGTCAGTTTCCGCCAGGAAGCGCATGCCAACCTGCAGTTCGTCAACGCCCATGAACACGTCTTTAGGAACGCGCTGCACCAGGTTGTCGTCGTACTGACCGTAAGCGTCGTTCGCGCCAACAGCAACGTCGAATTTGTCGCCAACGTCGTGACCTTCCAGCGCGTTTTCCAGGCCGGAAATCAGGGAACCGTGACCATGCAGGTAGTCAAGCGGCGCACTCACCGGAGACTCATCAACCAACACACCGTCTTCTGTACGTACCTGATAGGCCAGGCTGACCACCAGGTCTTTTGCTACTTTCATGATATCTCCTGAGCAAGGGAAAATTGCTGGCGCAGATTGTAGCGGAAATCTGCACCCGTGTACCCTTTAGCTTAAAAAAACTCAGGGCATATCGCTAGTCCGGATGAAAAATCCCGATAACTTGCTCTTCATTGCGAACATGATCGCGGGCTTCTTTATCCGCTTCGCGCATCTGATGACCGCACTTAACACACTCTACGACATCAATATTATTTTCCCGCCACATCGCCAGCGTATCTTGCGCCTGGCAGCTCGGGCATTTTGCGCCCGCAATAAAGCGTTTACGTACAGCCATCTTTCGTTACCCTTTATTCAAATTCATCCCAGCCATCGAGCTGGCGTCGTTCCTGTTGCATCTCTCGCTGGAAAATTTCTTCCAGCTCGCGACGCGCTTCCCGCACGCGGGAGATCTGCGCCGTATCAGAGTGTACCGGCATTAATTCGCGCAGCATTCGCATGTCCAGCCGGCGAAAATGCATCTGGGCCCGCTGAGCCTGATGAGGATGCATGCCCAGCGAAATCAGCGCTTTACGTCCCAACTCCAGCGCACTGGAAAATGTCTCACGGGAGAAGTGCTTCACACCTGCCTGCAGCAGTTCGTGCGCTTCAACACGTCCACGCGCACGCGCCAGAATATGCAGATGCGGGAAATGCTGCTGGCACAGTTCCACCAGCTTCATCGTATCTTCCGGATCGTTGCAGGTAATCACGATGGATTCTGCTGCTTCTGCCCCCGCTGAACGCAACAGTTCGAGCTGGGTCGCGTCGCCGTAGTAAACCTTGTAGCCGTATTTACGCATCAGGTTCACCGCGCTGATATCGCGCTCCAGTACCGTAATGCGCATTTTGTTCGCCATCAGCAGACGTCCAATCACCTGCCCAAAGCGGCCAAAGCCCACCACAATCACCTGCGGCTTATCATCCTCCACCCACGGCATCTCATCTTCATCCTCTGTCGGATTTAAGCGCCGTGAGAGCAGCTTATCCACCAGCCTGATGAGCAGCGGGGTGGTCATCATCGACAGCGTGACCGTCACCAGCAACAGCGCCATCTGATCGTCTTTAAACAGCTTCTGGGAGGAGGCGGTGGAGAACAGCACGAACGCGAACTCTCCGCCCTGACTTAAGACGCTGGCAAACTGCATGCGCTCGGAACTGCGCAGCCCGTATATCCGTGCCATGACGTACAGCACCAGCGTTTTTACCGCCACCAGCACAACGACGCTCATCACCACCCACAGCAGATGGGTATAGAGCACGCCCAGGTTGAGCGCCATTCCCACCGAAATAAAGAACAACCCTAACAGCAGCCCTTTAAACGGATCGATAGCCGTTTCCAGTTCGTGACGATATTCGCTTTCAGCAAGGAGCACCCCGGCGATAAACGTACCGAGCGCCATCGACAGCCCCAGCGCGTCCATAAACAATGCCGAGCCCAGCACCAGCAGCAGCGTCGCGGCAGTAAACACCTCGCGCACGCCAGAGGCGGCAATAAAACGAAACACCGGCCGCAGCAGGAAACGTCCGCCAATCAGCATGCCGGCGAAGGCCAGCACCTTCATGGAGATTTTGACCCAGTCAAAATGATCGTCACCAGAGCCTGCCAGTAACGGCACCAGTGCCAGCGCCGGGATCACGGCCAGGTCCTGAAACAGCAGTACCGAAAAGCCCAGCTGTCCTGCCTCGTTGCGGTTCATCCCTTTGTCACGCATTAACTGCAGCGCCATCGCTGTCGACGACATCGCAAGACCTATTCCGCCGATCACCGCCGCCTGCCACGAGAAGTTGGTCAGCATTAACAGCCCGGCCAGAATTGCGGCACTGAACAAGACCTGCGCCGCCCCCACGCCAAATATCGATCGCCGGAGCTGCCACAGTTTTGACGGGTTCAGTTCGAGGCCAATGATGAACATCAGGAACACTACGCCCAGTTCAGAGAAGTGGAGAATTTCATCCACATCGCTGATGAATCCCAGCCCCCAGGGGCCAATGGCGATCCCGGCCAGCAGGTAGCCCAGCACCGCGCCAATGCCCAGCCGGGCGGCCAGCGGAACCGCCACCACTGCGGCAAATAAAAACAGCACGCCGGCCAGGAGTAAATTCGATCCTTCCATTAGCGACCTCCCGCCGATATCGGTGATGCAAGCCAATCGCCATACGCTCTGGCGTGGCTCGCCAGCGCTTCAGGCTTCTGGCGACGCGCCCAGTAGACAATAATCGGGCTCATCCAGTGCATGCGGCACATCGCAGCCGTCAGCTCAAACGGCCGCAGGATATCACTCATGGGATAACGGTTAAGACCGTCGTGGCGGTAAGCGCTCTCTGGCTCACCGGTCGTAATGACACTGCGCCAGTACTTTCCCGCCAGCTGGTTGCCCCCCACCCCGCTGGAGAACCCCCGGCTCAGCACACGGTCCAGCCACTCTTTCAGCAGTGCCGGACAGCTATAGGTATAAAGCGGATGCTGGAACACAATCACGTCATGCTGACGCAGCAGTTCCTGCTCGTAAGGAATATCAATAAAGAAATCAGGATAGTGCGCGTAGAGATCGTGCACCGTCACATTGCTGAGCTGAGTAGCCGGCTTAAGCAGAACCCGGTTTGCCACCGAGTCCTGAGATTCCGGATGGGCATACAGCAGCAGCACTTTCGCTGTCTGAGACATCACTCCCCTCCCGGTTCTGTTTCTGTTTTTGTGTATCGTCGTTGTTTTGGGCTACCATGGCGGCCCGGTGCGGAAAATGGCCCACACCTTACATTATCATAATGACAAATTAACATAGTCGGAACATACGGCGCTTCTATGATTGTTTTCTCCTCGTTACAAATTCGCCGCGGCGTGCGCGTCCTGCTGGATAACGCCTCCGCCACCATCAATCCCGGTCAAAAAGTGGGTCTGGTCGGCAAAAACGGCTGCGGAAAATCGACCCTGCTTGCGCTGCTGAAAAACGAGATTAGCGCTGACGGCGGTAACTTTACCTATCCGGGCAACTGGCAGCTTGCCTGGGTAAATCAGGAGACGCCTGCCCTGAGCGAACCCGCTCTCGACTATGTTATCGACGGCGATCGTGAATACCGTAAGCTGGAAGCTGAACTGAACGCCGCCAACGAGCGTAATGACGGTCATGCTATCGCCACCGTCCACGGTAAGCTGGACGCCATCGACGCATGGACCATTCGCTCCCGCGCCTCCAGCCTGCTGCACGGTCTGGGTTTCAGCAACGAACAGCTTGAACGCCCCGTCAGCGACTTCTCCGGCGGCTGGCGTATGCGCCTTAACCTGGCGCAGGCACTGATTTGCCGTTCCGACCTGCTGCTGCTTGATGAACCCACTAACCACCTCGATCTCGATGCGGTTATTTGGCTGGAGAAGTGGCTCAAGAGCTATCAGGGCACTCTGATTCTGATCTCCCACGACCGCGACTTCCTCGACCCGGTGGTGGATAAAATCATTCATATCGAACAGCAAAGCCTGTTTGAATACACCGGCAACTACAGCTCATTCGAGCGCCAGCGCGCGACGCGCCTTGCTCAACAGCAGGCGATGTACGAAAGCCAGCAGCAGCGCGTGGCGCATCTGCAAAGCTTTGTTGACCGCTTCAAGGCAAAAGCCTCTAAAGCCAAGCAGGCCCAGAGCCGCATCAAGATGCTGGAACGCATGGAGATGATCGCCCCGGCGCACGTCGATAACCCGTTCCACTTCAGTTTTCGCGAGCCCGAGAGCCTGCCGAACCCACTGCTGAAGATGGAAAAGGTGAGCGCTGGCTACGGCGATCGCATTATTCTCGACTCCATCAAGCTCAACCTGGTGCCGGGTTCACGTATTGGTCTGCTGGGACGTAACGGCGCCGGTAAATCGACGCTGATTAAACTACTCGCGGGCGAGCTTAACCCGGTCAGCGGCGAGATCGGCCTGGCAAAAGGCATTAAGCTTGGCTACTTCGCCCAGCATCAGCTGGAATTCTTACGCGCGGATGAATCGCCCATCCAACACCTCGCGCGACTGGCGCCGCAGGAGATGGAGCAGAAGCTGCGCGATTACCTTGGCGGCTTTGGCTTCCAGGGCGATAAAGTCACCGAAAACACCGAACGTTTCTCCGGCGGCGAGAAAGCGCGTCTGGTGCTGGCGCTTATCGTCTGGCAGCGTCCGAACCTGCTGCTGCTCGATGAACCTACAAACCACCTCGATCTCGACATGCGTCAGGCGCTGACCGAAGCGTTAATTGAGTTTGAAGGCGCGCTGGTTGTCGTCTCGCACGATCGTCACCTGATCCGCTCCACAACGGACGATCTCTATTTAGTGCACGATGGCAAAGTCGAGCCGTTCGATGGCGATCTGGAAGACTATCAGCAGTGGCTGACGGACGTGCAGAAGCAGGAAAACCAGCCGGATGACTCGTCGAAAGATAACGCCAACAGCGCCCAGGCGCGTAAAGACCAGAAGCGCCGTGAAGCGGAACTGCGTACTCAAACCCAGCCGCTGCGTAAAGAGATTGCCCGTCTCGAAAAGGAGATGGAGAAACTTAACGCTCTGCTGGCTACCGTTGAAGAGAAGCTGGGTGACAGCGGTCTGTATGACCAGAGCCGTAAGGCAGAACTGACCGACTGCCTGCAGACACAGGCGAAGACGAAATCCAGCCTCGAAGCGTGCGAGATGGCGTGGCTGGACGCCCAGGAACAGCTGGAAACCATGCTGCAGGCCGACTAAATCCCCGGGAGGGTTATGAGTTTCGATATCACGAGCGACATTACATTTCGTAAACTCAGCATCTTCATGACCTTTATGGAGAAGGGCAATATCGCCCGTACCGCCGAAGCGCTTGGCCTGAGCGGCGTTAGCGTGCACCGCGCGCTGCATACTCTCGAAGAAAATGTGCGCTGCCCGCTCTTTACGCACAAAGGTCGCAATCTCATTGCGCTGCCTTCAGCCTGGACGCTGCTGGAATATTGTCAGGAAGTGATGCAGGTAATGGCGCGCGGGCTGGAAGAAGCGCGCAAAACGGCCGGTGTTGGCCAGGGACGACTGCGCGTCGGCACGCTCTACTCGCTGACGCTGGAAACCGTGCCACGCCTGATTATGGGGATGAAACTGCGCCGTCCGGACCTGGAGATGGATCTGACGATGGGCTCTAACGAGACCCTGTTGCGTATGCTGGACGACGGTTTGCTCGACGCCATCCTCATCTCTATTTCCGAAAGCGATATCGACCGCAACAGTCTGGAAGTGCTCCCCCTGTTCCATGACGACATTTTTCTTGCCGCACCGGCCTCTGCCACGCTGAACACCAGCGGGCCTGCCGACTTACGTGATTACAAAGACCAGAAGTTTGTCGCGCTGTCGGAAGGGTTTGCCACCTACGCCGGGTTTCAGGAAGCGTTTCATATTGCCGGTTTCGAACCGGAAATCGTCACCCGCGTAAATGACATTTTCTCAATGCTGAGTCTGGTGCAGGCGGGCGTGGGCTTTACGCTCATGCCAGGCAGAATGAAGAAAGTGTATGAGAACTCAGTACAGCTACTGAAGCTGGCTCAGCCGTATCAAATGCAGCAGTTGATTGCCATTGTGTTTGCCCGCAACCGCGAGCAAGACCCCAGCCTGCGGGCACTGGCAGCCGAAGGGCGAATGTATGCCCGCAGTATCGCCACCGACCCTGCGCAGACCCTACCTTTGTAGCCGCTTAGCGAGGTGTACCGCCACGTCTACACCACTGCGCTCCAGCGAAACTGACTCCCCTTCCCAGGCCGCCTGACGCGTCAGGCAGGTCAGTACACCGCCAGGTGGCATTTCAATCGCCAGCCGAGCTTCACGCTCGTTGGCAGAAATCACCGCTTCCTGCCAGCGCACCGTGCGCGCCATATTCATCGCCAGATCGTCCGCGATTTTCTCAGGCGTCCAGAGCACGCGTCCTGTGCTGCCGCTCAGGTAAGCACAGCGCGGGCGTGTGAGCGTGACGGATGTGAACGCCTCCACCAGCTTGTGCGCCGGCTCCGCCAGCAGTTCGCAATGGGAAGGCACGCTGACGGTCAGCCGATGCGCCTTATTAGCCCCTTTTGCCAGCGCGCGTTTCGCCACCTGCGCCATCCCCTCATCGGTGCCGGCGATCACAATCTGTGTTTCCGCGTTCAAATTGGCGATATACGTTCCGGTGCCTTCCAGCAACGCTTCAACCTGAGGCAGGGTCAGCCCCATTATCGCGGTCAGGCCATAACCGTGCGGATAGGCTTGCTCCATGAGATCGCCACGCAGCGCGACCAGCTTCAGCGCGTCGGCAAATTCCAGCGCACCGGCAATGACCGCGGCCGGATACGCGCCAATAGACAGACCGCTGACGATATCCGGTGCCACGCCGCGTTGTTCAAGCTCACGCGCCCAGGCAACACCGGCAATTAACAACGAAAGCTGAACGGCTCGCGTGTGGGTTAACGCTGCCGCGGTATCCAGCATATCGACTTCGCCACCCAATACCTCGCGGGCCTGCTCCAGCGTCGTGCCAGGCAGGTTTTGCAGCATACCGACATGCTGGGTGCCCTGCCCTGGAAAGGTAAACAGTATTTTCATCACTCCTCCCTGTGCCACGGGTCCGCCACCAGGCGCGGCCCACGGCGGGTCTTCAGCAACGTTTTGCCGTCGCGCAGCCACTCCGTCAGCGCAAAGCCGCCTTCAGGGGTGTCCACCTGGGTGTCTGCCCGACATAACGCGCGGCTGAGCTGTGACGCCCAGACACGAAAAGCGTCAGCCGACAGAGGCTGAGGGGCTCGCACCAGCAGATCGAGATCGCTGTCGGCATGAATGACCGGGATACCGGTCGCCAGGGCGTAGCCCGTGCTGCCCGTAATTCCCCACGTCCACGGCCATGCCTGCTGAGAAAGTTGCAACGCCACCTGCACCGGTGGCTGAGTCACAAACGGTGAACGCAGAAGATCGGCGGTCACGCTCAACGCCTCGGGTGAGACCACCCGCACGACGTTGTCTGGCTTCACCCAACCGGCCGCCCGCTGGTCGCGGCGTAAACCGCGTACGCCAACGGGAATACGGCCAGCGTTATCAACATCACGCCGCACGACCACCGGCAAACCGGTATGCCATACCGCATCCACCCAGTCGTCAGTGATGCCTTCCAGCGCGTCACGCGCGTTAAGCCAGATGAGGTCGTGAGGGCGTAATGTTGTGGTCATGATTACATTCCTGAAGTCAGCGAGATAAACAGTGGCAGCGACAGGATACACAGTACCGAGCTTAACAGCAGCACCGCTTCCGCATCCGGAGACTGCACACCAAAGCGGTTACCGAACACCACGCCGAAGAAACCGGCTGAGAGCGCAATCATCAGGATAGCGGTGATCGCCACGGAGCCGTGCAGACCGAAGATCAGAACGATACCCCAGGCAATCGCAGGCTGGATCAGCAGCTTGGCAACGGTTGAGGTAATCACCATGGTGTTGATCTGCAGCTTACGCGCAGAGAGGATCACCCCGGTCAGGAACAGCGCGGCAGCCGTTGCAGAAAGCCCCAGTGGCTTAATGGCGGCCAGAACAAGTTCAGGCATTTTGATGCCGATAGCAGACAAAATCACACCCAGCAGGGGACCCATCACAATCGGTTTTTTAATCGAGCGCCACATCAGCACCGGCAGCATCGAGAGCGTTGAACCGGAGTTATTGCCTTCGGCACGCGCTTTTTCACGTTCCAGAATCAGCAGGCAGAACGGCGTCATCAGTACCGAACCACAGGCAATAGAGACCGCCACGGACAGTGAGGTTGAAGAACTTTCACCCAGCACGCTGCCCAGAATCGGCAAGCCAAGCGCGGCATAGTTTGGCAGCGCCACCGTCAGCGTAAGCACGGCGGCATCCTGTGGGGATTTTTTAAAGACGCTGGTCGCGAGGAAGTAAATGGCCGCGTAGGTTATCCACATCGCCAGGGTCAGCACCAGAATCAGCGGTGACTGGGCTACGATGCCGGTCCACGGGGTTTGCACCGTGGCGCTGAACAGCGCGGCAGGCAAAGCAAAATCCATGACGAAGATATTGAGCAGGGAGACATTTTTGTTATCGACCATCTTTGCCTTACCGGCCCAGAATCCCAGCAGCATGATGACGAAAATCGGTGCAAGAGCATGAACAATTACGTAAGTCATAATTCACCTGTAGTAAAAAAGTTTAAGCACTGGCGCGATGATTATTATTTTCAGGATGCAGGTTCCCGCGCGGACGTAACGGTTACGTCCGCGGGGAGTGCATCTGGCAGGTCTCTTTTTACTTACCAGCTTGCCCGCATGCGTTCGCGTACGAGGGCAGAGCTGCGGCGATTGTCAGCACCGAGACGGTTTTTCAGGGTGTTGTCCTGACGAGCGTCATGGATGGCCTGTTGCAGCGTGGTTTTCACCTGCATCAGATCGTTTTCAGAAGGGGCATCCGGGTTGCTGATGTCCAGCAGGTTGGAAAGCAGCCCCAGTGTGGCGTAGTTGCTAATGTCATAGGCCATTGGCGGGATCGTTGCCGCCAGTTTTTCCAGCGCGTCCACGGTACGTAGCGTAATACGCGCCGCAGACTCTTTACCCATGGCATGGATCAGCACGCCTTTATCGTTAAAGGCAATCAGGCGGTTTGCCTGGTACCCGTGCGCCAGAAACGCGCCGGACATCGCTTTACCAACGATAAGCCCAATCACCGGATGACCGGCCAGACGCGCGTTAGCATAGGCCGCCGCCGCGCCGGCCAACGCCTGGTGAATACCAAATGCCTCTTCACGACGGCCATAGGCCTGGCTTGGCACGTCAATCACCGCCACGATCGGGCGCTTCACGGCGCTGTTGGCATCGGCGGCAACGGTTTCGCTCACCACTTTCGCCAGCGTCCAGCCTTCCAGCAGACCGACTTCCCCTTTCGCCGCGCGCGGGAAGTGGTTGTTGGCATCCGGTACCACGGCAACAAAACGTACCGTTTCACCGTTAAGTTCACCATCGGCCGCCTGTACGGACGGGCATAAACCCTCCAGGCGTCTGGCGTTCGGCGCGAGTGTTTGCAGCCAGAGTTCGCCACGGCTTACTGAGTTAGTCATCATTTCACCTCCCGGGCAAAGAGCGCTTTAATCTGTTCGGCATCGGCCTGTTTGCGGGTGTCGAAATTCGTCAGACGGTTCAGGTAATCGTCATAGTTATCGGTGCGATGTTTTGCAGGCACGCCTTTGGCAATCGCGTCGTTCATCGCCGCTTTCACCGCGTTCACGCCATCGCCAACCAGCGCATCCACCAGGCCGCTTTCATAGCGGACTTCGCCACCGGTCATGCTCCAGATAAACGGACGGTCGCGGGAGTCATACTCTTCAATTCCCGCTTCCTGCTCGATAACCTGAGGACCATTCAGACCGAGACGCGCTTCGCGGGTGACAATCAGGTAGCTGCACAGTGCAGCAGCGATAGACATCCCACCGAAGCAGCCCACGGTCCCGGCCACAATCCCGACCACCGGGGTGTAACGACGCAGGTCAACAATTGCCGCATGAATATCGGCAATGGCCGCCAGGCCCAGGTTGGCTTCCTGCAGACGCACGCCGCCGGTTTCGAGACACAGTACCGCCTGCGTCGGGATCCCGTTGCGGTTATCTTCTGCTGCCAGCTCCAGCGCGGCCGCCATTTTGGCGCCGGACACTTCGCCCATGCTGCCGCCCTGGAACGCACCTTCGATCGCCACCACTACCGCAGGCTGGCCGTTGAGGGTGCCTTTGGCGACCACCATGCCGTCATCGGCCTGAGGAACGATACCCTGCGGCCCCAGCCACGGGGAGATAATGCCTTCAAAAGGATCCAGCAGTTCGCGATAGCTCCCGTCGTCCAGCAATGCCTGAGCACGCTGGCGAGCTTTTAATTCAATAAAACTCCGATCATCACGCATGGCTCACCCCTTCAAAAACCTGTTCGATACGAATGCGTGCCACCCCCGGCGTCGCGCCAAAGTCGTGGATCGTCAGTTTTCCTGCAGGCAGGCTGCTGACGGTGTGCAGGCGGTTGAATAACGCCTCCCAGCGACCGCGGCTGTTGTCGACGGACGTGGTGATATCAATGGTTAACGTCTGGCCCGGTTCGGCGGCAAACAGCACCTCCATATCCCCGGAACCAACAACCCCTGCGAGCGCTTTGCCGCTTAACGCGCGGCTCGCTGGCATGGTTAATGTGATTTTTTCCATAACATCCTCTTAATGCTTTGAATAAGGCGTTTCGATGCGATCGAGAAACAGCGTGGCGGCAAGCAGGTCGGCAGCTCCGCCCGGTGAGGCATTGAGTGCCAGCATGTGACGGTCTAATCTCGCCAGCGCCATCTGGCCTGCGGATGTCGCGCATCCTCCGGCGCTCAGCACCGCACGCGCACCGTTCTGCATGGCCTCCAGCCCCGCCATCCCGGCGCGCGACAGCACGCAGGTGTCGGTAAGCGACGTCATGATGGCCATCAGCGCATCGAGCCTTGCGTACGTTTCGCTGCTGCCGTTAAGACGGCTCAGACGAAGCCGCGGCAGAGCACGCTGCATCACGTGTGGAAATGCCTGCTGAGCCTCTTCACGTGCGCCCGGAACCCGGTAGCGGCGCGTGGCGCGTAGCCCTTTGCTGAACACTTTCGGCGCCGCGTCATCGGGCAGTTTCGCCAGCTGTGCCGCGGTATTCGCTACCGCCTGCGCGCTGGCATCGCCACCGAGCATCGCCACGGCACTGACCAGCAGCCCCAGCGCCCAAATCGCGCCGCGGTGGGTATTTACACCGTCGGTAGCCGCCATCATCTGCTGCTCACCTTCACGGCCGAGTCGCCCTATGGTTTGCCTGAGCGCAATATCCGCCGGACGCTGCCAGCTATGTTGCGCCAGCGCCTGAAACGTGGGGGTCAGGCTGCGCGCGGAACGCTCCATCAACGCGAGCGACAGATCGTGGTGCGCGCCGTTCCCCCGACTGTCCACCAGACCGGGTTTCGGGCTTAACTGTGCTTCGTCAATCAGACACTGCGTGGCGGTTCGCGCCAGCCATTCGGCACCGCCTTCAACCTGAATCTGGGGCAGAAGTTTCATTACCAGCTCCGGAATTTCGCAGGTGGGTTGTAAAGACCGCCAGACCATTCAACCAGGTCTGACACGCTGCCTGCTGCCAGCAGAGAACGGGTGGCATCGGTGCGGCGAATCCCCATATCTTCCGGGTAAACCACTTTGCCGCTCTGGCGCAACTGCGCCACGCGCCTGGCATCGACGCCCAGACCGATATCGGTGATCCCCGCGACGGCCGCAACCATCGCCCGGCGCTCTTCAAGACTTTCTGCGCGATAGAGGTAAGCAATCCCCTCTTCCGTCAGCACATGTGTCACGTCGTCGCCGTAGATCATGACCGGAGCCAGAGGCATCCCGGACGCTTTCGCAACGTCAACAGCATCGAGTTTTTCCACAAAGGTCGGTTTCACGCCTGCCTGGAAGGTTTCCACCATCTGGACGACGAGTTTTTTACCGCGCTGCATCGGATCAGGTTCGGTGATCATGTTCAGCCAGGCCGGGGTGGCATGACGACGACCATGCGGGTCATGGCCCATGTTTGGCGCACCGCCGAAACCAGAGAGACGACCACGGGTCACGGTTGAGGAGTTGGCATACCCGTCAACCTGCAGGGTTGAGCCGATGAACATATCAACGGCGTACTGGCCTGCCAGCTGACAGAAGGCGCGGTTGGAACGCATAGAGCCGTCGGCACCGGTAAAGAAGATATCCGGACGTGCACGAATGTACTCTTCCATCCCCAGCTCACCGCCGAAGCAGTGCACGCTTTCCACCCAGCCGCTTTCAATCGCCGGGATCAGGGTTGGGTGCGGGTTAAGGGTCCAGTGTTTACAGATTTTGCCTTTGAGGCCGAGCTGTTCACCGTAGGTCGGCAGCAGCAGTTCAATCGCCGCGGTATTGAAACCAATCCCGTGGTTCAGGGATTGCACCTGATGTTCCGCATAAATGCCCTTAATGGCCATCATCGCCATCAGGATATGTTCCTGTTTGATGAGACGCGGGTCTCGGGTAAACAGCGGTTCGATAAAGAACGGTTTGTCGGCCACCACCACGAAGTCAATCCAGGAGCCGGGAATATCAACGCGCGGCAGGTCGCATTCGTCGTCCACCAGCTCATTCACCTGTGCGATGACAATGCCGTCATGGAACGCGGCCGCTTCCACCAGCGCGGGGGTATCTTCGGTGCTTGCGCCGGTATAAAGATTACCTTTTCGGTCCGCTTTAAAGCCGGCAATCAGCGCCACGTTTGGCGAGAGATCCACGTACAGACGTGAATAGAGTTCTATGTAGGTATGGATAGCGCCAATTTCGAGCTGACCATCTTCCAGCAGCTGCGAGATGCGCAGGCTCTGGGTACCGGAGAAGGAGAAGTCCAGCTTGCGGGCGATACCTTTCTCAAAGATATCCAGATGCTCGCTACGGCCCACGCTTGGCATAATCATGTGCAGGTCATGCACGATTTGCGGGTTCACTTCAGCCAGCGAGCGTGAAAGGAAATCGGCCTGCTTCTGGTTATTACCTTCCAGAACGACTTTGTCGCCAGGCGCGATCAGTTTTTCCAGCATGGCGACAAGATCGCCGGTTGGCAGTACCTTGCCCTGCACCGGTACGGAGGCCAGACGACGCGCTTTCTCGGTGCGTCGTGTGTTCCATTGCCGGGTGGGTGTTTGCCCAGATAACATTATTAACCTCCTGATTCAGCACATCATTCTGATTTGCTTAACGTTGAGTAAAGTGTGCGCTGTGGCGAGGAAGCCATCAATTAAGCGCAGGGCGGAATCATTAGCCTGAGAGTAATAATCAAGGTAAATATTTGTGATCGAGATCAGTTCATGTTTCGGAAAACCAGGCTAAACGGGGTACAATTCGGAAAGAACAGAAAATAACTGACAAGAATTAGCATCGCCGTTATGAGCCAAATCATTCCATCAGACTTCGACATCATCGCCGAAGACAGCACCGAGTTCGTGCCCATGCGCGGCGTGGCCAATTGCCATCTGCAGACCATGCTGCCGCGACTCATCCGCCGTAAGGTTCAGTTCACGCCGCACTGGCAACGGCTGGACTTACCGGACGGTGACTTTCTGGACCTGGCATGGAGCGAAGAGCCAGAACAGGCGCGCCACAAGCCGCGTCTGGTGGTCTTTCACGGTCTGGAAGGCAGTCTGCACAGCCCCTATGCACACGGGCTCATCCAGGCAGCCAAAGCGCGGGGCTGGCTCGGCGTGGTGATGCACTTTCGCGGCTGTAGCGGCGAACCGAATCGCCAGAAGCGCATCTATCACTCGGGTGAAACCGAAGACGGCACCTGGTTTTTACACTGGTTACGGGAAAACTTTGGTACCGTCCCGACAGCGGCCGTGGGCTACTCGCTGGGCGGCAATATGCTGGCCTGCCTGCTGGCAAAAGAGGGCGACACCGTGCCGCTGGATGCGGCCGTCATTGTCTCCGCGCCCTTTATGCTGGAGCAGTGCAGCTACCATATGGAGAAAGGCTTTTCCCGGGTCTATCAGCGTTACCTGCTCAACCTGCTGAAAGCCAACGCGGCGCGCAAGCTGAAAGCCTATCCGGATACGCTGCCGGTGAGCCTGCGTCAGTTGAAAAAGGTCCGTCGCATCCGCGAATTCGACGATCTGATCACCGCCAAAATTCACGGTTTTGCCGATGCGATTGACTACTATCGTCAGTGCAGCGCCATGCCGCTGCTCAGTAAGATCACGCAACCGACGCTTATCATTCATGCCAAAGATGACCCGTTTATGGATCATCACTCTATTCCCGCGCAGGAATTTCTGCCTGCCAACGTTCACTATCAGCTGACAGAGCATGGTGGTCACGTGGGGTTCATCGGTGGAACGTTGCGTCGCCCGAAAATGTGGCTGGAGTCGCGTATTCCTGACTGGCTTACCCCTTATCTGGACGGTGCAAAATGATTATTCCGTGGCAGGACCTCTCCCCCGAAACGCTCGATAATCTGATTGAAAGCTTTGTCTTGCGCGAAGGTACCGATTATGGTGAACATGAACGTTCGCTTGAGCAAAAGGTCAACGATGTGAAGCGCCAGCTCAAAAGCGGCGACGTGGTGCTGGTATGGTCTGAACTGCATGAGACGGTCAATATCATGCCCCGCAACGCGTTTCATGGCTGATCTTTAAACCTTTCCAGTCAGGGAGTTGCTATGTCTGCCAGACATCCGGTTATTGCCGTTACGGGTTCGAGTGGTGCGGGAACCACCACGACCAGCCTCGCTTTTCGTAAGATTTTCGCCCAACTGAATCTCCGTGCGGCGGAGGTCGAAGGCGATAGCTTTCACCGCTACACGCGCCCGGAGATGGATATGGCTATCCGCAAGGCGCGCGATCTGGGTAAACACATCAGCTACTTCGGCCCGGAGGCCAATGACTTCGGCCTGCTGGAGCAAACCTTTCAGGAGTACGGCCAGAGCGGTAAGGGGCAGTCACGCAAATATCTGCACACCTACGATGAAGCCGTTCCCTGGAACCAGGTGCCAGGCACTTTTACCCCCTGGCAACCGCTGCCGGAACCGACCGACGTCCTGTTTTACGAAGGGTTGCACGGTGGCGTGGTGACGCCGCAGCATGACGTGGCGCGTCACGTGGATCTGCTGGTTGGCGTAGTGCCCATCGTGAACCTTGAGTGGATCCAGAAGCTGACGCGTGACATCAGCGAGCGCGGCCATTCACGCGAGGCGGTGATGGATTCCGTCGTGCGCTCCATGGAAGACTACATTACTTACCTGACGCCGCAGTTCTCCCGCACGCATATCAACTTCCAGCGCGTACCGACAGTGGACACCTCTAACCCGTTCGCCGCCAAAAGTATCCCGTCGCTGGATGAGAGCTTTGTGGTTATCCATTTCCGCAATCTCGACGGCATTGATTACCCCTGGCTGCTGGCGATGCTGCAGGGCTCGTTTATTTCGCACATGAATACGTTAGTGGTTCCGGGCGGAAAAATGGGGCTGGCAATGGAATTAATTATGATGCCGCTGGTGCAGCGGTTGATAGAAGGGAAGAAAATCGCCTGATGATTTCCCTCTCCGCGTGGGAGAGGGTTTCGGTGAGGGCATCAGGGTGAACGATGCCCCCAATATCAGGCGTCGATCACTTCATACGAATGCGTAATTTTTACCGCTTTCTCGAGCATTAAGGCGACCGAGCAGTATTTCTCCGCTGAAAGATCGACCGCGCGTGAGACCGCCGCGTCTTTCAGTTCTTTCCCGCTGACGATGAAATGCAGGTTAATGTGGGTGAACAGGCGTGGTGCCTCTTCGCGGCGTTCTGAGGTGAGTTTTACTTCGCAGTCGGTCACATCGTGCCGGCCTTTTTGCAGGATCGACACCACATCAATTGCGCTGCATCCACCTGCTGCCATCAGCACCATTTCCATTGGGCTTGGTGCTTTATCGCCGGAGTTACCATCCATCAAAATCTGGTGTCCTGAAGCGGACTCGCCCAGGAACGTTAAACCTTCAACCCATTTCACACGCGCTTGCATATTCACTCACTCCAACGTTGCATTTTTGGTGACAGATTACGCGTGCGTTACATTTCTCGCAATGGAAGGCGACCTGCGTCATGCTGAAGCGAGACACCAGGAGACACGCGGCGAAAGCTATGCTAAAACACTCAGGATGCTACAGTAATACATTGACGTTACACATGTATGCAGAGGACATCAAACTTTACTGGCTGCGAAACGTTACGATAGCCGACTTCCCAGGGTATGGGTAAGAATTCGATTGCAACCCCAGAGTCCGGATGCATCTTATGACTCTGGTGACAGCTTATAACAGAGGATAACAGCGCATGGTGCTTGGCAAACCGCAAACAGACCCGACTCTCGAATGGTTCTTGTCTCATTGCCACATTCATAAGTACCCATCGAAGAGCACGCTGATTCACCAGGGTGAAAAAGCGGAAACGTTGTATTACATCGTCAAAGGCTCGGTGGCAGTGCTGATCAAAGATGAAGAAGGGAAAGAGATGATCCTTTCTTATCTGAACCAGGGCGATTTCATCGGTGAACTGGGCCTGTTTGAAGAAGGCCAGGAACGTAGTGCCTGGGTTCGTGCAAAGACAGCATGTGAAGTGGCTGAAATTTCCTACAAGAAATTCCGTCAGTTGATTCAGGTTAACCCTGACATCCTGATGCGTCTTTCTTCGCAGATGGCGCGCCGTCTGCAGGTGACATCTGAGAAAGTGGGTAACCTCGCCTTCCTGGACGTGACCGGCCGTATCGCTCAGACCCTGCTGAATCTGGCGAAACAACCCGATGCGATGACTCATCCTGATGGCATGCAAATTAAAATTACCCGTCAGGAAATCGGTCAGATTGTCGGTTGCTCCCGCGAAACAGTGGGCCGTATTCTGAAAATGCTGGAAGATCAGAACCTGATCTCCGCACACGGTAAAACCATCGTGGTTTACGGAACGCGTTAATTCCGCTCAAACGGCGTGCCATCGCAAGGTGTCACGCCGTTTTTGTCTCTATTCCCCATGTGGCGCAGGCTGATTTATCACCCGGAAGTTAACTACGCACTGCGACAAACGCTGGTGTTGTGCCTTCCTGTGGCCGTGGGCCTGATTCTGGGCCATCTTCAGCAAGGTCTGCTCTTCTCTCTCGTTCCCGCCTGCTGCAACATTGCCGGTCTGGATACACCGCATAAGCGCTTTTTCAAACGGCTGATCGTGGGCGGCTCGCTGTTTGCGGGTTGTAGCCTCGCCGTGCAGCTTTTGCTTGCCCGCGATATCCCGCTGCCGCTGATCCTCACCGTCCTGGCGATGACCCTGGGCGTAACCGCTGAAATCAGCTCACTGCACGCACGTTTGCTTCCCGCGTCGCTGATTGCCGCCATCTTCACGCTGAGCCTTGCGGGCAACATGCCGGTGTGGGAGCCGCTGCTGATCTATACCCTCGGTACGCTATGGTACGGGCTGTTTAACTGGTTTTGGTTCTGGCTGTGGCGGGAACAGCCGCTGCGGGAATCCCTGAGCCTGCTCTACGTGCAGCTGGCGGATTACTGTGAAGCCAAATACACCTTGCTCACCCAGCATACCGATCCAGAAAAATCACTGCCGCCGCTGCTGACGCGTCAGCAAAAGGTGGTGGACCTGATAAGCCAGTGTTATCAGCAGCTGCATATGCTCGCCGCCAATAAGAACCACGAATATAAGCGGCTGCTGCGCGTCTTTCAGGTGGGGCTGGACTTACAGGAGCATATCTCCGTGAGCCTGCACCAGCCGCAGGAGGTGCAAAAACTGGTCGAGCGCAGCCATGCCGAAGCGGTGATCCGCTGGAACGCGCAAACCGTCTCCGCGCGCCTTCGGGTGCTGGCTGACGATATTCTGTATCACCGCTACCCCACGCGCTTTAACATGGACAAACAGCTCGGCGCGCTGGAGAAGATTGCCCGTCAGCATGAAGACAACCCGGTGGGTCAGTTTGCCGCCTGGCACTTCAGCCGTATCGCCCGCGTGTTACGAACCCAGCGTCCGCTTTATCCGCGCGACCTGATGGCCGACAAACAAAAACGCCTGCCGCTGCTGCCAGCGCTCAGAAGCTACCTCACCCTTAAATCATCTGCCCTGCGCAACGCCGCGCGAATTAGCGTGATGCTGAGCATTGCCAGCCTGATGGGCATGGCGCTGCATCTGCCCAAACCGTACTGGATTTTAATGACCATCCTGTTTGTCACCCAGAACGGCTATGGCGCGACGCGGGTGCGCATTCTGCACCGGGCAGGCGGAACGATGGCGGGGCTGATCATTGCGGGCGTTACGCTGCACTTTCACGTGCCGGAAGGCTATACGCTGGCAGGGATGCTGGTGATCACGATGGTGAGCTACCTGATCATTCGCAAAAACTACGGCTGGGCGATGGTGGGCTTTACGGTAACGGCGGTGTATACCCTGCAGTTGCTCACGCTCAACGGCGAGCAGTTTATTATCGCCAGGCTGGTCGATACCCTGATCGGCTGCCTGATTGCCTTTGGCGGCATGGTCTGGCTGTGGCCTCAGTGGCAAAGTGGGCTGCTCAGACAGAACGCCCATGATGCGCTGGAGGCCGACCAGCAGGCCATTCGCCTGATCCTGAGTGACGACCCGCAGCCCTCCCCGCTGGCGTATCAACGGATGAAGGTCAACCAGGCGCATAACGCCCTGTTTAACTCGCTGAATCAGGCGATGCAGGAGCCCGGCTTTAACTCGCACTATCTGGCGGACATGAAGCTCTGGGTGACGCACAGCCAGTTTATCGTTGAGCATATCAACGCCATGACCACGCTGGCGCGGGAACATACGATGCTGACGCCCGATCTGGCGCAGCGCTACCTGCAGTCGTGTGAGATTGCCCTGCAGCGGTGTCAGCAGCGACTCGAGTATGACGCGCCTGGCGAGTCAGGGGATTCGAACATTCTGGAGGCGCCAGAGACGCTCACCCACGGGCCAATGAGTACCCTGGAGCAGCATCTGCAGCGCGTTCTCGGGCATCTGAACACCATGCACACCATTTCGTCGGTAGCATGGCGTCAGCGCCCTCACCACGGGATATGGTTAACCCGTCGCTTAACGCGAACGGAGTCTTAAGCGTTTACGATCTTCGCGACCGCCGCGGCAAAACGGTTTAACCCGTCTTCAATGTCCTGATTTTCGACCACCAGCGACGGCGCAAAGCGCATCACGTCCGGCCCGGCATTGAGCACCATCACCCCTTCATGGGCGGCGGCGTGCAGGAAATCGCGCGCGCGGCCTTTGTACTGTGGCTTCAACTCCGCGCCGATCAGTAACCCCATCCCGCGGATCTCGCTGAAGACGTCATACTGGTCATCAATCTGCTGCAAATGCTTCACGAAAAGCTCACGCTTCGCGTTGACGCCGCTCAGAACCTCAGGGGTGTTGATAATGTCGAACGCGGCACCCGCGACGGCACTCGCCAGCGGGTTACCGCCGTATGTGGAACCGTGGGAACCCACGTGGAACGCGGAGGCAATCTCCTGCGTCGTTAATACCGCACTGACCGGGAAGCCGCCGCCGAGCGCTTTGGCGCTGGTCAGAATATCCGGCGTCACGCCGTAATGCATGTAGGCAAACAGGGAGCCGGTACGGCCCATCCCGCACTGCACTTCATCAAATACCAGCAGCGCCTGATGCTCATCGCACAGGTCGCGCAGCCCTTTCAGGAACTCAGGCGTGGCAGCCGTTACGCCGCCTTCTCCCTGGATCGGCTCCACCACCACCGCACAGGTGTGGTCATCCATTACCGCTTTTACCGCATGGAGATCGTTAAACGGCACATGGATAATATCGGCCGGTTTTGGTCCAAAACCGTCGGAATACTTTGGCTGTCCGCCGACGGAAACGGTAAACAGCGAGCGACCGTGGAAGGCGTTGTGGAAAGCAATGATTTTGGTTTTGTACGGGCTGTGACGCGTGGAGGCATAGTAGCGCGCCAGCTTGAAGGCGGTTTCGTTCGCTTCGGTACCGGAGTTCATAAACAGCACGCGTTCGGCGAAAGTCGCGCTGATTAACTTACGGCCCAGACGCAGCGCCGGTTCGTTGGTAAAGACGTTGCTGGTATGCCACAGGGTTTCCCCCTGGGTTTTCAGCGCCTCTACCAGCGCAGGATGGCAATGACCCAGCGCCGTCACCGCAATCCCACCGGCGAAATCAACATACTCTTTCCCCTGCTGATCCCAGACTCGGCTGCCTTTCCCTTTTACCGGGATAAACTCAGCCGGTGCATAAATCGGCAGAATGACTTCATCGAATGTCGCGCGGGTAATTGCAGATTGTTCAGTTGCCATGTCATGACCATCCATTTTATGTCACAGTGATTGTGAAAATATAATCACAAAATATGCATAAAAAATCACAGTAAGGCAACCACTATTCAACGATTGAGGAAATTTGCCAGCAGCTGGTGTCCCTGCTCGCTGAGGATACTCTCCGGGTGGAATTGCACCCCTTCGAGGTCCCATTCACGATGTCGGATCCCCATGATCTCCCGGGTATCGCTCCAGGCGGTAACCTCAAAGCATTCCGGCAGCGTTGACGGGTCAATGACCAGCGAATGGTAGCGCGTCACGGTAAGCGGATTATTAAGTCCCGTAAACACGCCCGTGCCGGTATGGGTCACCGGCGCGGTTTTGCCATGCATCACTTTGGCGGCGCGCACAATGGTGGCACCAAACACCTGCCCAATGGCCTGGTGGCCCAGGCAGACGCCAAGAATGGGCAACTTACCGGCGTAATGATGAATTACATCCAGCGAAATGCCCGATTCCGACGGCGTGCAAGGCCCCGGCGAGATAACGATTTTCTGCGGGGCAAGCGCGTCGATTTCGGCCAGGCTGATGTCGTCGTTGCGGCGGACCATCACCTCTGCACCCAGTTCACAAAAATACTGGTAAAGGTTCCAGGTGAAGGAATCGTAGTTATCAATCAGCAGAATCATGGCGGCTCCAGAAAAACGTGCCGCCCTATTCTACTCAGTTTCCCGCGCTTCGCTCACTACTTTGGCAAAGATGGCGTTCAGGGCCGTTAAATCGCCCATTGCGCCGCTCTGGTTGGCCGCCGCCCATTTGCCCGGGTCGATATCTTTCCAGCTCAGCTGATAGCCTGCATGGATGGCGAGCTGTTCGAAGAAGATCCGCTGAGCGATACCGTTGCCAATCCGGAAGGGATGGAGCACGTTGATCTCACAGTAGTAGTGACTCAGGCGGGCCACAAACTCCTCTTTCTGCAGACCGTTGAGATACCCCTCTTCCTCGAGATCCTGCATCAGGACATTGCCCTCTTTCTCGATGTAGGCGAAGTGACAGAAGCGGGTGTCGCCCTGATAAATATCGATTTCGCGGATATCGCCCGCCCAGTCAAAAATATCCTGATAAAGGTGGCGGTGGATTGCACAGAGATGCGGCAACCCCGGCGCAGACGGGCCTAAGCCGAGCGTCGCCACCCGCAGCGCGGTGATCTCATAGGATGCCTTTGCAAGACGGTCAGCCTGGCGGATATTCAGACGGTTACGCATCACATTCAGACCCGGGTAGAGATACGGGTCACGATCGTCACCGATTTTATCGCTCATAGTGCCTCCTGAGTTCTTCAAGACGGCTTTGCGCATCCTGGGCGTTTAGCGTAACGAGCGGGCTATCAACCCCCTCAAGGCGGCGGCTGGCCTGGAAATTACTGTTTCGCTGCTGCTCCCAGAGACGGGATTTTTGCTTATCGGTGAGTTTTTTCACTTAACGCCTCCCTGAAGATGTCCGTGTGCCACAAGTATAAGCAGCAAAACGCGCTTTCGCAGGGAGGGGAGCGAAACACGGGCGAGAAGCGCCCGTGTCAAAGAAGGTTACGGCAGAACTTTTGCAGAGAGGATCACAACCGGTTTTGTCGGCACATTCTGGTACGGGCCAACGTCATGGGACTGCACCTGAGAAATCTTGTCAGCCACATCCATCCCTTTCACCACTTTACCGAAGACCGCGTAACCGAAGTCGCGCTGGCCGTGGTCGAGGAAGGCGTTATCCGCCACGTTGATAAAGAACTGGCTGGTGGCGCTGTCTTTATCTGCCGTACGCGCCATAGAGATGGTACCGCGGGTGTTGCGCAGGCCGTTATCCGCTTCATTTTTAATCGGTGCGTTAGGCTGCTTTTGCTGCATTTGCTCGTTAAAACCACCGCCCTGCACCATAAAGCCCGGGATCACACGGTGGAAAGTGGTGCCGTTATAGAAACCGTTATTCACGTAGTCGAGGAAGTTTTTCACAGAAACCGGAGCTTTCTGGCTATTCAGTTCCAGCTCAATATTCCCGGCGGAGGTGGTCAGCAGAACGTGAGGGTCTCCTTTGGCTGCCAGCGCAGCAGGGGAAACGGCAGAAAGAGCAAACACAGCTGCGACAGCCGCCAGCGTTGATTTGAGCATGAGAATTCCTTAACAAAGCGCAGTATAAAAAGCGAATGGCTTGATTCTAAAGAGCAGTATGAACGGAGACCAGCCTTTTACCTAATTTTACGAAATTGAAACAGTTGTAACCACGCAAACGATTGGTTATGACGCCCATTAATGTGATCTGAATCACATAAAAACCTGCAATAGCGATCGAATTTCTCTTAAAAGATATGAATGGATCACTTTAATGTCTAAAATCTGCCCGCTCTCAGCGCCCCTCGGGCGCTTTTCTTTTCCTGAACAGGCCAGACATGACTAACAGCAATCGTATCAAGCTCACATGGATCAGCTTCTTCTCCTACGCCCTGACCGGCGCGTTGGTGATCGTCACCGGGATGGTGATGGGTAATATCGCAGACTACTTCCAGCTGCCCGTTTCCAGCATGAGTAACACCTTTACCTTCCTCAACGCCGGGATCCTGATCTCCATTTTCCTGAATGCCTGGCTGATGGAAATTGTTCCACTGAAAACGCAGCTGCGTTTTGGTTTCGTGCTGATGGTCGCCGCGGTAGCGGGTTTAATGGTGAGCCACAGCATCGCCCTGTTCTCTGCCGCCATGTTTGTGCTGGGTCTGGTGAGCGGTATTACGATGTCCATCGGTACGTTCCTGATTACCCATATGTATGAAGGTCGTCAGCGTGGCGCACGTCTGCTGTTTACCGACTCCTTCTTCAGCATGGCGGGGATGATTTTCCCGATGGTAGCGGCCGTTCTGCTGGCACGCAGCATTGAGTGGTACTGGGTTTATGCCTGTATCGGTCTGGTCTACGTGGCAATCTTTATTCTGACCTTCGGCTGTGAATTCCCGGTTCTGGGCAAAAAAGCGCAATCCACGGACGAGCCGGTCGCGAAAGAGAAATGGGGTATCGGCGTACTGTTCCTCTCCGTTGCCGCACTGTGCTACATCCTCGGTCAGCTGGGCTTTATCTCCTGGGTACCGGAATACGCCAAAGGCCTGGGCATGAGTCTGAACGACGCGGGTAAACTGGTGAGCGATTTCTGGATGTCTTACATGTTCGGCATGTGGGCGTTTAGCTTCATCCTGCGCTTCTTCGACCTGCAGCGCATTCTGACTGTGCTGGCAGGCATGGCAACCGTGCTGATGTACTTGTTCATTAACGGTTCACCGGAGCATATGCCGTGGTTCATCCTGACCCTGGGCTTCTTCTCCAGTGCGATTTACACCTCTATCATTACGCTGGGCTCTCTGCAGACCAAAGTAGCGTCACCGAAACTGGTGAACTTCGTGCTGACCTGCGGCACCATCGGCACCATGTTGACCTTCGTGGTCACCGGCCCGATCGTCGCCCACAGCGGACCGCTGGCCGCGCTGCATACCGCTAACGGTTTGTACGCGGTGGTGTTTGTGATGTGCCTGGTTCTGGGCTTTGTGACCCGCCACCGTCAGCATAATACGGCAGCGGCGTCCCACTGATCCCCTACGCCCCTTTGCGCTCAGCGAAGGGGCTGTTTTTCGTGAAGATGTGCTCTTCCGCAACGTCGTCCATTTTGATCCACGTCTGCGCAAGCTGCGTCGTAGCAATCACTCGCCCCTCCCGAATCGACCAGCGCGCCGGCACCTGGCAGCGCACCGCTTCAAACCCGCTCTCCGCAGGCAGCACGATCAGGTTAGCCAGATTTCCCGTTTCGATACCGTAATCCGTCAGGCCAAAGGTTCGGGCGCTGTTGTGGGTTATCAGGTTCAAACCGTTGTCAATTTGAGAATACCCCATCATCTGACACACATGCAGCCCCATATGCAGTACCTGCAGCATATTGCCGGTGCCAAGCGGGTACCACGGGTCGAAGACATCATCATGCCCGAAACAGACGTTGATCCCCGCCTCCAGCAGCTCCTTCACTCGGGTAATCCCGCGTCGTTTGGGATAATCGTCAAAGCGCCCCTGTAAATGGATATTCACCAGTGGATTGGCGACAAAGTTGATGCCTGACATCTTCAGCAGGCGGAAAAGCCGCGAGGTGTATGCCCCGTTATAGGAGTGCATCGCCGTGGTATGGCTGGCCGTGACCCGCGGGCCCATCCCGGATTCATAAGCCAGGGTGGCCACCGTTTCCAGAAATCGGGACTGCTCATCGTCAATTTCATCGCAGTGGATATCCAGCGGACGGTCATATTTCTTCGCCAGTTCAAAGGCAATGTGCAGCGATTGCACGCCATACTCGCGGGTGAATTCAAAATGCGGGATTGCCCCGACCACATCGGCACCCAGCTTCAACGCCTCCTCAAGGAGCGCCGCGCCGTCCGGGTAAGAAAGGATGCCTTCCTGCGGGAACGCCACGATTTGCAGCGTGATCCACGGCGCAACCTCCTGCTTCACCTCCAGCATGGCCTTCAGGGCGGTGAGCGTCGGGTCAGAGACGTCCACGTGGGTACGCACAAACTGAATACCGTTAGCTATTTGCCCTTTCAGCGTCTTCCAGGCGCGCGCTTTTACATCTTCATGGCTAAGCAGTGCCTTACGCTCCGCCCAGCGCTCAATGCCTTCAAACAGCGTACCGGACTGGTTCCAGCTCGGCTCGCCTGCCGTCTGGGTGGTATCAAGGTGGATATGCGGTTCTATAAACGGGGGGATGGCAAGGCCGCCACGCGCGTTTAAGATTCTTACGTTTTCGTCTTCGGTATCGCCCATCGGCGTTATGCCACCAAAACGACCCTGCTCAATGGCGATTTGCCACAGCCCTTCGCGACCCGGTAAGCGAACATTCTGAATAAGCCCAAGCGGTGTTGTAGACATGCCTTTCCCCTGAAAAACGCGGCTGAAATTTGGGAGTACGCATTTTTGACAACGCGCCCCTTAATTTGTACACAAAATCGGCGACCTCGAAAAGCCAGCGATTTCCACAACTTATAAAAATCCTGACAAATCAGTCATATACCACCTAAGGAGTAGGCGAAGGCGTATTTGATTTGCATCAATAAGTGCCCCTGCTGAATCGTTAAGGTAGGCAGTAATAGAAAAGAAATCGAGGCAAAAATGAGCAAAGTCAGACTCGCTATCATCGGTAACGGCATGGTCGGCCACCGCTTTATTGAGGATCTTCTCGATAAAGCCGATGCTAACCAGTTCGATATTACCGTGTTCTGTGAAGAACCCCGCAAGGCGTACGACCGTGTGCACTTGTCTTCCTACTTCTCCCATCATACCGCTGAAGAGCTCTCTCTGGTGCGCGATGGTTTCTACGAGAAGCATGGCGTGAAAGTGCTGGTGGGCGAACGCGCTATCACCATCAACCGTCAGGAAAAAGTGATCCACTCCAGCGCCGGACGTACGGTTTTTTACGACAAGCTGATCATGGCGACTGGCTCGTACCCGTGGATCCCGCCGATCAAAGGCTCGGAAACGCAGGATTGCTTCGTTTATCGTACCATCGAAGATCTCAATGCGATCGAATCATGTGCCCGCCGCAGTAAACGTGGCGCTGTGGTCGGGGGGGGGCTGCTGGGTCTGGAAGCCGCCGGTGCGCTGAAAAACCTCGGTGTTGAAACCCACGTCATCGAATTTGCCCCGATGCTGATGGCAGAGCAGCTTGACCACATGGGTGGTGACCAGCTGCGCCGTAAAATCGAAAGCATGGGCGTGAAGGTTCACACCAGCAAAAATACCAAAGAGATTGTGCAGGAAGGCACCGAAGCGCGGAAAACCATGCGCTTTGCCGATGGCAGCGAACTGGAAGTGGACTTTATCGTCTTCTCTACCGGTATTCGCCCACGCGACAAGCTGGCCACCCAGTGTGGTCTGGCCGTCGCTCAGCGCGGCGGGATCATGATTAACGATACCTGCCAGACCTCCGACCCGGATATCTACGCCATCGGCGAATGCGCCAGCTGGAACAACCGCGTGTACGGTCTGGTCGCGCCTGGCTACAAAATGGCGCAGGTTGCCGTTGACCATATTCTCGGCAACCAGAACGCCTTCGAAGGGGCTGACCTGAGCGCCAAGCTGAAACTGCTGGGCGTAGACGTAGGCGGTATTGGCGATGCGCATGGCCGCACGCCGGGCGCACGCAGCTATGTTTACCTCGATGAAAGCAAAGAGGTGTACAAACGTCTTATCGTCAGTCAGGACAACAAAACCCTGCTCGGCGCGGTGCTGGTGGGCGATACCAGCGACTACGGTAACCTGCTTCAGTTGGTCTTGAACGCCATCGAACTGCCGGAAAACCCGGACGCGCTGATCCTTCCGGCGCATGCGTCCAGCGGTAAGCCGTCCATCGGCGTGGATAAACTGCCCGACAGCGCGCAGATTTGCTCCTGTTTCGATGTGACCAAAGGCATGCTGATTTCGGCCATCAATAAAGGCTGCCATACCGTCGCGGCCCTAAAGGCAGAAACCAAAGCCGGTACCGGCTGCGGTGGGTGTATCCCGTTGGTCACACAGGTTCTGAACGCAGAACTGGCGAAACAGGGTATCGAAGTCAACAATAACCTGTGCGAGCATTTCGCTTACTCTCGCCAGGAGCTGTACCACCTGATCCGCGTGGAAGGCATCAAATCCTTCGACGAACTGCTGGCGAAACACGGCCAGGGCTATGGCTGTGAAGTGTGTAAACCTACCGTGGGTTCCCTGCTGGCCTCCTGCTGGAACGAGTACGTTCTCAAACCAGAGCACACGCCGCTGCAGGATACCAACGATAACTTCCTGGCGAACATTCAGAAAGACGGGACTTACTCCGTCATCCCACGCTCCGCCGGTGGCGAAATCACCCCGGAAGGGCTGGTCGCCGTTGGCCGTATCGCGCGTGAATTTAACCTGTATACCAAAATCACCGGCTCTCAGCGTATCGGCCTGTTTGGTGCGCAGAAAGATGACCTGCCTGAAATCTGGCGTCAGCTGATTGACGCGGGATTCGAAACCGGCCACGCCTACGCGAAAGCGCTGCGTATGGCAAAAACCTGTGTGGGCAGTACCTGGTGCCGCTACGGCGTAGGCGACAGCGTCGGCTTCGGTGTGGAGCTGGAGAACCGCTACAAAGGCATCCGTACACCGCATAAAATGAAGTTTGGCGTCTCCGGCTGTACCCGCGAATGTGCGGAAGCGCAGGGTAAAGATGTGGGTATCATCGCCACCGAGAAAGGCTGGAACCTGTACGTCTGTGGTAATGGCGGCATGAAACCACGCCATGCAGACCTGCTGGCTGCAGACCTCGACCGCGATACGCTGATTCAGTATCTCGACCGCTTTATGATGTTCTACATCCGTACCGCCGATAAGCTGACCCGTACCGCGTCCTGGCTCGATAACTTGGAAGGCGGCATCGAGTACCTGAAATCGGTCATCATTGACGACAAACTGGGCCTGAACGACCATCTGGAAGCGGAAATGGCGCGCCTGCGCGAGGCGGTGATCTGCGAGTGGACTGAAACCGTCAACACCCCGGCGGCGCAGACTCGCTTCAGACACTTTATCAACAGCACCCAGCGCGACCCGAATGTGCAGGTTGTGGCAGAACGCGAGCAGCATCGTCCGGCGACACCTTATGAACGTATTCCGGTGACTCTGGTGGAGGAAAACGCATGAGCCAGTGGGTAAACATCTGCAACATTAACGACATTCTGCCTGCCACCGGGGTCTGTGCCCTGCTGGGTAACGAGCAGGTCGCGATATTCCGCCCTCGCCATGATGAACAGGTTTTTGCCATCAGCAATATCGACCCGTTCTTTGAGGCCAGCGTCCTGTCCCGGGGATTAATCGCAGAGCATCAGGGTGAACTCTGGGTTGCCAGCCCGTTGAAGAAACAGCGTTTTCGTTTACGCGACGGGTATTGCATGGAAGATAAGCATTATTCCGTGAAGCCCTACGATGTCCGCGTGAAGGACGGTAAGGTGCAGCTGAAAGGCTAATCTCTCGCCTTTTCAATATGAAAAGCTTATGACCCCTTATGGGTAACGGCAGGAAAAACCGTATGTTCTGTACGATTCCTGCTGTTATCCTGACCTCAATTTCTTACCCCCTCCTTGAATGCTGTGAGGTAATGTCGTGGACCACCTGCCGATTTTCTGTCAATTACGCCATCGCGACTGTCTGCTTGTAGGCGGCGGCGATGTGGCTGAACGCAAAGCGCGCTTGCTGTTAGAAGCAGGAGCCCGACTCACCGTTAACGCCCTGGCCTTCGCCCCGCAGTTTGAGGCCTGGGAAAAAGAAGGGATGCTCACGCTGGTGCAGGGGGGGTTTAATGAATCCCTGCTTGATACCTGCTGGCTGACCATAGCCGCCACGGATGACGATGAAGTGAATCAGCGCGTCAGCGACGCCTGTGAAGCGCGCCGCATCTTCTGTAACGTGGTGGATGCCCCGAAGGAAGCCAGCTTTATCATGCCGTCGATCATTGACCGTTCGCCGCTGATGATTGCGGTATCGTCCGGCGGCCGCTCTCCCGTCCTGGCCCGCCTGCTGCGGGAAAAACTGGAAGCCATCCTGCCGCAGCATCTTGGCCAGATTGCCCACTATGCCGGACAGCTGCGTTCACGGGTTAAGCAAACCTTCGCGACCGTGGGTGAACGCCGTCGCTTCTGGGAAAAATTCTTTGTGAATGACAGGCTGGCCCAGTCGCTGGCGAATCAGGATCATAAAGCGGTGGAAGAGACGACGGCGCAGTTGCTCTGCGAGCCGTTGGATCATCGTGGTGAAGTGGTGCTGGTGGGTGCCGGCCCGGGCGATGCCGGTTTGCTGACGCTGAAAGGGCTGCAGCAGATCCAGCAGGCGGATATTGTGGTTTATGACCGTCTGGTCTCCGATGAGATAATGAACCTGGTCCGCCGCGATGCTGACCGCGTATTTGTCGGTAAACGTGCCGGGTACCACTGTGTGCCGCAGGAGGAGATTAACCAGATCCTGCTGCGCGAAGCGCAAAAAGGAAAACGCGTGGTGCGCCTCAAGGGTGGCGATCCGTTTATCTTTGGTCGCGGCGGTGAAGAGCTGGAAACGTTGTGCAACGCGGGCATTCCGTTTTCCGTGGTGCCGGGCATCACGGCAGCTTCCGGCTGCTCAGCTTACTCGGGCATTCCGCTAACCCACCGTGACTATGCCCAGAGCGTACGCCTGGTGACGGGACACCTGAAAACCGGCAGTGAGCTGGACTGGCATAACCTGGCCGCCGAAAAACAGACGCTGGTGTTCTATATGGGGTTAAACCAGGCCGCGACCATTCAGGCCAAACTGCTTGAGCACGGCATGGAAGAGGATATGTCCGTCGCGCTGGTGGAAAACGGCACGTCCATTAAGCAGCGCGTGGTGAACGGCGTGCTGACACAGTTAGGTGAGCTGGCACAGCAGGTTGAAAGCCCGGCGCTGATTATTGTCGGACGCGTGGTGGAGCTGCGCGATAAACTGAACTGGTTCTCGAATCACTAACGCATATTCCCCCTTCCCGGAGTAGTCCTTATGCGGACTACTCCCCTCTTACCGCTCCCGATAACATACCGCCCGCGAAATGGAATTTTTTCATTTATTCCCTCACGTTAGATCCAATTTTCGTTTTTTCAGACAAGGAATGCGTATGTTTAAACTGGCAAAAACCGCCGTTCTGGTAGGCATGTTATCGACTCTGACCGCCTGCACCGGTCACGTTCAAAATACCAAAAATAATTGCAGCTATGATTACCTGCTGCACCCGGCAATTTCCATTTCGAAGATCATCGGTGGCTGCGGCCCGGCCGCACAGCAGTAAGCGTTTTTCAGGCGTAAAAAAACCGGGAATTTCCCGGTTTTTTGTCTGGCTCAGCGCGTTTTTTGTCGGGGAGCACTCATGCTTACCCGACAAAACAGGGTTATGGTTTACCCACAAACCCAATCGCCTGGTACACCGCCTTAAGGGTTTCAGACGCGCGGGCACTGGCTTTTTCCGCGCCCTCTTTCATCACTTTCTGCAGGAAAGCTTCGTCGTTACGGTAGCGGTGATAACGCTCCTGCAGCTCGGTCAGCATGCCGGAAACGGCATCCGCCACTTCCCCTTTCAGGTGACCATACATCTTGCCTTCGAAGTGTTGTTCCAGCTCAGGAATGCTCTGCCCCGTCACACCGGAGAGGATATCCAGCAGGTTGGAGACGCCCGCTTTGTTCTGCACGTCGTAACGCACAACAGGTGGCTCATCGGAGTCGGTCACCGCACGCTTGAGCTTTTTAACGACCGATTTCGGGTCTTCCAGCAGGCCGATAACGTTGTTGCGGTTATCGTCAGACTTGGACATCTTCTTGGTTGGCTCCAGCAGCGACATCACTCGTGCGCCGGATTTTGGAATGAACGGCTCAGGCACTTTGAACACGTCGCCATACAGCGCGTTAAAGCGCTGGGCGATATCGCGGCTCAGTTCCAGATGCTGTTTCTGATCTTCGCCAACCGGCACCTGGTTGGTCTGGTACAGCAGAATGTCTGCTGCCATCAGTACCGGGTAATCAAACAGACCGGCGTTGATGTTTTCTGAGTAGCGCGCGGATTTATCCTTGAACTGCGTCATGCGGCTCAGTTCGCCGAAGTAGGTGTAGCAGTTCAGCGCCCAGCCCAGCTGCGCATGCTCTGGAACGTGAGACTGAACGAAAATGGTGCTCTTCTCAGGATCAATTCCGCAGGCCAGATACAGCGCCAGGGTGTCCAGGGTGGCCTTACGCAGCTTCTCAGGATCCTGACGTGCAGTGATAGCATGCAGATCCACGATGCAGTAAATGCAATGGTAATCATCCTGCATGCTGACCCACTGACGTAACGCACCCATGTAGTTACCAATGGTCAATTCACCTGACGGCTGTGCGCCACTAAAAACGATGGGCTTAGTCATTATTCAATTCCTGATTATCACTGTGCGAAAGCCCGAGTGCGGGCAACAAATCTTTGAAGTGGTCGAACACGACGTCCGGCTCACTCAGCGTGATGGCCTCACCGTAGTTGTAGCCATAGGTTAATCCCACTGAAGGACAACCCGCCGCTCTGGCAGCCAGAATATCATTGCGGGAATCACCGACAAAGAGCAGCTCCGCGGGCGTTAAGGATAATTTTCCTGCCACCAGCAGTAACGGTTCCGGATGCGGCTTTTTGTTCTGCACATCATCACCGCCAACAATGACGGAAAAATACTTCGCGATATCCAGCGCTTCCAGCAGAGGGGCGACAAAAGGTGTCGGTTTGTTTGTCACCAGCCCCAGCGGAATGCCGTTGGCATGAAGCGCACTCAGCGTTTCTGCGACATCCGGGAACAGGAAACTGCCCTCTTCGACCGTCTCTTCATAGAAACGATTGAACAATTTACGCAGGATACGCAGCTGTTCTTCCTGCGGGATATCCGCATGATCCACGCTCGGTTTACCCTGTGCGGAACGCTGGGACACACGCTCCTGGCGGGCCCATGTCAACGCGCGCTCCATCAGGACATCGGCGCCATTGCCAATCCACGTGATGACACGCTCTTCGCCCGCAACGGGCAATTCAAGAGCATACAGCGCCTGGTCTACGGCGCTGGTTAAGCCCGGCGCGCTGTCGACCAGCGTGCCGTCGAGGTCAAATGCGATACCCCGGGTTGCCTGCAATTTATCCATGACTTACCTTCGCCAGTTCACGGCGCATTTCATCAATGACTTTTTTGTAATCCGGTTGGTCGAAAATCGCTGAACCTGCAACGAACATATCCGCGCCCGCTGCCGCAATTTCACCAATGTTATTCACTTTTACACCACCGTCGACTTCCAGACGAATGTCGTAACCTGACTCATCAATACGACGGCGCACTTCACGCAGTTTATCCAGCGTATGAGGGATAAACGACTGACCGCCAAAGCCCGGGTTAACGGACATCAGCAAAATGACATCCAGCTTATCCATCACATGGTCGAGATAGCTCAGCGGCGTAGCCGGGTTGAAAACCAGACCCGCTTTACAGCCATTCTCTTTGATGAGCTGCAGCGTGCGATCCACATGTTCAGACGCTTCAGGGTGGAAGGTGATGATACTGGCTCCCGCAGCGGCAAAATCAGGCACGATACGGTCAACAGGCTTCACCATCAGATGGACATCAATCGGCGCGGTAATACCGTAGTTACGCAGCGCTTTAAGCACCATCGGGCCAATGGTCAGATTAGGAACGTAGTGGTTATCCATAACGTCGAAATGGACGACATCCGCGCCCGCCGCGAGTGCTTTTGCAGTGTCTTCACCCAGGCGGGCAAAATCGGCCGACAGAATTGAGGGAGCAATCAAAAACTGTTTCATCCGCATCTCCTTGAAATGTGTTTACCGGCGGGCAAAACGGCTCAGGGGCGATAAAGCGCCAGGAGTTCGTCCACCTTTTTACGTGTGCCGCCGTTGCTGCTTATGCTACGCCGCACTTTGACCTGAAAATGCTTCGCGGCTTTGTACCATTCGCGCGTATCAGGGGTATCGTGATTCGAAATTAACACCGGAATTCTTTTGCTGACCAGCTTTTCCGCCATCTCCGCCAGACGGGCCTGCTCGGCCGGACTGAAGCTGTTGGTGTGATAAGCGGTGAAATTTGCCGTCGCAGACAGCGGTGCGTAAGGCGGGTCGCAATAGACCACCGAGTTTACGCCTGCCAGCTCCATGCACTCTTCATAGGAGAGGCAGTGGAATTCGGCATTCTGCGCTTTTTTAGCAAAGTGATACAACTCATCCTGTGGGAAATACGGACGCTTATAACGGCCAAACGGCACGTTAAATTCACCACGAAGATTATACCGGCACAGACCGTTGTAGCCGTGTCGATTGAGATAGAGGAACAACAGCGCCCGGCGGAACGGATCCTGACTCTGATTAAATTCAGTGCGGAACTGGTAGTAAACGTCCGGATTATTGTGCTCGGGTGTAAACAGCTTCCGAGCCTCTTCCACGTACTCGTCGGTCTGCAGCTTGACGATGTTGTAGAGGCTGATGAGGTCGCTGTTGATATCCGCCAGGATATAACGAGAAAAATCGGTATTCAGGAATACCGATCCAGCGCCCACAAAGGGCTCGATAAGACACTCGCCTTTCGGCAGGTGCTTTTTAATATCATCGAGCAGGGGGTATTTCCCCCCTGCCCATTTCAGAAAAGCGCGATTTTTTTTCATGCTGACTAACTGATTACACCTTCTCCGGCTGTGGAGAAAGCTCCGACAGCATCCTGCGCTTTAAACATTACTTCAGATCAGCCTGAACCTGATGAATTGGCTTAGCCCATGGGTTTTTCGCCTGAACGTCGGCTGGCAGCGTTGCGACAGCACGTTTCGCTTCATCTTTTGAAGCATAAACGCCACTTACCAGCACGTACCACGGCTGACCATTACGGGTCGTCTGATAAACCACATAGTTTTTCAGATTTGTTTTCTTCGCCCAACCGTTGAGGTTGTCATAGTTAGACGAACTGCTCAGCTGCAGCGTGTAATTGCTGGACGGGGCTGACTTCAGCGAACCGACGTTACCTGCAGTCTTGCCTGCTGCGGCGCTGGTTGTTGCCGTTGCTGCAGGTGCAGTTGCAGTAGGTGCAGTTGCAGCCGGTGCCGAAGTGGCAGCCGTTGCTTTCGGTGCTGTCTGCGTAACCGGTGCTTTTGCCGGTTCGCTCACCGTGGCCGTTTCAGTACGTTTTGTCTGAGCTGGCGCTTTCACTTCAGGCGCTTTGACGACTGCCTGAGGTTTGGTTTCACGCTTAGGTTCAATCACAGCCTGCTTACGTTCAGGACGGGTCGCAGGTTGCGTCTGGCGCGGTTTGGTTTCGGTTGCAGCCGTTTGCGGCTGAGCGTTGCCACCGCGGATCGGTGCAACGGTCGCAGGTTCAGTTGGCAGCGTAGAGTTAACCACGGCATTGTCCACCTGCGCCTGATTTTGCGGCTGCGTCAGGGCATTGTTCAGGTCGCCCTGAACTTCTACACGCTGCTGGCCTTCCGGCGTGGCAGGTGCCTGACCCTGTGCGGGGGTAGAAGAAACTGGCGGCAGAGAAACATCCTGCGGCTGTGTTGTATTTCCGGCAGTCTGCTCGGCGGAGGTGGTACCCGGCGCTGGCTGTGCACCATTCGCCTGATCGGTCGCATCGTTACCAGAGAGGCTGATGCTCTTCTCAGTGGATGCCGCTTGCTCACCGGAAGGGGTCGAAGGCGCTTTTAACGCAGAACCAATACCGACAATCAGCAGCACGAGCACCAGAACGCCGAGTCCCATCATGATGTACTGGCGGGAGGCGGGTTTCTGCGCAGCGGCTTTTTTACGTTTACGTGGGCGACGCTCTACAGGCTCTTCGTCCATTGAATCTTCTTCGGACTCATAACCCTCTTCTTCTCGCTCATCACGCGCGTTGCGGCTACGCGAAGGGCGACGATCGTCTGCATCCAGATCAACATCGTCAAAGTTGATCTGCGGCTCGTTATCACGTTCTGAAGATTGACGAGAACGACCAGTACGACGATCGCTGGGATCGGGTTTCAGCTCGTCTTCTGGTTTGAATTCATCCATTTAACACCCCACTCAAAGGCTTATGCCAACGACTTTGCATTTCGCCTGAAGCTAAACGACCACCTGTAACAGTGGCCTGACCTTTCTAGTTGTTACGCCTGCTGACAGTCAGCAATAGCGCCAAGAACCACATCATGCGGCACTCCGCCGCGTACTTCACTCTTCCCTATTGCAAGCGGGAGTACAAGACGCATCTCACCTGCCAATACTTTTTTATCGCGCATCATGTGGGGTAAATACGCTTGTGCCGACATCTCTTTCGGCCCGGTTACCGGCAAGCCCGCACGCTCAAGCAGCGTGATGATGCGTGCCGTCTCTTCCGGTTTAAACTGCCCCAGACGTTCAGCAGTGCGAGCAGCCATTACCATTCCGGCAGCGACTGCTTCACCGTGAAGCCAGTTACCGTAACCCATTTCGGCTTCAATCGCGTGACCAAACGTATGCCCAAGATTCAGTAAAGCACGTAAGCCCGTTTCACGCTCGTCTGCAGCGACAACTTCTGCTTTCAGCTCACAACAACGACGAATGCAGTAAGCCAGTGTCGCCTCATCCAGGCGCAGCAACGCATCCATATTCTCTTCCAGCCAGTCAAAGAACTCGCCATCCAGAATAATGCCGTATTTGATCACTTCAGCCAGGCCAGAAGCCAGCTCGCGTTTCGGTAGGGTTTTCAGACAGTCGAGATCCACCACCACCGATGCCGGCTGGTAGAACGCGCCAATCATATTTTTACCGAGCGGATGGTTAACGGCCGTTTTGCCGCCGACAGAAGAGTCGACCTGAGACAGTAACGTGGTAGGGATTTGAATAAAACGCACACCACGTTGATAACTTGCAGCCGCAAAGCCCGTCAGATCGCCCACAACACCGCCGCCCAGGGCAAGCAGTGTTGTATCGCGACCATGCGGTTTTTGCAGCAATGCGGTAAAGACGGTATCCAGTACCGCCAGGCTTTTATACTGCTCGCCATCGGGCAGAATTACACTGTCGACTTTAACGCCCGCCTGTTCAAGCAGGTGGCGAACGCGGTCGAGATAAAGCGGAGCCAGCGTCTCATTGGTGACCAGCATCGCCTGATCACCCGCTTTCAGTGGTAAAAAGGAAGCTGGGTCGTTAAACAAACCAGCCGCGATGATGATTGGGTAACTACGTTCCCCGAGAGTAACTGTAATCCTCTCCATGACGCGACATCCACCTTTAATGCTTTTACCCGCAGGCGATTGTATATAAAGCCAGAATCAGTTGCTTTCCAGCATATGAATAATCTGGTTTGCAACCACTTTAGCGCTCTGATCGTCAGTACGAATGGTCACATCAGCAATCTCTTCGTACAGCGGATTGCGTTCATCGGCCAACGCTTCCAGAACTTCGCGTGGTGGCGTTTCAACCTGCAGCAACGGGCGCTTTTTATCGCGCTGCGTACGTGCCAGCTGTTTTTCGATGGTCGTCTCGAGATAGACCACTACGCCACGGGCGGAGAGACGGTTGCGGGTTTCGCGAGATTTGACAGAGCCACCGCCTGTTGCCAGAACAATGCCCTGCTTTTCCGTGAGTTCGTTGATCACTTTTTCTTCTCGGTCACGGAAACCTTCTTCGCCTTCTACGTCGAAAACCCAGCCCACATCAGCTCCGGTTCGTTTCTCAATCTCTTGATCAGAATCGTAAAATTCCATATTGAGTTGTTGAGCTAACTGACGCCCAATAGTGCTTTTGCCGGCACCCATAGGCCCAACCAGAAAGATATTGCGTTTCTCTGCCATTTTATCGGTACTACTAAGACTATTCGTTAATGGTAATCCCCGCTTCGCAGACACCCGGCGTAGCAGGACATGAACTGAAACCTCATATGCAATAGAGCGAGAGTCAGACTAAAAATTATCTCAATACTCCGGCTTGTTTGGCAACTGATTAAATCACCGCACCAGACGCATAAGGCAATAAGACGTAAGTCCAACTCAAATCGGTACTCCTTGTATGCTAATTCATGCCCCACGTCAAACATCTGCAACAATCTGAATGCAAAATCATTGGGAGGATCGTGACTCTTCAGCGAATACCGACCAGTCGTGGTGTAATAAACACCACTAACTCCCGTCGTTCATTGTCCTTTCCGTCATGGCGAAAAAGCTGTCCAAGCCACGGGATGTTGCCCAGCCCGGGCACGCGATCGCTTCCGGTTTTATTCTTTTGCGAAAAAATTCCGCCCAGCGCCAGCGTTTCTCCACTTTTTACTTCCACCTGGGTTTCAATTTCTTGTTTATCGATGGCCAGCGTTTCACCATCGGCCTGCTGCAGCACCTGTCCTGGCATATTTTCACTGATGTGCAACTTCAGGCGTACGCGACCGCCGGGCAGCACCACCGGCGTCACCTCCATGCCTAACACCGCCTCTTTAAATTCCACGGAGGTCGCCCCGCTGTCACCACTGGAGACCTGATATGGGATCTCACTGCCCTGCTTAATACTGGCCGGTTGCATATGCGAGGCCAGCAGTCGTGGGCTGGCGATGATATCGACCTGCTGCTTTTGCTCCAGCGCCGACAACTCCAGATCCAGCAGCCTGCCGTTAATCCGCCCGATATTAAAACCCACATGGGTGGTGGCGTTTGCCACGGACAGATCGCTGCCAAGCGTTGTGAGTTGCCCGACCTTGCCCGCCTCCGTTGCGTCGGCGAGATTCCACTTCACCCCCAGCTCACGCAGGCTTTTTTCATTGATGGTCACGATATGCGCCGCCAGTTCCACCTGCTCGACAGGGATATCCATCTGTGTCGCCCAGTGCTGCAGCGTATCAAGCACCGCCTGGTTATCCCGTATCAGCAGACGGTTGGTACGCTTGTCGACAGACAAACTCCCTTTTGGACTGAGCAGTTTTTCCGCCGCTTTTTGCAGTTCCCCGGCGTCAGCGTAAGAAAAAGGTATGCTGTGCGAGACCAGCGGCGCATCAAGCTGTCGGCGTGTCCGCTCCTGCTCTTTGCGTTCCAGCTGTTCACGCTGCCAGGCTGCGGTGTGAACATAAAAAATCCCCCCTTCTTCATGCAGAACAAGCCCGGCGCTGGTGACAACCGTCTGTAGCGCCTGTCGCCAGGGGACGCGTGTCAGATTGAGCGACAGCGTGCCGCTGACATCTGGCGATACCACCAGATTACGGTTCTCCTGTGCGACCAGCGCCTGTAGCACCTGCACCACCGGTACCTCATCCACCACCAGCGTGACCGGCTTTGGCGCGGCGGCCCACAGCGGATGACTGAACGCCAGCAGCCACAGCGTTATCCTTATGTTCATTCTTTTTCGTTCCTTCTCGTTGCCACGTCCATTGTCTGGGTTCACATGCATCCCCCACATCGACGACCAGTTCCCTTTCATTGAGGGCCGTTACCCGCCAGCCCACCGGGAGATGCTGTTGCGGTGTCAGGCGATGCCAGCGCTTTTGCCCGTCCTGTAAAATGCCAGTGTCCTGAGTGCCGCCCACCATCCCGTGGTAATGCCACTGCGCCAGTTGCCCTACCGCACAAGGGTCATCCGGCGGGCGAAAAGGATCCCGCATCCCGGTCACTAACAGGGCGCAACACACCAGCAGGCAACGCGCGCTATTTCGCATGCTGCTCCTCCAGCTCCACCCGCAGGCGTAATGCCGAACCCTGTGCAGAGAGAGCAAAGGCGGCAACCTGAACATCCCGCTGCGCCAGCCGGCTGAAAACAGTCGGGATGGCCTGCCATTCAGCATCCAGCGTCAGTTCCCCTCCGTTTTGCAACGGCTTCCAGTGAACCAGTCTTGTGCCCGCCCCCTGAAACTCGAGTGGCGAAAAAGGCGTCATTACCGTGGCTTCACGGGGTGCGTGACGCCGCGGCACCTGACTGGCGGCGGGCCATAGCGAGACATTAGCCTGTGCGGCCTCGCTGACCTGCCGCTGAAGTTCAGCCACCTGCTTTGCAACCGGTCGAAGCACCATGCCCCATGTCGTACTCCCCAGAAAGAGAACGCTCAGACACCAGCACAGCACCCGCCATCGGGGGCTGCTTTCGCACCAGCGTTCGAACAAGGTTTCCACGCATTAGCCCTCGCTTCGCAGATGAAAGGTGAACATCCAGCGCCCCAGGTCATCCTGCTGTAATTCCCCCGTCGGCCCGGGGGTAAACCCCGCCATCTTTCCGAGCCCATCCCGCAGAGCAGAGAGCGCGGGGAGTGTTGCGGCATATCCGGTTAACATCAGTGTAGGGGGCTGATAGCGCAGTTCGGTCAGCCAGACCTGGGATGGCATCATCCCGGCAAAGGACTCCAGCACCGGCTGCCAGGCGCGTCGTTGAGGCGCTGGCGCGGGCGTCGGCGTCTCTGTGCCTGACCTTGTACGAGACACCAGCACCTGCTGCACGGACTGCATGCCCGCCAGTTGAATATGTAGCGCACGTGTCATCACGAGAGGATTCATCCGCAGGCTGAAAACCCCCGTCAGTATCAGCAGCCACGTAGCGACAAACAGTACGCCCCAGAATCGCAGGCAGCGCACGCGTCGCTGCCGCCGCCACGGCAAAAAATTCGTCATGCTCATTCCGGCACCTCACTCATGGCCAGCGCCAGCGCGACGGTATAATCAGCGCCGCATGCCGGCAGAGGAGCATGGCAACGAACCAGGGCGTCCCAGGGGTCTCGCTGACTATCAAAGAGGGCAATGTCCTCCGGCGTGAGGGCCAGCAGTGCCGCGAGATCGGCCACGTTTTCCGCTTCCGTGGTAAAACGCCGTCCCCACTGATGGCGCATCGCCCACAGCCACTGATGCCCATCCCGCCAGGCGACACACTGCGCCGGCGCTACCGCAGGGAGAAGATTCGCCAGCGCACTGGCATCCGGGGTGATCGTCACGAGCCGTAAACGCAACATCTTTGCCAGCGTCAGCAGGGGGTGAATCTCGTTGTTTTGTGCCGCGGTGACATGGAATGTATTGCTGAACGTATCCTGCACATAATCAAAACAGAGCGTGTCAGCAGCCATCTCCAGTTCACGCGAGAGCGTCGCCCCCAGCCAGGAGAGCTGTTCGCTGTCGCGCAGCGCCACGCCCGGACGGGGAAGCGATCGTTGCAACGTGCGTGCCGCCGGAAATGAGAGAAACACCCGGTGGGAGTGGGGCAACGTTTTCCGCCAGTCGCGCAGGGCGTCAACCAGTTGTTCAGGCTGGCAAATTTTGCCATCCCGGATAATCCCTTCGGCCAGAGTGATAGCCCACCAGCGGCACAAACGCCAGCCCGACCGCTCCCGGGCCAGCGCCACTATCTGCACCCTATCCTGTTGAATATGAACGCCTGTTTGCCATGTTTTGAAAGCCATGCTTCACGATCTCCTTATCGCCCGTCAGGTGACGGCTATATCAATGAATCAGGCTTGCCTTTATACTACCGCGCGATTGTTTAGAAACTGCCCAAGTGAAACCAAATGGGAAATCTCCGGTGAAGTTCGTAAAGTATTTATTAATCCTTGCAGTCTGTTGCATTCTGCTGGGAGCAGGCTCGATTTATGGTTTGTACAAATATATTGAGCCGCAGCTGCCTGATGTCGCTACGCTTCGCGATGTGCGACTCCAGATCCCGATGCAGGTCTACAGCGCCGATGGCGAGTTAATGGCGCAGTACGGCGAAAAGCGTCGTATCCCGCTGACCTTAAATCAAATTCCGCCCGTGATGGTCAAAGCCTTTATCGCTACCGAGGACAGCCGTTTTTACGAGCACCACGGTGTCGATCCGGTGGGGATTTTCCGTGCTGCAAGTATTGCGCTGTTCTCCGGTCATGCCTCTCAGGGGGCAAGTACCATTACACAGCAGCTGGCGCGTAACTTCTTCCTTAGCCCAGAAAAGACCCTGACCCGTAAGATCAAAGAGGTGTTCCTTGCGATCCGTATTGAGCAGTTGTTGAGCAAAGACGAGATCCTTGAGCTGTACCTCAATAAAATCTACCTCGGCTACCGCGCCTACGGTGTTGGTGCGGCCGCGCAGGTGTATTTTGGTAAACCTGTCGAGCAGCTGACGTTAAGCGAAATGGCGACCATTGCCGGTCTGCCTAAAGCACCATCGACCTTCAACCCGCTCTACTCGCTTGAACGCGCTACGGCGCGTCGTAACGTCGTCCTGTCACGTATGCTGAGCGAAGGCTATATCAGCCAGAGCGAGTACGAACAGGCGCGCAACGATGTCATCGATGCCAACTACCATGCGCCGGAAATTGCCTTCTCTGCCCCTTATCTCACCGAAATGGTGCGTCAGGAGATGGTGAGCCGCTACGGCGATAAAGCCTACGAAGATGGCTACCGCGTTTACACCACCGTGACCCGCAACGTTCAGCAGGCGGCTCAGGAAGCGGTGCGTAACAACGTGATGGATTACGACATGCGCCACGGTTATCGCGGCCCGTCGAATGTGCTGTGGAAAGTCGGCGAAAGCGCCTGGGACAGCAAAAAAATCACCAGTACGCTGAAAGCGCTGCCCACCTATGGCCCGCTCCTTCCTGCCGTGGTGACTCAGGCCGATCCGCAGGAAGCGGTGGCAACGCTGGCGGATGGAACGTCTGTCTCCCTGCGTATGGACGGGATCCGTTGGGCTCGCCCGTACCGCTCAGACACCCTGCAAGGCCCGACGCCGCGTAAAGTGACGGATGTCGTCCAGACCGGACAGCAAATCTGGGTACGCAAGGTGGGCGACAGCTGGTGGCTGGCGCAGGTCCCAGACGTTAACTCGGCCCTGGTGTCCATCAATCCGCAGAACGGTGCCGTGCTGGCCCTGGTCGGTGGGTTCGATTTCAACCAGAGCAAATTTAACCGCGCCACCCAGGCGTTGCGTCAAGTTGGCTCTAACATCAAGCCATTCCTCTACACCGCAGCCATGGATAAGGGACTGACTCTCGCCAGTATCCTGAACGACGTGCCTATCTCCCGCTGGGATGCCGGTGCCGGTTCTGACTGGCAGCCGAAGAACTCACCGGCGGAATATTCAGGCCCTATTCGTCTTCGTCAGGGTCTTGGGCAGTCGAAAAACGTGGTGATGGTGCGCGCAATGCGTGCGATGGGTGTCGACTATGCCGCGGAATATCTGCAACGCTTCGGTTTCCCGGCTCAGAACATCGTGCGCACCGAATCGCTGGCGTTAGGCTCTGCGTCCTTTACGCCGCTTCAGGTGGCGCGGGGGTACTCGGTGATGGCTAACGGCGGCTTCCTGATTGACCCGTACTTCATCAGTAAAATCGAGAACGACCAGGGTGGCGTGCTGTTTGAAGCGAAGCCGAAAATTGCCTGCCCTGACTGCGATATTCCGGTCATTTACGGCAATACGCCAAAATCTGAAGTGATTGAAAACAAGGACATGGAAGACGTTGCCGTGTCTCAGGAGCAGACGAACCCTGTGTTGCCGCAGCCGCAGCTGGAACAGGCTAACCAGTCGCTGGTGGCGCAGAGCGGGGCGCAGGAGTATGCACCGCATGTCATTAACACGCCGCTGTCGTTCCTGATAAAGAGCGCGCTGAACACCAACATCTTCGGCGAACCTGGCTGGCAAGGGACCGGCTGGCGGGCAGGACGTGATTTACAGCGCCATGATATCGGCGGTAAAACGGGGACAACAAACAGCTCGAAAGATGCGTGGTTCTCCGGTTACGGTCCGGGCGTGGTGACGTCAGTCTGGATCGGTTTTGACGATCATCGCCGTGATTTAGGCCGCACCACGGCTTCAGGCGCGATTAAAGATCAGATTTCTGGCTACGAAGGCGGCGCGAAGAGTGCGCAACCGGCCTGGGATGCCTATATGAAATCCGTGCTGGAAGGCGTTCCGGAGCAACCGCTGACGCCACCACCGGGCGTGGTTACCGTCAATATCGACCGCAGCACCGGGCAGCTCGCCAATGGCGGCAATAGCCGTGCAGAGTATTTCATCGAGGGCACGCAGCCAACCACACAGGCGGTGCATGAGGTGGGTACAGAAATCATTGATAACGGCGAAACGCACGAGTTGTTCTAACGGGCAACGTAAAAACGGCAACCTCAGGTTGCCGTTTTTTTTGTTCTCTCACACGTTGCAGACATCAGACTGTTATAACCGCCCCTGCCCCTTCAGCCATTCGCGTACCAGGAACAGCGCGCTCACGTTGCGGGCCTCGTTAAAGTCAGGGTCTTCGAGCAGGTCCATCATATGGGCCAGCGGCCAGCGAACCTGTGGCAGCGGCTCCGGCTCGTCCCCCTCCAGCGATTCTGGATAGAGATCCTCAGCAACCACAATGTTCATTTTGCTGGAAAAATAGGAGGGTGCCATGCTCAGTTTTTTCAGGAACGTCAGTTCGTTCGCGCCAAAACCGACCTCTTCTTTCAGCTCGCGATTGGCCGCCTCAAAGACCGTTTCACCCGGATCGATGAGCCCTTTCGAGAACCCAAGTTCGTAAGATTCGGTTCCCACGGCATACTCGCGGATTAAGATCAGATGGTCGTCGACGACAGGAACAATCATCACCGCTTCGCGCGAAGAAGGGCGCATACGTTCGTAAACGCGACGCACACCGTTGCTGAACTCCAGATCCACACTTTCGACATTAAACAGGCGCGATTTTGCGACTGTTTCAACATTCAGAATGGTGGGTTTTTGTAGTGGTTTGCTCATCGTGATGGGGTCTTAGCAGTGGGAACTGGCTTTATTGTGCGATACGCCGCACGGTTTCGGCAATGTCAATTGTTCTGTATTTACATTTATGCAACGTAACAGGAATCAATCCTCAATTCAAAACAAATGTCAAGAGGTTGAAATGTTTCCAGGAATTTGCTGATATCGCGCCATAACAGGCTTTGCTATCATCATCGGTCACTGGGATGCGCTTCAGAATGCTCAAGTTCGACTCCATACTTGCCGATAGCCAACCACAGACTCTCATTCAATGTTAAAGGTGCTACTGACTACACCTGTAAGAAGATAAGTAAGATGGGGAAAGCATGAGCACCATTTTGATTGTTCTCGCTGCTATGCTGGCCGGCGCATTGGTTGCAGGGTGGGTATACAGGCGTCGCGTAAGGCGTCGTTACCGGCTGCCCTTTTTAAACGCCTTTGCCGGTGCGACGACGCGTAAACTGACGCAAGAAGAGCGCGATGCAGTAGAAAACTATCTCGAAACACTGAACCGTTCTCAGTTAACACCTGGGCCGACGGGGGCAACTGCTGCGCCGGTGGCGCTCAAGTTAAATGCGCAAAGTGACACAGTGCTCAGTGTGACGCGCTCCATCACCCGCTATGGCATCACCACAGACGATCCCAATAAATGGCGCTATTACCTGGATTCGGTTGAAGTGCATCTGCCCCCGTCCTGGGAGCAGTACATTAATGACGAAAACAGCGTAGAGCTGATCCATACCGATTCGTTGCCGCTGGTTATCTCGCTCAACGGCCATACATTGAATGAATATCTTCAGGAAGCCCCGCGTTTTGCGCTGGAACGCGCAAGCTCAACGCAGGCCTCCATTCGTGGCGAAGAGACAGAGCAGATCGAGCTGCTGAACATTCGCCAGGAGACGCATGAAGAGTACGCCCTGAGCCGCCCGGACGGCATTCGCGAAGCGATTCTGATCGTGGCCGCGTTCCTGCTCTTTTTCATCTGCCTGCTGACGCCGGATGTGTTTGTCCCCTGGCTGGCTGGCGGTGCGGTGCTGTTGCTGGCAGCCGGACTGTGGGGGCTCTTTGCCCCGCCGGCAAAAACCTCGCTACGTGAGATCCACTGCCTGCGCGGTACTCCTAAGCGCTGGGGTCTGTTCGGTGAGAGTGACCAGGAGCACCTCAATAATATCTCGCTCGGTATTATCGATCTTATCTACCCGCGCCACTGGCAGCCGTGGATTGCCCAGGATTTAGGGCAGAAAACCGATATCGATATCTACCTTGACCGCCATGTGGTGCGCCAGGGGCGCTTTTTGTCCCTGCATGATGAAGTAAAAAACTTCCCGCTTCAGCACTGGTTACGCAGTGCGGTCATTGCCGGGGGGGCAGCGCTGGTCTTTATCATGCTTCTGCTGTTTGTCCCGCTGGATATGCCCATTAAATTTACCCTGTCATGGATAAAAGGGGCGCAAACCATTGAGGCAACCAGCGTCAACCAACTGGACGAGGCTGGCGTGCGGGTCGGTGATACGCTGCGCCTGAAGGGCACCGGGATGTGTAACATTCATACGCCTGGCGCATGGAATACGCGTCAGAGCTCGCCGTTCATGCCGTTCGATTGCTCGCAAATTATCTGGAATGACGCGCCGCCGCTGCCGCTGCCTGAATCTGAGGTTGTCAATAAAGCCACGTCGCTTACCCAGACGGTCAATCGCCAGCTGCACCCAAAACCCGATGACGACTCACGCGTGAGCCCTGCCCTGCGCTCGGCCATTCAGAAATCGGGGATGGTGCTTCTGGACGACTTTGGTGACATCGTTCTGAAAACACAGGATTTGTGTTCCGCTCAGGACGAATGCGTACGTCTCAAAAACGCCCTTGTGAACCTGGGTAACAGTAAAGACTGGGATTCGCTGGTGAAACGCGCGGAAGCGGGCCGGCTGGATGGCGTTAACGTGCTGCTGCGTCCGGTCAGCGCCGAGTCGCTGGATAATCTGGTCGCTACGTCAACCGCACCCTTCGTGATGCGCGAAACTACCCGCGCGGCGCAGGCGCTGAATAGCCCGGCACCGGGCGGCTTTGTGATTGTCAGTGATGAAGGGAGCGACCTGGTCGATCAGCCATACCCGCAGGTCGCACTTTATGACTACCCGGCTCAGGAACAGTGGGGCCAGTTCCAGCGCCTGGCGCAGATGCTGATGCAGACGCCGTTTAGCGCTGAAGGGATTGTGACGAGTATCTTTACCGATGCCAACGGCACGCGCCACATCGGCCTGCACCGCATGCCAGACAGCGCTGGCCTGTGGCGCTACATTGGCACCTCGCTGCTGATGATTGCGATGCTGGTATGCATTTGCTGGAACGGTTTTATGGCGCTGCGTCGCTATCAGCGCTCACGCACCAGGCTTGCCGACATCCAGCAGTATTACGAAAATTGCCTTAACCCTAAGCTGATCCCCTCCTCTGAGAGCCTGATCTGATAACGTCGATGCGCGACAAGATGTGCTACCCTGTCGCGCACGTTTCTTCAGGCTGGAGTTCCCCCTTATGCATCTTGATATCGCCTGGCAGGAGGTTGATACCGTTCTGCTGGATATGGACGGCACGCTGCTCGACCTCGCCTTTGATAACTATTTCTGGCAAAAGCTGGTTCCGGAAACCTATGGTGAACAGCAGGGGATCTCCCCGGCAGAAGCGCAGGAATTCATTCGTTCGCAATATAGCGCGGTGCAGCATACGCTAAACTGGTACTGTCTTGACTACTGGAGCGAGCGCCTCGGTTTGGATATTTGTGCCATGACCACCGCCCAGGGCCCGCGCGCCGTACTGCGTGAGGATACCGTGCCTTTTCTGGATGCGCTGAAAGCGAGCGGCAAGCGCCGTATCTTGCTGACCAACGCCCATCCTCACAATCTGGCCGTGAAGCTGGAGCATACGGGTCTTGCTTCGCACCTTGATTTATTACTTTCCACCCACACATTTGGTTATCCGAAAGAGGATCAGCGGTTGTGGCATGCGGTGGCGGAAGAGACCGGTTTGCAGCCGGAACGCACGCTGTTTATTGATGACAGCGAGCCTATTCTGGATTCCGCGGCCAGGTTTGGCATTCGCTATTGTCTGGGCGTTACTAATCCTGACTCTGGCCTGGCTGAAAAAAGCTATCTGCGCCATCCGGGGCTGAACGACTATCGCCAGATGATCCCCTCACTGACCGTGAAGGAGAGGCCATGAAAGAAAAACCCTCTGAAGGGGTAAGACTGGATAAATGGCTGTGGGCGGCCCGTTTTTATAAAACGCGCGCCCTTGCCCGCGACATGATTGACGGCGGTAAAGTGCATTACAACGGCCAGCGCAGCAAACCGAGCAAGCTGGTCGAACTGAATGCCACCTTAACGCTGCGTCAGGGCAACGATGAACGTACCGTGGTGATTAAAGCCATTACTGAACAACGACGGCCCGCAACCGAAGCCGTACTGCTGTATGAAGAGACGGCTGAGAGCATTGAAAAACGCGAGAAGACCGCGCTGGCGCGCAAAATGAATGCGCTGACAATGCCCCACCCGGACCGGCGTCCGGATAAAAAAGAGCGCCGCGATCTGATGAAATTTAAACACGGTGAGACCGAGTAACCCTCACCTGCACGAGAGACTATTATGGCCCAACACGACCAATTACACCGCTATCTGTTTGAACAATTCGCCGTGCGCGGCGAGCTGGTCACCGTATCCGAAACCTGGAAACAGATTCTGGAAAACCACAACTACCCGCTGCCGGTGAAAACCCTGTTGGGCGAACTGCTGGTTGCCACCAGCCTGCTGACTGCCACCCTGAAATTTGCCGGGGATATCACCGTGCAATTGCAGGGTGATGGCCCTATGACCCTGGCGGTCATTAACGGAAATAACCAGCAGCAGATGCGCGGCGTGGCGCGCGTACAGGGCGATGTTCCTGAAAACGCGGACCTGAAAACGCTGGTGGGTAATGGCTATCTGGTCATCACCATCTCCCCGGAGGAAGGTGAGCGCTATCAGGGCGTGGTTGGCCTCGAAGGCGATACGCTGGCGGCCTGCCTGGAAGATTACTTCATGCGTTCAGAACAGCTGCCGACGCGTCTGTTCATCCGCACAGGTGAAGTAGACGGTCAGCCTGCTGCTGGCGGTATGCTACTGCAGGTTCTGCCTGCGCAGGACGCGCAGACCAACGACTTCGAGCACCTCGCGACCCTGACGGAAACCGTCAAAGCAGAAGAGCTGTTCACCCTGTCGGCGACCGATGTCCTGTGGCGTCTTTATCACGAAGAAGAAGTGACGGTTTACGACCCACAGTCGGTGGAATTTAAGTGCACCTGTTCACGTGAACGCTGCGCTGGCGCGCTGAAGACGCTGCCGGATGAAGAGATCGACAGCATCATGGCGGAAGACGGCGAAATCGATATGCACTGTGACTACTGCGGTACGCACTACGTGTTCAATTCGATGGATATTGCTGAGATCCGCAACAACGCCTCCCCGGCGGATCCTCAGGTCCACTAAGCAAAGCCTGCCCTCACCTTGCCCTCTCCCTTTTGCGAGAGGGCAAGGTGCAAAAAAGCCCTCTCTGGCTGAATCGTTTTTAACACTGTAACTCTTACGTAATTTTCTTACGTGTATGCGATTACATTCACATTCCTTCCGATAAAATCACCAGCCATTAACCTTTTCGGAACATTTTCCCCAACCAAAAAGCGATTCCTGCGATAATCCGCCTGCCCTGTGACTGGAGTCGCAGCGTTTTCCGTTAGTAAGGGTTTTGTCCAGATGCGTAAATCTATGAGCCCCGTCGCGGTTAACAACCTCACAAAAACCCTACAATTTCAGACAGTACATATTGGCTAAGGAGCAGTGATATGCGTGTTACTGGTTTAACCCCGCAAGATCTCAAGGCTTATGGTATTCACGACGTCCAGGAAATCGTCTACAACCCCGATTACGATACGCTGTATCAGGAAGAGCTCAATCCAGCACTGGAAGGATACGAGCGAGGTGTGTTGACTAACCTTGGTGCTATCGCCGTCGATACCGGTATCTTTACCGGTCGTTCGCCGAAAGATAAATACATCGTCCGAGACGAGACCACCCGCGACACGCTGTGGTGGGCTGATAAAGGCAAAGGGAAGAACGATAACAAACCGCTCTCTCCGGAAACCTGGCAGCATCTGAAAGGGCTCGTTACCCATCAACTTTCCGGCAAGCGTCTGTTTATCGTTGATGCTTTCTGCGGCGCTAACGCCGACACTCGCCTTTCCGTACGGTTTATCACTGAAGTGGCCTGGCAGGCGCATTTCGTGAAAAACATGTTTATTCGTCCTGACGACAAAGAGCTGCAGGATTTCACCCCTGACTTCATCGTGATGAACGGGGCGAAATGCACGAACCCACAGTGGAAAGAGCAGGGTCTTAACTCCGAAAACTTCATCGCCTTTAACCTGACCGAGCGTATTCAGCTGATCGGCGGTACCTGGTACGGCGGCGAAATGAAGAAAGGGATGTTCTCGGTGATGAACTACCTGCTGCCGCTGCGCGGTATCGCCTCCATGCACTGTTCGGCAAACGTCGGTGAAAAAGGGGATGTGGCGGTGTTCTTCGGCCTGTCCGGCACCGGTAAAACCACCCTTTCTACCGATCCGAAACGTCGTCTGATTGGCGATGACGAGCACGGCTGGGATGATGACGGCGTGTTTAACTTCGAAGGGGGCTGCTACGCGAAGACCATTCGCCTGTCTGAAGAAGCGGAGCCAGATATCTTCCATGCCATCCGCCGCGATGCGCTGCTGGAAAACGTCACCGTGCGTGCCGATGGAACGATCGACTTCGACGATGCTTCGAAAACCGAAAACACCCGCGTGTCTTACCCTATCTACCACATCGACAACATCGTGAAGCCGGTGTCAAAAGCGGGCCACGCGACGAAGGTGATTTTCCTGACGGCAGATGCGTTCGGCGTGTTGCCTCCGGTGTCCCGCCTGACCGCCAGCCAGACGCAGTACCACTTCCTGTCTGGTTTTACCGCCAAACTGGCCGGTACCGAGCGCGGCGTGACGGAGCCAACGCCAACCTTCTCCGCCTGCTTCGGCGCAGCGTTCCTGTCGCTGCACCCGACGCAGTACGCGGAAGTGCTGGTCAAACGCATGCAGGCGTCCGGTGCACAGGCGTACCTGGTGAATACCGGCTGGAACGGCACCGGCAAACGTATCTCCATCAAAGATACCCGCGCCATTATCGACGCCATTCTGGATGGTTCACTCGATAACGCCGAAACCTTCACGCTGCCGATGTTTGATCTGGCAATCCCGACGGCGCTGCCGGGCGTAGAGACCCGTATTCTCGACCCACGCAATACCTACGGCTCACCGGAGCAGTGGCGTGAGAAAGCAGAATCGCTGGCGAAACTGTTTATTGAGAACTTCGAGAAGTATACCGATACCCCGGCAGGTGAAGCGCTGGTGAGTGCGGGTCCGAAGCTGTAACAGCTGACACGACCTGCAAAAAAAAGGGTGGCTTTTGCCACCCTTTTTTAACTCTCTCTCACCTGCCCGCGCGTCACCGGCACCGGTAACCATGCGCGAATGCTTAAACCGCCCCGCTCACTGGTCCCAATCTCCAGCAAGCCGTTATGGTTATCCACAATACGCTGCACAATCGCCAGGCCTAAGCCGGTTCCGCTGGTACTGCGCGCGCTATCGCCCCGCACAAACGGCTGGAACAGATGCTTACGCTGCTCTGGCTTAATGCCCGGACCGTCATCTTCGACCTGGAACCAGGCGCGGTTGAGCTCAGACCCGCTGCTGACTTTAATCCAGCCATTGCCATAACGGGCCGCGTTAACCACCATATTGGCCACAGCACGTTTAATGGAAAGCGGGTGCATCCGCACCTGAATTTCACCGGCCTGCAGATCGGTATCGATTTCCCGCTCGTAGCCGCTTTCCGCCGCGACCACTTCACCGAGTACCGCATTCAGATCGGCCATCTCCATCGGCATCTCCTGCCCGGTACGCAGGTAGTCAATGAACTGCTCGATAATGGCGTTACACTCTTCGATGTCCTTGTTAATGGACTCCGCAAGATAACCATCCTCTTCGCCCATCATCTCCGTCGCCAGACGGATACGCGTGAGCGGCGTGCGCAGGTCATGACTCACGCCCGCCATCAGCAGCGTACGGTCGTCTGCCAGCTGTTTCACGCCGGCCGCCATATGGTTAAAGGCCCGCGTCACGGAACGCACTTCTGAGGCGCCGTACTCACGCAGTGGCGGAGGAATAATCCCTTTACCGACCTGCAGCGCAGCGTGCTCCAGGTCGACCAGCGGTCGGTTCTGTATACGAATAAACAGCCACGCGCCGCCTATCGCCAGCAGCATAATGGCAAGGGTGTAGCGGAACAGCGGTGAGAAGTCACCCTGATGAATTTCGGTCAGCGGGACACGCACCCAGATATTGGGTGACAGCCAGGTTTTCAGCCAGACGACCGGCGAGCTTTTGTTGACCTCAACGCGCACTTCCGTTGGGCCACCTAACTGCTGCGCCATCTGCTGGCTGAGGAACTCATAATGCTGCGCCCAGCGCAGGCCAGCGTCTTCTGCCGCTTCGTTGGAGTAAAGCGAAATACCCAGCTCACGGTAGATTTCACGGCGAAACGCCGGGGGAACAACTAACTGCGTGCCGTCCTCCAGTTGCAGTTTATCGGTCATCAGCATACGCACTTCGTATGCCAGAACCTTATTGAACTGCTGGAGGCTCGGCAGGATCGCAAAGTTCAGCACCACCAGATAGGTTGTCACCAGGCTGACAAACAGCAGGGTGACAATCAGTAACAGCGTACGGGCAAATGAGCTTCGCGGAGAGAAGCGCATTCGCCTCATGCTTTAGCGCCGTCCGGGACAAACACGTAGCCCAGACCCCATACGGTCTGAATATAACGAGGATGCGCCGGATCTTCTTCCACCATGCGGCGCAGACGGGAGATCTGCACGTCAATGGAACGTTCCATTGCGGAGTATTCACGGCCACGCGCCAGGTTCATCAGCTTGTCACGTGAAAGCGGCTCACGCGGGTGGCTGACCAGCGCTTTCAGCACTGCGAACTCACCGCTGGTGAGCGGCATAGGTTCATCTTCACGGAACATCTCACGGGTACCGAGATTCAGCTTGAACTTACCAAACGCAATCACCGCTTCTTCCTGCGACGGTGCGCCAGGCAGTTCGTTCGCCTGACGGCGCAGCACGGCGCGAATACGGGCCAGCAGTTCACGCGGGTTGAACGGTTTTGGAATGTAGTCGTCAGCGCCGATTTCCAGACCAACGATGCGGTCAACCTCTTCCCCTTTCGCCGTCACCATGATGATCGGCATAGGGTTGCTCTGGCTACGCAGACGACGACAGATGGAAAGCCCGTCTTCACCAGGCAGCATCAGGTCGAGTACCATAAGATGGAATGATTCGCGGGTCAGCAGACGGTCCATCTGCTCAGCGTTGGCCACGCTACGAACCTGGAAGCCCTGCTCGGTCAGATAACGCTCAAGCAGCGCACGCAGGCGCATGTCGTCATCCACGACCAGAATTTTGTAGTTCTCTTGCATTGTGTGTACTCCCAAAGGTTCGGATAGTCTAATAACAGCGTATTCTAAAAAAGTGCACGTGTTCGACCAGCTAATTCTGGTATAAATTCTAGTCGAAATTGTTACAAAGCATATTTAACAGCAGCTTATCTGCACATTTCATCACATAAATCATTATTAACGTTGTCTGTTAGACTACGTGATACGTAATGTGCGCAAAGAATGCAATGATGTCGAGTCTTAAGGTCACCCCATGAAAACGCCCCTGATCACCCGCGAAGGGTATGAGAAACTCAAAAAAGAGATGGATTACCTGTGGCGCGAAGAGCGTCCTGAAGTGACCAAGAAAGTGACCTGGGCCGCAAGCCTGGGCGATCGCAGTGAAAATGCTGACTACCAGTACAACAAAAAACGGTTACGTGAAATCGACCGCCGGGTCCGCTATCTGACCAAATGCCTTGAGAACCTCAAAATAGTGGATTACTCCCCACAGCAGGAAGGCAAAGTGTTTTTCGGCGCGTGGGTCGAGATTGAGAACGACGATGGCGACACCCTGCGTTTTCGTATCGTCGGCTATGACGAAATTTTTGGTCGTAAGGATTACATCTCTATCGACTCACCAATGGCCCGTGCGCTGCTGAAAAAGGAAGTGGGCGATTTGGCCGTCGTGCAGACCCCTGGCGGCGAAGCCAGCTGGTACGTCAACGAAATTACGTACGTTAAATAGTCCGAGAGCGCCCTCCGCGGCTGGCATTTTGCCGTGTCAGCCCGTATAACTATCCCCTGATTTTTTCGACTCAACAGATGATAAAGCCATGATGAAAGATTCGCTCTGCCGCATTATTGCGGGTGAACTTCAGGCCAGAGCCGAACAGGTAGAAGCTGCCGTTCGCCTGCTTGATGAAGGGAACACCGTGCCGTTTATTGCACGTTATCGTAAGGAAGTCACCGGCGGTCTGGATGACACGCAGCTGCGTAACCTGGAGACCCGTCTCGGGTACCTGCGCGAACTGGAAGACCGTCGTCAGGCGATCCTCAAATCCATCGGCGAACAGGGAAAACTGACCAGCGAGCTGGAAACCGCAATCAACGGCACCCTGAGCAAAACCGAACTCGAAGACCTTTATCTGCCGTACAAACCGAAGCGCCGCACCCGTGGACAGATTGCAATTGAGGCAGGCCTGGAGCCGCTGGCCGAACTGCTGTGGAACGAACCGTCCCACGACCCGGAAACCGAAGCCGCGAAGTTTATCGATGCCGATAAAGGGGTCGCAGACACCAAAGCCGCACTCGACGGCGCGCGCTATATTCTGATGGAGCGTTTCTCCGAAGATGCCGCCCTGCTCGCGAAAGTGCGTGACTATCTGTGGAAAAACGCCCACATCGTCTCTACCGTGGTCAGCGGGAAAGAGGAAGAAGGCGCCAAGTTCCGCGATTATTTCGATCATCACGAACCCATCTCTACCACCCCTTCACACCGCGCGCTGGCGATGTTCCGCGGCCGCAACGAAGGCGTGCTCCAGCTCTCCCTGAATGCCGACCCACAGTTTGACGAGCCACCAAAAGAGAGCCACTGCGAGCAGATCATTATCGACCACCTCGGCCTTCGCCTGAACAACGCGCCGGCAGACAGCTGGCGCAAAGGCGTGGTGAGCTGGACGTGGCGCATCAAGGTGCTAATGCACCTCGAAACCGAACTGATGGGCACCGTGCGTGAACGCGCCGAAGACGAAGCAATCAACGTCTTCGCCCGCAACCTGCACGACCTGCTGATGGCCGCACCTGCCGGCCTGCGCGCCACCATGGGTCTCGATCCGGGTCTGCGTACCGGCGTAAAAGTGGCCGTGGTTGACGGTACCGGCAAGCTGGTGGCTACCGACACCATTTATCCGCATACCGGCCAGGCGGCGAAGGCTGCCGTCGTGGTTGCGGCGCTGTGCGAGAAATACAACGTGGAGCTGGTGGCCATCGGCAACGGTACGGCCTCCCGTGAAACCGAGCGTTTCTACCTCGACGTGCAGAAACAGTTCCCGAAAGTCACCGCGCAGAAAGTGATTGTCAGCGAGGCGGGCGCTTCCGTCTATTCGGCGTCTGAACTGGCCGCCCTGGAGTTCCCGGACCTGGACGTTTCCCTGCGCGGTGCAGTTTCTATCGCCCGTCGTCTGCAGGATCCGCTGGCGGAGCTGGTTAAGATCGACCCGAAATCCATCGGCGTCGGCCAGTATCAGCATGACGTGAGCCAGACTCAGCTGGCCCGTAAGCTGGATGCGGTCGTGGAAGACTGCGTAAACGCCGTCGGCGTTGACCTGAACACGGCCTCTGTTCCCCTGCTGACCCGCGTGGCGGGCTTAACCCGCATGATGGCGCAAAACATCGTTGCCTGGCGTGATGAAAACGGCCAGTTCCAGAACCGCCAGCAGTTACTGAAGGTGAGCCGTCTGGGGCCAAAAGCGTTTGAGCAGTGCGCGGGCTTCCTGCGCATCAACCACGGCGATAACCCGCTGGATGCCTCAACCGTTCACCCGGAAGCGTACCCGGTAGTGGAACGCATTCTGGCCGCAACCCAGCAGGCGCTGAAAGACCTGATGGGCGACAGCAGCGCGCTGCGTAACCTGAAGGCGGTCGATTTTACCGACGAGCAGTTCGGGGTGCCGACGGTCACGGACATCATCAAAGAGCTGGAAAAACCGGGCCGCGATCCGCGTCCTGAGTTTAAAACCGCGGCCTTCGCCGACGGCGTTGAAACCATGAATGACCTGCTTCCAGGCATGGTACTCGAAGGGGCTGTCACTAACGTCACCAACTTTGGCGCGTTTGTCGATATCGGCGTGCACCAGGACGGTCTGGTCCACATCTCTTCCCTTGCCGATAAATTCGTTGAAGATCCGCATACCGTGGTCAAAGCGGGCGACATCGTGAAGGTGAAGGTGATGGAAGTGGATCTGCAGCGTAAGCGTATCGCCCTGACGATGCGTCTGGACGAGCAGCCAGGTGAAACCAACGCGCGCCGCGGCAGTAACGGCGGCGGACGCGAGCAGCAGCGCCCGGCCGCAAAAGCGGCGAAGCCACGCGGACGTGACGCCCAGCCTGCGGGCAACAGCGCCATGATGGATGCGCTGGCGGCAGCAATGGGTAAGAAACGCTAACCGCATAAAAAAGGCCCGGTGATGCGTCACTCACCGGGCCGATATCCCGCCGAAATTAATTGTAAAATATGAAACCGGTTGTATATCTATATTTCAACCATCAGTGATCACACTATTAACATATAAGCCTTTCCTCTCCCTGCCGCAGAATCAGTAAATATTGAGCAAGGTCAAACAGGCCGTAAATTAATACCGCAAACAACATTCCGTCACAGTTTTATTATTGCTGATAAAAACTATTCTCATTATCATCCCATAGTAGATATTTTAACCTCTCGTGGAATCAGGCATTATGCAATTCACTCCAGACAGTGCATGGAAAATTACCGGTTTTACCCACGAAATTAGCCCGGCTTATCGACAAAAGCTGCTGTCGCTGGGCATGCTGCCCGGCTCGTCATTTCAGGTCGTGCGCGTCGCCCCGTTAGGTGATCCGGTGCATATCGAAACCCGACGCGTAAATCTGGTATTGCGTAAAAAAGATCTCGCATTAATAGAAGTCGAAGCTTTATCCCGATAACAAGCCAGCGGTTTCAGTGAGTCCAGAAAAATGAAAAAATTAACTATTGGCTTAATTGGCAATCCTAATTCCGGCAAGACAACGCTATTTAACCAGCTCACGGGTGCGCGCCAGCGCGTCGGTAACTGGGCTGGCGTAACGGTTGAACGTAAAGAAGGCCTGTTCTCAACAACAGATCACCAGGTCACGCTGGTTGACCTGCCCGGCACGTACTCCTTAACCACGATCTCCTCGCAAACTTCGCTCGATGAGCAGATTGCCTGCCACTATATTCTTAGCGGCGACGCGGATCTGCTCATCAACGTGGTTGATGCCTCAAACCTTGAGCGTAACCTCTACCTGACGCTGCAGCTGCTGGAGCTGGGCATTCCCTGCATCGTGGCGCTCAACATGCTCGACATTGCAGAGAAACAGAAACTGCGCATCGACGTCGATGCCCTCTCCGCACGGCTGGGGTGCCCGGTCGTTCCGCTGGTGTCGACGCGCGCCCGCGGTATTGATGCCCTGAAACTGGCTATCGATCGCCACGCGGGAAATCGTAACGTTGAGCTGGTGCACTACGCCCAGCCGCTCCTGCGCGAAGCGGATCTGCTGGCGCAAGAGATGGACAAAAGCATGCCCGCGAAACAGCGCCTGTGGCTCGGCCTGCAAATGCTGGAAGGGGATATCTACAGCCGCGCCTATGCTGGTCATGCGGCAGATAAACTGGACGTGGTCCTCGCCCGTCTGAGCGACGAGCTGGATGACCCGGCCCTGCATATCGCTGATGCTCGCTATCAGGCCATCGCCGCGATTTGCGACGTGGTCAGTAACGCCCTGACGGCGGAACCGAGCCGCTTCACCGCTGCCGTGGATAAGGTTGTGCTTAACCGTTTCCTCGGTTTGCCGGTCTTCTTGCTGGTGATGTACCTGATGTTCTTGCTCGCCATTAACATTGGTGGCGCACTCCAGCCGATTTTCGATGCCGGTTCCGTTGCTATCTTTGTTCATGGCATTCAGTGGGTGGGTTACACCCTGCATTTCCCGGAATGGCTGACCATCTTCCTTGCCCAGGGGATTGGCGGTGGTATCAACACCGTACTGCCTCTGGTGCCGCAAATCGGCATGATGTATCTGTTCCTCTCCTTCCTTGAGGATTCCGGTTACATGGCGCGCGCCGCCTTCGTCATGGATCGCCTGATGCAGGCGCTCGGTCTGCCGGGCAAATCCTTCGTGCCGCTGATCGTGGGCTTCGGCTGTAACGTGCCCTCGGTTATGGGTGCCCGTACGCTGGATGCGCCGCGTGAACGTCTGATGACCATTATGATGGCACCGTTTATGTCCTGCGGTGCGCGACTGGCTATCTTCGCGGTCTTTGCCGCGGCCTTCTTTGGGCAGCAGGGGGCGCTGGCGGTCTTCTCGCTGTACGTGCTGGGTATCGTCATGGCCATTCTCACGGGGCTGATGCTGAAACACACCATCATGCGCGGCGAAGCGTCGCCGTTCGTCATGGAACTGCCGGTCTACCACGTCCCCCATCTTAAAAGCCTGGTGATCCAGACCTGGCAGCGCCTGAAAGGCTTCGTCCTGCGTGCCGGTAAAGTGATTGTTATCGTGAGTATTTTCCTGAGCGCGCTGAACAGCTTCACCCTGAGCGGACAGGCTGCGGATAACATCAACGACTCCGCCCTCGCCTCCGTCAGCCGCGTCATAACCCCGGTCTTCAAACCGATCGGCGTCCATGACGATAACTGGCAGGCGACCGTCGGTCTGTTCACCGGTGCGATGGCGAAAGAGGTGGTCGTCGGGACCCTGAATACACTCTACACCGCGGAGAACATCCAGGAGCAAGCGTTCAATCCGGCAGAGTTTCATCTCGGTAACGAACTGCTGGGCGCCGTCGAAGAGACATGGCAGAGCCTGAAAGACACCTTCAGCCTGAGCGTGCTGGCGAACCCTATTGAGGCCAGTAAAGGTGACGGCGAAATGGCAACGGGTGCCATGGGCGTGATGAGCGAGAAATTTGGCAGCGCCTCTGCGGCCTACAGCTACCTCATCTTTGTTCTGCTCTATATTCCGTGCATCTCCGTCATGGGCGCGATTGCCCGCGAGTCCAGCCGTGGCTGGATGGGCTTCTCCATTCTGTGGGGGCTCAACATCGCTTACTCGCTGGCGACGCTCTTTTATCAGACCGTTAACTTTAGCCAGCACCCGCGTTATAGCCTGGCGTGCATCCTGGCGGTTGTGCTGTTTAACGTGCTCGTTCTCGGCCTGTTACGCCGGGCACGCAGCCGGGTTGATATCAACCTGCTGGCAAACCGCAAAACGGCTGCCACCTGCTGCAACAGCCCGGCGGGCGACTGTCACTAAGGGGTAAGCCATGGCATCGTTGATTCAGGTACGTGACCTGCTGGCGTTACAAGGGCGAATGGAGGCGAAACAGCTGAGCCTCACCCTGCATACCCCGCAGCCGATGATCGATGCCATGCTGGAAAGGCTGGAAGCCATGGGAAAAGCGGTGCGTATTCAGGAAGAGGCGGAAGGCTGCCTTTCCGGCAGTTGTAAAAGCTGCCCGGAAGGAAAAGCCTGCCTCAGAGAGTGGTGGGCACTGCGCGCATAATGCCGGGCATCGCTGCCCGGCATTATCGTATTACTTATAGACGTCCGCCGTTGCGCGCACGTTTTTGGTCTGTTTTTCGGCACTGGTGACGACGTAGTACTTCCCACCCAGCTCATCCGCTTTCTTAGACAGCTCTTTTTTGGCGTCCATCGGCGCGGTCGTGTCAGACGTAGAAATCTCACCAACTTTGGTCAGATTCATCCCGGCAACTTTATCTTTTTCCAGCTCTTGTGCCGCAAAGGCGCCAAATGAAAGTGACCCAATAACCAGAGAAGTGACGATACCTGTAACAAGTTTCATAGCCTGACTCTCCATAGGATTGTTGTTTTGATTATCGTAGGCAGAACAACCGCAACGACATCTGGAGTATGGTTGCGGTGTGAAACTTTTTCCAGGCTGGATAGAAAATAATCAGTCTAAACGTTGACTTAACGCAACGAGCGCTGAACAAAACTCCGCCGGATGAGAGATAAACGGCGCATGCGCGGCTTTGTTTATCACCAGAGACTCACTTTGTGGCCAGAGTGAATCCAGCACTGGAACCACTTTGCGAGGCACCAGCCCGTCGAGGTAGCCGTAGATACGCAGGTGCGGCATCGCCAGCGCGGCCAGCGGCTCACGCAAATCGACGGTTTTGAGGATCTCAAGCCCCCCGTTAAGCACCTCAACGTCCGGCATCGGCAGGGAAAGCACGGTCTGCTTCAGCGCTCTGGCATCCTGACGCGCGGTGTCGGTTCCCATTGTCTGCAGGGCCAGGAAACGCTCAACGGTCCGCTGGAAGTCTTCGCTCAACTGTTTCTGGAACCCGGCCAGCACATCCGGTTTTATGCCCGGCCAGTCGTGCTTTGCACTGAAGCACGGTGACGAGGCTACCGTGACCAGCGCACGCACGCGCTCGGGATGGGTCAACGCAATCTGGCTCGCCACCAGTCCGCCCAGGCTCCAGCCCAGCCAGATGGCGTATTGCGGCGCAGCGTCCAGCACCTGCTGCGCCATCTCCTCAACCGACATTGCCCCAAAGCCGCGACTGCGGCCAAAGCCCGGTAAATCCACCAGATGCAGGGTAAATTGCGAGGCGAGTTCCCCGGTTATGCAATTCCATACTTCGGCATTCAGGCCCCATCCGTGCAGCAGCACAAGATGGCAATTTCCCGTCCCTACGGTCTGCCACCACAGCGTCTTCATCAGTTACTGTTCTCTTTTTTCACATGGAGGTTGCACATGTTAACAGTGCCTGGCTTGTGCTGGCTATGCCGGATGCCGCTTGCCCTCAGCGCATGGGGCGTCTGCTCCGTTTGCACCCGCTCGCTGAAAAGGCAGGCGATGACGTGTCCGCAGTGTGGGCTAGCGGCCACCGGGCGAGACGTTCCCTGCGGCCGCTGCCTGAAAAAAGCGCCGCCGTGGTGTGCCCTGGTGGCTGTGGATGATTATGTTGCGCCGTTAAGCGGCCTTATACATGCGCTGAAGTTTGCCGGCCAGAGTGTGCTGGCGCGTCCCCTCGCCCGCCTGTTACTGCTGGCCGTTTTACAGGCGCGACGCACCCGCGGCCTGCCGAACATCGACATGGTGGTTAACGTGCCTTTATACCGTCGCCGACACTGGCGACGCGGCTACAACCAAAGTGACCTGCTTTGCCGCCCGCTCGCGCGATGGCTCGGTTGCCGGTACGACGCCCGTGCGCTCAAACGCGTCCATAACACGGCCATCCAGCATCAGCTCACGGCCCGGCTTCGCAAAAGGAACCTCAAAAATGCCTTTCGTCTTGAATTCCCGGTCAAAGGCCTCCATATCGCGATTGTGGATGATGTCGTCACCACAGGCAGTACCGTTGCTGAACTTTCCCGACTGCTTTTGCAAAGCGGCGCCGCGTCGGTTCAGGTATGGTGTCTGTGCCGTACCTTGTAGCCCTTCTTCAATGGGCGTATGATTATACCCAGGTAATTTAGTCAACTATTAGGCCAAAGCTATGATCCGTATTTCCGATTCTGCACAAGCGCACTTTGCCAAACTGCTGGCAAATCAGGAAGAAGGGACGCAGATCCGCGTGTTTGTGATCAATCCAGGCACTCCGAATGCAGAATGTGGTGTCTCTTATTGTCCTCCGGACGCAGTGGAAGCGACTGACACTGCCCTTAAATTTGAACAGCTCACGGCTTACGTTGATGAGCTGAGCGCACCGTATCTTGAAGATGCGGAGATCGACTTCGTCACCGATCAGCTGGGTTCTCAGCTGACCCTGAAAGCACCAAACGCCAAAATGCGTAAAGTGTCTGACGATGCCCCACTGATGGAGCGCGTCGAGTACCTGCTGCAGTCTCAGATCAACCCACAGCTGGCGGGCCACGGCGGTCGTGTTTCCCTGATGGAAATTACTGAAGACGGCCTGGCGATCCTGCAGTTCGGCGGCGGCTGTAACGGTTGTTCAATGGTTGATGTCACGCTGAAAGAAGGGATCGAGAAGCAGCTGCTGAACGAATTCCCGGAACTGAAAGGTGTGCGCGATCTGACCGAACACCAGCGCGGCGAGCACTCTTACTACTAAGCGCCCGCCTGCTTTTGCCCGGTGGCGCTATGCTTACCGGGCCTGCTTTCCCCTCCCTGCCTTGCCTCCCCATATGTTGACCTGCGTCTCATAATTCAAATTTAGCCCCCCAGGGTGATTCTCAACCACGACATGTTACCCGTATCATTCTCGTGGGCACTAAGCACCTTCATAACAGCCGACTAAACTTAATAGTTTCCAAGGCAACAGTATTAGTGCCGTTAACACTCTGTTCCCAGTTGGGACAATCGGAATTTGTCGTTGAAACAATGACGTTACCCATAACAATTCAAAGGCCAGGTAAATCATGCCATTAGTCATCGTTGCTATCGGTGTTGTGTTATTACTGCTCTTGATGATCCGTTTCAAAATGAACGGGTTTATCGCTCTGGTTCTGGTGGCACTTGCAGTCGGTCTGATGCAAGGGATGCCGCTGGTGAAAGTCATCAGCTCCATTAAAGCCGGTGTCGGCGGCACGCTCGGTAGCCTGGCACTGATCATGGGCTTTGGCGCTATGCTCGGCAAAATGCTGGCGGACTGTGGGGGCGCCCAGCGTATTGCCACCACGCTGATTGCCAAATTTGGTAAGAAGAATATTCAGTGGGCGGTTGTGTTAACCGGGTTTACCGTCGGTTTCGCACTGTTCTATGAAGTGGGCTTCGTGCTGATGCTGCCACTGGTGTTCACCATCGCAGCGGCAGCGAACATTCCACTGCTGTATGTCGGTGTACCGATGGCCGCCGCGCTGTCCGTTACGCACGGTTTCCTGCCACCACACCCGGGTCCAACCGCGATCGCCACCATCTTCCATGCCGATATGGGTAAAACCCTGCTGTTCGGTACGATTCTGGCAATCCCGACGGTGATCCTGGCCGGCCCGGTTTATGCCCGCTTCCTGAAAGGGATTGATAAGCCTATCCCGGAAGGTCTGTACAGCGCGAAAACCTTCACGGAAGAAGAGATGCCTGGTTTTGGCGTCAGCGTCTGGACCTCTCTGGTGCCGGTCATCCTGATGGCGATGCGTGCCGTGGCGGAAATGATCCTGCCAAAAGGCCACCCGTTCCTGTCCGTTGCCGAGTTCCTGGGCGACCCGGTGATGGCGACGCTGATTGCGGTGCTGATTGCGATGTTCACCTTCGGCCTGAACCGTGGTCGTTCGATGGATCAGATTAACGACACGCTGACCTCTTCCATCAAAATCATTGCCATGATGCTGCTGATTATCGGTGGTGGCGGTGCGTTCAAGCAGGTGCTGGTCGACAGCGGCGTGGATAAATACATCGCGGCCATGATGCATGAAACCAATGTGTCACCGCTGCTGATGGCGTGGTCTATCGCTGCGGTGCTGCGTATCGCGCTCGGCTCTGCAACCGTTGCGGCAATCACCGCCGGTGGTATCGTTGCGCCGCTGATTGCGACGACGGGCGTGAGCCCTGAGCTGATGGTTATCGCGGTAGGTTCCGGTAGCGTGATTTTCTCTCACGTGAACGATCCGGGCTTCTGGCTGTTCAAGGAATATTTCAACCTGACTATCGGTGAAACCATCAAGTCCTGGTCTGCACTGGAAACCATTATTTCGGTGTGTGGTCTGGTCGGGGTTCTGCTGTTGAACATGGTTATCTGATATCAAAAAGCCGGGTAGCTTGCGCTTACCCGGCTTTCTTCTCTCTGCGAGACTACCGCGTTTTACCCACCGCTTTTCTGCGCTTATCCAAATCCTTAATCAGCCTGTTCACCCCGTCATCGGCAAACATCTTCTCAAGCGTGATGGACAATTTGCGACGCCAGTTCTTGTACTGATAGCTGGTACCCGGAATGTTCACCGGCTCCGCCATATCAATCCAGTCTTCCGGCTGCAGACCCAGCAGGGCACTGTTGCTGTCGGCGATATAGCGCTGCAATCCGCGGTTGAGCGTAGGCGTCATCGACATCAGTGATGCCTTATGCCCGGCGCGTTTCGGCAGGCAGCCATGCTTGTGTAACGCATCAAGCAACCCTTGCTTCGCCAGCTCGCGATCCTGATACAGCCCACGTAAGACCTCTTCATCCGGATACAGACCCAGCGTTTTACCGAGCGTCAGATCGCCGCTTTCCCAATAGCCACGAAGCGTAGGAAGGTCATGCGTCGTCGCGACTGCCATTGACTGTTCAGGGTACGCTTTCGGCGCGCGGAAGGTTTTCTCATGGTCGTTTTCAAAATAGAGCACTTTATAGGAGTAAACACCGCTGTCGCGGAGCTTACTGACAATCTCAACCGGCACGGTACCGAGATCTTCGCCGATCACCATGCACTGATGACGTTTACTCTCCAGCGCCAGGATCGAGAGCAGATCGTCAACCGGATACTGTACATACGCGCCGTGGTCAGCCGTTTCACCATAAGGGATCCACCACAGACGCAGGACGGACATCACGTGGTCAATTCGCAGCGCGCCGCAGTTTTGCATGTTGGCGCGCAGCAGGTCGATAAACGGCTCGTAAGCCCGCGCAGCCATGACGTGCGGATCCATCGGCGGCAAACCCCAGTTCTGGCCGAGCGGGCCAAGAATATCCGGCGGTGCGCCCACGGAGGCCTTCAGGCAATAAAGCTCGCGGTCACACCAGGTTTCCGCCCCGCCTTCTGCCACGCCAACGGCCAGATCGCGGTACAGGCCGATCGGCATTTTATAGCCCTGGCTCACCTGCCAGCAGGCGGCAAACTGGCTGTAAGCCAGCCACTGCAGCCAGAGGAAGAAATCCACCTCGTCAGCATACTTTTTGCAGAACGCCTGCACTTCGGGCGTATCGACAGATTGATACGCTTCCGGCCATACCGGCCAGCCCCAGCGCATTTCGTCCTCTTTTACCTGATAAGCGTGCAATGCATCGAACGCCGCCTGCCAGTAAAGGCTCTCGCCTTCCTGGGCCACAAACTGGCGGAAAGCCGACATCTGCTCGTCATCACGCTGCGAAAAACCTTTCCACGCCAGACGTAACGCGGCCATTTTCAGTGCGGTGACGGTGGCATAGTCTACCCAGTCCGTCTCGCGCGCCTGCTTCAGCGCCTGCTGAGTGGTCGTGAGGTTCCACCACGCCTGCGCCTCTTTGCTGCTTTTGAAATCGTCTAAGGCATTCACGTCAATGTAAATCACGTTCAGCCAGCGACGGGATGACGGGCTGTACGGACTGGCACTTTCCGGGTTCGCCGGATAGAGCGCATGAATGGGGTTGAGGCCGATAAACGCACCGCCGCGCTCGCCCACATCCGCCAGCATCTTTTTCAGGTCGCCAAAATCGCCGATACCCCAGTTGCTGTCAGAGCGCAGCGTGTAGAGCTGCACGCAGGCCCCCCACAGCTTTTTACCCTCGAGCAACGCCTGCGGCTCATAGCAGCGTTTTGGCGCAACAATCACCCGACAATGAAAACGCTGGTCGTCCTGCGTGAGGGTTAACGTGTGATAGCCCTCCGGCAGTTTTGCCGGAAGGTTAAGCGCTTTGCCACCGGTGGCGTGGCCTTTGTGCTGTTGCCCCTCTTCGGTCGTGAGCAGCCAGCTAAATTCGCCGCGCCCGTTTACCGTAAGCGGCATCTTTTTACCGGCGGTAAACACCTTCACGTTCGGCACCGGCGCAACCGACGCTTTCGCGTCGGTCTTGTGCATGGCATCCAGCAAACGTCTTTTGGTGTCGGCGCCAATAGACTGTGGTTTGCCGTGAGCATTAATGTAACTGAGGCTGATCCCCGCCGCCTGCGCGGCACTGTCCAGACGTTTACTCTCCATCGCGCTTCCTTAGCGTTTTGCCTGCCAGATACGAGCCTGATAATCACGGATTGAGCGGTCAGAACTGAACATCCCGCAGCGGGCGGTGTTCAGAATGCAAGCCCGGGTCCACGCTTCCTGGTCGCGATACAGCACGTCGACCTGTTTTTGCGCGTCCACATAGGCCGTAAAATCCGCCATGACCAGATACGGGTCACCGCCGTGTTTGTCCATGCTGTGCAGCATCTGGTCAAAGGCATGTTTATCGCCGTCACTGTACTTGCCGCTTTCCAGCTCTTTCAGAACCGCATCAAGAACTTTGTCTTTCTTACGCCATTTCACCGGGTCGTAACCTTTGGCCTTGAGGGCTTTCACTTCTTCGACGGTATGGCCGAAGATAAAGATGTTCTCTTCCCCCACCTTTTCGGCGATCTCGACGTTCGCGCCGTCGAGCGTACCGACGGTCAGCGCACCGTTCAGCGCCAGCTTCATGTTGCCGGTACCGGAAGCTTCTTTCCCTGCCGTGGAGATCTGCTCGGAGATATCCGCCGCCGGGATCAGCATCTCAGCTGCAGAGACGCAGTAGTCCGGCAGGAACACCACCTTCAGCTTGTCACCCACTTTCGGATCGTTATTGATGGCCGCGGCCACTTTATTAATGGCGAGGATAATGTTTTTCGCCAGGTAGTAGCCCGGTGCGGCTTTCGCCCCAAACAGGAACACGCGCGGTACGCGGTCAGCCTGCGGGTTCTCGCGGATCTCTTTATACAGCGCCAGAATGTGCAGCAGGTTCAGGTGCTGGCGTTTGTACTCATGCAGACGTTTGATCTGAATATCGAAAATGGCGTTCGGGTTGATCTCAATGCCGGTACGCGCTTTGACAAAATGCGCCAGACGCACTTTGTTTTCGAGCTTAATGGCGCGGTACTGCTCGCAGAATGCCGCGTCGTCGGCATACTTTTCCAGATTGATAAGCTGGTCCAGATCGTTGGCCCACTCTTTCTTCAGGGTTTTGTCCAGCAGGCTGGCCAGCAGCGGGTTGCACTGCTTAATCCAGCGACGCGGCGTGATGCCGTTGGTGACGTTATGGAATTTGGTCGGCCACAGCTGGTGGTATTCCGGGAACAGGTCTTTCACCACCAGATCCGAGTGCAGCGCCGCCACACCGTTCACCGCAAAACCGCTCACCACGCACATGTTCGCCATGCGCACCTGTTTGTCATGTACCACAGCCAGCTTCGCCCACACCGCTTTGTCGCCCGGCCAGGTTTTATCCACTTGCTTTTTAAACGCGTCGTTAATCTTGTTGATGATCTGCATATGACGCGGCAGCAGGGCTTTCACCAGCTTCTCATCCCAGCACTCCAGCGCTTCAGGCATCAGGGTGTGGTTGGTGTAGGCAAACGTACGGCTGGTGATCGCCCACGCGTCATCCCAGCTCAGCTGGCGCTCGTCAATCAGCACGCGCAGCAGTTCAGGAATCGCAATCGTCGGGTGCGTATCGTTAAGCTGGATCACTTCGAAGTCCGGCAGCTGCGCCAGCTTGCGGCCCGCCAGGTGATGACGACGCAGAATATCCGCAATGGAACAGGCACACTGGAAGTACTGCTGCATCAGACGCAGTTTCTTGCCCGCCAGATGGTTGTCGTTCGGGTAAAGGACTTTGGTCAGTTTCTCGGCGTCAATCCCCTGCTGCTCGGCACGCAGGAAATCGCCGTCGTTGAATTTGGTCAGGTTGAAGGGATGAGCGTGCTTTGCCTGCCACAGACGCAGCGGTTGCGCCACGCCGTTACGGTAGCCCAGCACCGGCAGATCCCAGGCTTCGCCGGTCAGGGTAAACGCAGGCTCCCACAGCCCCTGCTTCGTGACTTTACCACCAATGCCCACCTGCACATCAAGCTGTGCATTGTGGCGGAACCAGGGGTAAGTATTGCGGTGCCAGTCATCCGGTGCTTCCATCTGATGACCATCAGCAAACGACTGACGGAACAGGCCGTACTGGTAGTTCAGACCGTAGCCAATGGCCGACTGACCGACGGTGGCCATCGAGTCAAGGAAACAGGCCGCCAGACGTCCCAGACCACCGTTACCCAGCGCCGGGTCAATCTCTTCTTCCAGCAGGTCAGTCAGGTTAATGTCATGCTCTTTCAGCACATCACCCACCTCCTGATACCAGCCGAGGTTCAGCAGGTTGTTACCTGTCAGACGGCCAATCAGGAACTCCATTGAGATGTAGTTAACGTGGCGCTGGTCTTTCGTCGGTTTTGCCAACGGTTGAGCATCCAGCTGCTCCGCGAGCGCACCGCTCACTGCCTGCCACCACTGGTGAGGCGTCATCTCGTTTGCAGCGTGAAGACCAAAACGCTGCCACTGACGCGTCAGGGCAGCCTGGAATTGAGCTTTGTTAAAGGTAGGCTGTGACATAGGGAATTGGCATCCTGTAGAGAGAAAACACATGTTGGCGCTAGTGTGCCAGGCTCATTTCGCCTCTTCCTCATCCCGCAGGGGATTAGGCAGGGAGGAGTAGCGGGGATGAGCATAAAAGTGTGATCAAGGCCACTCTGAGAGCATAGTGTGAGTGTGCCAGGAAGAAAAAAAGATAACCGGGGAGAATGTCAAAAAAATGAAATACAGTTTCGGATGAAATTAATCCGCGCCGAAATGATTACTTACGCAGAATAATATTTCTGCAATGGGGCCTTACCTAAGGGGATTATTAATCTCACTCAACTTTACCCGAACTTTATTAAATTTGACGTCACTATACCTTTCTGAAACCAGTTTCAGCGTAACCGTGTGACACTGGGACAAGCCAGCGCTGACGCGGTGTTAAAGCCATTCTGGAAAAGTTCCGGTACTCGCCTGAATGTTTTGTGACAGAGTGCAAATTCAGAGCCACAAAACCCAGACATAACTTGCAATAGTTCTCTTTCTGGCCGACCTTATAGCTATTAATTACGAAGCGCAAAAAAAATAAATTCTCTCGTTCCCCACAGTGAAGTGAAAACTATGTTGATTCCGTCTAAATTAAGTCGCCCGGTTCGTCTTGACCATACAGTGGTCCGCGAGCGTCTGCTGGCTAAACTTTCCGGCGCGCATAATTTCCGACTGGCGCTGGTTACGAGCCCTGCAGGTTATGGAAAAACAACGCTCATTTCGCAATGGGCCGCAGGTAAGAGCGACCTTGGCTGGTACTCCCTTGATGAGGGCGATAACCAGCAAGAGCGTTTTGCCAGCTATCTGATTGCTGCCATTCAGCAGGCAACCAACGGACACTGCGTCGCCAGTGAGGTCATGGTGCAAAAGCGCCAGTACGCCAGTCTGTCTTCCCTTTTCTCACAGCTGTTTATCGAACTGGCCGAATGGCATCGCCCGCTGTACGTGGTGATTGATGATTATCATCTCATCACTAACCCGGTTATCCATGAATCGATGCGTTTCTTCCTGCGTCATCAGCCGGAAAACCTGACCCTGGTCGTGCTGTCGCGTAACCTGCCGCAACTGGGCATCGCCAACCTGCGCGTGCGCGATCAGCTGCTGGAAGTCGGCAGCCAGCAGCTGGCCTTTACCCATCAGGAAGCCAAACAGTTCTTTGACTGTCGACTGAACTCGCCAATTGAGGCCTCCGAAAGCAGCCGCCTGTGTGATGATGTCGCCGGCTGGGCGACGGCGCTGCAGCTGATTGCCCTCTCTGCCCGGCAAAATAACAGCCCGACGCACCAGTCTGCGCGTCGCCTGGCGGGGATTAACGCGAGCCATCTTTCTGATTATCTCGTCGACGAGGTGTTGAACAGCGTTGATCCGTCGACCCGAAATTTCCTGCTCAAAAGTTCTCTGCTGCGTTCCATGAACGACGCGCTGATCGTGCGCGTGACCGGCTGTGAAAACGGTCAGCTGCAGCTGGAAGAGATTGAGCGCCAGGGCCTGTTCCTGACCCGAATGGACGATCCCGGCGAGTGGTTCAGCTATCACCCACTGTTCGGCAGCTTCCTGCGCCAGCGCTGTCAGTGGGAGCTTGCGACGGAACTGCCGGAAATCCATCGCGCCGCCGCCGAAAGCTGGATGGCGCAAGGTTTCCCGAGCGAGGCGATTCACCACGCGCTTGCCGCCGGTGATGCCGGCATGCTGCGCGATATCCTCCTTAACCACGCATGGGGCTTGTTTAACCACAGCGAGCTGACGCTGCTTGAAGAGTCACTGAAAGCCCTGCCGTGGGAGAGCCTGCTGGAGAATCCGCGCCTGGTGCTGCTGCAGGCCTGGCTGATGCAGAGCCAGCATCGCTACAGTGAAGTAAATACCCTGCTGGCACGTGCCGAGCAGGAGATGGAAAGCGATATGGATGCCACCCTGCACGGCGAATTCAACGCCCTGCGAGCGCAGGTGGCGATTAACGACGGTGACCCGGAAGAGGCAGAGCGCCTGGCGATGGTTGCGCTGGATGAACTGCCGCTGGCCAATTTCTACAGCCGTATTGTTGCCACCTCGGTACACGGTGAAGTTCTGCACTGCAAAGGCGAGCTGACGCGCTCCCTTTCGCTCATGCAACAAACTGAACAGATGGCCCGCCGCCACGATGTCTGGCATTACGCGCTGTGGAGCCTGATCCAGCAAAGTGAAATTTTGTTTGCGCAGGGGTTCCTGCAGGCCGCCTGGGAAAATCAGGAAAAGGCTTTCCAGCTGATTCGTGAGCAGCATCTGGAACAGCTGCCGATGCACGAGTTCCTGCTGCGCATTCGTGCACAGCTCCTTTGGGCATGGTCGCGTCTGGATGAAGCGGAAAGCTGCGCCCGTCAGGGTGTGGACGTTCTCTCCAGCTTCCAGCCACAGCAGCAATTGCAATGTCTGGCACTGCTGGTCCAGTGCTCGCTGGCGCGTGGCGATCTCGATAATGCCCGCAACCACCTTAACCGTCTGGAAAACCTGCTCGGTAACGGTCAGTACCACAGCGACTGGGTGTCCAACGCCGATAAGGTGCGGGTGATTTACTGGCAGATGACCGGCGACAAAAAATCCGCCGCCAACTGGTTACGTCAGACCCCTAAACCGGAATTTGCCAACAACCACTTCCTGCAGAGCCAGTGGCGCAACATTGCCCGCGTCCAGATCCTGCTCGGTGAATTAGAACCTGCCGAAATCGTGCTGGAAGAGCTTAATGAAAACGCCCGCAGCCTGCGGCTGATGAGCGATCTCAACCGCAACCTGCTTCTGCTGAACCAGCTTTACTGGCAGGCGGGCCGCAAAAACGATGCCCAGCGCGTCCTGCTGGAAGCGCTGCAGCTGGCGAACCGCACCGGGTTTATCAGCCACTTTGTCATTGAAGGTGAAGTGATGGCCCAGCAGCTGCGACAGTTGATTCAACTCAATACGCTGCCAGAGCTGGATCAGCATCGTGCTCAGCGTATTCTGCGCGAGATTAATCAGCACCATCGCCATAAGTTTGCGCACTTTGATGAGAACTTCGTTGAACGTCTGCTGAACCATCCGGAAGTACCGGAACTGATCCGCACCAGTCCGCTCACTCAGCGCGAATGGCAGGTGCTGGGGCTGATCTACTCAGGCTACAGCAACGAGCAGATCGCCGGTGAACTGGCGGTGGCGGCGACCACCATCAAAACCCATATCCGCAATCTCTATCAGAAGCTGGGCGTGGCCCATCGTCAGGATGCGGTGCAGCATGCACAGCAGCTGCTGAAGATGATGGGGTACGGCGTGTAATTCCGGTGCGCGTGGGTGCCCTCACCCGGCCTGTTTTGCACAAACTAAAAACGGCAACCTTCGGTTGCCGTTTTGCTTTTACGTCAGCACAGTTCCAGTTGCAGATTATTATCCTTAATCACCTGCATCACGCCTGCCGGCGGCATCACGTCGGTATAAACCGCATCAACCATGCTGATACTGCCCATATTCACCATCGCGTTACGGCCAAACTTGGAGTGGTCCACCACGAGCATAACGTGGCGTGAATTCTCAATAATCGCGCGCTTGGTGCGGACTTCATGATAATCAAACTCCAGCAGGGAGCCATCGCTGTCGATACCGCTGATCCCGAGAATGCCGAAATCGAGACGGAACTGAGAGATAAAGTCGAGCGTCGCTTCACCGATGATACCGCCGTCGCGGCTGCGTAACTCGCCGCCCGCAAGGATGATGCGGAAATCGTCTTTCTGCATCAGGGTATTCGCGACGTTCAGGTTATTGGTCACGACGCGCAGGTTTTCATGATCCAGCAGCGCATGGGCGACGGCTTCCGGCGTGGTGCCGATATCAATAAACAGCGTCGCCCCGTTAGGGATCTGGCTGGCGACTTTCCGCGCAATACGCTCTTTCTCCGCCGTTTGCGTGGCTTTACGGTCATGCCATGAGGTGTTGACCGAGCTGGACGGCAGCGCCGCCCCGCCGTGGTGGCGCAGAATACGGTTTTGATCGGCAAGGTCGTTCAGGTCACGACGAATGGTCTGCGGGCTGACGGCAAACTGCTCGACCAGCTCTTCGGTACTGACATATCCCTGTTTTTTAACCAGTTCGATAATGGCGTCATGACGTTGTGTTTGTTTCATCAATTATCCCTGAGAATTATGTTCGTTTTCGCGCATGGAGCGTGTCGGCAAACGCCATCGCCAGCCCAACGGCCAGCCCGGTGACGTGTGCACCATTGGCGATAGACATACCAAACAGATCAAACCATCCGGCAATTAGCCATATTAACGCAAAGGTTATTAACCCGCGTTGCAGATAGATGCCACTTTCAGGATCGCGCTCACCTCTGAGCCAGACATAGCCCATCAGGGCATACACAACACCTGATAATCCGCCAAACCACGGGCCGCTGAATTTGTGCTGCACATAGCCACTCAACAGGGCACTGATGACGGTGATCACAATCAGCTTCCCGCTGCCCAGACGCTTCTCGACGGCACCGCCAAGGTACCACCACCACAGCAGGTTAAAGAGAATATGCATCACCGAGAAGTGCATCAGCGCGTGGGTAAAATAGCGCCAGACGTCAACGTCCAGTGAAGGGTCATAGGGCCATGCCAGGGCGATCATGACGCTCTGGTCGCCGACCACGTTCATCATAATGAACACGATAATGCAGGCCGCCATCAGCAGCAGCGTAAAAGGACCCGCGCGTTCGCGCACGGTGGCAAAGAAGGGAAAACGGCGATAGTGCAGCCCGCTGTCCGTCTGGCCTGATTGCCAGCTTGCGGCCAGATAGCGCGGGTCGCCGGGGTTCTCAAGGAATCGCGCCAGCTCCTCATTTACCCTCGCGGCCTGGCTCTCGTCGGCCAGCCAAACATCGGTCTGATGATGTTGCTGGATGGTCAGAATAACGCCCTGCGTCGCCATATAGTCGACAAACGCCTGGGCGACGCGCGGGTTGGTAAAAGAGGTGATCATCAACATGGGCAGCCGTCGCTTATTTCCACACAAAAGGGGACAGTATAGCGGTATCAGCGCTCAAACGCGTATTCAACTTCTGCCGGGAAATGACGATGCCAGGCATCGAAGCCGCCATCAACGCTGTAAACCGCATCGTAGCCCTGCTGAAGCAGGTACTGCGCTGCACCTTTACTGCTGTTGCCGTGGTAGCACATGACCATCACCGGCGTGTCGAAATCGTTATCGCGCATAAACGCGCCCAGGGAGTCGTTGGTCAGGTGGAACGCGCCTGGCGTGTGGCCCATCGCAAAGCTCTGTGGATCGCGGATGTCCACCAGCACAGCCGTTCCCTGGTGCATTTTCTGATGGGCTTCTTCTACGTTAATACATTCAAACTGATCCATGGTGCTCTCATCTTATATTCAGGTGTGGTGCGCTTCCTCTCCCCCCACTCTCTCCTGAAGTGAGAAGGTTGGGCGAGGGCATCAAGCGGCACTATTTTACCCCGTAGTGTACGTCCTGGCGGCGGGTAAACGCCATTATGTTATCCATATCACTCTAAATTGTTTTTTTGATGTTACCAAAAGCGCGTTCCTTTGCTATTATGAGCGATATCGAACATTTCTGAGCTTTAACGAAAGTGCGTGAGGGTGTTATGGAAACCAAAGATCTGATTGTGATAGGCGGTGGCATCAACGGTGCCGGGATTGCGGCCGATGCTGCAGGACGCGGTTTATCCGTGCTGATGCTGGAAGCTAACGATCTCGCCTGCGCGACCTCGTCCGCCAGCTCCAAACTGATTCACGGTGGCCTGCGCTACCTGGAACACTACGAATTCCGCCTGGTCAGCGAAGCCCTGGCCGAACGTGAAGTGCTGCTGAAAATGGCCCCGCATCTGGCGATTCCGATGCGCTTTCGCCTGCCCCACCGCCCGCATCTGCGTCCGGCGTGGATGATTCGAATCGGTCTGTTTATGTACGATCATCTGGGCAAACGTACCAGCCTGCCAGGATCGACCGGTTTGCGTTTTGGCTCAGAATCGGTCCTTAAACCTGAAATCGTGCGCGGATTCGAATATTCCGACTGCTGGGTAGACGATGCGCGTCTGGTCCTTGCCAATGCGCAGATGGTGGTGAAAAAGGGCGGCGAGGTGAAAACCCGCACCCGCGCCACAGCTGCCCGTCGTGAAAACGGCCTGTGGGTTGTTGAAGCGGAAGACGTGGATACCGGCGAGAAGTTCAGCTGGAAAGCGCGCGGCCTGGTGAACGCCACCGGGCCGTGGGTGAAACAGTTCTTTGATGAGGGAATGCACCTGCCTTCGCCGTACGGCATCCGCCTGATCAAAGGCAGCCACATTGTCGTGCCACGCGTGCATACCCAGAAGCAGGCCTATATCCTGCAAAACGAAGATAAACGTATCGTGTTTGTGATCCCGTGGATGGACGAGTTCTCCATCATCGGCACCACCGACGTGGAGTACAAAGGCGATCCGAAAAATGTCGAGATCGACGAAAGTGAAGTCAGCTACCTGCTGAAAGTGTATAACGCGCACTTCAAAAAACAGCTGGCACGCGATGACGTGGTTTGGACCTACTCCGGCGTGCGTCCGCTGTGTGATGACGAATCGGACTCACCGCAGGCCATCACCCGCGACTATACGCTGGATATTCATGACGTGGACGGCCAGGCACCGCTGCTGTCGGTCTTTGGCGGCAAGCTCACTACCTATCGTAAGCTGGCCGAACACGCACTGGAAAAACTGGTGCCGTACTACAAGGGCATTGGCCCGGCCTGGACTAAAGGTGCCGTATTGCCTGGCGGCGATATTGGGGATAACCGCGATGATTATGCCGCGAAACTGCGCCGTCGTTACCCGTTCATCACCGAAGGGATGGCGCGTCACTACGCCCGTACCTACGGCAGTAATACGGAATGGATCCTGGGTGAAGCCAAAACGCTTGCCGACCTGGGTGAACATTTCGGTCACGAACTCTACGAAGCCGAACTGCGCTATCTGGTTGAGAACGAGTGGGTGCGCCGCCTGGATGATGCCATCTGGCGTCGTACCAAAGAAGGGATGTGGCTGGATGCCGAGCAGCAGTCGCGCGTGGCGCAGTGGCTGGCGCAGAACGCGGGAAAGCGTGAGCTGTCATTAGCATCGTGATGCAAAAAGGCCCGGTGGCGTTACGCTTCCCGGGCCTGCAGATCGCACAAGCCGGGTCAGGCGAAGCCGCCACCCGGCTCTGTTTTTTTATAACCGCACGGGATCGATATGCCAGATAGTTTCAGCATATTCTTTGATAGTACGGTCTGATGAGAAATAGCCCATATTGGCGATGTTATGCATCGCGGCGCTGGTCCACTTCTCCTGCTGACGGTACAACTCGTCCACGTTGTCCTGGCAGTCGACATAGCTGCGGTAATCCGCCAGCACCTGATAGTGGTCACCAAAGTTAATCAGTGAATCGACCAGATCGCGATAGCGGCTCGGCTCTTCAGGGTTAAACACGCCGGTGGCGATTTGCGTCAACACCTGGCGCAGCTCTTCATCTTCTTCATAGTACTCGCGCGGCGAGTAGCCCTTCCTGCGAAGCGCCTCCACCTCCTCCGTCGTGTTACCGAAGATAAAGATATTTTCTGCCCCGACATGCTCCAGCATCTCAACGTTCGCGCCATCCAGCGTACCGATGGTCAGTGCGCCATTCAGGGCAAACTTCATATTACTGGTGCCGGAGGCTTCCGTACCGGCCGTGGAAATCTGCTCAGACAGGTCCGCCGCCGGAATGATCAGCTGCGCCAGACTCACACTGTAGTTCGGGACAAAGACCACCTTCAGCTTGTCACCGATATCCGGATCGTTGTTGACCACCTTCGCCACATCATTGATGAGATGAATAATGTGCTTCGCCATGTAGTATGCCGACGCCGCCTTACCGGCAAAGATTTTCACCCGTGGCACCCAGTCGGCCGTTGGGTCGGCTTTGATGCGATTGTAGTGCGTGATGACGTGCAGCACGTTCATAAGCTGTCGCTTGTACTCATGGATACGCTTGATTTGCACATCAAACAACGCTTTCGGGTTGGCCACCACGTTCAGGTGCAGCGCAAGATACACCGATAGCCGCTTCTTGTTCAGAAGCTTGGCTTCACGCACGGCTTTGTTCACCGCCGGGAAATCCAGGTGCTGTTCAAGCTCGCCCAGCTGACTCAAATCGGTACGCCAGGTGCGGCCAATATGTTCGTCCAGGACGTCGGAGAGCGGCTGGTTAGCCAGCGCCAGCCAGCGACGCGGGGTAACACCGTTCGTCACGTTGCAAAAACGCGTCGGGAAGATCTTCGCGAAATCAGCAAACAGCGACTGCACCATCAGGTTCGAGTGCAGTCCGGAAACCCCGTTCACCTTGTGGCTGATCACCACCGCCAGCCAGGCCATACGCACGCGGCGACCGTTGGATTCATCAATGATTGAAGCCCGGCTCAGCAGGCCAGTATCGTTCGGATACTGCTCCTGCAGCGTCTTCAGGAAGTAGTCGTTAATCTCAAAGATAATCTGCAGATGGCGCGGCAAAATTTTACCGAGCATGTCGACCGGCCAGGTTTCCAGCGCTTCGCTCATCAGGGTGTGGTTGGTGTACGAGAAGACCTGGCAGGTCACTTCAAACGCATCATCCCAGCTGAATTTGTGCTCGTCGATCAGCAGACGCATGAGCTCGGGGATCGAAAGCACCGGGTGGGTGTCGTTAAGGTGAATGGCGGTTTTTTCCGCCAGGTTACTGTAGGTTTTGTGCAGCTGATAATGACGGCTCAGGATGTCCTGAATCGTCGCGGACACAAGGAAATACTCCTGACGCAGACGCAGTTCGCGTCCGGAATAGGTCGAGTCATCCGGATAGAGCACGCGGGAGACGTTTTCAGAGTGGTTTTTATCTTCCACCGCCGCAAAATAGTCGCCCTGGTTGAATTTACCGAGGTTGATTTCGCTACTGGCCTGGGCGCTCCACAGGCGCAGGGTGTTGGTGGCATCGGTGTCGTAGCCGGGGATAATCTGGTCATAGGCCACGGCCAGGATCTCTTCCGTCTCAACCCAGCGGGATTTTTTCCCTTCCTGCTGAATACGGCCACCAAAGCGCACTTTGTAGCGCGTGTTGTGTCGTTTGAATTCCCACGGGTTACCGTACTCAAGCCAGTAGTCCGGAGACTCTTTCTGTCGGCCTTCCACGATGTTCTGCTTGAACATGCCGTAGTCGTAGCGAATCCCGTAGCCGCGGCCCGGCAGGGCCAGCGTCGCCAGCGAGTCCAGGAAACAGGCGGCCAGGCGCCCCAGGCCGCCGTTACCGAGGCCCGGGTCGTTCTCTTCGTCAATCAGCTCTTCTAAATCTAACCCCATCTCTTCCAGTGCGGTTTTGACGTCGTCATAGATACCGAGCGACAACAGCGCATTGGACAGCGTGCGGCCAATCAAAAATTCCATCGACAGGTAATAAACCTGCCGCGTTTCCTGCGAGAGCTGGGCGCGGTTAGAGCGCAGCCAGCGTTCCACTAAGCGGTCACGCACGGCAAACAGCGTGGCGTTCAGCCACTCGTGTTTGTTGGCGATGACCGGGTCTTTCCCGATGGTGAACATCAGCTTATAGGCGATAGAGTGCTTTAACGCCTCAACGCTGAGCGTGGGTGAAGAATAGCTAAAAGGAGCATTCATATCAGTAACTTCGCCTCGTTACATCAAGCGTTGATAAAGGTCGCGGTATGACTGCGCCGCAACGTGCCAGCCAAAGTCCAGAGACATCGCCTGACGCTGAACGTAACGCCACAGAGATGGACGGGACCACAAGACGAAAGCACGCCGAATCGCCCGCAGCAGCGACCAGGCATTACTGTCCTCAAAGACAAACCCGCTGGCGATACCGTCCGCAAGGTTTTCCAGAGAACTGTCCGATACGGTGTCCGCCAGCCCGCCGGTACGACGTACCAGCGGCAGCGTGCCGTATTTCAGGCCATAGAGCTGCGTCAGGCCACACGGTTCGAAACGGCTCGGCACCAGAATGACGTCAGCACCGCCCATAATCCGGTGCGAAAACGCTTCGTGATAGCCAATCTGCACCCCTACCTGCCCGGGGTGTTCCGCCGCTGCCGCAAGGAAACCTTCCTGCAGCACCGGGTCGCCGGCACCGAGCAGCGCCAGTTGCCCCCCCTGCTCCAGTAAGCCCGGCAGCGCCTCCAGCACTAAATCCAGCCCTTTCTGGCTGGTCAGACGGCTGACGACGGCGAACAGCGGCACTTTATCGTTCACCTTCAGCCCCATCGCAATCTGCAGCTGGCGTTTGTTTTCCGCTTTGTCTTCCACGGAATCGCGGCCATAGCGTGCCGCCAGCAGAAGATCGGTCTCCGGATTCCAGATCTGCTCATCAACGCCGTTGAGGATCCCCGACAGGCGGCCCTCACGATGGCGCTGTCGCAGCAACCCTTCCAGACCGTTACCAAACTCCGGCTGGGTAATTTCGCGGGCGTAGGTCGGGCTCACGGCCGTAATGTGATCGGCGTAGTAGATGCCGGCTTTCAGGAACGAAATCTGCCCGTTAAACTCCAGCCCGTGCATGTTATAGAACGACCATGGCAGATCGATGTCATTCATGTGATGGGCATAGTACATGCCCTGATACGCCAGGTTGTGAACGGTAAAGACCGATTTCGCCGGGTGGCCGCGCGCCGCCAGATACGCCGGTGCAAGCCCGGCGTGCCAGTCGTGAGCGTGTACCACATTCGGGCGCCAGAACGGATCCAGCCCGGTTGCCATTTCAGCACCGACCCAGCCGAGCAGTGCGAAACGCAGCACGTTGTCGGTATAGGCGAACAGGTTCGTATCGTGATACGGGCTACCCGGTCGATCGTATAAATGCGGCGCATCAATCAGGTAAATGCCTACGCCATTGTAATGTCCAAACAGCAGGGTGATGCGTCCGGCGAAGGTTTCACGACGAGTGACCACCTTTGCATCTGGAATACCACGCCGGATATCCGGAAAAGCGGGCAACAGAACTCGGGTATCTACACCCCCGGCGATTTGCGCCGCAGGCAATGCGCCAAGAACATCCGCCAGACCGCCCGTTTTTAACAACGGGAACATCTCAGAACATACATGTAAAACCTGCATTATCGCTCCTGTTTGACCTGCAGCTTCCGCAACATTTCCCGTGTTACTAACACGATCCCCTCTTCCGAACGGTAGAAACGACGCGCGTCTTCTTCCGCATTTTCACCAATCACCATGCCTTCAGGTATGACGCAGGCACGGTCGATAACGCAACGGCGCAGACGGCATGAGCGTCCGACCCAGACATCCGGCAGCAGCACCGCCGAATCAATATTACAGAATGAGTTCACGCGCACGCGGGGGAACAGCACCGACTGCACCACCACCGACCCCGAGATAATGCATCCGCCGGACACCAGCGAGTTCAGCGTCATGCCGTGACTGCCGGAGCGGTCCTGAACGAATTTCGCCGGCGGCAGCGATTCCATGTGGGTACGGATTGGCCAGTTCTGGTCGTACATATCCAGTTCAGGCGTCACCGACGCGAGATCGAGGTTTGCCTTCCAGTAGGCCTCCAGCGTTCCGACGTCGCGCCAGTAAGGTTCAGCATTCGGATCAGACTGCACGCAGGACAACGGGAAGGGATGTGCATACGCCATGCCAGCTTTGGTAATTTTCGGAATGATGTCTTTGCCGAAGTCGTGGCTGGAGTTTTCGTCTTTGTCGTCTTCTTCCAGCAGCGCGTAAAGATAATCGGCATCAAAGACATAGATCCCCATGCTGGCGAGCGATTTGGTATCGTCCCCTGGCATTGTCGGTGGGTTCGCCGGTTTTTCGACAAAATCGATAATCTTGTCGTCGGCGTCGACGTGCATCACCCCAAATGCCGTCGCCTCAGCAACAGGCACGGGCAGGCATGCCACGGTGCAACGCGCCCCTTTTTCGACGTGGTCGATCAGCATGTGGGAGTAGTCTTGCTTGTAGATATGATCGCCCGCGAGGATCACGATGTATTCCGCGTTATAACGACGAATAATGTCGAGGTTTTGCGTCACCGCATCCGCCGTCCCGCGATACCAGTTCTCACCGTGAACGCGCTGCTGGGCAGGCAGAAGATCGACAAACTCATTCATCTCTTCACTGAAGAATGACCAGCCGCGCTGGATGTGCTGCACCAGAGTATGCGACTGATACTGCGTAATGACGCCAATGCGGCGAATGCCTGAGTTCAGGCAGTTGGAGAGCGCAAAGTCGATAATACGGAACTTACCACCAAAGTGGACGGCAGGTTTGGCGCGTTTGATGGTCAAATCTTTCAGACGAGTACCACGCCCGCCTGCGAGTATCAGGGCAACAGTTTTTAATGGTAGCTGGCGTGCCAACATTAAGGGATCGTTCTTCTCTAATCTAACCATGACTAACTCCTTTTTTATCATCTTTGGAATACGCACACTCCGTGCGCAGGCCCGTGCCAGACAGCCATTACTACCGGATTATCCGCTCCGGCAAATGGGGGAACAGCGCGCCATTCCCCGCCAGGTAAAACAATCTCAGCGACGTCATCCGTCGCGTTCAGCGTGACCAGCCACCTCTCCGAAAGCAGGATTTGCAGGCGTGGTACGCCGTGTTGCCACTCTTGCGCGCTTAAGGGTTGCGCGTCTTGATTCAGCCAGCGGACATTACCGTCGCCCTCTTCCCACCAGCGATCGGCGGTGAGCGCGGGAATTTGCTGGCGAAGATGGATCAGCGCAGCGGTAAAGTGAATCAACCCGCTGTTCGCTTCACCCCAGTCGAGCCAGGTCAACGTGTTGTCCTGGCAATACGCATTGTTGTTACCATGCTGACTGTGACCATGTTCATCGCCTGCCAGCAGCATCGGCGTGCCCTGCGACAATAACAGCGTTGTCAGCAGCGCATGCACGCTGGCGCGTCGCCGCTCGATAACATCAAGGCTTCCGCCTAACCCTTCTATACCATGATTGAAGCTATGGTTATTGTTAGTGCCATCGCGATTCTCCTCGCCGTTCGCTTCATTGTGTTTCTGATTGAAACAAACGCAGTCCCGGAGCGTAAAACCGTCGTGCGCCGTCAGCAGGTTGATCGTCGCAGACGGTCGTTTGCCATCGCGCTTAAAAAGATCGCTGGACCCGGCAAAGCGTCCGGCGAACTCCCCCAGCGACAGATTCCGTTCCAGCCAGAAGCGGCGCGCGGCATCGCGATAGTGATCGTTCCACTCGGCAAACAGGGGCGGGAAATTCCCGACCTGATAACCCCCTTCACCGATGTCCCACGGCTCGGCAATGAGCTTCACCTGTGACAGCACCGGACAGTTTTTGATCGCTTCAAACAGCGGCGCCTGCTGGCTGAAGGCCGGCGTACGCCCCATAACGGGTGCCAGATCAAAACGAAAACCGTCGACGTGGAACGTGTCCACCCAGTACTTCAGGCATTCATACGCGAAATGCATGACCGCCGGGTGGCTGAGATTGAGCGTGTTACCGCAACCGGTCCAGTTGAAGTAATCGCCATCGTCCCTGATCCAATAATAGCTACGGTTATCAATTCCGCGCATGGAGAGCGTCGGTCCATCGAGATCGCTTTCCGCACTGTGGTTCAGTACCACGTCCAGAATGACCTCAATGCCTGCCGCATGAAGCGCCTTTACCGCATCACGAAACTCGTCCCGCGCCTTGTCCGGATGAGCGGCATAGCGGGGTTCGAGCGCAAACATCGCCAGTGGGTTGTAGCCCCAGTAGTTACTGAGCCCCAGCCGCTGCAGACGAGGTTCACTGGCAAAATGCGCGACGGGCAACAGCTCCAGGGCCGTGATCCCGAGGTGCTTGAGGTAGGCAATCATGGTCGGATGACCGAGCGCCTTGTAGGTGCCGCGCATCTCTTTCGGGATTGACGGATGCAGATACGTCAGCCCTTTAACATGCGCCTCGTAGATAACGGTGTTGCCCCACGGCGTGCGCGGTGGGGCATCGTCTTCCCAGTCGTAGAGATCGTTCACCACCACGCTTTTAGGCGCCACGGGGGCGCTGTCGCGGTGGTCGGGTTCACCGTAGCCGACATGGAAAATAGGGTCGTCTTTAAACTCGCCATCCACGCGGTGCGCACACGGATCGATCAGCAGCTTCGCCGGGTTAAACCAGTGCCCCTGCGCAGGTGCCCACGGGCCGTGTACGCGATAGCCGTAGTGCATTCCTGGCCGTCCCCCGGCCAGATAGCCGTGCCAGGTATCTCCTGTGCGAGACGGCAGGTCGTAACGATGTTCATTACCCTCGCCGTCAAATACGCACAGTTCAACCCGCTCCGCATGGGCAGAAAAGAGCGTGAAATTCACCCCCTTTCCATCAAAACGTGCCCCGAGCGGTTCGGGTTTACCTGCCGTAAGCTGGGTCATTCCCCCTCCCGGATCAGCCAGATGGTGCTGAGCGGCGGTAGCGTAAGGCTCAGGGAATTTGGTCGCCCGTGGCTTTCAATGGCATCGCTTTGCACCAGACCACCGTTACCGGCATTGCTGCCGTGGTAGTGCGTGGAATCGGTATTCAGGATTTCACGCCACTTGCCGGCCTGGTTAATCCCGAAGCGGTAATGATGGCGCGGTACAGGGGTAAAGTTGCTGGCGACGATAATTTCGTTGCCGGCTTTATCCCGCCGCACAAAGACAAACACCGAGCGCTCATGGTCATCCACCACCAGCCACTCGAAACCGTACGGGTCAAAATCAAGCTCATGCAGGGCTTTGTGGTGACGGTAGGTCAGGTTCAGGTCCCGCACCAGACGCTGCACGCCGTGGTGCCAGTTGTCGCCCCCTTCCAGCAGATGCCAGTCGAGGCTGGTGTCGTGGTTCCACTCGCGCCCCTGGGCGAACTCATTGCCCATAAACAGCAGTTTTTTACCCGGGAAGGCGAACATCCAGCCGTAGTAGGCGCGCAGGTTGGCGAACTTCTGCCATGCATCGCCCGGCATGCGGTCGAGAATGGATTTTTTGCCATGCACCACTTCGTCATGCGACAGCGGCAGCATGAAGTTCTCGGTGTAGTTGTAGAGCAGCCCGAAGGTGAGTTTGTCATGGTGATACTGGCGGTAGACGGGATCCAGCTTCATGTAGTCGAGCGTGTCGTGCATCCACCCCAGGTTCCATTTGTACCAGAACCCCAGTCCGCCGGTTGACGGTGGACGGGAGACGCCAGGGAAGTCGGTGGACTCTTCCGCCATCGTCACCGCACCTTCTACCTGCTCGCCGATAATACGGTTGGTGTTGCGCAGAAACTCAATCGCTTCTAGGTTTTCACGGCCGCCATACTCGTTCGGGATCCACTCGCCTTCTTTGCGGCTGTAGTCGCGGTAGATCATCGACGCCACGGCATCAACGCGCAGGGCATCAATGCCAAAGCGCTCAATCCAGTACAGCGCATTGCCCACGAGGTAGTTTGCCACTTCACGACGACCGTAGTTGTAGATCAGCGTGTTCCAGTCCTGGTGATAGCCTTCGCGCGGGTCGCTGTGCTCGTACAGCTTAGTGCCGTCAAACTCTGAAAGACTAAAATCATCGGACGGGAAATGGCCCGGCACCCAGTCGAGGATCACGTTTAACCCGGCGGCGTGCGCGGCATTGATAAAATAGCGGAAGTCATCGCGCGTGCCGAAGCGACGCGTCGGGGCATACATCCCGGTCGGCTGATAACCCCAGCTTCCGTCGAAAGGGTGTTCATTAATTGGCAGCAGCTCAAGGTGGGTAAAGCCCATCCATTTCGCGTACGGAACCAGCTGGTCAGCAAGCTCCCGGTAGCTGAGCCAGAAGTTGTTATCGGTATGGCGACGCCAGGAACCGAGATGCACTTCGTAGACGGAGATTGGCGCATCAAAGCGGTTGGCCTGCTTGCGTTCTTCACTCTGGACAACTTTCTCCGGCAGGCCGCAAATCATTGACGCGGTTTCCGGACGCATCTGCGCTTCGAAGGCGTACGGGTCGGACTTAATACGCAGCTTGCCGTGCGCATCGATCATCTCGAATTTATACAGCTGGCCGTTGTGCGCGCCGGGGATAAACAGCTCCCAGATACCGCTTTCGCGGCGCAGACGCATCGGGTGACGACGGCCATCCCAGTAGTTGAACTGGCCAACAACGGAGACTCGCTGGGCGTTAGGCGCCCACACGGCAAACCGCGTGCCGGTGATGCCATCCATCGTATCGGCATGGGCACCCAGCGTTTCATAAGGTCGCAGGTGGGTACCTTCAGACAGCAGCCACGCGTCCATCTCCTGTAAAAGAGGCCCAAAACTGTAGGGATCATCGATGAGATTTTGCTGACCATGCCAGATAACGGCAAGCTGATAACGAAAAGGGTTTTTACGACGGGGCATTACGCCCGAAAAGAAGCCACGAGAATCGAGGCATTCCAGATTGCCGACCTTGCGGCCGGTTTTGGGTTCGATAACCCACACTTCTGTGGCATCCGGTAACAGTGCCCGGACTTCCAGCCCGGCCTCGGTACGGTGCATCCCCAGTACGGAAAAGGGGTCGGCAAAATGACCCGCAATAAGCGCATTAATCACGTCTCTATCCACACGATCGGACATGGTATTCATCCTGTTTTTTATGTCGTCCTTTTTTAGCGCCTGGGACGACTTTAATGTGACCTGAACGGGCATCCTCTCAGCCCCGTCCTAACCTCAGGTAAGAAATAACTCTTCCTTAAAGCATAGCCAACGCTCTAAATGACTCCTGATAAAAAATAAGACATATGCGTTTTACTCCATGTAGTACGCGGAAAAGGGGGTGAAAATCACCCCCCGGGGTTTAACAAATTATTACGCCAGCTGGCGCAGCATGCGACGCAGCGGCTCGGCTGCGCCCCAAAGAAGCTGGTCGCCGACGGTGAATGCAGAAAGGAACTCCGGCCCCATGTTCAGCTTACGCAGACGACCAACCGGGGTGGTCAGCGTGCCGGTGACGGCAGCCGGGGTCAATTCACGCATGGTGATGTCGCGATCGTTTGGAACCACTTTCGCCCACGGGTTGTGTGCAGCCAGCAGCTCTTCCACGGTCGGAATCGACACATCTTTTTTCAGTTTAATCGTGAAGGCCTGGCTGTGGCAGCGCAGCGCGCCGATACGTACGCACAGACCGTCAACTGGAATGGTGTTCGCGGTATTGAGTATTTTGTTGGTCTCAGCCTGACCTTTCCACTCTTCGCGGGTCTGGCCGTTATCCAGCTGTTTGTCGATCCACGGGATCAGACCACCGGCCAGCGGTACACCAAAGTTATCCACCGGCAGCTCGCCGCTGCGGGTCAGCTCGGTGACTTTACGCTCGATATCGAGAATAGCGGAGGCCGGGTTTGCCAGCTCGGTCGCAACGCTGTGGTGCAACTGGCCCATCTGCGTCAGCAGCTCGCGCATATGGCGCGCACCGCCGCCGGACGCGGCCTGGTAAGTCGCCACGGAGACCCACTCCACCAGGTCCTGCGCGAACAGGCCGCCGAGGGACATCAGCATCAGGCTGACGGTGCAGTTACCGCCGACAAAGGTTTTTACGCCGTTGTTCAGGCCGTCGGTGATGACGTCCTGGTTGACCGGGTCGAGAATGATGATGGCATCGTCTTTCATGCGCAGTGAAGACGCCGCATCAATCCAGTAGCCCTGCCAGCCGCTTTCACGCAGCTTTGGATAAATTTCGTTGGTATAATCGCCGCCCTGGCAAGTGACAATAATGTCGAGTGCCTTCAGCGCTTCCAGATCGAAAGCATCCTGCAACGTACCGGTGCTGCCGCCAAAAGAAGGTGCAGCCTGGCCGAGCTGGGAAGTGGAGAAGAAGACCGGGCGGATGGCGTCAAAATCGCGCTCTTCAACCATGCGTTGCATGAGAACAGAGCCGACCATACCGCGCCAGCCGATAAAACCAACGTTTTTCATAGCATTTTTTTCCTGCAGAGGGTGTGTGCTGATTGTGCAAACCAGTATTCAACTGGGATATGCTTCACATTACAAAATGCTGCCAAAGTCGCAAGCGAAATTAATCGATGATGGCTCGCCAATCAGAAATAGCGCTAATCATCATAATAACCATAGAGAGTTTCAGGGATAATTTTAATGAGTGAAATCATATCCGCGGCGGTTTTATTGATCCTGATAATGGATCCTCTGGGCAACCTGCCTATCTTCATGTCGGTGCTGAAGCACACCGAACCCAAACGCCGTCGGGCGATCATGATCCGCGAGCTGCTTATCGCGCTGCTGGTGATGTTCATCTTCCTGTTTGCCGGTGAGAAAATCCTCGCCTTCCTGAATCTGCGTGCCGAAACGGTTTCGATTTCCGGTGGGATTATCCTGTTCCTGATAGCGATTAAGATGATTTTCCCGAGTGCCGAAGGCAGCAGCAGCGGCCTGCCCGCGGGGGAAGAGCCGTTTATTGTGCCGCTGGCGATTCCCCTTGTCGCCGGACCGACGATTCTGGCAACGCTGATGCTGCTGTCGCATCAGTACCCCAATCAGATGAGCCATCTGGTGATTGCCTTGCTGATTGCCTGGGGCGGGACGTTTATCATTCTGCTGCAGTCGTCGTTGTTCCTGCGCCTGCTGGGTGAGAAAGGCGTAAACGCGCTGGAGCGCCTGATGGGGTTGATTCTGGTGATGATGGCGACGCAGATGTTCCTGGACGGGATCCGCGCGTGGATGAAGGGCTAGGTAAAAACAAAAAAGGACAACTCACGTTGTCCTTTTGCTTTTAGCCGGGTTTAACTCAGCAGCGTAAACGCAATCATCCCGACAATGGCACCCGTCGTGCCGAGGATGGTTTCCATCAGCGTCCAGGTTTTCAGGGTTTGCGCTTCGGTCGCACCGGTAAATTTACCGAACAGCCAGAAGCCGGCGTCGTTGACGTGTGACACCACAATCGAACCGCCCGCAATACAGATTGAGAGCGCGGCCATCTGGGCACCGGAGTAGTTAAGCTGTTCAATCACCGGCATCACCAGACCCACGGCGGTTAAACATGCCACCGTCGCAGAGCCCTGGATGATACGCACCGCCGCAGCCAGTACGAAACAGGTCACCGCAATGGGCAGCCCCATGCCGGTCAGGGCTTCGCCCAGCGCCGGACCCACGCCGGAATCCACCAGCACCTGTTTGAACACGCCACCGGCACCGATCACCAGCAGAATGATACCCGCAGGCTGCAGCGCATGGCCGCAGATTTCCATCACTTTGTCTTTCGGCATGCCCTGGCGCATCGCCAGGCCGTACATCGCCACCAGACACGCCACCAGGATCGCGGTGAACGGGTGGCCGATAAACTCAAACCATTCGTACGCGGTAGACCCCACCGGCACGAAACGCGCGGCGATGGTTTTCAGCCCCACCAGCACCAGCGGCAGCAGGATCAGCGCCAGGCTGAAGCCGAAGGACGGCATTTTGCCTTCGCCAAGGTGCGGCTCGGTGACGTCATCCGGAATGTGAAGCTCAACGTAACGGCTGATGAAGTTGCCCCACAGCGGGCCGGCAATAATCATTCCCGGGATTGCCGCACACAGGCCAATCAGGATCATCCAGCCAAAATCGGCGTGCATCTGAGAAGCCAGCAGCATCGGCGCAGGCCCAGGCAGCAGGAACGCCGCCGCAGCCGCCACGCCCGCAAACAGCGGAATCACCAGCTTCACGAGGTTAGTGCCGGTATGGCGCGCCATCGAGAACGCCACGCTAATCAGCAGCACCACGGCCACTTCGAAGAACAGCGGCAGCGCACAAATCAGACCGGCGAGGCCAATCGCGTAGTGCGCACGGCTGTGTCCGAAGGATTTGAGCATTTTGACGGCAATCTGGTCGACTGCGCCCGTCTCATGCAGGATCTTGCCAAACATCGCGCCCAGCGCGACCACAATGGCCAGGAAACCCAGCGTGCCTCCCATCCCTTTTTCCATCGTCGCTGCGATCTTATCGAGCGGCATACCGGAAAAGAGACCTGCACCAATAGACACCACCATTAAGGCAACGAAAGCATGCATACGCGCTTTCATCACTAAAAACAGCAGCAGCAATACGGAACCAACTGCTGTTAAAACTAGCGTTAATGTACTCAAAACTTACTGCCTTTTATTAATGACCTCGATGGTGCTGGCAACAACACCCTCCAGTGACTGATCGATATCAACCACTAAGACGTCTTTCTCATCGTCGCCCGGCTCCTGCAACGCTTCGAACTGCGTCACCAGCATCTGGGTTTTGAAGAAGTGGCCTTTACGCGCCTTCAGACGGCTCTCAATCACCTCGAAATCGCCTTTCAGGTAGATGAAAGAGAGGTTCGGGTTGCCGTCACGCAGCAGGTCGCGGTAGGTTTTTTTCAGCGCGGAGCAGACGATCAGGGAGATCTTGTTGGTACGCTGCATCGCGAACGCGGCGTCATTCAGCGCCTGCAACCACGGTTTGCGGTCGTCATCGTTCAGCGGCTCGCCGGAGGCCATTTTCATGATATTGCTGCGCGGATGGAGGAAGTCGCCATCAAGAAACGCCGCATGAAGTTGATGCGCCACTTCGCTGGCCACGGCAGATTTACCGCTACCGGAAACGCCCATCAGGACGTAAACGTGGTGATCATGATTAGTCGTGCTCAAAGGGTGTCCCTCAGTCAATTGTTACGGGTAACAGTTATCGGTAACATTGTCCTGCTGGGGCAAAAGAGAAGCAATATCCAAACGTGCGCGAAGTGAATAAGTGTGACCCACTTCAAATTTGTCAGCTTAAATAGATCCACCCGGTGACAAGGTGAAACCTAAATCTAACATTTTCGGCGTCACCGTCTCGCCACGTATGCGCGCCAGCAGGCGTTCTGCGCCAATACGGCCCATACGTTCACGCGGTGTCAGGACGCTCGCCAGACGGGGTTCCATCACCTGGCCGATGTCGTGGCCGTGGAAACCGGCAATCGCCATATCTTCGGGGATCTTCAGCCCCAGACGCTGGCATTCGAACGCTGCACCGACCGCAAGGTCATCGTTGGTACAGAAAATACCGTCCAGTTGCGGATACTCGCGTCGTGCCTGACGCATCAGCTCAATACCCGACGTATAGGATGAAGACTGCTCAACCATCACGCTGTACGGTGTTAAACCGGCGTCGAGCATTGCCTGCTCGTATCCCTTCTGTTTGATGATAGTACGTTCATCCAGACGTGCACCCAGGTAGGCAATATGGCGATGGCCGCGGGCAATGATGGCCGCCGTCATCTGGCGCGCCGCTTCGAAGTTATCAAAGCCCACCGCAATATCGAGACACGGCGACTGGCTGTCCATCAGCTCCACCACCGGAATGCCTGCCACTTCAATCATTTTTAGCGTACGGGGGGTGTGAGTACGTTCGGTTAAAATCAGGCCGTCGATGTTCCAGGAGAGCATGGACTCAAGACGTTCTTCTTCCAGTTCCGGCTTGTACCCATAGTGAGCGAGCATGGTCTGATAGCCAAAGGCATCGGTCACGCTTTCAATGCCGCGCAACACTTCGGCAAAAACCTGGTTGGTTAAGGAAGGCAGGAGGACGCCAACCGCGCGGCTGGTCGCATTCGAAAGAATATCGGGGGCGCGGTTAGGGATATACCCCAGTTCATCGAGGGCAGCGGCAATCTTGCCACGCAACGCCACGGAAACCTGTTCCGGGTTACGTAAAAACCGGCTGACCGTCATTTTGGTCACACCGACGCGATCGGCTACATCCTGAAGTACGGGGCGTTTCTTTTTCATCGTCCTGAGAAATCGTAAGTGATAGATTTGCTCAGTTTATCACGGACAAAGCCCATCCTTCCCCTGTCAAAGGGAAGGATGGGCATTTATTTATGATTTATTACACCGGTGGCAGATCAAACAGCAGAATTTCGCTTTCACTGTCGGCATGCACGGACAGTGCCTGCTCATCCCAGATTGCCAGACCATCCGCCGTGGTGGCTTTCGTGCCGTTAATAGACACCTCGCCTTTCACCACCTGGATCCAGACGCGGCGGTTAGCGGCAATCTGATGGACAGACTGTTCGTCTTTTGCCAGCGCCCAGCGGTACAGTTCCATATCCTGGTGCACTTTCAGCGAACCGTCACGCGCATCCGGAGAGAGCACCAGCTGTTTGCCCTGTTTAGCATCAAAGCGGCGCTGTTCGTAGCGCGGGGTGATGCCGGTTTCTTCCGGAATGATCCAGATTTGATACAGGTGCAGTTTTTCCGTTTTGCTTGGGTTGTATTCAGAGTGACGCACCCCGGTACCCGCACTCATAATCTGGAACTCGCCCGCCGGAACCTGCTCTTTGTTGCCCATGCTGTCCTGGTGCTCAACCGCCCCTTCCAGCACATACGTCAGGATTTCCATGTCTTTGTGCGGGTGGGTACCGAAGCCCTGGCCTGCATCAATCACGTCATCGTTAATGACGCGCAGTGCGGAGAAGCCCATAAAGTTCGGGTCGTAGTAGTCAGCAAACGAGAATGAATGCCATGAGTCCAGCCAGCCATGATTCGCGTGACCACGTTCGTTTGCTTTGCGTAAGTAGATCATTGTTTCACCCTCAGTTCGTTTCGATGGAGTAAGTGTGGACGCAAACGGCCTGGGATCATAGAGGGTGAAAATTGACTCCTCTGTTCAAAAATTTAGAACAAGCAAAGAGGAGTCATAATTTCTTATCTGGCGAGGGTTATCGTGGCAGGAGAGGCCTGTTCGAAGGCCCGTTCAAGGAGTTCGAGATTGGTCATAACTTCAGATTCCTTGACGTAATTGGGCGCACCGTTAGTCAGGGTCTCATACAGCGCATCGTAAACGCGGCCATAGTCACCCGCTTCGGGTTTCACGTCCTCTTTAACGGTGATTCCCTCTGCGTTGACGTACTCCAGCACGCCCACAGAGTCATCCGCCGCAAAGCCCGGCTCACCGGGCATAATATTGGCCTTCAGGCTGGTCTCCTGTTGGTCAATACCGTATTTGATAAACGAGCCTCGGGTGCCGTGAACGATAAATTTCGGGTAGTCAATTTTCACCAGATGGCTGGTTTTGACGATGGCTTTCAGGTCGCCGTAAAACAGCTGGGCTTCGAAGGTGTCATCCGGATTGGCTTTGTTGCGCAGGCTGCGGATGTCGTACGCCATGTGGTCCGGTCGGCCAAACAGAGAGATGATTTGATCGAGCGTATGCACGCCCAGACCATAGAATGAGCCATCCTGCGGCAGGCCGGGATGCGTTTCGGCCACCGGGCGGTAGTAATCAAAGTGGCTTTCAATCTCGACGATGTCACCCAGTTTACCGCTCTCAATCACTTTTTTTGCCGTCAGGAAGCAGCTGTCAAAGCGGCGGTTTTGGTACGGCGTGACGGTCAGCCCTTTGCGCTTCGCCAGGTCAAACAACGTTTTCGCCTCTGCCATTGTCGGGGTAAACGGCTTTTCCACCAGCACGTTTTTGCCCGCCTCCAGCGCGCGTTTTGCGTACTCGAAATGGCTGTCAGCGTGGGTACAGACAATCACCAGTTTGACCTGCGGATCGTTGAGGACCTCATCAAGATCGCAGGTGAAATGAATATGGGAGTACTGGGGAGACTGCTCTTCCGGCTTCGCGCGACGCCGGTAGATATGGGCAACGTGCCAGCTGTCTTTGCGGTTGAGAACATACGGAAGGTGGTAACGCGTGGTGCTTTTGCCAAATCCAATAAATGCGCAATGTAATGTCATGGCTCAGTCCTTTTTAAGGTTACTGAGTGCAACCATAGCGCAAGTTTTGCCCTCACCCCAGCCCTCTTCCACGGGGAGCGGGCGAAAAAAGACAAAAAAAAGCCAGCGAAAAGCTGGCTAAAGTAATACTGGAAGCAATGTGAGCAATGTCGTGCTTTCAGGTTCCCGTAGGGGTCTTCCTGAACGCAGAGCAATAATAATCATTCTCATTCGCACTTGTCCAATCTTTTTTGCAAAAATTAGCAGTTGACTCAAATTTTAATCTCACTGATGTTGGAATGGACGTTTAACTGACTGAGGATGAAGGAATGAGTGAGATTGTGATACGCCATATCGAAGCCCGCGATGCAGAAGCGTTACGTGACATTATGTCGCATCCTGGGGTGTATCACGACACGCTACAACTTCCCCATCCCTCAATGGATATGTGGCATGACCGGGTCGCGACGAAACCGGGAAGACGGCATCTCGTCGCCTGTCTTGACCAGCGAGTGGTTGGCCATATGGCACTCGATGTGATGGAAAATCCCCGCCGCAGCCACGTTGCAACGTTCGGCATTAGCGTGGCCGCTGATGTACAGGGACGCGGTGTGGGTCGTGCGCTCATGCGCGAAATGGTCAATCTCTGCGACAACTGGTTGCGCATTGAACGCATTGAGCTCACGGTTTTTGCGGATAACCCAGCGGCACTGGCGCTGTATAAGAAGTTTGGGTTTGAAATCGAAGGGACCGGCAGGAACTTCGCCCTGCGTAACGGCGACTATGTGGACGCGTATTACATGGCGCGGCTGAAGTGATAAATTGCCCGGTAACGCGACGCTTACCGGGCAATAAAATCAGAACCCCGCCGTCAAATCATCCACCGAACGCGGATCCGAGGCCCCAAACAGCGTGCCGTCCGGGCCGACCATAATGCTCTGGGTGCTGCCCATTGCCTCTTTCAGCGCCACCTTCTGCCCGCGCTGCTCCAGCAGTTTTAAGGTGTCCGGGCTAAAGCCCTTCTCAACACGCAGCTCGTCCGGCAGCCACTGATGGTGGAAACGCGGTGCGTTCGTCGCTTCGGCGACATTCATTCCAAAGTCGATGCTGTTCACCACCATCTGCAGCACCGTGGTGATAATACGGCTGCCGCCAGGGCTGCCTGTCACCAGCCAGGTTTTACCGTCTTTGACCACGATGGTAGGCGACATGGACGACAGCGGACGCTTCTTCGGCCCGACCGCATTCGCATCCCCGCCTACCAGCCCGTAGACGTTCGGCACGCCCGGTTTGGCCGAGAAGTCATCCATCTCGTTATTGAGCAGAATCCCGCTGTTGCCTGCCACGATGCCTGTACCAAAGGTGGTGTTGAGGGTATAGGTCACCGCCACCGCGTTACCGTCTTTATCCACCACCGAGAAGTGGGTGGTCTGGTTGCTCTCATACGGTGCCAGCTTGCCCGGGCGGATCTCGCTCGACGGTTTGGCCTTGTTGATGTCAATCTCATCAGCAATCGATTTGGCATAGGCTTTATTGGTCAGCGCCTGCCACGGCACCTTCACGAAGTCCGGGTCGCCCAGGTATTCTGAACGGTCGGCGTAGGCGCGTTTTTCCGCCTCTGCCATCACCTGCATGGCATCCGCACTGCCGAAGCCGAACTTGTGCATATCGAAGTTTTCAAGAATGTTAAGGATCTGCACGATGTGAATGCCACCGGAAGACGGAGGTGGCATCGAGAAAACGTCATAGCCGCGATAGCTTCCGTGAATCGGCTCACGCTCGACGGCCTTGTACTCCGCGAGATCCGCTTTGGTGATAAGCCCACCGTTTTTTTGCATCTCTTCGGCAATCTGGTCGGCAATCGCCCCTTTGTAGAACGCATCCGGGCCGTGCTCCGCAATCAGCTCCAGACTTTTCGCCAGGTTCTTCTGCACCAGCTTATCGCCCTTCTTCAGCGGTTCACCGTCTTTCCAGAAGATAGCCTTGCTGTTTTCGTGATTCGGAATCACTTCGCTGCCATAGGTTTTAAGATCGTCAGCCAGGGCGTCATTCACCACAAAACCTTCACGGGCGAGCTTAATCGCAGGCTGTACCACTTTGTTGAGCGGCAGGGTGCCATATTTTTCCAGCGCCAGGGAGAAGCCTGCGACGGTGCCCGGCGTACCGGAGGCGAGATGCGAGGTCAGGGATTTTTTGCTGTCCGGGTTGCCTTGATCGTCAAGGAACATATCGCGGGAAGCCTGTCCGGGGGCCATCTCACGGAAGTCGATGGCGGTGGTTTTGCCGTCTTTGGTCCGCAGCATCATAAAGCCGCCGCCGCCCAGGTTCCCCGCCTGCGGATGCGTCACCGCCAGCGCATAGCCCACCGCGACTGCCGCATCCACCGCATTACCGCCCTGCCGGAGAATATCGACGCCCACTTTCGTTGCCAGCGCATCCACCGACGCCACCATACCCTGCGTTGCCCGCACGGGATGAAAAACATCTTCCTCCACGCCGTACGAGACTGGCGGAGCCGCTGGCGGGTTGGCCGCCACGCTAAATGTGCCGCCTGCCATCAGCGCGGCGATCGCTATCCAGCGCAAAAACGTTGGTTTCATCATTATTGTTCTCCAGGTGAAGAGGGCCATATTCCCCGCTTAAGCCTGGTTCACAACTCCTAAAAAATCATCGTCATGGTGAAATCAGGGTAAACTTAAGAGAAGCCTCAAAAGAAGGAGATGACAATGAAACGCTTACTGATTCTTACGGCGCTGCTTCCGTTTGCCGCGCTCGCACAGCCACTCAATACGATGAACAACCCGAACCAGCAGGGCTACGTCATTCCAAGCCAGCAGCGTATGCAAACGGAGATGATGAGCCAGCAGCAACAGCAGAAAGGGATGCTGAACCAGCAGTTGAAAACGCAGACCCAGATGCAGCAGCAAAGCCTGCAAAACCAGATGAACACCAACACCCAGCGCATACAGCAGGGTCAGGTGCGTGAGCAGCCGCTGCCTAACCCGAACGGCGGAATGCTGGGCGGGATGACCTCGTCGGGCAGCGGACAGCAGCATATGCTGCCGTCCCAGTCACCGTCGAATGGCGGGATGCTTAATTCTTCGCAGAACTAAAGTCCGGGCCGATTACGTCAATCGCATCGGTACAGATACTGTCCACCCCCCAGCGCAGCAGCTCCGCCGCGCGCTGGGGTTTGTTGACGGTATAGACCAGGATATGCAGCCCCGCCGCTTTCAACATGTTCACCCGCGCCTCATCCAGTAGCGTGTGGTTCAGGTGAATCGACACACACCCTAAACGGCTGGTCAGCTCACGCCAGTCATCACGCCACGTGTCGAGCAGCAGTCCGCGCGGCAACGCCGGGACGGACGCCTGCGCCGCCTCCAGGGCATCAATGTCAAACGACGACAGCAGGGGTGGCGTCATGCCCTCCCACAGCTCACGCGCGGCCAGCGCAATGACTTTACCTGTGAGTGGCCCGGTGCCGGTGGTTGGTTTGATTTCGATATTGGCCATCATGCCGTGCAGACGACAGCGGTCGGCCACTTCCGCCAGCAGCGGCAGCGGCTCGCCTTTGAACTCGCTGCTGTACCAGCTTCCGGCGTCGACGTTCAGCAGATCGCGCCACGGCAGATCTCCCGCCACGCCCCAGCCATTGCTGGTGCGTTCGAGGTTGTCATCATGCAGAAGGAAAATCTCGCCGTCTTTCGATAGCTTGGCGTCGAACTCGATCATCGTGTGACCGTAATGCGCGCCCATATCGATAGCCGCCAGCGTGTTTTCCGGTGCCAGTTTACCGCCGCCCCGGTGGGCGACGATGTGGGGATAAGGCCAGTTACTCATATACGTTGTCCTGTTTCACCGTCGAATACGTGCAGGTGATTTTCCGGCAGATGCAGCCACAGCGTGCTGCCTGCTTTAGGGCGCTCCTGATGGGCCAGACGCACCACCATTTTTTGTTCACCCCAACGTCCGTGCGCCAGGTTGTCAGCCCCCAGCATCTCCAGCGTGTCCATCACCAGCGGCACGCCGCCTTCCGCCTGTGAGGTTAACCCAATATGTTCCGGGCGGATACCGAGCGTCATCTTACGCCCGGCATAGCCACGATAGTACCCGTTTACGGGCAGCGCCATCCCACTTTCCAGCTCAAAGTGCGTACCGGCGCTGCTGATCCGCCCTTCCAGCAGGTTCATCGCCGGGCTGCCAATAAAGCTCGCCACAAAGCGGGAGGCCGGTTTCTCGTATACCTCTACCGGGGTGCCAATCTGCTCGGCGACGCCTTTGTTCATCACCATCACGCGCTGGGCGAGGGTCATCGCTTCCACCTGATCGTGCGTCACATACAGGGAGGTGGTTTTCAGACGACGGTGCAGCTGCTGCAGCTCAAGGCGCATCTGCACGCGCAGCTTGGCATCAAGGTTTGAGAGCGGCTCATCGAACAGAAATACCGCGGGGTCACGCACAATGGCGCGCCCCATCGCCACACGCTGGCGCTGTCCGCCGGACAGTTCACGCGGACGTCGCTTGAGCAGGCCATCCAGCTCCAGAATACGCGCTGCCTCTTTCACGCGCTCATCGATATGGCTTTTGCCCATCCCGCGGATTTTCAGCCCCCATGCCATGTTCTCTTCCACGCTCATGTGCGGATAAAGGGCGTAGTTCTGAAACACCATCGCGATGCCCCGGTCCTTCGGCTCCATCTCGGTCACGCGCTGGCGATCGATCCAGATATCGCCGCTGGTCACACGTTCAAGCCCGGCAACCATGCGCAGCAGCGTCGATTTTCCGCAGCCTGACGGGCCAACCATCACGATAAATTCCCCGTCCGCCACGTCGAGCGTTAACGGCTGAATGACCTGGGTTTTGTTGTCCCAGCTTTTGGTCACTGCCTGTAATTTTAAACCTGCCATCTTATTTCTCACTGTCCACTAAACCACGCACGAACGCACGTTGCATGGCTAAAACGATAACGACCGGGGGGATAAGGGTGAGCAGCATCGCCGCCATCACCTGGTTCCAGAGCGTGGTACCTTCACCGGTGGCGATCATGCCTTTGATGCCCGCCACGGCGGTGCCAAGATTGACGTCCTGAATAATCAGCAGCGGCCACAGATACTGGTTCCAGCCGTAGATAAAGGTGATGACAAACAGCGCCGCAAGGTTGGTTTTCGACAGCGGCAGCACGATGTCACGGAAGAAGCGCATCGGCGAGGCTCCGTCAATACGCGCGGCCTCAATTAGCTCGTCCGGCAGGGTCATAAAGAACTGGCGGAACAGGAAGGTGGCGGTGGCCGAGGCCATCAGCGGCAGGGTTAAACCTGCGTAGCTGTCCAGCATCTTCAGGTTGGCGATCACTTCCACCGTCGGGAAGATACGCACTTCTACCGGCAGCATCAGGGTGATGAAGATCATCCAGAAGAACAGGTTACGCAGGGGAAAGCGGAACCAGACGATGGCGAAAGCCGAGAGCATCGACACCGTGATTTTGCCCACCGTAATACCGAACGCCATGATGAAGCTGTTCAGCATCATCAGCCAGAATGGCGCGCTGTTAGCGCCCACGCCCTGGGTCCAGATGGTTTTCATGTTTTCGAAAAGATGCCCGCCTGGGATCAACGTCATCGGCGTATCAAACACCGCTTTGGTGTCCAGCGTGGCGGCAACGAAGGCCACGTACAGCGGGAACAGAATAACGATGATGCCCAAAATCAGCATGGTGTGGCTGAACATCGTCAGCCCGCGACGGTTCTCGATCATTGGTAGCGCACCTTACTTTCGACATAACGGAACTGCACTACCGTGAGAAGGATGACGAGGAACATCAGCACGACCGACTGGGCGGCGGATGCCGAGAGATCCAGACCGGCAAAGCCTTCGCGATAGATCTTATAGATAAGCGTCGTCGTGGCCTGTACCGGGCCACCGGCCGTAGCGGCGTCGATCACCGGGAAGGTGTCGAAGAAGGCGTAAACCAGGTTGACCACCAGCAGGAAGAAACTCACTGGGGCAATCAGCGGCAGCGACAGCCTAAAGAAACGACGGACCGGCCCTGCACCATCAATCGCCGCGGCTTCAACCAGCGAGCGCGGAATAGACTGCAGCGCAGCAAAGAAGAACAGGAAGTTGTAGCTGATCTGTTTCCACACCGACGCGAAGACCACCAGGAACATCGCCTGACCGCTGTTCTGGGCGTGGTTCCAGTCGTAGCCGAACTCCGCCAGGAAATGGGTAATCAGCCCGCGCCCTGGATTAAACAGGAAGATCCACAGCACGGCGGCGACGGCAGGCGCCACGGCGTAAGGTAGCAGCATCAGCGTCTGATACAGACGGCTGCCGCGCACCACGTAATCCACCAGCGCCGCGAAAAAGAGCGATGCGACAAGACCGCTGACAGTGACCAGCGCGCTGAACTTCATGGTCGTCCAGAAGGCGTCGAGGTAATAGCTGTCATGGAACAGTGCGGTAAAGTTATCCAGCCCGACAAACTGGCTGGAAAGCCCAAACGGATCGACGCTTTGTACCGAGTACCAGAGCGCCTCGCCCGCAGGCCAGATAAAGAAGATAACGGTGATGACCAGCTGCGGCGCGACCAGCAAATACGGCAGCCAGCGCGAACGGAACACCGGACGGGATGAGGACATAGTTTAGCTCAGCGTAGGTAGCCCTCACCCCAGCCCTTCCCGCAGGGCGAGGGACAGGATGAGGGTAAAATGATTAAGACTTTGTTGATTGCTCAAAGCGGCGCAGCAGCTGATTACCGCGCTCTACCGCAGAATCCAGCGCCTGCTGTGGGGTTTTCTTCCCGGTCCACACGCTTTCCAGCTCTTCATCTACGATGGTACGGATCTGCGGCATGTTCCCCAGACGCAGGCCTTTGGTGAACGGCAATGGCGGCTTGTTGAGCATCTGACGCGTCGCGATATCCGCGCCCGGGTTTTTGCTGTAGAAGCCCTGCTCGCGGGTCAGGTCATACGCGGCCGTGGTGATAGGCAGGTAGCCGGTTTTCTGATGCCATTCGGCGGCATTCTCTGGCTTCGCCAGGAAGTCGAGGAACTCGGCCACGCCCTTGTAGGTGCCCTTGTCTTTGCCCTGCATGACCCACAGGCTCGCCCCACCGATGATGGCGTTCTGCGGTGCGCCTTTCACGTCAGCATCGTAAGGCATCATGCCTACGCCGTAGTTGAATTTTGCGTAATGACGGATATCCGCCAGAGAGCCGGAAGAGGCGGTCGTAATCGCACAGTCACCGTTGTAGAACTTCTCGGTGGATTCGTCTTTACGCCCGAAGTAGCTGAAATCGCCCTTCTTGTTGAGATCGGCGAGCAGAGCGATGTGCTTCACCTGCTCTGGCTTGTTGAACTCCAGTACCGCGTCGGTGCCGTCGAAGCCGTTGTTTTTGGTGGCCACCGGCAGGCCGTGCCAGGCGCTGAAGTTTTCAATCTGGATCCAGCCCTGCCAGCCGCTGGCGTAGCCGCACTTCATCCCCGCCGCTTTCAGCTTAGCGGTGTACGCCGCCAGGTCCTGCCAGGTTTTTGGCGGTTGTTCCGGATCTAAACCGGCTTTCTTGAAGGCGTCTTTGTTGTAGTACAGCACCGGCGTGGAGCTGTTAAACGGCTGAGACAACAGATGACCGGTTTTGGAATCGGTGTAGTAACCCGCCACGGTCGGCACGAACTGCGATTCGTCGAAGTTGATACCTGCGTCTTTAAACACTTCGTAGACCGGTTTAATGGCTTTAGAGGCCATCATGGTCGCAGTACCGACTTCGTAAACCTGAAGCAGCGCAGGTGCATTACCGGTACGGAAAGCGGCAATGCCCGCGCTCAGGCTCTGCTCGTAGTTACCTTTGTACACCGGCACAATTTTGTAATCCGGATGGGTGTCGTTGAAACGCTGCGCCAGGGAGTCAACTTCTTTACCCAACTCCCCTTCCATGGAATGCCAGAACGGAATGGTGGTGACAGCCATTGCGTTCGCCGCAAAAGTCAGCCCCATTGCCAGACCCAAAGCTGTGTGTCGTAACGATGTCATTGTCATCTCTCTTATTGTGCCGGATGCGCGATATCACGCGTTTTTATGCTCGCGAGGTAACATGACATGCTCGAATGACAGAAAAATAACTGTTTCTTTACAGTGAGATGACAACAAAACGTCAGGCGGATGATGGTTGTGTGAAGGCGGTTGGGGTAAGTTCGGTGCGGTCTGGTACCCTGCATGAAAAAAGGCAACTGACGTTGCCTTTTTGCTTTTGCTTTTATCTAGCCGCCGAGATAGGCGCTTCGCACCGCTTCGTTTGCCAGCAGCGCGTCGCCGGTATCGGAGAGCACCACGTGGCCGTTTTCCAGCACGTAGCCGCGGTCGGCGAGCTTCAGCGCCTGGTTGGCGTTCTGTTCGACGAGGAAGATGGTCATCCCCTCTTTACGCAGCTGTTCGATGGTGTCGAAGATCTGCTGAATGATGATCGGCGCAAGACCGAGCGACGGTTCATCCAGCAGCAGTAAACGCGGCTGGCTCATCAGCGCGCGACCAATCGCCAGCATCTGCTGTTCACCACCGGACATCGTGCCGGCCCGCTGAATACGGCGCTCCCACAAACGCGGAAACAGCTCATAGACCCATTTGATGCGGGACTGGTACTGGTCGCGGTCGGCAAAGAAGCCGCCCATCGCAAGGTTCTCTTCCACCGTCATTCGTGAGAAGACGCGACGCCCTTCCGGGACAATCGCCACCGCTTCACGCATGATTCTGGCGGTTTGCCAGTCGGTAATATCTTTGCTATCAAAGACAATCCGCCCGCTGGTGGCGCGCGGGTCGCCGCACAGGGTGCCGAGCAGCGTGGTTTTACCCGCACCGTTCGCGCCAATCAGGGTGACGATTTCGCCCTGATTGATATGCAGGCTGACGTCGTGCAGCGCCTGTATCTTGCCGTAGTGAGCATTAACCTTGTCGAACGTTAACATCGCTTTTTCCATCTTATGCCTCACCCAGGTATGCACGGATCACGTCCGGGTTGTTGCGGATCTCTTCCGGCGTCCCGTTTGCCAGCGGCGTGCCCTGGTTCACCACGTAGATACGGTCAGAAATGCCCATCACCAGCTTCATATCATGCTCAATCAGCAGGATGGTGGTGTCGTGATGATCGCGCAGTTCGGCAATCAACTCGTCCAGCTCTTTGGTCTCTTTCGGGTTAAGCCCTGCCGCCGGTTCATCGAGCATCAGGATTTCTGGCTGCGTCACCATGCAGCGCACGATCTCCAGACGACGCTGGTCACCGTAGGCCAGGTTGCTGGCCTGACGGTTCGCATGCTGCAGCAGGCCGATACGGTCGAGCCAGGTGGCGGCGCGGTCGAGCGCTTCATCCTGAGCACGGCGGAAGGCCGGGGTTTTCAGCAGGCCAGAGAAAAGGCCGGTTTTGAGCTGCAGGTGTTGCGCCACCAGCAGGTTCTCTATCACCGTCATCTCGCGGAACAGACGCACGTGCTGGAAGGTTCGCACCACCCCCATGCGGGCAATCTGCTGGCCCGGAAGCCCTTCCAGATGCTGGTCGCGCAGCTTGATGGTGCCACCCGTCGGCTTGTAGAAACCGGTCAGGCAGTTAAAGACCGTGGTTTTCCCCGCGCCGTTAGGGCCAATCAGGGAGACAATCTCTTTCTTGTGCAGATCCAGATTCACGTTGTTGACGGCGAGCAGGCCGCCAAAACGCATCATCAGGCCGTTAACGGATAATAATGGCTGGCTCATGCCTGCTCTCCTTTCGCTTGCCCGTTTTTCAGCTTCAGCTGTGGACGGGTCATCGGCAGCAAGCCCTGCGGACGCCAGATCATCATCAGCACCATCAAACCACCCAGCATCAGCATGCTGTATTCGTTAAAGTCGCGCATCAGCTCACGGGAGACCACCAGCAGAATGGCCGCCAGGATAACGGCAAACTGCGAGCCCATACCGCCGAGCACCACAATCGCCAGTACAAAGGCAGATTCAGCAAAGGTAAACGATTCGGGGCTGACAAAGCCCTGACGCGCGGCAAACAGCGTACCGGCAAAACCGGCAAACGCGGCGCTGATGGTAAACGCAGTCAGCTTGATGCGGGTCGGGTTGAGGCCCAGTGAACGGCAGGCGATTTCATCTTCACGCAGCGCTTCCCACGCACGGCCCAGCGGCATACGCAGCAGACGGTTAATCACGAACAGGGTAAGCACCACCAGCAGCAGCGCCACCAGGTAGAGCCAAATCACCCGGTCGGACGGATCGTACTTCACGCCAAAGAAGTTGCTGAAGGTATCCCAGCCCCCTTCGCGAGCCGTACGGCTGAACTCCAGACCAAAGAAGGTCGGTTTCGGGATCTGGCTGATCCCGTTCGGGCCGCCGGTCACTTCGGTGTTGTTGAGCAGCAGGATACGCACGATTTCGCCGAAGCCTAAAGTCACAATCGCCAGATAGTCACCGCGCAGGCGTAAGACCGGGAAGCCCAGCAGGAAGCCCGCGGCGGCGGAGACCAGGCCCGCCAGCGGCAGACAGGTCCAGAAGCCGAGACCGTAATAGTGGTTCAGCAGCGCGAAGGTATAGGCCCCGATGGCGTAGAAACCACCGTAGCCCAGCACCAGCAGGCCAGACAGCCCCACCACTACGTTCAGGCCCAGACCGAGGATCACGTAGATCATGGTCAGGGTCGCGATATCGACCGTACCGCGAGAGACCACAAACGGCCACGCCACCGCAGCCACCAGCAGCGCCACGAAGAACAGCTTCTGCTTAACTGTTGAGCCGTCGAGAGCCGGCAGAACAAATTTCGGACCGGAGACACTTTTCAGCGTCTTCTGGAACACAGGACGCAGCATCTGGAACAGAAACACAACCGCGGTGCCAATGAATATCCACTGCCAGCGAATGTCGGCGGCGGTATCCACCACCAGTTTTGTGCCGTCCAGCTCTAACTGGACGCCCATAAAGACGCCTGCCAGCACGAAGAACATGGCGGCTGAGAGGAGCGCCATTGCGAAATGCATCGGTTTCATACTTTCTCTACCTCCGGACGACCCAGAATACCGGTAGGCATTACCAGCAGAACCAGAATCAGCAGGGCAAACGACACCACATCTTTATATTCCGTACTCAGATACGCGGAGGAGAGCGCTTCGGCCACGCCCAGGATCAGGCCGCCAATCATCGCGCCAGGAATACTGCCGATACCGCCCAGGACCGCCGCGGTGAAGGCTTTCATCCCGGCCATAAAGCCGATGTACGGGTTGATAACGCCGTAGAATTGCCCCAGCAGGACACCCGCGACCGCCGCCATCGCTGCCCCAATCACAAAGGTCAGGGCGATAACGCGGTCGGTGTTGATGCCAAGCAGGCTCGCCATCTTCAGATCTTCTGCGCAGGCACGGCAGGCGCGTCCCATACGCGAGTAGCGGATAAAGACCGTCAGGGCGAGCATTGCAACGAAGGTCACCACCCAGATCACCAGCTGCATGGTGGTGATAGAGGCAGAGAAGTTCTCGCTGGCACCGACCACCCACTGACCGTTGAACAGGCTTGGCAGCGCCACGTCGCGCGAGCCTTCCGTCAGGCTGACGTAGTTTTGCAGGAAGATCGACATCCCGATGGCGGAGATCAGCGCAATCAGGCGTTTGGAGCTACGCACCGGCCGGTACGCCACGCGTTCAATGCTCCAGCCATAGGCGCTGGCAATCACAATCGCGCCGACAAACCCGGCGGCGACCAGCAGCCAGCTGCTGTCGATACCCATCATCATCAGGGCGGCGATAATCATAAAGGAGACATAGCTACCGATCATGTAGACCTCGCCGTGGGCGAAGTTAATCATGCCGATAATGCCGTAAACCATCGTGTAGCCGATGGCGATCAGCGCGTAGGTGCTTCCCAGCGTGACGCCGTTAAACATCTGCTGCAGGAAATAGAGAAACTGCTCGGACATATGCAAACCTTTTTATACCCGCCCGGCGGTCCGGGCGGTGGGATAATTATTTGGCGACCGAGGACGAACCGTCGGCGTGCCACTTAAAGACACCAAACTCAAATCCCTTCAGATCGCCTTTCTCATCCCAGTTCAGCGGCCCAATCACGGTGTTCGCCCCGTGTGCTTTTAAATCTTTCACCAGATCCAGCGGTTCTTTGCTGCCGGTGCGATCCAGCGCGGTTGCCAGAGACTGCACCGCCGCGTAGGTGATCCAGACGTACGGACCACTTGGATCTTTCTTCTGCGCCTTGAGCGCGTCTACGATAGCCTTGTTCGCAGGATCCTGGTCATAGCGTTTTGGCATCGTCACCAGCATTCCTTCGCCTGCGTCCCCGGCGATGTTCGACAGGGAGGCGTTACCGACGCCTTCTGGCCCCATAAACTGGGTTTTCAGCCCGACCGAACGCGCCTGACGCAGCATCTGACCCATTTCCGGGTAGTAGCCGCCGTAGTAAACAAAATCGATATTCTCTTTTTGCAGACGGGCGATCAGCGCGGAGAAATCTTTCTCGCCAGCGGTGATGCCATCAAAGAAGACGATATTCGCGCCGCCTTTTTTCAGCCCGTCCTGAACGGAACGCGCCAGGCCTTCACCATACTGCTGTTTGTCATGAATAATGGCGATGCGCGTCGGCTTGACGGTGTCGAGGATGTATCGGGCGGCGGTTGGTCCCTGAGACGAGTCCAGACCGGCAGTACGCATGATGTGCTGATAACCGCGCTGAGTCAGTTCAGGGTTGGTTGCGCCCGGGGTAATCATCAGAATGCCTTCGTCTTCGTAGATATCAGACGCAGGCTGGGTGGACGACGAGCACAGGTGGCCAATCACGTACTGGATGCCATCGTTCACGATTTTGTTAGCGACCGCGACGGCCTGTTTGGGATCGCAGGCGTCGTCATATTCCACGCCAACCAGCTTGTCGCCTTTGATGCCGCCTTTGGCGTTGATGTCTTTGATTGCCTGGCGAGCACCGTTGAACTCCATATCCCCCCACTGGGCAACAGGACCGGACATCGCACCCACTACAGCAACCTTAATATCTTCCGCCATGGCTGCATGCGAAATCGCCAATGCAACCATCCCCGCGAGTAACGTCTTCGCGTTCCTTTTCATCTCTGAATCCCCATTCGTGATGTCGTGTATATATTTTGTTTTATTATGGTTAAAAAGCATTCTGTACTTTTAATGCACAACGCTATTTTTACCAGCGCCTTTAATGGTTTAGCGCAGTTTTTTCATAAAAACCAGACTAAAATCTCTATTTTTCAGGCGATTAAGCAAAGATAATATTCTGAAACAAGGCAGAGATAAACAAATAAAATTGCAGTTTGCAGCATAAAATAACGGTACAAAGCGCCGAATAATTCACTGCCATTCAGGTTAAAATTCTGCTTATTTTTCGATCCATGTGTTTTCAAACTGCCCTTCGCGCTGCCAAAAAACTAATCACCTGGTGAGCCGTAATAAAAAGAGGAAGCCGCTGAGGGAATAAATTGAGTACACTGCCCCTACTCAATTTGATTTGGACAAGCAGCTAATGAAACTGACTATCGTGCGTCTGGTGACCTTTAGCGACCAGGATCATATCGACCTGGGCAAGATCTGGCCGGAATATTCCCCTTCGTCGCTCCGTGTCGATGAGACACACCGCATCTACGCCGCGCGCTTTAACGAGCGTCTGCTCGCCGCGGTTCGCGTGACCCTGAGCGGCACCGAAGGGGCGCTGGACTCACTGCGCGTACGTGACGTGACCCGTCGTCGCGGTGTGGGGCAGTATTTAATTGAAGAGATAATCCGTGAAAACCCGAACGTCACCTCCTGGTGGATGGCCGACGTGGGCGTGGAAGACCGCGGTGTGATGGCGGCGTTTATGCAGGCGTTAGGGTTTACGGCGCAGGAGAACGGGTGGGAGAAACGTCAGGTTTGCTGAATGCCGCCTGATGCCCTCACCCCGCCCCTCTCCCACAGGAGAGGGTGAAAATACTAAAACGGCAACCGAAAGGTTGCCGTTTGCTTTTATTTGGCGTCGGTCGCCGTTCCGTTAGCATGCCAGTCAAACACGCCGAACTCGAAGCCTTTCAGATCGCCCTTCGCATCCCAGGAAAGCGGACCCATCACGGTATCGACAGAGTGGGCTTTCAGCCAGGTGGCAATCTCAGCCGGATCGGCTGACTGGTTCAGACCCGCCTGCAGAGACTGCAGCGCAGCGTAGGTGGTCCAGACGAACGCGCCGCTTGGATCCTGTTTCTTCGCCTTGATGGCATCTACGATCGGTTTGTTCGCAGGCACCTGGTCGTAGTTCTTCGGTTTGGTCACCAGCAGGCCTTCAGCAGACTCACCGGCGATGTTAGACAGGGAAACGTTCGCAACCCCTTCCGGACCCATAAACTGGGTTTTCAGGCCGGCCGCACGTGCCTGACGCAGGATCTGGCCCATTTCAGGGTGATAGCCACCGTAGTAAACGAAATCAATATTCTCTTTCTTCAGACGTGCCACCAGAGTGGAGAAGTCTTTCTCACCGGCGGTGATACCGTCGAAGAAGACCACATTGGCATTGCCTTTCTTCAGACCATCCTGCACGGCACGCGCCAGACCTTCACCATACTGCTGTTTGTCGTGAACAATCGCGATACGCTTCGGCTTCACGTTGTCCAGAATGTATTTTGCCGCGGTTGGGCCCTGGTCTGAATCCAGACCGGTGGTACGCAGGGTCAGCTTATAGCCACGTGCGGTCAGCTCCGGCGCCGTTGCAGCCGGGGTGATCATCAGAATGCCTTCGTCTTCGTAGATATCAGACGCGGGCTGCGTGGAAGAGGAGCACAGGTGACCGATAACGTATTTGATTCCGTCGTTCACCACTTTGTTCGCCACGGCAACCGCTTGTTTCGGGTCACAGGCATCATCATATTTTACGATCTGCAGTTTTTCGCCCTTGATGCCGCCCTTAGCATTAATGTCTGCAACCGCCTGTTCTGCGCCGGTAAATTCCTGGTCGCCGTACTGTGCTACCGGACCGGACATCGCGCCCACGACAGCCACTTTAATATCGGCCTGTGCCATCGTGCTGAATGCCAACGCAATACATCCTGCCAGTAACGCTTTACCCTTCATATTCATCCTGAGATTCCCCATTATTATGGTTATTACGATTGTCGTGATGTTGTTGTGTAGCGCTTTATTTCAGTTATAGGTATGACAGTCGCGCTTTTTCAGCATACTCTGCTAAAACATACCCCATTTTTATGATTTTGGAATAGCTAATTTGAAATGAATATATGATAAGCCCGGCAGGGATCACCGCCGGGCCAGGGCTTTAACGTGTCAGCGACGCGGAGATAATATCCAGCGCTTTACGGAACTGAACTTCGGGGATGGTAAGCGGATAGAGGAAACGGATAACGTTGCCGTACACGCCGCAGCTCAGCAGCAATAGACCTTCCTGTAACGCACGCTCCTGGACCTGACGCGTGAATTCCGGCGACGGCAGCCCGGTTTGCGGGTCGTTAAACTCCACCGCCACCATTGAGCCCTGGGCACGAATATCAGCGATAAACGGACAGTCGCCCTTCGCTTTGTTCAGCACTTCCACCAGATGATGGCCAAGATGCGCCGCGCGCGTGCAGAGATCCTCTTCATCAATCACATCCAGCACGGCATGGGCTGCGGCAATCGCCAGCGGGTTGCCGGCGTAAGTCCCGCCCAGCCCGCCAGGAGCGGGGGCATCCATCACTTCCGCCCGGCCAGAGACCGCCGAGAGCGGCATCCCGCCGGCCAGGCTTTTCGCCATGGTGATCAAATCCGGCTTCACGCAATGGTGTTCCATCGAGAACAGCTTGCCGGTTCGCGCAAAGCCACTTTGCACTTCGTCAGCAATCAGCAAAATTCCGTGCGTATCGCACAGTTCGCGCAGGGCCTGCATAAAATCGGCGGGGGCAATGTTGAATCCCCCCTCCCCCTGAACCGGTTCCAGGATAATGGCCGCCACCTGGTCCGGCGCAATGTCGGCTTTGAAGATGCGTTCGAGGCTTTTTAACGCTTCTGCCGTGCTGACGCCGTACAGATCATTTGGATAGTGTGCGTGATAAACCGATCCTGGAAACGGACCGAAACCGAGTTTGTACGGCGCCACTTTCCCCGTCAACGCCATCGTCATAAAGGTACGGCCGTGGAAGGCACCGCCAAAGGCGATCAGGCCAGGACGACGGGTATACGCGCGGGCAATTTTTACCGCGTTTTCGACCGCCTCTGCTCCCGTAGAGAAGAAAGCCGTTTTGGCAGGCCCATCAACGGGTACACGTTGGTTGATACGCTCGGCAAGCGCCACATAGCCTTCGTACGGGACAATCTGATATGCCGTATGGGTAAATGCGTGGAGTTGTTTTTCGATGGCGGCAATAACTTTTGGATGCCGATGGCCGGTATTCAGCACCGCAATCCCGGCGGCGAAGTCGATATACTCGTTACCCTCGACGTCCCACACCGTGGCATTTTCGGCTTTATCGGCGTAGAAGTTACACATCACGCCGATACCGCGCGGCGTCGCCTGCAAACGCCGGTCATTCAGTTCACTGTTTTTCACCCTGTCCCCCTGAGAAAGTCACCTGCTTAGCGCATCTGTAAGTGTTTGCCAGGGGGAGGGAATTCGCCAGAGCGGGAGATAAAAAAACAAAACCCCCGAATTTGCATTCGAGGGTTATCGGGGACATCGCGGAAATTACGCTTCGATAGCGGCGCGAAGTTTTTTCATGGCGTTCTTTTCAAGCTGACGCACACGTTCAGCGGAGACGCCGTAGCGGTCGGCCAGCTCCTGCAGCGTGGACTTGTTGTCTTCGTCCAGCCAGCGGGCGCGGATAATATCCTGGCTACGTTCGTCGAGGCCTTCCATTGCTGAAGTCAGCTTGTTCGCGGCCTGATCTTCCCAGTTATCCTCTTCAATGCCGTCAGCAAAGTTAGAGGTTTTATCCTGCAGATACAGAACCGGTGCCATTGGCTGGCTGTCAGAGCCGTCGTCGTCGGAGGACATATCGAAGGTCATGTCCTGCGCGGCCATACGGGATTCCATCTCACGCACGTCTTTGCTGGATACGCCCAGCTCGCGCGCCACCATTTCAACTTCATCCTGATTGAACCAGCCCAGACGCTGCTTGGTTTTACGCAGGTTGAAGAACAGTTTACGTTGCGCTTTTGTCGTGGCGACTTTCACGATACGCCAGTTGCGCAGCACGTATTCATGAATTTCTGCTTTGATCCAGTGCACGGCGAAGGAGACCAGTCGCACACCCACTTCCGGGTTGAAGCGACGTACAGCCTTCATCAGACCGATGTTACCTTCCTGAATCAAGTCCGCCTGCGGCAGGCCATAGCCCGCATAATTACGAGCAATGTGAACAACAAAGCGCAGGTGAGACAGGATCAGCTTTTTCGCTGCTTCCAGATCGCCCTGGTAATGCAGCTTTTCAGCAAGCTCCTTTTCTTCCTCGGCCGTTAACATCGGCCAGGTGTTCGCAGCCCGGATATAAGATTCCAGGTTACCAACAGGGGCTAAAGCTAAAGTTTGCATTTCTTTGGTCATTCATTCCTCTCAATGTTTCTTCTGGTCCAGGCTGTCCCCATCAGGCAACAACCATGCCAAAGCGTTTGAGCCACGAGATTAGCATTCACTCTTTTATCAGACAGTGATTTTATCCACAAGTTCCAGGTGCAACGGTGAATAAATTACGCACAAATTGTGACATGGAGATGATAACAGGGGAAGAGACAACAGGGACGCTTTCCCTGCAGAGCGAACATCTCGGTGCAGGGAAAGATTATATCACGCTTTTATTAGTCGGGAGTAAAGTGACGTAAATGTTGCACGGTTGCCAGCCATGCTGCCACCCAGCCGATCATCGAGCACACCAGCAGCAGTAACAGGCACTCATCGAACCCTAAGCCGCTGATATCAAACTTCGTTCCGAAAACCTGCGCCACCTCGGTTACGGCAGAGGACAGCCGCATCACCAAAATTTCTGACAATATCAGTGAAAGAAATGCGCCGGAAAAACCGAGCAATGCGCCGCCGTACAGGAACGGACGCAGGATGAAGCCATCCGTCGCACCAATCAGTTTCTGCACGTTGATGGTGTCGCGACGCGCGAAAATGCTCAGGCGCACGCTGTTACCGATGACGAGGAAGACCGCCGCCACCATCAGCACACCAATCATCGCCGCCACGCGCCCTACCAGCCCGGTCAGCGCAGCAAGACGCGCAAACCAGCTGTCATCCATGCGCACTTCATCAATCCCGTTGATACGGGTGATGCGGTCACGCAGGGTGTTGAGCGAATCGGTCCCCTGGAAATCGAGTTTCGGGATCACCACCGCCACGGCCGGGAGGGGGTTCTCTTCAAGCATGTCCAGCGCACCGCCAAAGCCTGACCAGTTACGGAACTCACCCAGGGCTTCTTCACGAGAGAGATAATTCACTTTCTCTACGCCCTGTTCGGCCTGGATTTGCCCCACAACCTGCGCCGCCGCGTTATCGTCGAGCGCCTTATCCAGATAGACCGTGATCTGCGGAGAAGGATAGTACTGCGACGCCGCCTGGTTAACGTTTTTATAGACCATGTAGCAGACGCTTGGCAGCGTCAGGGAGATGGCAATCACCATCACCGTCAGGAACGTCGCCAGCGGTTTGCTTTTCAGGTCCTGCAGCGCACCGTGGAAGGCATAACGCACCTGCTCGTTGAACACGTTGGTTTTGCGGGAGTTCGGGTTAGGCGCCGCTTTCGCACGCTTTGGCGCATTACGATTGCCGTCACCGCCGCCCTGCGGCTTACGGAAGCGGTCAAACCGGTTTCCGAACTGCCGAATCTGGTTTATTGCATCACGCTTATTCACCGAGGCCTCCGTGCAAATGACCGTCGCTCAGGGTCAGCATGCGGTACGAACGACGGGAAATCAGCCCGATGTCGTGCGTCGCCATCAATACCGTCACCCCAACGCGGTTAAATTCCTCAAACAGACGCAAAATCCCTTCTGACAGGGCGTCGTCCAGGTTACCGGTCGGTTCATCCGCCAGCAGTACCGCAGGTTTGTTCACCACCGCACGGGCAATCCCCACACGCTGCTGTTCACCGCCAGACAGCTGGATCGGGAAGTTCTTCGCTTTGTCCAGCAGCCCGACTTTATCCAGCGCCGCAGAGACGCGACGACGGATATCATCATAGCTGGCACCGGCAATAATCAGCGGAATGGCCACGTTATCGAAAACGGTGCGATCCATCAGCAGGTGGTGGTCCTGGAAAATCATGCCAATCTGACGACGCAGGAACGGCACCTCACGGTTTTTCAGACGGCTAATATCATGGCCGCTGAACCAGATTTTCCCGGCGCTCGGCCGCTCGATCCCACAGATAAGCTTGAGCAGGGTACTTTTCCCCGCGCCGGAATGGCCGGTCAGGAATGCCATCTCGCCTGGCTGCAGGTGGAATGTCACCCCCTGCAGCGCTTGTCTCCCACCGAGATAGGCCTTGCTGACGTGTTCAAAGCGAATCATTGTTAGTCCTCTCGGGCAAATAGTGCCTCAATAAAGTCGTCCGCTTTAAACGGACGTAAATCCTCAATACGCTCGCCCACACCGATGTAACGGATAGGAATATTGAACTGATCGGCCACGGAGAAGATCACCCCGCCTTTCGCGGTGCCGTCCAGTTTGGTCAGCGTGATCCCGGTCAGCCCTACCGCTTCATGGAACAGCTTCGCCTGGCTGATGGCGTTCTGTCCGGTGCTGGCATCAATGGTCAGCATAATTTCATGCGGTGCCTCTTCGTCCAGCTTCTTCATGACGCGGACGATTTTCTTCAACTCTTCCATCAGGTGCGCTTTGTTCTGCAAACGCCCTGCGGTATCGGCAATCAGCACATCCACGTTACGCGACTTCGCCGCCTGAATAGCGTCAAAGATAACGGAGGCGGAATCCGCACCGGTATGCTGCGCAATCACCGGGATGTTGTTACGCTGGCCCCAGACCTGCAGCTGCTCAACCGCCGCCGCACGGAAGGTATCACCTGCCGCCAGCATTACCGATTTGCCCTGCTGCTCAAACTGTCGCGCCAGCTTGCCGATGGTGGTGGTTTTCCCCACACCGTTCACGCCAACCATCAGAATAACAAATGGCGTTTTGCCTTCAATATTAAGCGGTTCGTCAACTTTTGCGAGGATTTCGCCCATCTCGTCTTTCAGCAGACCGTACAGCGCTTCGGCGTCACGCAGCGCCTTGCGGCTCGCCCCTTCGGTCAGACTGGCGATGATCTTACGGGTTGTTTCCACCCCAACGTCGGCGATCAGCAGTTGCTCTTCCAGCTCTTCAAAGAGATCGTCGTCGATCTTCTTGCCGCGGAACAGACTGATAAATCCGGAACCTAAGTTTTCTTTGGTTTTGAGCAGGCTACGCTTCAGGCGGGCGAAGAAACCTTCTTTGGTGGGTTTTTCCTGCTCCTGAGCAACCTCTTCACCCTGCTCTGGTTGCGCTTCCACCGGCACGACGATAACCGCTTCTTCCGCCGCGTCTGCCGCCAGCGCCTGGGCTTCCAGCTCTTCGTCGGTAAGCGCTGGCTCGTCTTGTGCTTCTTCTTCCACCGCCTCAACAATTTCGACGGTTTCTGCCTCGGCCTGCCACTCCTGCGCTGAAACCTCTTCGGCTTTCACCTCTTCCGGCAGCGGCAACGTTTCATGCTCGATAATCGCCTGCGGCGTATCGATAACGTCTTCTACCACAACGGGTTCTGGCTTCTCGCTTTCCTGAACCTGTTCGGTAACTTCCACCACCTCTTCAGCAAAGGCTTCGGTCTCTTCTTTGCTGTGCGCGTGCTCTTCCGCGTCGACAACGGCGGCAGTTTCTACCGGCGTTTCAGGCTGAGACTGCTCTTCAACGGCTTGTTGTTCTTCGGTTTTCTGCTCTGTTTCTTGCTCTTTTTCACCGAAGCCCAGCCAGGAAAAGAAGCCACGTTTTTTTTGTTTTGCCATCTGCGACTACACTCCTCGCGGCGCTATATACATGGAAGCTAAAAAAATGATGAAATAGTCTAACACTTTACTTAATTGACATCACCGCCCGCAATCGCAGGCCAATTGTTAACAGAGCTTTCCAGAGATGAAGAAAACCAACCGCGCCCCAGCCGGTCAAATTCGTATTATCGGCGGCCAGTGGCGAGGCCGGAAATTACCGGTGCCGGATAGCCCCGGACTACGCCCAACCACGGACCGCGTACGCGAAACGCTGTTTAACTGGCTGGCCCCCTCAATGGTGGATGCCCACTGCCTGGACTGCTTCGCGGGCAGCGGCGCGCTGGGTCTGGAGGCGCTGTCGCGCTATGCCGCCAGCGCCACGCTGCTGGAAATGGAGCGCGGCGTTGCGCAGACGTTGCAGCAAAATCTGGCAACGCTGAAAGCGACCAACGCCAAAGTAGTGAATACCAACACACTGAGCTTCCTCGCGCAAAAGGGCACGCCGCACAACGTGGTGTTTGTCGACCCGCCGTTCCGCAAGGGGCTGCTGGAGGAGACGTTATCCCTGCTGGAAAACAACGGCTGGCTGGCGGATGACGCGTTAATCTACGTCGAAAGCGAAGTCGAAAATGGTTTACCGCCGGTCCCGGTACACTGGGATCTGCACCGAGAAAAAGTGGCAGGTCAGGTCGCTTATCGTCTGTATCACCGTCAGGCACAAGGAGAATCCAATGCCAGTACTGATTAATGTGGGACGTTTGTTGATGCTGGGCGTCTGGGCATTTCTGCTCCTCAATCTGGTGCACCCGTTCCCGCGCCCGATGAACATCTTTGTGAACGTGGCCTTTATCTTTACCACCTTCATGCACGCCCTGCAGATGGTGATGCTGAAAAACGGCCTGCCAAAAGACGGTCCGCAGATGACCGGCTGGCAGCAGCTGCGCGTGTTTATTTTTGGCGTATTTGAACTGCTGGTGTGGATGAAGAAATTTAAGGCCCAGGCGAAGAAGTAAGGCGCCTCAAGCCTCAGCTGACCCCTCTCCCTGCGGGAGAGGGAACATTACCGATCTGGCGTAAACCCTTCAAACCGCGACCCTTTGTAACTCAGAATCCCTTTTTCTCCCACCGTCAGTTGATGGTACTGCTGCGCCTCCAGACGGTAGGTCATCTCCAGCCCGCCGGTTTCCGGCTTAAAGCTCGCTTCATAGCGCATGGTGGCTCCCGCCGGCGTAACCTGCTGCTGGCGCGAGCGTCGGTCATTGAGGGCTTTCTCGCGTTTATTGCTTACCACCACGCGTTTTTGCATCAACGGCGCGGCATCGTTGTCCGCCTTCTCACGGCGCTGCTGCACGAAACGAAAGGAGGCGGCAATGACGATAATCGCCACCACAATAACGAAAAAAAGCGGCATCTTGCTCATTCAAAAATCCCATCAGATTATACGGAATTCAGGATACCTTGCCTTCCCCGGCATTGCCAAACGCCTGCCCCCATCACTACACTGAATAAGAAACTGATTATTCAGACTCAACAGTTACAGGGAGTTAATATGCTTTGGTCATTTATCGCTGTCTGTTTTTCCGCATGGCTTTACGTCGATGCATCCTATCGCGGCCCTGCCTGGCAGCGATGGTTGTTTAAACCCGTCACGCTGTTGTTACTCCTGCTGCTTGCCTGGCAAGCGCCCATGTTTAACGCCGTCAGCTATCTGGTTCTTGCCGGTCTGTGTGCGTCCCTGATTGGTGATGCCTTAACCCTGCTGCCGCGACAGCGCCTGCTGTATGCCGTTGGGGCATTTTTCCTGTCGCATCTGCTTTATACCATTTACTTCGCCAGCCAGATGACGCTCTCCTTCTTCTGGCCGCTGCCGCTGGTGCTGCTGGTCATTGGCGCGCTGCTGATCGCGGTGATCTGGACGCGTCTGGAAGAGATGCGCTTGCCTGTCTGCACGTTTATCGCCATGACGCTGGTGATGGTATGGCTGGCGGGTGAACTGTGGTTCTTCCGTCCGACGGCACCGGCAATGTCCGCGTTCTTTGGTGCCACGCTGCTGTTACTCGGGAATATCGTCTGGCTGGGCAGCCACTATCGTCGCCGCTTCCGTGCGGATAACGCGATTGCCGCCGCCTGCTACTTTGCCGGGCACTTCCTGATTGTGCGTTCGCTGTATATCTAAATAAGCCTTGACTCTGGAGTCGACTCCAGAGTGTATGCTGCGGTTAATGAGAAAATTATCATTACCGGAGACTGCCATGTCGACTCCAGAAACACCTAAAAAAGTTCCACAATTCTCGGCACTTAAGCTCAGCCCCGTTCCCGCGAAGGACGACTGCTGCTGCGACGGCGCATGCGAAACGCAAAACACGCTGCCGCTCCCGGAAAGCGCAAACCGCTACAGCTGGGTGGTCAACGGTATGGACTGCGCGGCCTGCGCCCGTAAAGTCGAAAACGCGGTAAAACAGGTCCCCGGCGTCAGCCACGTCCAGGTGCTCTTCGCCACCGAGAAGCTGCTGGTCAGCGCCGATAATGACATCAGCACGCTGGTTGAAGCCGCCGTCAGTAAGGCCGGTTACAGCCTGCGCAGCGAAACCGCACCTGTCGAAAAGACGTCAGCCCTGCGAGAAAACCTGCCCATTATCACCCTTGTCATCATGATGGCCCTGAGCTGGGGTCTGGAGCAATTTAACCACCCGTTCGGTAACCTGGCGTTCATCGCCACAACGCTTGTCGGACTGTTCCCGATTGCCCGTCAGGCCGTGCGGCTGATGAAAAGCGGAAGCTGGTTCGCCATCGAAACGCTGATGAGCGTGGCGGCGATCGGCGCGTTGTTTATTGGCGCGACGGCGGAAGCGGCCATGGTGCTGCTGCTGTTCTTAATTGGCGAGCGCCTTGAGGGCTGGGCGGCGAGTCGGGCACGGAAAGGGGTCAGCGCGCTGATGGCGCTGAAACCGGAAACCGCAACGCGGGTGACGGGCAGCGAACGCCAGACGGTGGCTATTAACACGCTGCGCCCGGGTGATGTGATTGAGGTCGCCGCCGGCGGGCGTCTGCCTGCGGACGGTGAACTGCTTACCGCCACGGCGAGTTTCGATGAAAGTGCCCTCACCGGCGAGTCGATTCCGGTTGAACGCTCAGCGGGCGAGAAAGTGCCTGCAGGCGCCACCAGCGTCGATCGTCTGGTGCAACTCACGGTCCTCTCCGGGCCGGGTGAGAGCGCCATCGACCGTATCCTGAAGCTGATTGAAGAGGCCGAGGAGCGTCGCGCACCCGTTGAGCGCTTTATCGATCGCTTCAGCCGGATCTACACCCCCGCCATCATGCTGGTCGCCCTGCTGGTGACAATTATTCCACCGCTGTTCCTGGGCGCAGCCTGGGAAGGCTGGGTTTATAAAGGTCTGACGTTGCTGCTGATTGGTTGCCCGTGCGCGCTGGTGATCTCCACGCCGGCAGCCATTACCTCCGGCCTGGCGGCCGCGGCGCGTCGTGGAGCGCTGATTAAAGGCGGTGCGGCGCTGGAGCAGCTGAGCCAGGTGCAACATATCGCCTTCGATAAAACCGGTACGCTGACGGTGGGTAAACCGCAGGTCACGGGCATTTATCCTCAGGAGGTCAGTGAAAACACGCTGCTCACCCTGGCCGCTGCCGTCGAACAAGGCTCCACCCACCCGCTGGCACAGGCAATAGTCCGCGAAGCGCAGTCGCGTGGGCTGGACATCCCTGCCGCCACCGCACAGCGGGCGCTGGTCGGGTCCGGGATTGAAGCCGACGTTGAAGGGAATAACGTCCTGATCGTTGCCGCGAATACGTTTCCGGCGGCCGGGCTGAGCCAGCCAGTCCAGGCGCTGGAACAGGCCGGGCAAACCGTGGTGATGGTGGTGCAAAACGGCGTGGCGATAGGGATGCTGGCACTGCGTGACACCCTGCGTGACGATGCAAAAGACGCCGTCGCCGCGCTGCATCAACTGGGCGTGCAGGGGGTGATCCTCACCGGGGATAACCCGCGAGCCGCGGCAGCGATTGCCGGTGAGCTGGGGCTGGCGTTTAAAGCCGGGTTATTGCCTGCGGATAAAGTGCGCGCCGTAACGGAACTGAACAACCATGCACCGCTGGCAATGGTGGGTGACGGCATCAACGATGCCCCGGCGATGAAAGCCGCCACCATTGGCATTGCAATGGGCAGCGGCACCGACGTGGCGCTGGAAACCGCCGACGCGGCGCTCACCCACAACCGCCTGACCGGGCTGGCGCAGATGATTGCTCTGGCGCGCGCCACGCGGGCCAATATCCGTCAGAACATCGGGATTGCGCTGGGCCTGAAGGGGATTTTCCTGGTCACCACGCTGCTCGGTATAACCGGCCTGTGGCTGGCGGTGCTGGCGGATACCGGCGCAACGGTACTGGTGACGGCGAACGCGCTCCGCTTATTACGTCGACAATAACACAAGATGCCCTCTCCCACCGGGAGAGGGCGGAAAACGGCGTTACTGCATCCCTAACACGCGCGGCAGCCACAGCGAGATGGCTGGGATGTACGTCACCATCGCCAGCACCACCAGCAGCATGCCGTAAAACGGCAGCATCGCGCGCACCACATGCTCGATTTTCTGTTTACTTACCGCGCTCGCCACAAACAGCACCGAACCGACCGGCGGCGTAATCAGCCCGATCCCCAGGTTCACCATCATGATCATCCCAAAATGCACCGGATCGATGCCCAGCGAATTGGTCACCGGCAACAGCACAGGCGTCAGGATCAGGATGATCGGTGCCATGTCCATTAACGTGCCGATCAGCAGCAGCATGATGTTGAGATACATCAGGATCACGTACTTGTTATCGGAGAGCGAGGTGAAGAACTCGGTGATACGGCTCGGGAGCTGCATGTAGGTCATCACCGCGCCAAACGCCGCCGCAAAGCCAATCAGTATCATCACGATGGTGACGGTTTTCACCGTCCTGCACATCAGCTTCGGCAGCTCGTTCCACTTGTAGTCCCGGTAGATAAACATGGTGACAAAGAACGCCCACAGACAGGCCACGGCAGCGGATTCCGTTGCGGTAAATATCCCGGACAGTATCCCGCCGAGAATAATCACTACAGTCATCAGCCCCCACAGCGCGTCCAGCGTGATTTTCAGCGCCTGCTTAAAGGGAATTTTTTCCCCTTTCGGGTAGCCACGTTTGCGGGCAAAGCCCAGACACATTGCCATCAGGCTTACGCCGAGCAGCAGCCCTGGCAGCACCCCCGCGATAAACAGCGTCGCGATAGAGACCGTTCCGCCTGCCGCGAGGGAATAAATTACCGAGTTGTGGCTGGGCGGGATCAAAATCGCCTGTACCGATCCGCTGGCGGTCACCGCCGCCGCATAATCGCGCGGATAGCCCTTCTTCTCCATCTCCGGGATCATTACGCTGCCAATGGAGGCCGTATCCGCCACCGACGAGCCGGAAATCGCGCCGAAGAACGTGGAGGCCACAATATTCACCAGCGACAGCCCACCGCGAATAAAGCCAACAAACACGTAGGCGAAATTGACCAGCCGTCGGGCAATCCCCCCTTCCGCCATAATCGCACCCGCGAGAATAAAGAAGGGGATCGCCAGCAGCGTGAATTTATTCACCCCGCTGGTTATCTGAATCATCAGCGCCTCGAGGGGTAAATCTATCCACAATGCGCCCGCGACGGCGCTTAGCCCGACGGCAAAGGCCACCGGCATCCCCAGCGCCAGCAAAATGGCGAGGGTGAATAACAAAACAAATGCATCCATTGTTCACCCCTTAACTGTGGTTGCCGATCAGCACGACGGGACGGTTTTCCTGCGAGCCAAACAGCAGGCGCTCAATCACAAACAGGATCAGAACGGCAGAGCCCACCGGCAGCGGCAGATAGCTCTCGCCGGAGGTCATGACCGGAAATTCGGCGACCGGTTGCTCCCAGAGTTCGACGCACAGCCAGTAGCTGTACCAGAACATCAGGCCAGCAATCAGCAGCATCAGCAGATCAACGGCCCGTGCGCAGACGGATTTTAACGGCCCGGGCAGCCGGTCGGTGAGCATATTCACCGCAATGTGCGAACCGGCACGGTAGCTGACCGCCGCGCCGATAAAGGTGAAGGTCACCATGCAGATGATGGCAACCGGCTCCGGCCAGGATTCACCGCGGTTAAGCACATAGCGCGAAAAAATGCCGATGGGGATCACAATCGTCATCACCAGCAGCGAAATGCCCGCCACGGCCATCGCCAGCAGGTAGAGACGGTCCATCCACTTCAGATAGAGTTCGGACATACGTACTCCGGTTACTTGACGTCAGCGATGGCTTTCATCAGATCCTGATGCTTTTCGCCATACTGGGCGCGCACCGGCTCTGTGGCTTTGATAAATACCGTTTTGTCGATCTCGTGGAACTGCACCCCGCCAGCCTTCATTTTTTCCAGCGCCTGGGCGTTATAGGCTTCCCACAACTTACGTTGTTCAAACTGGGCTTCACGGGCCAGGGTCAGGATCTTTTTCTGCTCGTCGGCGCTGAGTTTGTCCCACTTCACTTTTGAGTAGAGCAGCATTTCCGGGGTGATAAAGTGGCCGCTGAGGGTGTAGTTTTTGGCGACTGGCATATAGTTATGCGCGACATAGGTCGGTGGATTATTCTCCGCGCCGTCAATCACGCCGGTTTGCATTCCGCTGTAAACTTCGCTTACCCCCATTGCCACCGCGTTAGCGCCCATATCTTTCAGCGTCGCCAGCGCCACCGGACTGCCCTGTACGCGGATTTTCTTCCCTTTCAGATCGTCGGGTTTAACAATCGGATCTTTGGTGATCAGGTTGCGGGTGCCGGAGTCCATCCAGCCGAGGAACACCAGTCGTGATTTCGGGTTGGCAGTTAGCTTATCGCCAATTTGCTTGCCGATATCCCCGTCGATCACTTTGTGCATGTGGTCTTCATCGCGGAAAACGTAGGGCAGCGTGAAGACTTCGATATCGGGCAGGATGGCCGCCACCGGCGCCATCGAGACGCGGATCATATCGATCGCCCCCATCTGCGCCTGCTCAATCATCTGTTTTTCATCCCCCAGCACGCCGCCGGGGAAGACCTTAATCTCCAGCTTGCCGTCGGTTTGTTGTTTGAGTTTTTCACCCATTTGCTGAACCGCCACCACGTTCGGGTAGCCTTCAGGGTGCACATCGGCGGCTTTGATGGTTTGCGCAGCGACGGAGCAGGTAAAAGCGGAGAGGCACAGGGCGGCCAGTAACGGCTTGAGGGTCGTTTTCATCGGGTCAACTCCAGGGTAGTGAGATAAGCGTTAAAACAGTGTTTTATTTTTGTACGCTTAAAAACTAGACTACGGCCGGAAAAGCGGGGGTGAAGCGCCTCACAAAAGCGTGAAATTTTGAAACGATGGTTTAGAAAGGTTTTCTCCCTCTCCTTGTGGGAGAGGGTCGGGGTGAGGCCATCAGGCCGCATTTACCCCTTGCGGATCACATACCGGTACGGCAGCGTTTCGGTCTGCTGTGCCACCAGCTCATGTTCCATAAAGGTACAAAAACCGGGAATGTCGCGGGTGGTGGCGGGGTCGTCGGCGATGATCAGCAGCGTCTCACCGGTCTGCATGTTGCGCACGGTTTTACGTACCATCATTACCGGCTCCGGGCAGCGAAGGCCCTGAGCATCAAGGGTGTGGTCTGGGCTGGAAAACAGATCGGTCATGTTCTTCTCGGTCAGGTAAAAACGGCTGTAGTTTACGCCCCATCGTCGGCAATGCAACCAGGTTAACGATTGCGTAAAAACTAACCATTGCAATGTCCGGCCAAAGCAGTATCATGCTGCGGTTTTTATTGGGTTCCCTCACCCCAACGTATAAAAAGGTTACAACATGATGCAGTTTTCTGATTCGCAGCGCGTTAAAGCGTTGTTCTGGCTTTCGCTTTTTCATTTGCTGGTGATTACCTCCAGCAACTATCTGGTGCAACTCCCGATCTCCATCTTTGGTTTTCATACCACGTGGGGCGCGTTCAGTTTCCCGTTTATTTTTCTCGCCACTGATTTGACCGTGCGTATTTTCGGCGCACCGCTGGCTCGCCGCATTATTTTCGCGGTCATGCTGCCGGCGCTGTTCATTTCGTACGTGATCTCTTCCCTGTTTTATATGGGAAGCTGGCAGGGGTTCGAGGCGTTAACGCACTTCAACCTGTTTGTCGCCCGTATCGCCTCCGCCAGCTTTATGGCCTACGCGCTGGGGCAGATCCTCGACGTTCACGTGTTTAACCGCCTGCGTCAAAATCATCGCTGGTGGATGGCACCCACGGCGTCCACGCTGTTTGGCAACGTCAGCGACACGCTGGCCTTCTTCTTTATCGCATTCTGGCGTAGCCCGGACGCATTTATGGCCCAGCACTGGATGGAAATCGCCCTTGTGGACTACTGCTTCAAGGTGCTTATCAGCATTGTGTTCTTCCTGCCGATGTACGGCGTCCTGCTGAATATGCTGCTGAAAAGACTCGCAGATAAATCTGAAATCACAGCATTGCAGGCTGGTTAAGGGTTCGCTTTATCAGTTGTGATAAGATGAGCCAATCAGCCGTTATGGCCGTTTATCGAAAGGAAGAAGTTAATGCGCAATCTGGTTAAATATGTCGGGATTGGCCTGCTGGTTGTGGGCCTTGCAGCCTGTGATAACAGCGACACGAAAACGCCTGCTCAGGGCGCGTCTGCAGAGAGCAACGCCACCGGTCAGCCGGTGAGTCTGCTGGACGGTAAACTCAGTTTCTCTCTGCCGGCAGATATGACTGACCAGAGCGGCAAGCTGGGTACCCAGGCGAACAATATGCACGTTTACTCCGATGCAACCGGGCAGAAAGCCGTTATTGTGATTGTGGGCGACGACACCAGCGAAGACCTGGCCGTCATGACCAAACGTCTGGAAGATCAGCAGCGCAGCCGCGATCCGCAGCTGCAGGTCGTGACCAATAAATCTATCGAACTGAAAGGCCACACGCTGCAACAGCTGGACAGCATCATTTCAGCAAAAGGCCAGACCGCTTACTCTTCCGTGGTGCTTGGCAAGGTCGATAACAAACTGCTGACCCTGCAGATCACTCTGCCGGCGGAAAATCAGCAGAAAGCGCAGACAGCTGCTGAAAACATCATTAACACCATCGTGATCCAGTAATTCTTCACGATGATGACGTGGCCTCCGGTGCCTGCACCGGGGGCCATTTTTTTAGCCGCCATGTCAGCATCAATGCGATAACCACCAGACCCGCCGCGGCAAGATAGATTACCGGTACCCCTGCCCACGCCATCACCAGCCCTGCCAGCGGCCCGGTAATGCCCAGCGACATGTCCATAAACACCGTGTAGGTCGCCAGCGCCGACCCCTGGTTCTGCTGTGGCACGGCTTTTACCGCGACCACGCCGAGTGCCGGGAAGACCAGCGAAAAGCCAGCGCCGGCGAGGAAAACGCCCATTTTCGCCATCCACGGTGCGGTGGCAATCCCGGTCAACACCAGCCCGACAATCTCTACCGCAAAGCAGATCAACGCCACATTCAGTCCCCCCAGACGGTTGATACCGTTCGGGAAGAGCAAACGCGCGCCGACAAACGCACAGCTAAACAGCGTCAGGGCAAAGGCTGCGCCGTCCCAGCCTTTGGCGTCATAGAAGAGAGTAATGAACGTGGCGATCACGCCGAAGCCGGTGGTTGCCAGCGCCAGCGCCATACCATAAGGCCAGACGCGCCCCAGCACCGCCCTGAATGGCAGTGGCTTGCCTTTGCTGGCCTTCACCTTCGGGCGCGGCAGGGCAAACAGAATCGCGAGCAGCGCGACGACCATAATGGTGATAGCCAGCCCGGATAGCCCGCCATAGGCATAACAGATCACCCCCAGCGGTGCGCCCAGCGCCATTGCGCCGTAGGTGACGATACCGTTCCACGAGATCACCCGGCCAATATGGGACGCACCCACCACACCCACGCCCCACAGCGTCGAACCGGTGCCCGCCAGACTTTGTCCGATACCCAGAATCACTCGCCCCAGACAGAGCAGCGCCAGGCTGGCCAGCGGCCAGTGGCTGGTGGTGGCGGCCAGCAGGTAGCCCAGACCACTCAGAAAACAGCCGCAGAGCCCGACAATGACGATGCGCTTTGGCCCAAACAGATCCGCATAGCGCCCGGCATGCGGGCGGCTCAGGAGCGTGGCGAAATACTGCAGGCTGATGACCAGCCCCGCCCAGAATGCGCTAAAACCCATGACGTCATGGACATAGCCCGGCAACACCGCCAGCGGCAGGCCAATCGTCAGATAACTGGCGAAGTTAAAAATCACAACGGAAACAATGCGCAGATTGAGGCGCAATCCGCTCAGCGCCGGTTCGGCGGCATGCTCTGGCATGGGGTTTAACCTGAATTTTTACAACAGTGTTTCACTATTACCACGGCAGGATAAGAAAATCAGCACTGACTTTCAGATTATCGGCTCCAGACGAAGCGGCCACCGGGCACTACACTTAACGGGCTATCACATTAAGGAACCCGCATGATACCGAACCAGTCCGACAAAGCAGGACTTCACATCTTATTAAAACTCGCCTGCCTGGTGGTTATCCTCGCAGGTATCCATGCTGCCGCTGACATCATTGTCCAGCTCCTGCTGGCGCTCTTTTTTGCCATTGTGCTTAATCCGCTGGTGACCTGGTTTTTGCGCCGGGGCATCAGCCGTCCGGTGGCCATTACTATCGTGGTCATCGTGATGATGATTGCCCTGACGGCGCTTTTCGGCGTGCTGGCGGCGTCGCTCAGTGAATTCTCCACCATGCTTCCGCAGTACAACAAAGAGCTGACGCGTAAGATCGTTTCGCTTCAGGAGATGATGCCTTTTCTTAACCTGCATATCTCACCCGAGCGGATGTTACGCCGCATGGATTCAGAGAAGGTCATGACCTACGCCACCACCCTGATGACCGGCCTTTCCGGCGCGATGGCCAGCATCCTGCTGCTGGTGATGACGGTGGTGTTTATGCTGTTCGAGGTCCGCCATGTTCCTTATAAGCTGCGCTTTGCGCTGAATAACCCGCAAATTCATATTGCGGGTTTACACCGGGCCCTGAAGGGCGTGTCCAAATATCTGGCCCTGAAAACGCTGTTAAGCGTCTGGACCGGGGTGATTGTCTGGCTGGGACTGATGCTGATGGGCGTGCAGTTCGCGCTGATGTGGGGCGTACTGGCGTTTCTGCTGAACTACGTACCCAACATCGGCGCGGTGCTTTCCGCCGTGCCGCCGATGATTCAGGCGTTTCTGTTCAATGGCTTTTACGAGTGCATGCTGGTGGGGGCGCTGTTTCTGGTCGTGCATATGGTGCTGGGCAATATCCTTGAGCCGCGCATGATGGGCCACCGTCTCGGAATGTCGACGCTGGTGGTGTTCTTGTCGTTGCTGATCTGGGGATGGCTGCTGGGGCCGGTCGGGATGTTACTGTCAGTCCCGCTGACCAGCGTGTGTAAGATCTGGATGGAAACCACCAAAGGTGGCAGCAAACTGGCGATCCTGTTGGGTCCCGGGCGACCGAAAAGCCGACTGCCGGGATAACGGGTCCCACAGCGCGTAACTGTGCAACACACCGAAAATTACCGCGACGCTCACCGCGCGGTAATTTTCATTTTCGGTAAGGAGGATTTCGCGTTATTTATCCCGCCCTAATAAATGAATCGTCATGCAAATATTTATTTAACGCAAATTACACGGCATATAATTCTCACCCTTTCATTTCAATGCATTACACCTCCCGTCACGTAAAATAAATACCCACTTTTATATCGACAAAAATTATCCTCATTAGCGATAATACCCCGCCAAAATATAATTTTTTAAAATTACTGATTTAAATTGTTATTATTGATACGGAGTTGTTGATGAAAAAGATCATTAAATGGTTTGCTACTGTTGCTGTCGTCGGCGCACTGGCCGGTTGCGCGCGTACCGCCCCAATCGATCAGGTTCACGCTACTGTCAGTACAGGCCACACCGCAGAGCAGGTGAAAACCGCCATTCTGAAAGCAGGCCAGAAGCGCGACTGGATCATGAGCGAAGCGGGCCCGGGCGTAATTAAAGGCCGTCTGCAGGCACGCGACCACTCGGTCGAAATCCGTATTCCTTATTCTGCGACAAGCTATTCAATTAATTACGAAAGCAGTATGAACCTGAAAGCCGCCGACGGTAAAATTCACAAAAACTATAACCGCTGGGTTCATAACCTCGACCACGATATTCAGATGAACCTCTCTGCAGGCGCCGCGCTGTAATATTTTCCTCATGTCGGGCCGACATGGCCCGATAACGTTTTTCTCGGCCTCATAAGGTTACGCACACATGTACGAAAAGGACACCCTCAACGCGCTGGATGCCATTACCGAAGCGCAACGCATCGCTTTTGCGCCGATGCTGTTTCAGACCGCGCGTTGTCTGCGTAATTCGGGCGTGCTTTCCTGGCTGGATAAAAAAGGGAAAACAGGGGCAAGTCTCGAGGAAATAACCGAAAACAGTACCCTGAGCAGTTATAGCGTAAGCGTATTGCTGGATATGGGATTAAGCGGACGGATCGTTACCTGTAAAGAAGGGCGCTATTTCCTGGCAAAGGTGGGCCATTTCTTATTGCATGACACCATGACTCGCGTGAATATGGATTTCACGCAGGATGTTTGTTACCAGGGGTTATTCCATCTGGCCGATGCCCTGCAGGAAGAAAAACCGGCGGGATTATCCGTGTTTGGTAACTGGCCAACCATCTATCCGGCATTATCACAATTACCCGCGCAGACAAAAGAGAGCTGGTTCGCTTTTGATCATTACTATTCTGATGCCGCTTTCGACGCGGCGCTGCCATATATATTCGCAAGCTCGCCGACAAAATTGTACGATGTGGGCGGAAATACGGGTAAATGGGCGTTACGCTGCTGCCGCTATGACGACAATGTTGCCGTGACGATCCTTGACCTGCCACAGCAGATAACGCTGGCGCAGGAAAACATCGAAAAAGCAGGTTTATCTCATCGCATTGGCTTCCATGCTGTCGATATGCTTAGTCATGCGACATTGCCGGGTGAAGCCGATATCTGGTGGATGAGCCAGTTCCTGGATTGTTTCTCTCCGGACCAGATTGTCGCCATGTTGACTCGCGTTGCACAGGTTATGAAGCCCGGCGCGCGACTGTGCATCATGGAACTGTTCTGGGATGCCCAAAAATTTGAAGCCGCCTCATTCAGCCTGAATGCTACCTCGCTTTATTTCACCTGTATGGCGAACGGCAACAGCCGGTTTTACAGTGTAGAGAAATTTTATCACTACCTGGAGCGGGCCGGTTTCCACGTAGAACAGCGGCTGGACAACCTTGGGGTAGGTCATACCCTTTTGATTTGTCAAAAAATTGAACAATAGAGCAGTTGAACTGCCCGGCAGGCTTGCCTGTCTTTTAATGATGGTTTTCCGCGGACGCGCGTAGATGAAATTTTCACTGAACATAATTGACTGGCAGGCAAGAGCGCCAGGCCTGAGCGATGCCGCAGAGTGGCAGGCGTGGTCACGCCAGCACCTTACCCTCGACCCGGCTGCGCCGCTGCCTAAGCTTACCGAACTGCCAATGATGACCGCGCGCCGCCTCAACTCGGGCAGTAAGCTGGCGGTAGACCTCGGACTCACCCTGCTTCGCCGCCACGCGATTGATGCCGTTGTCTATTCCAGCCGTCATGGCGAACTGGAGCGTAATTTCCGCATCCTGCACTCCCTGGCGACCGGTCAGGCCGTCTCGCCGACAGACTTTGCCATGTCCGTGCACAATTCGGCGGTGGGCAACCTGACGATCACTGCGCGACACCCCATCGTCTCGTCTTCTGTTTCTGCCGGGCTGGACACCTTCCAGCAGGCATTATATGAAGTGTTGAGCCTGCTTCAGGCGGGCTATTCCCGCGTCTTGCTGGTCGATTTTGACGGCGCCCTGCCCGATTTTTATCATCCGGGTTTACCGCCGCAGATGCCCACCTGGCCCTACGCGCTGGCCCTGGTGATTGAAGCCGGGAGCACACTGCAGTGTGAAACCCACAGCGGCAGCACGGGTGAAGAACCTCCCCTGCCGCAGAGCCTGATGTTCCTGCAACGTTACCTCCGCGATGAACGGCAGTTTGTGGTTTCAGGCGAACGTCTGCTGTGGCAATGGACACGCGAATGAGCCGCCTGACTGCCCGTATCAACTGGTTATGGCGTCTGATGATGACCGGCTTCTGCTTCGTGCTGTTTGGCACGGGCGGGTTGCTGCTGTCGCTGGTGTGGTTCAATCTGCTGTTGCTGGTTCAGCGCGACCGCGCCAGACGCCGTCGCCTGGCGCGTCGCAGTATCGCGGCCAGCTTCCGCTTTTTCTTACATGTCGCCCGTGGCACCGGGGTACTGGACTATCGCATTCACAATCTTGACGCCCTTCGCGGGGATCGCGGTTGTCTGGTGGTGGCCAATCACCCGACGCTGATTGATTACGTGATCCTGGCGTCCGTCATGCCCGAAACCGACTGTCTGGTGAAAAGTGCGTTGCTTCGCAATCCCTTTGTCAGCGGCGTCATTCGCGCAGCGGATTACCTGATTAACAGCGAAGCGGAAACGCTCCTCAGTGCAAGCCAGCAGCGTCTGGCCCAGGGCGACACGCTGTTAATCTTTCCGGAGGGCACACGAACCCGGTCGGGAGAGGCAATTTCCCTCCAGCGCGGCGCGGCAAATATTGCCGTGCGCTGCCACAGCGACCTGCGCATCGTGGTGATCCACTGCAGCGAACCTCTGCTGGATAAAAAAAGTCACTGGTACGACGTACCGCCCGTAAAACCTGTTTTCACCGTAGATGTTCGCGATCGCGTGAATATCGACGCTTTTTACGATGCGAAGACACAAGAACCGGCACTGGCGGCAAGGCAGTTAAACCGGCATCTGCAGCATCGATTAACATCAGGCCTTCAATCTTTGTCAGGAATTAATGATGCAAGCGCTTCATCTTGAAATTAAAAATCTCATCATCACTACGCTGAATCTGGACGAGCTTACCGCCGAGGATATCGATACCGATGCTGCGCTGTTTGGTGATGGACTGGGCCTCGACTCTATCGACGCCCTCGAACTTGGCCTGGCCGTGAAAAACCAGTATGGCGTGGTGCTGTCTGCCGAAAGCGAAGAGATGCGTCAGCACTTCTTTTCCGTCGCCACGCTGGCTTCTTTTATCAACGCTCAACGCGCCTGAGATGTGATCCGTTATGACTGAACAAGAAACCATTTATCAGGAAGTCTGCGAACTCCTGGCTACGCTGTTTGAACTCGACCCACAGGAAATCACGCCTGAGGCTCGCCTGTACGAAGATCTGGATCTGGACAGTATCGATGCAGTGGACATGATTGTTCACCTGCAGAAGAAAACGGGGACGAAAATCAAACCGGAAACCTTCAAATCTGTCCGTACCGTGCAGGATGTGGTTGACGCTGTCGCTCAGCTTTTGCGCGACGAGTAAACCACCGTGCCTGGAGGACGAGCGTTTCCGGCGATCCCACTCCTGACGGGAGTCGTGTTGCTGGCGTGGCCATTCCTGATTGGATTGGGGCTGACGCACAACGGTCTGCACTGGCTGTTGCCGCTGATGGCCCTGGTGCTGGTGCTGCGTCTGCATCAGGCGCGGCGAAACGCAGGCCCGATGCGGTATGTGGTGCAGTGCATTGCGCTGGCAGGCCTGGCGCTCTGCGCGGCAAGCTATCTGCTGAAAGCGCACCAGTGGCTGCTGCTCTATCCGGTGGTGGTTAATCTCGTGATGCTGGCCGTGTTTGGCGGCTCACTGTGGACAACCATGCCGCTGGTTGAACGGCTGGCACGTCTGCGTGAACCGAATTTGCCTCCGGCGGGTGTGCGATATACCCGTAAGGTGACGCTGGTGTGGTGCGGGTTTTTCCTCGGTAACGGTGCGATAGCCCTGTTTACCGTGCTACACGGCGATATGCATGTCTGGACAGTGTGGAACGGTATGGTGGCTTATTTTCTGATGGGCACGATGATGGCGACAGAGTGGCTGGTGCGTCAACGGGTGATGAAAAAAGAGAAGCTCGATGAATAAACCCCTCCCGCTGGGCCAGTGGTTAAATGCTCCACGCCCTGACGACATGCCGATCGCCTGGCTTGACGATCGCACCTGGACGCTGGGTGAGTTGCGCCACGATGTCACCTTGCTGGTAGAAGCATTGCGACAGCAGGAGGGTGAACGCTGGGCGCTGTGCTTTGAAAACAGCTACCTGTTTATTGTTGCGCTGCTGGCCTCGCTGCATGCCGGTAAAACCCCGGTCATTCCAGGCCATAGCCGGGTCTCTCTGCTCGACGAACAGCAGTCGCTGTTTAGCGGTGTCCTGAGCGATAAGACGCTGGATATTCAGGGAAAGGTCATTGTGGTGACCTCCTCCTCCCAGACCGTGCGCCAATGGGCACCGTTGTCCGTCATTGACGACGCGCGCTTTGTTGAGCTTTTTACCTCGGGCTCCACGGGCACCCCACGCCGGGTCATTAAGCACATCACCAGCCTGGACCGTGAAGCATGCCTGCTGGCGAACCGTTTTGGCGAACGCCTGGCGGGCTGCAGCATTGTGGCCTCGGTCGTACCACAACATCTCTATGGCCTGACGTTCCGCATCATGTTGCCAATGGCGATGGGGCTTCCGCTGCACGCCGCCATGCTTTATTACGCTGAGCAGCTGGCGGCACTCCCTCACGACAGGCAGTACCTTTTTATCAGCAGTCCGGCGTTCCTGAAACGGCTGGATACCGAGCTGACTGCCCCTCCCGTCGTGATGCTGATCTCCGCTGGGGGAATGCTGCCCTGGTGCGATGTCACGGAGACCCATGGCTGGCTTAACGTCTGGCCGGATGAAATCTATGGCAGCACCGAAACCGGGATCCTCGCCTGGCGGCACCGTCAGGCGGACAGCGTACCCTGGTTCGCCTTCCCCGGTGTGGTGTTCCAGAGTGAAGGGGAAATCTGCCGCGTGACCTCCCCGCTCATTCACGAAGCCGCAGGGTTACAGCTGGACGATATCCTGCACTTCGACAGTAACGGTTTTTTTAGCATTGCCGGACGTCGTGGTCGGGTGGTCAAAATCGAAGAAAAGCGTATCTCACTGAACGAGATTGAACGTCGCCTGCTGGAGCTTGAGGGCATATGTGAAGCCGCAGCGTTACCGGTTACCCGCGGAGGTCGTCAGGGTATAGGTGTCCTGCTGGTTCTGGATGAGAAGACCCGTCAGCGCTGGCATCAGCAGGGCAAAAAAACGCAGGAACTGGCCTGGCGCCGCGCCCTGCGGCCCTGGCTTGAGCCGGTCGCCGTCCCCCGCTACTGGCGCATTATCGATGAGATGCCGGTAAACAGTATGAATAAGCGTGTCTATGCGCAGTTACAGGAGTTGTTTCATGAAAATTCATGAAATCGAACGCCACCAGGCACAGCCGCAGCACCTGGAAATCGTTTTGCATATTGACCCCTCCCTGTTCTGGTTCCAGGGGCATTTTGCCGTACAGCCGTTGCTGCCAGGTGTGGCACAGATTGACTGGGTCATGCACTACGCCACCACGCTGCTGGCACCGGGTTACCGTTTTCACAGCATCCAAAATGTGAAATTCCAGGCCCCTCTGCTGCCGGATACCACGGTCACGCTGGTCCTTAACTGGCATGCCGAACGTCAGATACTGACCTTCAGCTACCAGCGCCATGCCGGTGACGATCGCCATACTGCCAGCAGCGGGAAGATTCGCCTGTGTCAGTAACCTTCCGCCCCTGCGTGCTGATCCCGTGCTACAACCATGGCGCGATGATGGCAAAGGTACTGTCGCGGCTGGCGCCGTTCGGCTTGCCCTGCCTGGTGGTCGATGACGGAAGTGACGAGCAGACGCGCCGCATTCTGGAGCGTCTGGCCGCCGGGCAGCCCCAGATTACGCTGGTACGTCTGGCGCAAAACGCAGGTAAAGGTGCCGCGGTCATTAAGGGGCTGGAAGAGTCGGCCCGCGCGGGCTATACCCACGCCGTACAGGTGGATGCCGACGGCCAGCATGCTATTGAGGATATCCCCAAAATGCTGGCTCTGGCTGAGCGTCACCCGGAGGCGCTGATATCTGGCCAGCCCATTTACGATGATTCCATTCCGCGCTCCCGCCTCTACGGTCGCTGGATAACACACGTCTGGGTATGGATTGAAACCCTGTCCCTGCAACTTAAAGACAGCATGTGCGGTTTTCGGGTCTACCCGGTCTCGCCCACGCTGCAGCTGGCCGCACGCGTGCCGCTTGGCAAACGTATGGACTTTGACACCGAAGTGATGGTCCGTCTCTACTGGCAGGGCAATACCAGCTATTTTCTGCCGACCCGCGTTACCTATCCGCCGGACGGGTTATCCCATTTCGACGCGCTCAAAGACAACGTGCGGATCTCGCTGATGCACACCCGGCTGTTCTTCGGCATGCTGCCCCGCATTCCCGCCCTGCTGTTTCGTCGTCGCCGCCAGCACTGGGCGCAGCAGGACGAGGTGAAAGGCCTGTGGGGAATGCGCCTGATGCTGCGCGTCTGGCAGCTGTTTGGCCGCCGGGCCTTTACCGTGCTGCTGTGGCCGGTTATCGCGGTGTACTGGCTTACGGCCCGACCGGCGCGACAGGCTTCACAGCAGTGGACAGCACGAGTGAAGCAGGTGCTGACGCAGCGGAACATGCCTGTTCCGCCACGCCTTAACAGCTTTTTCCATTTTATGCGCTTCGGTAACGCCATGCTGGATAAAGTCGCCAGCTGGCGCGGCGAACTGAAGTTTCATCGTGACGTGGTCTTTGCTCCCGGTGCATATGACGTGCTGGATGCTGACGCATCGCAAGGCAAACTGCTGCTCGCATCGCATCTTGGCGATGTGGAAGCCTGCCGGGCACTGGTTCAGCTGGAAGGCAGCAAAGTCATCAACGCGCTGGTCTTTAGCGATAACGCGCAGCGCTTTAAACAGATCATGACCGAGATGGCACCCCAGGCGGGGGTTAACCTGATGCCCGTGACGGACATTGGGCCGGATACCGCTATCGCCATCAAAGAGAAGCTTGAGCGCGGTGAATGGGTCGCCATTGTGGGCGATCGCATAGCGGTCACGCCACAGCGCGGCGGCGACTGGCGGGTGATCTGGAGTTCGTTTATGGGACAGCCCGCCCCGTTCCCGCAAGGGCCGTTTATTCTCGCCTCCATTCTGCGCTGCCCGGTAGTGCTGATTTACGCCCTGCGTCAGCAGGGTGCGCTCACGATACACTGCGAACCGTTTGCCGACCCGCTGCTTCTGCCACGCGGGGAGCGCCAGCAGGCGCTGCAACAGGCCGTCGATCGCTATGCACAGCGGCTTGAGCATTACGCCTTAATGTCACCGCTCGACTGGTTTAATTTTTTCGATTTCTGGCACCTGCCGGATGCCAAAGAGAAGGAGTAAAGGGTGCTGACCGATCCCCGCTTTACGACCGAAGTAGAAATCACCGTTCCGTTCCACGATGTCGATATGATGGGCGTGGTCTGGCACGGCAACTATTTCCGCTACTTTGAGATTGCCCGCGAGGCGCTGCTCAACCAGTTTAACTACGGCTATCGCCAGATGAAGGCGTCAGGCTATGTCTGGCCGGTAGTCGATACCCGGGTGAAATACCGCGATGCGGTGACCTTTGAGCAGCGCATCCGTGTGCGCGCGCACATCGAAGAGTATGAAAACCGTCTGCGCATCGCCTATCAAATTTTCGACGCGCAAACCGGTAAACGCACCACCACCGGCTATACCATCCAGGTGGCCGTCGAAGAAGCCAGCCGTGAAATGTGCTTTGTCAGCCCGGCTATATTGTTTGAACGAATGGGAGTTACGCCATGAAATGGTTGCCTGTGCTGGCACTGATGATCAGCCCGCTGGTGAGCGCCGTAACGCTGGATGAGCTGCAGCAGCGGTTTACCGGGCAACCTGTCGTGCGCGCGCATTTCGAACAGGTCCGGACGATTAAGGATCTGCCGCAGCCGCTGCGCTCGCAGGGCGAAATGTTGATCGCACGCGACAGCGGCCTTCTGTGGGATCAAAAAGCGCCTTTCCCCATGACGTTGTTGCTGGATGATAAACGGATGATCCAGACGATCAACGGCCAGCCTCCGCAGACCATTACCGCCGACAATAACCCGCAGATGTTCCAGTTCAACCACCTGCTGCGGGCGCTGTTCCAGGCCGACCGCAAGGTGCTGGAAGAGAACTTCCGCATCGATTTTCGCGATCTCGGCGAAGGCCGCTGGTCGCTGGTGCTGACCCCCACAACGACACCGCTGGACAAAATTTTCGCTACCCTCGATCTGGGCGGCGCGACCTACCTTGAGACGATTCGCCTCAACGATAAGCAGGGCGATCGTACCGATATCGTCCTTTCCCGCCACACACTGACGCCCGCCAGCCTGACCGATGACGAACGCCAACGCTTTGCCGCACCGTAAATCCCTGCGCCCGGCGCTGCTGTGGGCGACGGTATGCCTGATTCTGTTGGGTGTGTTGCTGTCGCTGCTGCCCGGCGCGCGCCTGAACAGCAGCGTACTGGCTATGCTGCCGAAGCAGACGCTCGGGGCAATCCCGCCGGCACTCAACGACGCGTTTATGCAGCGTCTTGATCGCCAGCTTGTCTGGCTGGTCAGTCCCGGTAAAGAACCCGATCCGCGGGTGGCGCAGCAGTGGCTGGATCTGTTGAAAAACAGCCATTCGCTCAGGGAGGTTAAAGGCCCGATGGACGCCGCCGGGCAAAAGGCCTGGGGCGAGTTCTTCTGGCAGCATCGCAACGGCCTGATTGATTCGGCCACCCGGGACCGCCTGCAAAACGGCGGTGAGGCGCAGGCGCAGTGGATTTTATCCCAGCTCTACTCGGCCTTTTCCGGCGTGAGTGGCAAAGAGTTGCAAAACGATCCCCTGATGCTGATGCGCGGCTCGCAGCTGGCGCTGGCGCAAAACAGCCAGAAGCTACGGCTGATGGACGGCTGGCTGGTCACCCAGGATGCCAGTGGAAATTACTGGTATATGCTGCACGGTGAGCTGGCGGGCTCATCGTTTGATATGCAGCAAACCCATCAGCTGGTAACCACCCTTACCGCCCTGCAGGAGACGCTGAAAACACGCTTTCCGCAGGCGCAGCTGCTCTCACGCGGTACCGTGTTTTATAGTGATTACGCCAGCCAGCAGGCAAAACGGGACATCTCCACGCTGGGCATCGTCACGATCCTTGGGGTTATCCTGCTCATCCTGGCAGTGTTTCGTTCCCTGAAACCCCTGCTGCTGTGTCTGATTTCCATTGCCACAGGTGCGCTGGCGGGCACGGTGGTGACGCTGCTGCTGTTTGGCGAATTGCATCTGATGACGCTGGTGATGAGCATGAGCATCATCGGAATTTCAGCGGATTACACGCTCTATTACCTCACCGAACGCATGGTGCACGGCGCAGAACATTCCCCGTGGCAAAGCCTGGCCAAAGTGCGTAATGCGCTGCTTCTGGCGCTGCTGACGACCGTTGCCGCCTACCTGATTATGATGCTGGCCCCCTTCCCCGGGATCCGCCAGATGGCGGTGTTTGCCGCGGTGGGGCTGAGCGCCTCCTGTCTGACGGTGATTTTCTGGCATCCCTGGCTGTGTCGTGGTTTGCCGGTGCGGCCGGTTCCGTTTATGGTCCTGATGTTGCGCTGGCTGGCCGCCTGGCGACGCAATAAAAAACTCTCTGTGGGCTTGCCTGTGGTACTGGCGCTGGTCTCGGCTGCCGGGCTTGCCACCCTGAAGGTCAACGACGATATCGCCCAGCTACAGGCGCTGCCCAAAGACATTCTGGCGCAGGAGAAAACCATTACCGCCCTGACCGGGCAAGGTGTCGATCAGAAATGGTTTGTGGTGTATGGCGCATCGCCGCAGCAAACGCTGGAACGGCTGGAAGCCTTTACCCCGGCGTTAGCCCAGGCCCAAAAAGCGGGGGATATTACCCGCTGGCGGACCCTGCCCTTAAATTCGCTGGCGCGCCAGAAAAGCGATCTGCTGCTGTTGCAGCAGGCCGCGCCGGCCATAACGAACGCGCTGCGAAACGCGGGGCTGAACACCGTCACACCGAATCTGAACGCCATGCCCGTGAGCGTGGAGGCGTGGCTCGCCAGTCCGGCCAGCGAAGGCTGGCGTCTGCTGTGGCTGACCCTGCCTGACGGCGAAAGCGGTGTGTTAGTACCGGTGGACAACGCCCGCAACAGCGCCGCACTCAGCGAAGTAGCCGCCCGTCATGCGGGCGTCGTCTGGGTCGATCGCAAGGCCAGTTTTGACAGCCTGTTTGCGCTCTACCGCACGCTGTTAACGGGACTCTTGTTTGTCGCGCTGGCGGTGATTGCCTGCGGGGCGATGGTACGCCTCGGCTGGCGAAAAGGGCTTATCAGTCTGGTCCCGTCCGTGCTGTCGCTCAGCTGCGGGCTGGCCGCGCTGGCCGTCACGGGGCATCCGGTAAATCTGTTTTCACTGCTGGCGCTGGTCCTGGTGCTCGGCATTGGCATTAACTACACGCTGTTTTTCGGCAACCCGCGCGGTACGCCGCTGACGTCGATGCTGGCCATCACGCTGGCGATGATGACCACGCTGCTGACGTTAGGCATGCTCGTGTTCAGCGCCACGCAGGCCATCAGCAGCTTCGGTATTGTGCTGGTGAGCGGCATTTTTACCGCCTTCCTGCTGGCGCCGCTGGCGATGCCTGTTAAGAAAGAGAGAAAACGAAAATGAATGCTTTTTACCGCGCAGCCGCGCTGGTCGCGACGCTGCTGCTGGCAGGCTGTAGCCATTCGACCGATACTGAAGGGACACGTCCGCAGGCCTGGCTTCAGCCAGGAACCCGAGTGACGCTGCCGCCGCCCGGTATTACCCCGGCGGTCAGTTCGCAGCAGCTGCTGACCGGAACCTTCAACGGACAAACGCAGTCCCTGCTGGTCATGCTCAACGCGGATGATCACAAAGTGACGCTTGCCGGGCTCTCTTCCGTCGGTATCCGTCTGTTCCTGGCGACTTACGACGACACCGGGATCCACACCGAACAGTCGATCGTTGTGCCGCAGCTGCCTCCCGCCAGCCAGGTACTGGCCGATGTGATGCTCAGCCACTGGCCACTCAGCGCCTGGCAGCCACAACTGCCGAAGGGCTGGACGCTTAAAGACAAGGGCGATCGGCGCGAGCTACGCAATGCCAGCGGCAAGCTGGTGACTGACATTGTCTACCTGCAACGCAAAGGCAAGCGCGTGCCAATCAGCATCGAGCAACACGTCTTTAACTACCACATCACCATTCAATATCTGGGTGACTGAGATGATTTACATTTCTGCTGTTGGCATGGTCAACGCGCTGGGTAACTCGCTGGATGAGATTGCCGCTAACCTGACGGCGGGTGTAGCCCCCGGCATGCATTGTCGGTCCGGCTGGTTGCAGGATGCGCCCGATGCCGTGCTGGGCGGCGTGGAAGGCGAGTTGCCGTCCATTCCGGATACCCTGTCCGCGCACCGCACCCGCAATAACCAGCTGCTGCTGGCCGCGCTGGCACAGATTCAGTCCACCGTTGACGACGCGATTACCCGGGTCGGCCGCGACCGCGTGGCCGTGGTTTTGGGTACCAGCACCTCCGGCCTCGATGAAGGGGATGAGCACGTACGATTAACGCTCAACGGCGAAGCCAGCACCCGGTGGCAGTATCCGCAACAGGAGCTGGGCGATCCGTCCCGCTTTCTTGCAAACTGGTTACAGCTCGAGGGCCCGGCATATACCCTCTCGACCGCCTGCTCCTCCAGCGCGCGGGCAATTATCAGCGGCCGGCGTCTGATTGACGCCGGGCTGGTGGATATTGCCATTGTGGGCGGCGCAGATACCCTGAGCAGGATGCCCGTCAATGGCTTTCACAGTCTGGAATCGCTTTCCCCAACGCTCTGCGAGCCGTTTGGCCGCGACCGTCGGGGTATCACCATTGGTGAAGCCGCTGCGCTGATGGTGTTGAGCCGTGAACCCGCCGGGGTCGCGCTGCTGGGAACAGGCGAGTCCAGCGATGCTTACCATATTTCGGCGCCGCATCCGCAGGGTGAAGGCGCCATTCGCGCCATTACCCAGGCGCTCAATGACGCGGGTCTGCAGCCTGAGGATATTGGCTATATCAACCTGCACGGCACCGCCACACCGCTCAACGACCAGATTGAATCACACGTGGTACACGACCTCTTTGGAGAAAACGTGCCCTGCAGTTCTACCAAACACCTTACCGGCCATACGCTGGGCGCTGCCGGTATCACCGAAGCGGCCCTGAGCTGGCTTATTCTGACGCGTGACCTGCCGTTACCCCCGCAGGATTTCGCCCGCTACGCGCCGGACGAGACGCTGTCGCCGTGCGGCGTGCTGCACCAGAGTACCGCGCTGAAAAAACCGGTCATTTTATCTAACTCGTTCGCGTTTGGTGGCAACAATGCCAGCATCCTGTTGGGGAGAGTGTCATGAGCTACTTATCACCCGTCGACTATCTGCCGCACGATGCGCCAATGATGCTGCTGGGATCCGTTGAACGCGTCACCGACGATTCCGCCGTATGCCGTGTCGCGGTCAACGGCCAAAGCGTACTGGCGCCCTTTTTAAATGCCGAGGGCGATTTGCCTGGCTGGTACGCGCTCGAACTGATGGCGCAGACCGTTGGCGTCTGGTCAGGCTGGCATCGCCAGCAGAAAGGGCAAGATCATATTGCGCTGGGCATGGTGCTGGGTGCGCGCGAGTTGGTCTGCGCCAGCGGACGTTTCGCAAAAGACGCGACGCTGGACATCACCGTCAGACTGCTGATGCAGGATGAACGCTTCGGCAGTTTTGAATGTACGATCTCCTCAGGTGAGGAGACGCTGGCCACGGGCCGGGTCAATACCTTCCAGCCGAGCGCAGAAGAATTAACATCGCTTTTTAATCAGGGATCTCACGCATGAGTCGTTCCGTACTGGTCACCGGGGCCAGCAAAGGCATTGGTCGTGCCATCGCCTGCCAGCTTGCCGCTGACGGGTTTACCGTAGGCGTACATTACCACCGTGACGCCGCAGGCGCGCAGGCGACGCTGGATACCATCACACAGGCGGGCGGTCAGGGTCGCCTGCTCTCTTTCGATGCAGGTAACCGCGAACAGTGCCGTGACGTGCTGGAGCAGAATATCGAGGCCCACGGCGCATGGTATGGCGTGGTCAGTAATGCCGGTATCACCCGCGACGGTGCGTTTCCGGCCCTCAGCGAAGACGACTGGGACAGCGTCATCCATACCAATCTCGACAGTTTTTATAACGTTATTCAACCCTGCATTATGCCGATGATCGCCACCCGAAAAGGGGGGCGCATTATCACCTTATCCTCCGTGTCCGGCATGATGGGCAACCGCGGTCAGGTGAACTACAGCGCGGCAAAAGCGGGCATTATTGGCGCGACCAAAGCACTGGCAATTGAGCTGGCAAAACGCAAAATCACCGTGAACTGCATTGCGCCGGGGCTGATTGATACCGGCATGATTGAAATGGAAGAGGCTGCGCTGAAAGAGGCAATGTCCATCATTCCCATGAAACGGATGGGCCAGGCCGAAGAGGTTGCAGGACTTGCCAGCTATCTGATGTCAGATATTGCAGGCTACGTTACCCGCCAGGTCATTTCCATTAACGGAGGAATGCTATGACGCGTCGCGTGGTGATTACCGGTATGGGCGGCGTTACCGCCTTCGGTGAGGACTGGCAATCCGTTTCCCGCAGGCTGCTGGCGTATGACAACGCGGTACGCAAAATGCCGGAGTGGCAGGTTTACGATGGCCTGCACACACTGCTGGGCGCGCCGATTGATGATTTCACCCTGCCGGAACACTATACCCGCAAGCGTATTCGCGCCATGGGCCGCGTGTCGTTGATGTCGACCCGCGCCACCGAGCTGGCGCTGGAGCAGGCGGGGCTGATTGGCGAGGCGGTGCTCACGAATGGCCAAACCGGTATCGCCTATGGCTCCTCCACAGGCAGTACCGGGCCAGTCAGCGAATTCGCCACCATGCTCACCGAAAAACACACCCACAACATCACCGGTACGACCTATGTGCAGATGATGCCACACACGACCGCGGTGAATACCGGCCTGTTCTTTGGTCTTCGGGGTCGCGTTATCCCGACGTCGAGTGCCTGTACGTCAGGCAGTCAGGCCATTGGCTACGCCTGGGAAGCCATTCGTCACGGTTATCAGACCGTGATGGTCGCAGGCGGAGCAGAGGAGCTTTGTCCGTCAGAGGCGGCGGTATTTGACACCTTATTCGCGACCAGCCAGCGCAACGATGCGCCGAAAACCACCCCTTCGCCATTTGATACGCAGCGTGATGGTCTGGTCATTGGGGAAGGCGCAGGCACCCTGATTCTGGAAGAGCTTGAGCATGCCAGAGCACGCGGTGCAACTATCTATGGCGAGATCGTTGGCTTCGCCACCAACTGTGATGCAGCCCATATCACCCAGCCACAACGTGAAACCATGCAAATTTGTATGGAGCAGTCGCTGGCGTTAGCAGGGTTAAGCGCGCGGGATATGGGGTACATCTCCGCGCACGGTACCGCCACCGATCGCGGTGATATCGCCGAAAGCCAGGCCACCGCCGCCATCTTTGGCGACAATGTGCCAATTTCGTCGCTGAAGAGCTACTTTGGCCACACGTTAGGCGCCTGTGGGGCGCTGGAAGCCTGGATGAGTCTGCAGATGATGCGTGAGGGCTGGTTTGTCCCGACGCTCAATTTAAGACAACCGGATGAGCAATGTGGTGCTTTAGATTATATTATGGGTGAAGCCCGTCAGATTGACTGCGAGTATCTGCAAAGCAATAACTTCGCATTTGGCGGCATCAACACGTCGATAATCATCAAACGCTGGGCGTAACTATGTACCAGTTTATACTGGGAAAGATCTCCACCCTGAGCGCAGACCCGCTGGCGTCGACGCTTGCACATATGGCACCTGCGGGTGCACGAAATGCATCCTGGCTGGCGGGGAGAACCCTGCTCGCCAAAACGCTTTCTCCTTCTCCGTTACCCGAGATCGTCTATGGTGATCAAGGGAAGCCGGCCTTCGTGGATGCGCAGCCCTTCTGGTTTAACCTGAGTCACAGCGGCGATAATATCGCGCTGCTGCTGAGCGACGAAGGCGAAGTGGGGTGTGATATCGAAGTTATCCGCCCACGTGAAAACTGGCAGGCGCTGGCTAACGCCGTCTTCAGCGTGGCGGAACATGCGGAGCTGGAGCGCGAAGACCCGGAGACAAAGCTTTCTGCTTTCTGGGGGATCTGGACGCGTAAAGAGGCCATCGTGAAGCAGCGAGGCGGCAGCGCCTGGCAGATTGTCAGCATCGACAGCACGTCGCAGACGCATTCGGTAAGCCAGCTCCAGTTCGGCTCGCTCAGTCTTGCCGTCTGCACCTCAACGCCTTATACCCTTACCGCCGGGACGATTGCTCACCACGGGATGTCCGTGGCATAAAAATCACCAGCACGCCGAGAATAATCATCCCGACCCCCGCCAGCCCGTGCCAGGAAAAGTGTTCGTTCCAGCCGGGCAACAAAATGGCCGCGGCCCACACCAGAATGTAACTGAGGCTCAGCAAGGCATACGCTTTGCTGAGCGCCATGCGATGCAACGCCAGATACCAGCAGCCCATCGAGGCCACATACCCCATGAGTCCCAGCAGCAGCGCGCCAGTACCGGATGATAAGTGCCAGAGCGCAGAGACAAACGCATAAAGCTCGCTGACTGGCGGCAGAGCCTGCATGGCATAGCGCAGCAGCAGCTGCGCCGCGCTGACCAGCATTACGCTGCATAACGCCCAGAACGTTCCTCTCACAGGCTTCCTCCGAGGATAACAATGCCGATGATGATGAACCCGACGCCCAGCCAGTGATGCAACGCGACTTTTTCATGCCAGAATGCTTTCGCCGCCAGGGTCACCCAGACAAAATTGAGGCTCAGCATAGGGTAGGCAACGCCGACAGGCAGGCGCTGCAGGACCACCAGCCAGACCAGCATGCCGCTGCCCAGTGCCAGCAATGCCAGGCCCAGCCACAGCATAATATGCGCGCCACGCCGCCCGGCTTTCGCCGGACGGGTGGCCTGCTTCTGACACAACTGCCCTGCGCAGGTCAGCAGGCTTGCCAGTATCAACCAGAGCCAGGTCGTCATTGCGGTAAATACTGCAGCCAGGCCAGACGGCCCTGAATATACAGGCTGTCCGGTTCTGGCAGATGAGCCCGCTTAATATCGTCGTGTTTTGACAGCAGGATCACCAGTGACACGCCCCCCTGCTGGCGATGCGTTGCCAGCCACTGCGCAAAATTATCTTTCTCGACAAACCGGTCTTTCACATCCGGGTACGCTAGCCCGTAGCTCAGCTCGCCGCTCTGACCAAACAGAATGATGTCATTACGCTTAAGCTCCCACGCCAGCCCGGAGGCCACGCCAACATTGTTCGCCAGCACAAACCGGCTGCTCTGAAGCGGGTCACGGATGGTATCCACCAGCGACTGCGGCTGTTTGGAATCTACCACCAAGTTAGGAATGGCAAACCCAATCAGCAGCGCCACGCCAGCAGGACACAACGCCGCCAGCCACCAGCGCTGCGCGCTTTGCCGCACGGTAAACCAGCCGACAGCCGCCCAGACGAGAAACGCCAGCACCGCGCAGAAGACTTTATACAGCTCAACGGATGTCCAGACCGGATGCTTAGCAACCCCCCACGGTGAGACCACCAGCGCCGCCACCACGCCAATCACACCAAACGCCAGGTTAATCCCGCCGTTAATGCGTAACGCTCTGGCCCCTTTGTCCGCCGCGATGCAGGCATAGCGCGCCATCAGGATAGCCAGCGGAGCAAAACACGGCAGGATGTAGGTTGGCAGTTTGCCTTTGGCAATGCTGAAGAACAGCAGCGGCATCACGACCCATCCAAGCAGATAAAAGCCACCGCCCGTGTTGTCTCTTTCGCGCCAGCCCAGCCGAAATGCGCCGGGCAACAGCGCCAGCCACGGCAGACTGCCGGCCAGCAGGAACGGCAGGTAGTACCAGAACGGCGCCTTGTGCTGAGCATCGCTCTGGGCAAAGCGCTGAATATGCTCAACCCAGAAGAAGTAGCGCCAGAAATCAGGCTCTCGGTGCGCAATGGCCAGCGCCCAGGGCAGGACGATCAGCACACAGCTCACGATGGCCAGCCAGCCAAAGATCAGCACCTCTTTCCAGCGCTTCTGCGCAATCACCCACGGCAGCACGCCTATCACCGGCACCGCCAGCGCCAGGAATCCTTTGGTCATCACCCCCATGCCGCAGGCAAGCCCGAGCAGCACGTAGCCACCCGCTTTTCCGGCCACGGTTTCAGCCTGCGAGGCCAGCCAGAAGCTGCACATAGCGGCCACCAGCCACAGGGTAATGATGGGATCCAGCACGGCGTACGTACCAATGCCATACACCAGGAACAGGGTCAGGAAGATAAGGCCGGAGAAAATGGCAACGCGCTTATCCCGCCACAGGCGCCACGCCATCCAGATCACCAGCAGAGCCGTCAACCCGGTTGAGAATATGGCGCCGGCGCGCACGGCAAAGTTAGTATGCCCAAACAGCAGTTGCCCGATACTGTTGATCCAGTAGCCCGCAATCGGCTTTTCAAAGTAACGCAGCCCCAGAAAATGCGGGACAATCCAGTCTCCAGACGCCAGCATTTCGCGGCTGATTTCCGCATAGCGCGTTTCATCAGGCTGCCACAGCAGGCGGATATCGATCGGAATGAGGTAGTAAACGATAAACAGTGCGAGAAGCGCTAAGCCATAACGGGCTGCTTTCATGATACCGGACTCACGGTTTGTTGATAGCCAAGCCAGCCTTCCCGGCCAGCCAGTTCATTACGCACAATTTTGCCCACGGGCAGGACGCTAAGATCCTCTGGCAGCAATTCGCTCAATGGACAAAACTGAATGCCCTCCTGAGCGGCCATCGTCAACAGTGCATCGAAATCATGCTGATACGCAATCCCTTCCACTTCCGCGTGGATGGTATAGACGGGCGTACCAGTGTCGCGATGAATGCAGTCCAGAATATAGCGATTGAACCCTCCGGCACTGACCTCGCGCCCAACCACTTCATCCCAGGTGGGAAGCGTGACCGGGATTTGCACCGTCCCCAGGCGATTCTCCCCGATGAGCGGCAAAAAAGGCCCGGTGCCGCGGCAATCACTGTTGTAGCGAAACGCGAAGGGTTCTTTGGCCTTCACCACGCGTTGGTCGGCACGCCATCCCGCCACGGCGGAGCAGCGAATCGTCTGGCCGGTAATGGCCTCCAGCTCCAGCATGCCGCGTTCAACTTCACGCGACAGGCGTGGAATATCCCATACGCCAGCCCAGGCCTGCCAGGCATGGTGATCCCAGGCATGCAGTCCAACCTCATGGTGCTGCGCCGCGTCGCGGATAACGGCTTCATTACCCGCGCCAATGCGCCTGCCGGGCCATGCGGTTCCGGCCAGCAAAATATCCCAGCCGTAGAGAGAGGCTGCGCGTGAGCGCAGCATTTTGAACAGAAATGCCGGTTTAACCAGACGCCATAAATGACGTCCCATATTGTCAGGCCCCACGCTGAAGAAAATGGATGAGCGCACGTTGTGCTTGCTCAGCAGTTCCAGCAGTTTGGGTACGCCGTCACGCGTCCCCCTGAAGGTGTCGACATCAATGCGTAAACCGACTTTTCTCATGAGACCTGTTCCGACAGCTCCACGGTGCGCAGGAAGAAATCGAGCGTTTCATCAATGGTCTGATCCATCTTCACCGTCGGTGTCCAGTTCAGGCAGCGTTTCGCATTACGAATGCTCGGTTTACGGTGCTCAACGTCCTGATAACCTTTACCGTAGTAGCTGCTGCTTTCCACTTCACGGAAACCGGCAAACGGCGGGAAGCGATCGCGTAGCGGATGACGTTCAAAGCTTGCCAGCAGCATCTCAGCCAGCTCGCGAATGCTCGCTTCGTTATCCGGGTTACCGATGTTGATGATCTCTCCGTTGCAGCGACCCTCTTTGTTTTCGATGATGCGGAACAGCGCCTCGATACCGTCGCTGATATCCGTAAAGCAGCGTTTTTGTTTACCGCCTTCGATAAGCTTGATGGGCGAGCCTTCCACCAGGTTCAGGATCAGTTGGGTGATGGCACGTGAGCTGCCGATACGCGCCGCGTTAAGGTTATCCAGACGTGGTCCCATCCAGTTAAACGGACGGAACAGCGTAAAGCGCAGACCCGCTTTCTCGCCGTAGGCCCAGATCACGCGGTCGAGCAGCTGCTTGGAGACGGAATAAATCCAGCGCTGTTTGTTGATCGGCCCGACGACCAGGTTAGAGGTATCTTCGTCGAAGTTTTTGTCAGTACACATGCCGTACACTTCAGAAGTGGACGGGAAAATGATGCGCTTGTCGTATTTCACACAGTCGCGGATGATCTTCAGGTTCTCTTCGAAGTCCAGTTCGAACACGCGCAGCGGGTTACGGGTGTACTCAATCGGCGTGGCAATCGCCACCAGCGGCAGCACCACGTCACATTTTTTAATGTGATATTCAATCCACTCGGAGTGAATGCTGATATCCCCTTCCACAAAGTGGAAACGCGGGTTGTCGAGGAAACGACTGATAGCATCAGCACCGATATCCAGACCATAAATTTCGTAGTTATCGTCTTTCAGCAGACGCTCGGTCAGGTGGTTGCCGATAAAGCCATTGACGCCGAGGATCAGCACGCGGGTGCGGCGTTTGATGGCCACAACCGGTGCGCTGGTGATCAGTGCGCCAGTGACCAGCCCCAGAGACTGAGCCAGCTGCGCGCCCTGAACATAAACGCCGTTATCGGTTTGCCCGGTAACGATCTCCAGCGCCTGCTCGCCGCAGCTGACAATCAGCGGGGAAGCCGAGACAACGGTGCCCGGTTTGGCGGCAGGAATGTCGTCGCGTACGCGGGATTTCCAGACGATAAATTTACTTACGCCTGCAAAGCTGTACGCCCCCGGCCAAGGGTCGGTAACGGCACGCACCAGGTTGTGCAACTGACGAGCCGGCTTGTTCCAGTCCAGGCGACCATCTTCTGGCTTGCGACGGCCAAAACAGCTCGCCTTGCTCTCATCCTGCGCGGTCTCGCTGAAGGTGCCGTTAAGGATCGCTGGCAACACATCACGTAACAGGCTTTGCGCTACGGTGCAGAGCTTCTGATGAAGCTGCAGCGCAGTTTCATCCGCATCGATAGCCACGCGCTGCTGCGCGATGATGGCACCGGCATCTGCGCGGTGCACCATACGGTGCAGAGTGACGCCGGTTTCCGTTTCGCCGTTCACCAGCACCCAGTTCAGCGGTGCGCGGCCACGGTAGGCGGGCAGCAAAGAGCCGTGAAGATTAAATGCCCCTTTTGCGGCCAGACTTAAAATCTCATCGCAAATCAGGTTGCGATAATAGAACGAGAAGATGGCATCAGGCGCGAGCGCCCGGATGCGATCCACCCACAGCGGATGGTTGACATCGTCCGGGGCGTAAACCGGAATACCGCGCTCTGCGGCGATACGCGCCACCGAGCCAAAGAAGTTATTCTCTCCGGCCGTGTCCGGATGCGTGAAGATTGCAGCGATTTCATAGCCCGCTTCCAGCAGGGCCAGCGTGCCCGCACACCCCATATCGTGATAGGCAAAGACAACAGCTTTCATGGGTGAATTTCCTCTTGAGATGCTTTGTGTTCCTGGCGGACAACACGTTGAATAAAGTAGCGCGGACGTGCGCGAACATCGTTATAAATACGGCCAATGTATTCCCCGAGCAGACCCATCCCGACAAACTGGGCGCCGATGAACATAAACAGCACGGCAAAGAGCATGAAGACCCCTTCCGCCGCCCACTGGGGACCGTAGATCAGGCGGAGTAACACCAGCAGCACGGAGAGCGCGAAGCCGAACACGGCAATGATGCTGCCGAAAACGCTCAACAGGCGCAGCGGCGTGGTGGTCAGGCAGGTGATAAGGTCGTACATCAGGTTGATGAGACGCATAAAGCTGTACTTCGACTCCCCGTGCTCGCGCTCGGCGTGCAGTACCGGGATTTCCGTCGCCTTACGGGCAAAGGTGTTCGCGAGAATGGGAATAAACGTGCTGCGTTCATGGCAGTGCAGCATAGCGTCGACAATATGGCGGCGGTAGGCGCGCAGCATGCAGCCATAATCGCCCATCGCTTTGCCGGTGGTCCGCTGGATCAAACGGTTGATTGTGCGGGAAGCCAGCTTACGGAACAGGCTGTCCTGACGGTTTTGCCGCACCGTGCCGACCACGTCGTACCCTTCATCGGCCTTTGCAACCAGACGCGGGATCTCTTCCGGCGGGTTTTGCAGATCGGCATCAAGCGTAATAATCAGATCGCCCGTCACGTGGCTGAACCCGGCCATAATGGCGGAGTGCTGGCCGTAGTTACGGTTAAGCAGCACGGCAACAATATGGCTGCCCTCGGCCTGCGCGGCTTCGGTCAGCATCAGCGCGGAATTATCGCTACTGCCATCATCCACCAGCAGTATTTCATAGGCTTTGCCGAGCGTGTCGCAGGCGGCCGTCGTACGGCTGATCAGTTCGGGCAGGCTCTCCTGTTCGTTGTAAACGGGGATTACCACAGAAACTTTTTGTACAGGCGGTGCGCTGAACATATCAATTTCCTGCAAGCTGATGGAGCGCGGTAATGACGCGGGTTGTGTCGTCATGAGTCATGTCCGGGAAAAGGGGGAGAGAACAAATACGCGCGCTATTCCATTCAGAATTCGGGAGCGATACATCAGGAAAACGCTCGCGGTAGTATTTTTGCGTGTGCGCCGCGCGGAAATGCAGGCCGGTGCCAATGCCTTTTTCCTTCAGGGCTGCCATCAGGTTGTCGCGAGAAATCCCGCAGCGGGCTTCATCCACGCGAATGATGAACAGATGCCAGGCGTGGACGTGCGGCCATGAAGGAATACGCAGCGGCTGGAACGGCGTATCGGCAAGCTCGCGCAGATAGCGTTCAGCAATGTCATGACGTCGTGCGTTGGCCTCTTTCAGTTTGCCCAACTGCGCCAGCGCCAGCGCGGCGTTGATATCCGCCAGGTTGTATTTGAAGCCGGGCGTGATAACTTCTGCCTGCGGCGCACGACCGTGCGTCTGGCGGTCGTAGGCGTCCACACCCAGGCCGTGGAATTTCAGGCTACGGATCCGCTGCGCCAGTTGCGCATCGTCCGTGACCACTAACCCGCCTTCGGCGCAGGTCATGTTTTTAATGGCGTGGAATGAGAAAATCGCGGTGCCCTGCCAGCCCACGTGATGCGAGTGGTAGTACGTGCCGGCTGCATGCGCCGCATCTTCAATGACCGGGATACCATGACGTTCCCCGATGGCGCGAATGGCGTCGATGTCACACGGCGCGCCGGCATAATGAACCGGAACAATCGCTTTTGTGCGCGGCGTAATGGCGGCGTCGATCGCATCCGGCGTGACCATCAACGTATCCCGGTCAACATCAATCATCACCGGGGTTGCGCCCAGCAGCACAATCATATTCAGTGTGGATACCCAGGTCAGGGAGGGGGTAATCACCTCATCGCCTGGACCAATACCCAGCGCCATCAGCGTGACATGCATTCCCGCGGTCGCTGAGCTGACGGCAATCGCATGTTGATTCCCGGTTAGCTGACAGAATGCCTCTTCAAGCGCCTGATTTTTCGGTCCTGTGGTGATCCAGCCGGAGGTTAATACCTCCTGCAACGCCGCTAATTCCTCGCTACCCATGGACGGCCGGGAAAAAGGCAAAAAATCACTCATCATTAATTTCCTTGAAATAAGAATGGCACGCTTTTGATATTAACCAAATGCCGGCTCGTTTATTTCAACGAACCATAAACTTATATCAAGGTAGCTAACATTTCTTAGGGAAAAATTAAGAAAGACATTCCATTCACTTTATCAACCCATTAACCACTTAAAATACAAAGAGTTAAATTATTATGAATTATTTATTGTGTGATCAAACTCGACCTTTGCCTGCAATTTTTTAAACATAACATCAACAAACAAAAAAAATCCCGGCTATTTCTTTTAAAAGAAGAAATAGCCGGGAACTTTTCTTTTTAGTTAATTGTCGCGCTTATTTTAAATTATCAGGAAAGTTTTTTGGTAACTCGCTCGCCGCGCAGGCAATAACGCTTTCATTATTCGCCCCACAGTCGCGAACAAAGGTGATCGTCGCAAATTCATCAATGACTTCAGTGGGGTATGCCGGACCCGCATCACGATACGCATTCATCAATGGAATATGATCGTTCTGGAAGCAGACGGTTTTTTCTGGATTGTTGATCACCCAACGCGGGAAGAAGATGGTGCCGTGGAACAGTTTGTCACCCAGGTTTGCAATCAGGCTCACGTCGGTACCGGTTGGTTCTGTCCAGGAAATTTTATAGATGCTCTCCCCTACGCGAACAATATAAGCCTGCTGATCTTTCACCCAACGGTTCGCCACAATCCCGCTGTGAATACGGTAATCAAGGGTGGTTTCATTTTTGACATAAATCTCGTAGTTCCAGCCATTATCGTAGGTATATACAAGGTGTTTGCCGACGAAGCCGCTTAAGTCATGTTTGTCGAAGGTGTTCATAATGTGTCTCCTTTGTTTTGATGAGACGATCGTACCCCTTCAAAAAATGAATGAATAACGCTATGTTTGAATCAAATTCATCCAAATTTTAGATTAATCATGCATAAGACGACGCTTGAACAATGGTCATTACTGGAAAGAGTGGTCGAGGCAGGCAGCTTTGCCAAAGCAGCGGAAGAGACCAACCGCAGCCAGTCCTCGGTCAGCTATAACCTGTCGCTGCTGCAGGAGCGGCTGGGCGTGGCGCTGCTGGTGCCCGAGGGGCGGCGGGCTGTCTTAACCCCGGCCGGCGAACTCCTGCTCAACCAGGTTAAACCGTTGCTGAAAGCCTTCGCCTATGTTGAGACCCGTGCGGCAAGCCTGCGTAACGGAATGCGCACGCGGTTAGATCTGGTGGTGGACAGCATTTTCCCGCGCCGACGCCTGTTCGCTATTTTGCGTCAGTTCCAGCAGTTGTATCCGCAAACGCAGGTCCGTCTTACCGAAGTACTGGAAAATAGCCGCACCGATGTCATTAATGATGAAGCCGACGTGATGGTGTTAACCCGCCGCCAGGACATAACCGGTCTTGGCGAATGGCTGATGAATATCGACTTTGTTGCCGTGGCGCATCATCAACATCCCCTCTTTAGCCTCGACGCGCCGCTTAACGACGATATGCTGCGCCCGTGGCCGCTCATTCAGATAGCCGACAGCCAGACCGCCGCGCGTGCGGCCGGTGAGTCGTGGACCTTTTCCACCATTGACGCAGCCATAGAGGCGGTGATGTCCCAGGTCGGCTATGGCTGGCTGCCAGAGGAGCGTATTCAGACCCAGCTTGATCTGGGGGTGCTTAAACGCCTGCCGCTTAGCCATGGCGCGCGCCGGGCTACGCCGCTGCACCTGATTGTGAAACGCTCGCTCGGCCCGCTGGATGAACAGGTTGAAACCCTGCTGCGCCTTTTTAGCCAGGAGCCGCCATCCTCACCTGCTACGCTTTAAGGTCCGAACGTTAAACACGATAAGGAGCAGATGATGAAGATCGATTTTACGGGGAAAGTCGCGCTGGTGACCGCCTCTACCGGCGGGATCGGGTTCGCCATAGCCCGAGGGCTGGCTGAAAGCGGTGCGGAAGTGATCATCAATGGCCGTAGCACGGAGTCTGTGAATAAAGGTATCCAGCAGCTACAACAGGTTGTGCCTGGGGTGCAGGTACGCGCCGCGATTGCCGACCTCAGCACGGCTGAAGGGGTGGAATCGCTGCTGAACGTAGCGACCCACGTCGACATCCTGGTCAACAATGCCGGCATTTACGGCCAGCAGGATTTTTATGGCACCGACGATGACACCTGGGAGCGTTACTGGCAGACAAACGTGATGTCCGGCGTGCGTATCTCCCGTGCGCTGCTGCCGGGTATGGTGCAGAAAGGCTGGGGACGCGTGGTGTTTATTTCGTCCGAGTCGGCCTGCAATATTCCGGCGGACATGATCCACTATGGTGTGACCAAAACGGCGCAGCTGTCGCTCGCTCGCGGGCTGGCGAAGTTCGTGGCGGGAAGCGGTGTCACGGTGAACAGCGTATTGCCCGGCCCCACCCTTTCAGACGGTTTTGCCGGCATGATGAAAGACGAGATCGAAAGAACCGGCAAATCGCTGGAGGAGCTGGCGAAAGAGTTTGTGATGACTCACCGCCCGAGCTCGGTTATCCAGCGTGCCGCGACGGTGGAAGAAGTCGCCAATATGGTGGTGTATGTCTGCTCGCCCCAGGCCTCCGCCACCTCGGGCGCGGCACTGCGCGTCGATGGCGGCGTGGTGGATGACATCATCTGATCCCTCAGACAGAACGGTCTGTGACCCGTCGGGCAGTAATATAGTGCGCCTGCCAGTAGTCATCAGTCAGGGTTGAAACGGTTACGCCCTGGCTGCGTGAGGCATGAATAAACTGGCTATTGCCGATGTACACGCCCACGTGCCTTCGGTCTGGACCGGTCTGAAAGAAGACCAAATCCCCCGCCTTCAGACGGTATTGCGCCACCTTCACGCCGCGATGGATCTGTTCGCCCGTCGTGCGCGGCAGATTAAGGTTCGCCGCATCGCTGAACAGATGCTGCATCAGCGCGGAGCAGTCCACGCCCCGATGTGTGGTCCCGCCCCACTGATAGTGGGTGCCTTTCCACTTCTGGTATTGATCAAGGATCCGGTTACGCAGTGGTCCTGTTTCCTGGTGCAGCAGCGCGGATTTTGCCGGAGAAAGGGCAAGCTCGCGGTTCATTGACAGCATCGACGCCGGCAGTTGAAAACTCAATGCCGAAAACGAAGCCAGACTTAACGAGAGGATTGAAATAAGCGATCTAAACGTCATATCAAAATAGATTCAGTGAGTGAATATTTTCCTTACCGGTGGGGGCCAACGTTCCCCCGAAATAGCGCTCAATGTGGCGATAATATAGACAGCTCGCTTTTCAACCAATTATTATTGAGACCAAAAATGGACTCACTTTCCGATCGCAAGATCGCGAAAAAAATGCTCAAGACAGAAGGACAGACAGGGTAAAGCAGGTAAACTAATCAACAGAATGTGTATTTTAGCTAAGACGTATTTATGACCAATATGATTGCCGACGAGGCCGTGGCCAAATCCAACGTGCTCTCCGTCTTCGACTTTGATGGAACACTGACGCACCACGACAGCTTTATCCCTTTCCTGCGTTTTGCCTTTGGTAAACGTTACTTCGCGGGCCGCCTGGTGCGTATGGCCTTGCCCACGCTCCACTGCGTGCGTCGTAAGCTGACGCGCGATGAGCTGAAGGAAGTGTTGATTAAAACGTTCCTGACGGGCGTGGATGAACACTGGCTACGCCAGCAGGCGGAAGCGTTTTGCGAAAAATACTGGGACAAGCTGATGCGCCCTGCCGGCGTACTGGCCGTCGCCGCAGAGGTGAATTCCGGTGCGGAAGTGACCATCTGCTCCGCCTCCCCGGCGCTGGTGCTCCAGCCATGGGCTGACAAGCTAGGGATTAAGCTGATTGGCACACAGCTGGAAGTGAAAGACGGCAAGCTGACCGGACGTATCACCGGCAACAACTGCCGCTGTGCCCAGAAGGTGGCGAGGCTGGAAAAAGTGTATGGCGATCTGAATAGCTACCACCTGCGCGCGTGGGGCGATACCCGCGGCGACCATGAACTGCTGGCGGCGGCGCAGGATGCACACTGGCGGCACTTCCATCCACCGCGCAAGCGTCGACATTCACCGATTAAGTGTTAGACACTGTCTACCCGAAAACGGCAACCAAAGGTTGCCGTTTTGCTTTTAATGGGCTTCTTTCTTACCCGGGAACATCACGCTGGTGATAATCCCCAGCGCCAGCACGCCAAGCACCACAAACAGGCTTGCCGTGGCACCAATGCTGTAACCGTGGTGCCAGAAGTGATCGGTGGCATTTAATCCGAGCTTGAACGCCACGAAGAACAGCAGCAGCACCACCGCCTTCTCCAGATGCACCAGATACTGCTTCAGCGCTTCCAGCACGAAGTAGAGCGTACGCAAGCCGAGGATGGCGAACATCATTGCGCTGTAAATTATAAGCGGCTCACGGCTGACGGCAATAATGGCCGGCACGGAGTCAAACGCGAACATCACATCAGAGAGTTCCACGACCGCCACGCAAAGCAACAGCGGCGTTGCGTAGCGTTTCGCCTTCTTCACGCGTCCAACCGTTACGTCCTGGTTTTCAGGTTTCTCCAGCTCCGCGTCCACCTCTTTCTGGGTCAGAATAAAGGCATTGCTGCTGATTTTAGGCCAGACAGGATAGAAGCGTTTCACCAGCCGGTAAGCCAGATGGCCGGAGTAATCTTCAACCTCGTCACTCTCTTCATTACGTCTGAGCATCATCACCGCCGTCCAGCCGACGACCAGCGCGAAGATAACCTCGACGTAAGGCCCCAGACTTAACAAGCTGGTCCCAATGGCCACAAAGATACCGCGGAAAACAATCGCCCCCAGCACGCCCCAGTAGAGGACGCGGTGACGATATTTATCCGGCACGCCGAACCAGGCAAAAATCGCCATCATCACAAACAGGTTATCGACGGAGAGCACCTCTTCCAGCGCGTAACCGGTGAGGAACAGGCTCGCCATCTCTGCGCCGTGGTGAACATAAAGGAACCCGGCGAAAGCCATGGCCATCATGACCCAGAAGAGGGACCACATGGCAGCGCTTTTCAGCGAGATCGGTTTATCGTGACGGTGCATAAAGAGGTCGATAAACATCGCCCCGACGGCCATCACTACAAAGACAACAACGGTTTCAGTCGGGAAACCGAGATGAGCAGCAGACATACACAACCCTTTTGGCAGACAAAACACAGCACCATGCAAACTGGCGTAAACCAGGAACGGAAAGGGGCAGGCTGTTTACCAGCCTTTACCCCTTAAAGCCGCGGCCTTCCAGGCCCGGCAAAGAGAGGTACTTTACCGCACTCCATGGGGTCGCGCATCTGCCGTTTAGGCGCTCATGCCGCGCAAACGCTGCAGTACGGCCACCAGAACCGCCACTGACCAGCCCACCATCAAGGCGCCGACCAGGCCTTCCACACCCCCAATCAGCCGCCAGTGCTGAGGCAACGTGACATCGCCGTATCCCACCGTGGCGTAACTGACCAGCGAAAAGTAGAAGCTGGTGTTCCAGTCGTTAAATGCATCAATAACAAAATAAAACCCGGCGAAGAGACCGGCTTCAAGAAGATGGGCGAAGATCATGGAGATAACGATCCCGACGTTACGCAAAACCACACGCACCGCAGAGCCGACCTCTAAGTTAATGAATTTTAAAACGCAAAACATCCACAGCGAATGGATGACCACCGTAAGGGTAAGCAAAATAATGATGCTGAGTAGCTGCATGAAAGGTGCTCTGACCGGGAAGAAAAATGACCCCACGAACGCAGCGGGGCACCTGGAGCTGTCTGGCCTGGTCGAAGCTTAGTGGATCGGAGGAAAAAAGTTGGTGCAATAATTGCGCTGCGTGATTATCACCCTTTTAGAGTCTCCTCTTTGCGGCTGGTTCGACTGCTGTGAGCGATATATCTGGAGCGCACTATCTGTGAGTCACCTCTTATTTACATCATTTAAACCTTCCATTAACTGGATAAAAAGAACGCGCCGTCGCTATAGTGGTTTTGTTTAATAAAACTCAGTTGTACCTAATAAAACAAAGAACATACCCTGCGAGGACACAATGACAGAACATTTACGTAACGGTGCTACCGCCACCGAGGACATAGAAAGAGAGACGATGCGGAAGGTGATCTGGCGAATTCTCCCGTTTCTGATTGTCAGTTACCTGGTCTCCATTATCGATCGCGGGAATATCGGCATGGCTTCGCTGCAGATGAATGAGGACCTTGGCCTCAGCAAAGCTGCATTTGGCTTCGCCAGCAGTCTTTATTTCGTGGCCTATTTTCTGTTTGAAGTACCCAGCAACCTGGCCATGCAGAAAGTCGGCGCCCGTCTGTGGATCCCGCGCATTATGATCAGTTGGGGCATCGTCTCCATGTGTATGTCCCTGGTGCAGAACACCACGTCGCTCTATATCGTCCGTTTTCTTCTCGGTGCTGCAGAAGCGGGCTTCTTCCCGGGCGTCGTGCTGTATCTGACCTGGTGGATCCCGTCCCGCTACCGCGCACGCATTATTGCGTCCTTTATGGTCGCCATCCCGCTCGCTAACTTCATTGGCTCCCCGCTTTCCGGGTTGATACTGTCACTGGATGGCTGGCTGGGTCTTCGCGGCTGGCATCTGCTGTTCATTATTGAAGGCTTGCCGGCGGTGCTGCTGGGTATTGCCGCCTGGTTTATTCTCCGGGATCGCCCTCATCAGGCGAGCTGGCTTAGCAGTGAACAGAAACACTGGCTGGAAACCACGCTGGAAACCGAGCGCAATCAGCAAAAGAATATCGGACACCAGACCACCTGGCAGTTGCTAAAGCATCGCCAAATCTGGCTGATGGCGCTGATTTACGCGGGTGCATCGTCCGCGGGTACCACCATCAGCGTCTGGTCTCCTCAACTGCTGAAATCCTTCCATCTCGATAATCTTGAGACAGGTCTGCTTAACGCCATTCCTTACGGTCTGGCATCTGTTCTCATGATTGTATGGGGACGGAATTCCGATCGTACCAACGAACGCCGCTGGCATACCGCACTCACGCTATTCATAATTGCCGCCGGCGTGTTCGCCGCCTTTGTGAGCGTTTCGCTGTCTGCCACGATCGTTATCCTCAGCATTATGCTGATAGGCGCCTATTCAATGAAAGGGCCTTTCTGGGCGCTGGCGTCCGGTTGGATGAGCAGTACCTCAGCGGCGGCGGGACTGGCCGCGATTGGTGCCATCGCAAACCTGATAGGCGGGGCGGTGATGGTAAACGCGTACGGCATTATCAATGAGCGGACGGGCAGCTACACGCTGGCGATGCTTCCGCTGGCCGCACTGTGCGTGGCCGGGGGGATAGCGGTGCTCATTATGGGCCGACAGGCCCGCAACGCTCAGCTACACGAAAAACAGGTCACGCATTAGCGTTGACAGAAGCGGGACAACTGTCCCGCTTCTGCATTTAAAGATGTTCTTCCGCCGTATCGCTCGTTTCCCCAAAAAACTGCTGACAGAAGAGCTTACTGGCTCCCATTTTCTGCGACAGACGGCTTGCTGCCGCCTTCATCAACTGACCTATCTCCTTCTCACGACGATCTTCCGTCAGCCGTGAGATGGGGCCGGTCAGGGCTAACGCCGCAACCAGCTTGTCGTGAACGCCGAAGACAGGCATCGCAAACGCAGCGGTGTGGGGATCGCGTGCGCCTGACGTGTAGAATGGGAGTTCAGCGTCTCCCTCCGGCAGGCTCTCATTGAGCCCCCAATGGCGTAATACCTTACTGATGGCCGAATTATCGAGCGGGAACTGGCTACCGGGAAGATTGCTGTGTCGCAGGCCATGCGACGCTTCAGCGCGAAACAGGCAAAGCCGCTGCCCTCCCTCCAGCACATACCAGCTGGCACTCTCCTGAGACGCCAGGGATAAGGCCTGAAGCTCTGGCTGAACCACTCGGGAAAGATGGAAAGATTGTTCATACAGCTTGCCGAGGTAAAGCAGACGTGGGCCGAGCGCATAATTGCCGTCTTCATGCCTGACGACGTAATTCATCCGTTCAAGAGAATTCATCAAGCGGTAAACCGTGGTTTTGTGATAACCCGATAGCTGTGCCAGCGCGGTCAGCGTCAGGCTCTCATCTCCAGGACGGAAGCAATCCAGTAAAGCCAGCGCTTTTTCAACCGCTACAACGCCTTCATTCCCCATCATTATCTCCTTGTTAGCCCGGCAGTGAGTGTACCTCAAATTTTGTGAGTCACTTCGTGTTTACATCACAAACGCCATCTCGGGTCTGGCTAAAAGGAAAGCAACACCGCTATAGTTGTTTTGCACTGTACACCTGCATTGTACTTAGTAAAACAATATGGAGGCATTCATGTCCGTTACTGAAAAAAAACCGATTAATCGCCAGTTTGATCGCGTTTCTGCCGAGGACGTTCGTCGGGCTGCCGAGTATCAGGCCGCTATTCTGGCCGACGTGGCCGGTCGCCGCGGTACGCTTCATGGCCGCATCAAACCGCTGGCCCCACACATGTCCGTTGCGGGTCCGGCCATCACCGTTGAAGTCCGTCCGGGTGATAATCTGGCGATTCATGCCGCGATGGCGGTGGCGCAGCCCGGCGATGTCCTGATCGTCGATGGCAAAGGCGACCTGAGCTGCGCGCTGCTTGGGGAAATCATGGCCACTCAGGCTCAGGCGAGCGGCATTGCGGGCATTATTATTGATGGCGCTGTACGAGACGCCGATACCTTGAGCAAAGGTCACTACCCTGTCTTTTCTGCCGGTCTGAACCCCTGCGGCCCGACAAAGCTAATTTCTGGTCGGGTTAATCATCCCATTTCAGTCGCCGGGGCGACGGTTCAGGCCGGGGATCTGGTTGTCGCGGATATCGACGGCGTGGTAGTCATCCCGCGCGATGAGGTTCAGGAAGTTATCGCGCTGGCAAAAGGAAAGCTGGAGATGGAGACCCGACGCCTTGCCGCCATCCGTGAAGGCGATTTACGTCCACACTGGCTTGATGACGCGCTGCGTAAGGCAGGTATGTTAGATGACGGGGAGACGCTGTGATGGGGGGCAAAGACGTAGTTCTGGTTACCGGAAGCGACCTGGCGGAGCAGGCCATGGTGATGTTGCAGGGCTTTGAGGTGGTGTTTGCGGGCCGCCAGCCCACAGAAGATGAACTGATCGCGCTGTGTGAACGACACAATCCTGTGGCGATTCTGGTACGTTACGGCAAGATTACCGCGAAAGTCATGGATGCCGCCCCCGCTCTGCAGGTTATTTCCAAGCACGGAAGCGGGATCGATGTGATAGACCAGACGGCAGCGGCCGAGCGCAACATCGCCGTCCGCGCTGCGCCAGGTACAAACGCGGCGGCAGTGGCTGAACATACCTGGGCGCAGATCCTCGCCTGCGCAAAGTCGGTGGTACCTCTGGACAAGCGCCTGCGAGACGGGCACTGGGATAAGGCAACGCATAAATCCATTGAACTGGAGGGCTTAACGTTAGGGCTCATCGGATTGGGTGCTATCGGCTCGCGTGTGGCACATATTGGCCACGCATTCGGCATGAAGGTGCTGGCTTACGATCCCTATGCTAAGTCCATGCCTGCCCTGTGCGAACGCGCAGAAACGCTGAAAGGACTTCTTTCCCGTTCCGATGTCATCTCTTTGCACTGTCCGCTGACCGATGAGAATCGGGGGATGATCAATAGCCAGACGCTCGCACACTGCAAGCGGAACGCAATTCTGGTAAATACGGCACGCGGCGGACTGATCGACGATGAATCGTTACTGGCGGCGCTCAGGGATGGCACGCTGCACAGCGCAGCGCTGGACAGCTTTACCCACGAGCCGCTGACGGCGCCGCACCTCTGGCAGTCCGTAGAAAACGTGGTTATTTCACCGCATATTGGCGGCGTTACCGCAGCGTCATATATCAAGATGGGGACAGTGGCCGCGAGCAATATTCTTGCTGTAACAGACGTAACCACCGCCAGCCCGTAAAGCCATCTGTGACGAGTGGCAGTGCTCTTATGTCACTTGTCTTCTGCCAGCGCCTGAGCGCACGCCCAGGCACTTGCCCATGCCCACTGGAAATTGTACCCGCCGAGCCAGCCGGTCACATCCATCACTTCGCCAATAAAATAGAGCCCCGGCACGTTGCGCGCTTCCATGGTGCGTGAGGAGAGTTCATGGGTGTCGACCCCGCCAAGCGTCACTTCCGCCGTGCGGTAGCCTTCGGTGCCGTTGGGCTGCACCCGCCAGGCTGTCAGCGTCTCAACCAGCGCCTCCTGTTCGCGGCTGTTAAGCTGCTTGAGCGACACATCGGGGATCTGCCCCAGCACCTGCAAACATTCCACCAGACGTTTTGGCAACTGCATGGCCAGCGTGTTTTTCAGGCTTTGATTCGGGTGCGCCGCGCGTTGCTCGTTGAGGAAAGCCTCCAGGTCGCAATCGGGTAGCAGGTTAACCGTGACAAACTCCCCTGGCTGCCAGTAGCTGGAGATTTGCAGTACCGCCGGGCCGGAAAGACCACGGTGGGTAAACAGCAGATTTTCACGGAACACCGTACCGTCTTCAGCCGTAATGACCGACGGCACCGAGACGCCAGAAAGCGTCTGGAGCTGTTCCAGCAGAGGCTTATGCAGGGTGAACGGTACCAGCCCCGCACGGGTGGGCAGCACGTTCAGGCCAAACTGTTCGGCAATCTTGTAGCCGAATGGTGAAGCACCGAGCCCCGGCATGGAGAGGCCACCGCTGGCAATCACCAGGTTATCGGCGCTGACGCTTTCCCCGTTTAACTGCAGCGTGTAGCCCTGCTCATCGCGGGACACCTCCAGCACTTCCGTGCGCAGGCGCATCACCACGCCGCCCTTCTCGCACTCGGCCACCAGCATATCGACAATCTGCTGGGCGGAGTCATCACAGAACAGCTGGCCCAGCGTCTTCTCATGCCATGCGATACCGTGCTTACCCACCAGGTCGATAAAGTCCCACTGGGTGTAACGCGCCAGGGCCGATTTGCAAAAATGACGGTTCTGGCTCAGATAAGCTGCGGGTTCGACATAGAGATTTGTAAAGTTGCAACGCCCGCCACCGGACATCAGAATTTTACGTCCTGGCTTTTTACCGTTATCCAGCAACAGCACGCGACGACCCGCCTGTCCGGCCATCGCCGCACAAAACATACCCGCCGCACCGGCGCCAATTACCACGGCATCAAACCTTTCCACGTCAAAATCCTCTTCGTTAACTGCCGCGGATTGTAAAGTTTCCTCTGTGGTCACACCAGCGTAATTAACCGAGATATCAGTCATATACTTGAAATATAAAATATATTTCTTTACCTAACGCCAACAAAGCCGAAGTTATATCAAAAAAAAGCTATATTTCACTTTGCCCGCCGCGCATTTGTCCTGGATAATGCGCCGCGTTCATGTCCTCAAAATGGCGTAACGTCCTATGCTACATTTGTTTGCTGGCCTGGATTTACATACCGGGCTTTTATTATTGCTTGCTCTGGTTTTTGTACTGTTTTACGAAGCGATCAACGGCTTCCACGACACTGCAAACGCAGTAGCAACGGTTATCTACACTCGCGCAATGCGATCGCAGCTCGCGGTTGTTATGGCGGCGGTATTTAACTTTTTTGGTGTTCTTCTGGGTGGACTGAGCGTTGCATATGCGATCGTGCATATGTTGCCAACGGATCTGCTTCTCAACGTTAGTTCTGGCCATGGCCTCGCTATGGTGTTCTCAATGCTGCTTGCTGCAATTATCTGGAACCTCGGTACCTGGTATTTCGGCCTGCCTGCATCCAGTTCTCACACCCTCATCGGCGCGATTATCGGTATTGGGTTAACGAATGCCCTCATGACCGGTACCTCGGTTGTTGATGCGTTAAACATCCCGAAAGTGCTGGGAATTTTCGCCTCACTGATTGTCTCCCCTATCGTGGGTCTGGTGGTCGCAGGCGGATTGATTTTCATCCTGCGTCGTTACTGGAGCAATACGAAAAAACGCTCCCGTATTCACCTGACGCCGGCAGAGCGTGAGAAGAAAGACGGCAAGAAAAAGCCGCCATTCTGGACGCGGATTGCCCTGATCCTTTCCGCTATCGGCGTTGCCTTCTCTCACGGCGCGAACGACGGTCAGAAAGGCATTGGTCTGGTAATGCTGGTACTGATTGGCGTTGCACCGGCGGGATTCGTGGTCAACATGAACGCCTCCGGTTACGAAATCACCCGTACCCGTGATGCGGTGAACAATGTTGAAATCTATTTCCAGCAACACCCTGAGCTGCTGAAGAAGGCAACCGGCGTTGACCAGTTGATCCCTTCTCCTGAAGCAGGCGCTACCACTGCGCCGGGCGAATTCCACTGCCATCCGGCAAACGCGATTAACGCGCTGGAACGTGCCAAAGGCATGCTGGGTAATATCGAAAGCTACGACAAACTGTCCGTTGAGCAACGTGGTCAACTGCGTCGCATTATGCTGTGCATCTCTGATGTCACGGATAAAGTGGCGAAGCTGCCAGAAGTGAATGCTGACGACCAGCGTCTGCTGAAGAAACTGAAAGGCGATATGCTCAATACTATTGAGTACGCGCCAATCTGGATCATCATGGCTGTCGCACTGGCTCTCGGTATCGGTACGATGATTGGCTGGCGTCGTGTGGCGACCACCATCGGCGAGAAGATCGGTAAGAAAGGCATGACGTATGCGCAGGGTATGTCCGCGCAGATGACGGCGGCGGTTTCAATCGGTCTGGCGAGCTATACCGGTATGCCAGTTTCGACCACCCACGTACTCTCCTCTTCCGTGGCAGGGACCATGATTGTTGACGGCGGCGGTCTGCAACGCAAAACCGTGACCAACATTCTGATGGCCTGGGTATTTACCCTTCCGGCCTCTATCCTGCTGTCGGGTGGGTTGTACTGGATTTCGCTGAAGCTTATCTAATCGGCAGAACGCGATAAAAAAGCGGGTCAGGAAACTGACCCGCTTTTTTTATGCTCAGTGCCAAATCATCAAGGCAATCATGCTGACCACAACCAGACCACACAGGGCGCTGGTTAAAATGAACTGACGGCGAAGACGCTCGCAACGGCGAATAAACTCTTCATCGTGGTGATCGCGATAGCGCTGGTAATAGATATACCCTACCAGACGCATCTGCTTGCTGGGCTGTCCGTGCGAGGTGAAGAACCCTCCACCGTCCACATACTGATAAAGCAACGGATCGCAACCACGAAGTACCACTAACAGCGCACGTAACGATGAGAAGTAGCGCGCCATATTCACTATGCAAACCACGCATAACGCCCAAAACAATGCGACGGTGCTAATCATACATCCTCCCCGGCGTACGCCCACGAAGCAAGGCCTCTGAGCTACCGCACTCCAGTGCCCTGACAGACAGTTCAGTGAAAGAATGAACAAAAGTCGATCCGGTTCGCGTTTTAATATCCGAACGGCTCATTAAATAGTGTAGGAGATCCGTTAATTTTTTTGCCACAAGGTTAATCGTTATCAACACCAAAGCTTGAAAAATATGTTTTACTGGGCCGTAATGAAAGCATCAGACGACGGCTTTTCCATTTAGTCATCGATAACTTAAGGAAGGAGTAACACTATGGCTTACAAACACATTCTCATCGCGGTAGACCTCTCTCCGGAGAGTAAAGTGCTGGTTGATAAAGCGGTATCCATGGCACGCCCTTACAACGCGAAAGTTTCTCTTATCCACGTTGATGTGAATTACTCCGACCTCTATACCGGTCTGATTGACGTCAATCTCGGTGATATGCAGAAACGCATCTCTGAAGAGACACACCACGCCCTGAGCGAACTGTCCACCAACGCGGGCTACCCTATCACCGAAACCTTAAGCGGCAGCGGCGATCTGGGTCAGGTGCTGGTTGATGCGATTAAGAAATACGATATGGACCTGGTCGTTTGTGGTCACCACCAGGACTTCTGGAGCAAGCTGATGTCTTCCGCGCGTCAGCTGATTAACACCGTTCATGTGGATATGCTGATTGTTCCACTGCGTGACGAAGAAGACGAGTAAGTCTGCTTTCCCTCTCCCAAAGGGAGAGGGAACCGTTCGAGCCTCTTTCCAGCGCGGGTTGGGGTGACAGCATCAAACTGCACACCCTAACCTTCCTGTTCCGGCGTCCCCGAATAAATATCAAACCGGTGCCCTTTGGTAACCACCGCATTGGCCGTGGCCACGTCCGCCAGCGGCGGCGCATAGTCCGGGCGTTTCACCACCACGCGCTTCGTGGCTAGCTGACGAGCAGGCGCCAGCAAACCATCCGCGTCTAAATCCGGTCCGACCAGCGACTGGAACACCCGCATCTCTTTCTTCACCAGCGCGCTTTTCTGCTTATGCGGGAACATCGGGTCGAGGTAGACCACCTGCGGACGCGGAGTGATATCGGTCAGCGCCGTCAGGCTGGAGGCGTGAATCAACTGCAAGCGCGCCTGCAGCCACAGTCCAATCTCCGGGTCGGCATAGCCGCGCGTCAGCCCGTCGTCGAGCAGCGCGGCCACGACCGGATTGCGCTCCAGCATCCGCACGTGACACCCTACCGAGGCCAGGACAAACGCATCGCGCCCTAAACCCGCCGTGGCATCCACCACGTCCGGAAGATAGCTTCCTTTGACGCCAACCGCTTTGGCAACCGCTTCACCGCGACCGCCGCCGAACTTGCGCCGGTGCGCCATGGCGCCCCCCACAAAATCGACAAATATCCCGCCGAGCCTGGGTTCGTCACGCTTACGTAATTCCAGATGCGCCGGCGTCATCACCAGCGCCATCAGGTTTTCATCATCATGCTCCAGCCCCCAGCGGGCGGCCAGAACAGATAAGGCGCCGTCTCCGGCGCCTGTTTCATCGACTAAACAGATCTTCACGTAACGGTTAGCCTTTAATTCCGTAGTGCTCAAGCATCGCATCCAGCTGCGGCTCGCGGCCACGGAAGCGTTTGAACAGCACCATTGGCTCTTCAGAACCGCCGCGCGTCAGGATGTTATCAAGGAACGACTGGCCGGTTTCACGGTTGAAAATGCCCTCTTCTTCAAAGCGAGAGAACGCATCCGCCGCCAGCACGTCGGCCCACAGGTAGCTGTAATAGCCTGCCGCATAGCCGCCCGCGAAGATATGGCTGAACGCGTGCGGGAAGCGGCCCCAGGTTGGGCCAGGAATAACGGCGACCTGCTTTTTAATCTCGGCCAGCGTCTCGAGGATTTTCGCCCCCTGCTCCGGACTAAACTCGGCGTGCAGACGGAAGTCGAACAGGCCGAACTCCAGCTGACGCAGGATAAACATCGCCGCCTGGTAGTTTTTCGCCGCCAGCATTTTATCCAGCAGTTCTTTCGGCAGCGGCTCGCCGGTTTCGTAATGGCCGGAGATGAACGCCAGCGCGTCCGGCTCCCAGCACCAGTTTTCCATAAACTGGCTTGGCAGTTCGACCGCATCCCATGGCACACCGCTGATACCGGCAACGCCTGCGGTTTCGATACGGGTCAGCATATGGTGCAGGCCGTGGCCGAACTCGTGGAACAGGGTAATCACTTCGTCATGGGTAAACAGTGCAGGCTTGCCATTCACCGGACGGTTGAAGTTACAGGTCAGGTACGCTACCGGCTTCTGCAGGGAGCCGTCCGCTTTACGCATCTGCCCGACGCAATCATCCATCCATGCACCGCCGCGTTTGTTCTCGCGAGCGTACAGATCCAGGTAGAAGCTCCCGCGCAGCTCGTTCTTCTCGTCATACAGTTCGAAGAAGCGCACGTCCGGATGCCAGACGTCGATGTCGGTACGTTCTTTGGCGGTGATCCCGTAAATGCGTTTAACCACTTCAAACAGACCGTTAACGGCTTTGTTTTCCGGGAAGTAAGGACGCAGCTGCTCATCGCTGATGCTGTAAAGGTGCTGTTTCTGTTTTTCACTGTACCAGGCGATATCCCACGGCTGCAGCTCATCGACACCGTATTCCGCTTTCGCGAAGGCGCGCAGCTGTGCCAGCTCTTTCTCGCCCTGCGGACGCGCACGTTTCGCCAGGTCAGTCAGGAAATCGAGGACCTGCTGTGGATTTTCCGCCATTTTGGTGGCGAGGGATTTGGAGGCGTAGCTCTCAAAGCCCAGCAGCTGTGCCAGCTCGTGACGCAGCGCGAGGATTTCAGCCATCACCGGGCTGTTATCCCACTTACCGGCATTCGGACCCTGATCGGAAGCGCGGGTGCTGTACGCACGGTACATCTCTTCGCGCAGCGCCTGATTGTCGCAGTAGGTCATGACCGGCAGGTAGCTCGGGATGTCCAGGGTTAAGAGGAAGCCTTCCTGCTCTTTCGCTTCGGCCTGCGCTTTCGCCGCCGCCAGCGCGCTTTCCGGCATACCGGCCAGCTCGGCTTCGTCGGTAATCAGCTTCGTCCAGCCCATGGTCGCGTCCAGCACGTTGTTGCTGTACTGGTTGCCCAGCTCAGACAGACGGGCCGCAATTTCACCGTAACGGGTCTGTTTCTCTTTCGGCAAACCAATACCGGAGAGTTCGAAATCACGCAGAGCGTTATCGACCGATTTTTTCTGCGCGGTATTGAGTTCGGCATAGTGGTCGCCATCGCGCAGGTCGCGATAGGCTTTGTACAGCCCCTCGTGTTGACCAACCCAGGTGCTGTACTCAGAGAGCAACGGCAGGGTTTGTTCATACGCTTCACGGAGTTCCGGGCTGTTTTTCACTGAATTCAGATGGCTTACCGGGGAGAAGAGGCGTCCCAGCACGTCATCCACTTCGGCCAGCGGCTGACACAGATTTTCCCAGGTGTACGGCGCGCCCTGCGCCACCACGCTTTCTACCGCCGCACGGCAGTTGTCCAGCGCCTGTGTTACGGCTGGAACCACATGCTCAGGGCGGATTTTAGAAAACGGTGGCAACGAAAAAGGCGTCAGTAATGGATTGGTCATAAACGCTGTCCTGTTGAATAAGATGAATGAAGCGCGCATCCGGCGCTGTGCATATGCGATCTAGAATGGGGATAAGTGTAGAGGATTTCAATGCCAGACGTTGCGCTTTCGCGGCAGGATAAACTTTTCTGTATACTGTGGCGATACGCTCTATTTTTGCCCGATGGCGCTACGCTTATCAGGCCTACGTTTACTACCTGGAACACATTCATTCATGCTCAGTTATCGCCACAGCTTTCACGCAGGCAACCACGCCGACGTCCTTAAACACACCGTTCAGAGCCTGATCATTGAATCACTCAAAGAGAAAGATAAACCGTTTCTCTATCTGGACACCCACGCGGGCGCGGGACGTTATCAGCTGAGCGGCGAACATGCCGAACGCACCGGGGAATACCTGGAAGGGATCGCCCGCATCTGGCAGCAGGACGACCTGCCGGCAGAGCTGGAGCCCTACATTGGTGTGGTGAATCATTTTAACCGCAACGGCCAGCTGCGCTACTACCCTGGCTCGCCGTTGATTGCCCGCCAGCTGCTGCGCGAGCAGGACAGCCTTCAGCTGACCGAGCTGCACCCAAGCGACTTCCCGCTGCTGCGTTCTGAATTCCAGAAAGACAGCCGCGCCCGTGTGGAAAAGGCGGATGGCTACCAGCAGCTGAAGGCCAAACTGCCGCCGGTATCCCGTCGCGGTCTGGTGCTGATCGACCCGCCTTATGAGATCAAAACCGACTATCAGGCGGTAGTGAGCGGTATTAACGACGGCTACAAACGTTTTGCGACGGGCACCTATGCCCTGTGGTATCCGGTGGTGCTGCGCGCGCAAATTAAACGCATGATCAAAGACCTGGAAGCGACCGGTATCCGCAAAATTCTGCAAATTGAACTGGCCGTGCGCCCGGACAGCGACCAGCGCGGCATGACCGCTTCCGGCATGATTGTGATCAACCCGCCATGGAAGCTCGAAGCGCAGATGAACAACGTGCTGCCGTGGCTGCACAAGACGCTGGTGCCGGCCGGAACGGGCCATGCCACCGTCAGTTGGATCGTGCCGGAGTAATCGCAGTCATCGGTGGAAACTATTGATTTCAGGTATACAATCGCGGCAATTCACGATTAAGGATAAAAGCTATGACTAAGCATTATGACTACATCGCAATCGGCGGCGGCAGCGGCGGCATCGCCTCCATCAACCGCGCGGCCATGTATGGCCAGAAATGTGCGCTGATCGAAGCCAAAGCGCTGGGCGGCACCTGCGTCAACGTGGGTTGTGTACCGAAGAAAGTGATGTGGCATGCGGCCCAAATCCGTGAAGCAATCCATATGTATGGCCCGGATTACGGCTTTGACACCACCATCAATAACTTTGACTGGAACAAGCTGATCGCCAGCCGTACAGCCTATATCGACCGTATTCATACCTCGTACGACAATGTGCTGGGCAAGAACAACGTCGATGTTATTCATGGTTTTGCGCGCTTTGTTGACGCGAAGACGATCGAAGTTAACGGTGAGACGATCACTGCCGATCACATCCTGATCGCGACCGGCGGGCGTCCGAGCCACCCGGATATTCCCGGTGTGGAATACGGTATCGACTCCGACGGTTTCTTCGAGCTGCCTGCTCTGCCAGAACGTGTTGCCGTGGTGGGCGCGGGATACATCGCCGTAGAACTGGCCGGTGTGATTAATGGCCTGGGCGCAGAAACGCACCTGTTCGTGCGTAAACACGCGCCGCTGCGCAACTTTGACCCGCTGATCGTCGATACGCTGGTCGAAGTGATGAATACCGAAGGCCCAACGCTGCACACCCACGCCGTGCCAAAAGCGGTAGTGAAAAATGCAGACGGTAGCCTGACGCTTGAGCTGGAAGATGGCCGTAGCCAGACTATGGATTGCCTGATCTGGGCGATTGGTCGTGAACCGGCTAACGACAACTTCAACCTGGCGGCGACGGGCGTTAAAACCGATGAGAAAGGGTATATCGTTGTCGATAAATTCCAGAACACCAGCGTTCCGGGCATTTACGCGGTGGGCGATAACACCGGTGCGGTCGAACTGACGCCGGTTGCGGTTGCCGCGGGCCGTCGCCTCTCTGAGCGTCTGTTTAACAACAAACCGGAAGAGCATCTGGACTACAGTAACATTCCGACCGTGGTCTTCAGCCACCCGCCAATCGGCACAGTGGGCTTAACAGAACCTCAGGCGCGCGAGCAGTATGGCGACGACCAGGTGAAAGTGTATAAATCTGCATTCACCGCGATGTATACCGCCGTCACCTCTCACCGTCAGCCATGCCGCATGAAGCTGGTCTGCGTGGGTCCGGAAGAGAAGATTGTCGGTATCCACGGCATTGGCTTTGGCATGGACGAGATCCTGCAGGGCTTCGCCGTGGCGCTCAAAATGGGTGCCACCAAGAAAGACTTCGATAACACCGTTGCGATCCACCCGACAGCGGCCGAAGAATTTGTCACCATGCGTTAAGCAAAATGCCCCTCTGCGGAGGGGCGTTTGTTTCAGACATAAATCGTTGCACAACGAATGCTCTGAATTATTTGCCCCATAAATCTTTCTAAAAATCCATTTTAGCCTTTATTTTTCAGGCAATTACTGTTTTAACTCCGCAAATACCCCGCGTTTAAAAACGTGATCAACCGCACATTTCCCTCAGCCAACACCGAAGCGAATGTCTACGCTTATAAGACGCCCGGAAAAAACTGTTATTTTGAACACACAACCGGAGGTCCTTATCGCCATGTTCAACCAGAAACTACAGGCTGCCGAGAACATCGAGTTCGAGATTGCAGAAGAGCTGCGCTACGAGACCGATCCCTGCGAGTTAAAACTGGATGAAATGATTGAGGCGGAGCCGGAACCCGAAATGATTGAGGGGCTACCCGCCTCTGATGCTCTGACGCCCGCCGATCGCTATCTGGAACTGTTCGAGCACGTGCAGTCGACACGGCTGTTTGCGGACAGCAAAACCTTCCCCGACTGTGCCCCGAAGATGGATCCTCTGGATATTCTGATCCGCTATCGCAAGGTCAGGCGCCACCGGGATTTCGACCTGCGCCGGTTCGTGGAGAACCACTTCTGGCTGCCAGAGACCTATACCACGGAATATGTCTCCGACCCCGGCCTGTCGCTAAAAGAGCACATTGACAGCCTGTGGCCCGTGCTGACGCGCGAGCCGCAGGACCACATCCCCTGGTCTTCTCTGCTGGCGCTGCCGCAGGCCTATATCGTGCCCGGCGGGCGTTTTAGTGAGACCTATTACTGGGATTCCTACTTCTCCATGCTGGGTCTGGCAGAGAGCGGACGTAACGATCTGCTGAAATGTATGGCGGATAACTTCGCGTGGTTGATTGAACGCTACGGCCATATCCCGAACGGTAACCGTACCTATTATCTCAGCCGCTCCCAGCCGCCAGTATTTGCCCTGATGGTAGAGCTGTTTGAAGAGGATGGTGTGCGCGGCGCAAAGCGCTACCTTGAACACCTCAAAATGGAGCATGCCTTCTGGATGGACGGGGCGGAATCGCTGCTGCTTAATCAGGCCTATCGCAGCGCGGTGCGTATGCCGGATGGCTCGCTGTTAAACCGCTACTGGGACGACCGTGACACGCCGCGCGATGAATCATGGATTGAGGATGTGGAAACCGCCCGTCACTCTGGCCGTCCGCCGAATGAGGTTTATCGCGATTTGCGCGCAGGTGCGGCCTCCGGCTGGGATTACTCCTCGCGCTGGCTACGGGAGCCTGGCCGACTTGCCAGCATCCGCACCACGCAGTTTATTCCTATCGATTTGAACGCGTTCCTGTTCAAACTGGAAAGCGCGATCGCCAATATTTCGGCATCGAAAGGGGATAAAGAGACCGCGGAACTGTTCCGCCAGAAAGCCAGCGATCGCCGCGCCGCGGTGAACCGGTATCTGTGGGATGACGAGAATGGCTGTTACCGTGACTACGACTGGCGCCGCGAGGTCATGGCGCTGTTCTCAGCGGCGAGCATTGTGCCGCTGTACGTTGGCATGGCGACCCACGAGCAGGCTGAACGCTTGTCTGATGCGGTAAAAGCACGTCTGCTGACGCCGGGCGGGATTCTGGCCACCGAGTACGAGACCGGCGAGCAGTGGGATAAACCCAACGGCTGGGCGCCGCTGCAGTGGATGGCGATTCAGGGCTTCAAACAGTACGGCAATGACTCGCTGGGCGATGAGATTGCCTGGAGCTGGCTGCAGACGGTGAATCATTTCTATAAAGCCCACCATAAGCTGATTGAGAAATATCACATCGCCAGCAGTACGCCGCGCGAAGGGGGCGGGGGTGAGTACCCGCTGCAGGATGGCTTCGGCTGGACTAACGGCGTGGTACGGCGGTTGATTGGGTTGTATGGGGAGCCGTGACTTTCTGCGGTCTGATGCCCGTATCCATCCCTCTCCTCCCGGGAGAGGGAGAAGACAGGATTAACGAATCACTTCATAAATGGCGGTCTGGATGGACTGCCATTTTTTTGTGGTGGCATCCGGCTGTGATTGTGCCCGACGCGTCGCCAAATCCAGATCATGCTGCTGGCGCTTCACCACGGCAGGCACGGTGCAAAACGCCTTCAGATACTGTTTACGCATTGACGTCAGGGACTCGCCATTCGACATGGCATGGCTGAGCGTGTTGATAAAGCGCCGGCACGGCTTCTGTTCCACCATGTTCTGTCGGTAGCGCAACATCAGCTCCAGAACGTCGTCATAGTCAGCCGACATCGCCTCTTCCGTCCAGGAGAGCTTCCAGTCCATCCCTCCCTGCAAAAACAGCAGTGCCACCCGGGTATCATTGCGGTTAATCGCCGAGCGGAAATTATTCTCGTCCCAGGTCACGCCCATGCGCGACAGCGTCTCGCGCGAGGAGGGGGTTTCGCGCATCTCCTGAGGCTGGGCCGTTTCTGCAACGTTCCCGGCTGCAGGCTGGGGTTTACTGCTGGTTACCAGCCAGAAGCCGCCCGCCACAATGGCAATCACCATCACGCCAACCGCCCCCCATAACGCGCCGGAAATAAGCTGCTCACGCTGTTCTGGCGTGCGCGGTGCGCGCTGGGTCGGTTTTTCAATCGTGTCACGAACCTCAAAGAGATCCCCGCCGGTCACACGATCCATTTTCTGCGCCTTTTCCCAGAAAGCATGCAGCTCGCTGGCATCCACCGCCATCAGTCCGGCCGGGTTGACGCGGGTTCTCCCCTCTTCAAAAGCACGTTGAACCGGTCGGGTGATCTGCGTGTAGTAGTTATCCAGCAGCTGGATTTGCGCCGAACTTAACGCTTTCTGCACGGTAATATTGTTGCGGATTTGCCGAATATCATCGAGGAAGGTTTGCAGGGTTTTCCGCGGTTCCACCATCAGCGTGAGCATTGACGGATCGCTAAACAGCGAGGCGTAGTAGCGGCTGAACTCTTTTTTATCCACCAGCATCTGTGCCAGCTCACTGAACATCATGCCGCTCAGCACATCATTGATGTCACCAAGCTTCAGCCAGCGCCGCACGCGGTCCGCGTTAAACAGGGTTTTAAGATGGTTATTCAGCCGCACCTGATCGGGCCAGGCCTGCTGGATCAGCCCTTTTATCATCAACTCAATCGTACGCACCTGCTTGTGCGCCTGTTGTTGCTGGAGTTCACTGCCTGGCGCCACTTCGGTGCTGTAGGTCAGAAGAGGCTGCTGCAAACGAAGGTGCTCCAGTGTGGTCACAAACCGCATCGCGGCAATCAGCTGGTTTTCACTGACATCCTGACCGCTTTCGTACTGAGGAACACGCTGCTGAAGCAGACGCAATTGCAGCGTGAATTCGGACATCTCCGCGTCATTCAAATTGAGCGTCTTCGCAACCGCATTCCAGCCCCCCAGGCCTAAACGCGCGCTGTCCAGTTGTTCCAGAAACCAGCGTGGATCTTTTCCCTCAGAAACATGTACATTCAGGAGAAGTAAAATTTCAACCGAGGCCTGGCGAATAACCGCCAGACAGTGTTCGAACTGTTCGCGGATAGGGTGTGCTGTGCTGAGAGTCATTGTTTTCCTTAAGCGACAACGAAGACAACCAGAATGGGCCCGTAATGGCCGTTTTTCTTTTTATTTATACGAGGTTAACCATACCTGACTTTCTGTTGAAATAAAGTGACACCACGAAAATCATTTTAAATGTTTCAGGAGAATCTGAATGCCTGTCTTAACGACATCGCGTCTTATCTGTTCACCGCTGCAAGACCATGACTGGCCCTTTTTCCTGGCGTTGCAGCACGACCCCGAGGTGATGCGTTTTGTCGCGGAAGATCGCCCCGTGGAGGCGATCCGCGAGGCGTTCGAATCTCGTCTGACGCCCTGGACGCCGGGCAGCGCGCACTGGCTTTGCCTCGTTGTGCGTGACGCCACCTCCGGCGTACCGCTCGGCGTCACCGGTTATATTCATCGCGATGACGATTGCGCGGAAGTGGGTTTTCTTTTTGCACCTGCGGCCCAGGGGAAAGGCTACGGCTTCGAATCACTGCAGGCGCTGTGCGGTTACGCCTTTCATCAGGGCGGCATACGCCGCCTCACCGCCACCGTCACGGCGGGGAATATCGCCTCCAGACGCCTGCTGGAAAAAACGGGCTTTCGTCTGGAGGGCGAGTTACGCGAGAGTTATTACCTTGGCGGACAATGGCATAATGACTGGCTGTTCGGTTTATTGCAGCAGGAATATCTCAGCAATTATTCCTGACCTATAGCCATTTGGCGGATATTTCGCGTGTGTCGTTTCCTCTACAATATTGCCATTAAGAGGAAACGAATATGAAAGGTCATGCGCTGAAGATATCTTCTGCCGCCATTGCGTTAATAAAAAAACACCAGGGGCTTTCTCTGGAGAAATATCGTGATGAAAACGGTTTATGGGTTATAGGCTATGGCCATGTTATTCGCCAGGGCGAATGTTTTCAGCGTCTTATCACGCCGCTACAGGCTGAATATTTACTTCACGATGATATTCAGCTGTGCGAAACGCTGTTGCGGGAAAAATTTAAACGCCCGTTAACCCAACAGCAGCACGACGCGCTGGTGTTGATGATGCTCAGTTTCGGTGAGACGACCTCACTCCCGACCGCAATTCTTCAGGCCGTCGCCCGGGTATAGTACATCGCGGCCTGGGTTCTGTTTTTCACCTCCAGACGGCGGAAAAGCGCTTCCAGGTGCGCTTTCACCGTGGCGGCGCTGATGTTGAGATTGCGCCCGATCTCTTTGTTGGACTCCCCCGCCGCCAGTAATTTCAGGACTTCGCGCTGGCGTTCGCTTAAGGATAATAACGCCTGCGGCGCCGACGGTTGCCTCACCCACTCACCGGGGAAGCACACCATTCCTCGGGAGACCGAATCCAGCACCGCGGAAAAGCGCTCCGGGTGCGCATTGCGGGGAACAATGGCCATCACGTTTCGCTGCAGCAATTGTTCAACCCAGCGGGCCTCTTTTTTAGCCAGAACCATTACCACGCGTATCGTCGGGAAACGCTGCATGATCGCTTCCAGCCAGGCGATCCCCTCATCCTCAATTAAATTCCCGTCAATCATGACGATAGCCGAAGGTGACGCTGAAATTTGCGCCCATAAATCTTCTGCCTGACAGCTTCCCGTAATATTTATTTCCGGAATTAATTTCTGAAGACTGTGTATCGCTCCGTGAATAAACAGGGACTGCCTGTCAAACATAATTACCCGCATCGTTTTTCTCCCTCTGAGAGTCGCGAAGGGAGATTCTACAGAGGCATTATTTAAGAAAAAACTCAATGAACGGAGACGTTACAAATCCACCAGTGTTATTTATATCTCCCAGTATCTGGACACATTCAATTTGAGGATTTCCTTAAGAGGTTCCATCCCCTTAAGCGAAGGCATCACAGGAACATACCGCCTGATACTTCAATACGTTGCGCATTCATCCAGCCCAGTTTATCGCTGAGCAGCGCCGCAATGGCATCACCGATATCATCCGGCAGCCCTACGCGCCCGAGCGCCGTCTGCGATGCCAGCATCTGGTTAAGCTGCGCGTTGTCACGCACGCGTCCGCCGCCAAAGTCGGTTTCTATCGCACCGGGAGCAATGATATTGACGGAGATACCGCGCGCGCCCAGCTCTTTCGCCTGGTAGCGGGTCAGCACTTCCATCGCCCCTTTCATTGCCGCATAGGTGCCGGAACCGGGTTGCGTAAAACGGGCCAGCCCGCTGGAGACGTTCAGGATCCGCCCACCGTCGTTCAGCAAGGGAAGCAAACGCTGCGTCAGGAAAAAAGGCCCTTTGAAATGGATATTCAGTGCCTCATCAAACTGGGCTTCCGTTGTCTCAGCATAGGGCGCGTACAAGCCCGTCCCGGCGTTGTTTAATAAATAATCAAAGGTTTCACGCTGCCATACGGTATTAAGGATTTCCTGAAGCTGAGCGGCAAAAAGGTCGAAACTTGCAACATCTCCGACGTTGAGCTGCAATGCTGCCGCGTTAACGCCTTTTTGCTGAATTTCGCGCACAACATCCAGCGCTTCCTGTTGGCTTCGGTTATAGGTCAGGATAATTCCCGTTCCGTCTGCTGCGAGCTTCAACGCCGCGTTTTTACCCAGACCACGGCTACCACCTGTGACTAATGCAATACGTTCAGACATAAGAAACCTCGTTTTGACTGTTGTGGAGATTGAGAAAGAGCTTATTAGGTGATAGAAGATCAATAAAGATGTCACAGAGCGCTTCACTGTTTCAATTGCAACAACAATGAGCTTCGTCTATGGATAAAATTCACGCAATGCAGCTGTTTGTTCGTGTCGCGGAACTGGAGAGTTTTTCCCGGGCGGCGGAGTCACTGACGCTGCCGAAAGGCAGTGTTTCGCGGCAAATTCAGGCGCTGGAAAACCGACTGGGAACCCAGCTATTGCACCGAACCACGCGTCGCGTAAGCCTGACACAGGACGGCATGGTGTATTACGAGCGGGCAAAAGATCTTCTGACAAACCTGGATGAACTGGACGGTATGTTCCAGCATGACCCCTCCACCATCAGCGGTCGGTTACGCGTGGATATGCCCGTCAGCGTTGCTCGAAATTTAGTCATCCCCAAACTGCCTGCTTTTCTGCAGCAATATCCGGGCATCGAGCTGGAACTTAGCAGCAGCGATCGCCTGGTGGATGTTATTCGTGAAGGGTTTGATTGTGTGGTACGCGTCGGCGCGCTCAAAGACTCGGGACTTATCGCCCGCCCGCTGGGCAAGCTGTCGGTGATTAACTGCGCCAGCCCGGATTATGTCACGCGTTTTGGCTATCCGGAAACACTGGAAGATTTGGGTTCACACGCCGTCATTCACTACGCCGCCACGCTGGGAACACGTCCCCAGGGCTTTGAGTTTTATAACGGCACGTCGACGCAGTGGGTGAAGACGGGCGGGGTTTTGACCGTCAACAGCACAGAAACGTATCAGGCGGCCTGTATCGCCGGGCTAGGTATTATCCAGGTGCCGCGCGTTGGCGTGCGTGACGCTCTGCACACCAGGAAGTTGATTGAAGTTCTCCCGCAGTACCGGGCGGAACCGATGCCGGTATCGCTGATTTATCCCCACCGGCGCAACCTCTCCCGTCGGGTACATCTGTTTATGGAGTGGCTGACTGCACTCACAAAAGCTTACGTGGATTAGTCGCAAGCTATAATTCAATAACATCCAGCCAAACGAAAAGGAAAAGTCGCGTGACGCCGGAAAACAACCCGCAACGACCTACCCAACATTTAGATTACGAACCCATCCAGAAGATGGAAACCGGGCCCGAAGAAGTAAAAATGCCAGGCGCCGCCAGCAAAGCGCTGGGGACTGTCACCAGCCTGGCAGAGCGGATACAGCAGTTCCCCATGATTGCGCACCTGATACGCGCGACAGAGCGGTTTAATGACCGCATGGGTAACCAGTTTGGGGCTGCCATCACCTATTTCTCTTTTTTATCGATGATCCCGATCCTGATGGTGTCTTTTGCCGCAGCCGGTTTTGTGCTCGCGTCACACCCAACGCTGCTGCAGGATATCTTCAATAAAATCCTGAATAACGTCAGTGATCCGACCCTCGCCACCACGCTCAAAAACACCATTAATACCGCCGTACAGCAACGTACGACGGTCGGTATCGTCGGTCTGTTGATTGCCCTTTACTCCGGGATTAACTGGATGGGCAACCTCCGCGAGGCCATTCGTGCCCAGTCGCGTGAGGTGTGGGAGCGTAAGCCTCAAGACCAGGAGAAAATCTGGGTTAAGTATCTTCGCGACTTTGTTTCGCTGATTGGCCTGCTCGTCGCGCTGATTGTGACGCTCTCCATCACCTCTGTCGCCGGTTCGGCGCAGCAGATGATTATCTCTGCGCTCTATCTGGATTACATCGAGTGGCTGAAGCCCGCGTGGCGCGGCATTGGACTGGCTATTTCCATCTTCGCCAACTATCTGCTGTTCTTCTGGATCTTCTGGCGCTTGCCCCGCCATCGTCCGCGTAAAAAGGCGCTGATCCGCGGCACATTGATTGCGGCGATAGGCTTTGAAGTGATCAAAATTGTGATGACTTACACTCTGCCATCGCTGGTGAAATCCCCTTCTGGCGCGGCGTTTGGCTCGGTGCTGGGGCTGATGGCGTTCTTCTACTTCTTCGCCCGCCTGACCTTGTTCTGCGCGGCATGGATTGCCACCGCCGAGTACAAAGACGACCCGCGCATGCCGGGTAAAACACACCGATAACGTCTCTCCCGGGCTGAAACTTCAGCCCGATTCATCATTTCAGCATATAAATCCAGTCCGTAACTTTTATTTAACCAAAAACCAGTTTTATCAGCTGATATTTGAAAACTGTGAAGCATTTCATAGAAGTGTTTTGTCTGGCCTGAACATTATCCGCTTTTTGTTGCTTTTATCACCAGTGCGCGGCTTTGTTACAGATTGAAATGTCGCTTTTGCTGTGCGTAATATGGCCTTTCGTCCGACTAAAAATAAGAAAATATTATGCAAGCAACAGCCACAACACTCGACTCCGGCGCGGAAACCGCGCCGGTTAACTCGCGAAACAAAGTTGTCGTCGCCTCGCTGATTGGCACCGCCATTGAGTTCTTCGACTTTTACATTTATGCCACCGCAGCGGTCATTGTCTTTCCGCATATTTTCTTCCCGCAGGGTGACCCGACGGCAGCCACGCTGCAGTCTCTGGCTACCTTTGCGATCGCGTTTGTTGCGCGTCCGATTGGCTCTGCCCTGTTTGGACACTTCGGCGATCGCATCGGCCGTAAGGTCACGCTGGTGGCCTCGCTGCTGACGATGGGGATCTCCACCGTCGCTATCGGCTTGCTGCCTACCTACGAAACCATTGGTATTCTGGCCCCGATGCTGCTGGCGCTGGCGCGTTTTGGTCAGGGTCTGGGGCTGGGCGGTGAATGGGGGGGGGCGGCGCTGCTGGCCACGGAGAACGCACCGGCACGCAAACGCGCGCTGTACGGTTCATTCCCGCAGCTTGGCGCACCGATTGGCTTCTTCTTTGCGAACGGGACTTTCCTGCTGCTCTCCTGGCTGCTGACGGACGAACAGTTCATGAGCTGGGGCTGGCGTATTCCGTTCGTCTTCTCCGCCGTGCTGGTGCTGATTGGCCTGTATGTCCGCGTGTCGCTTCACGAAACGCCGGTTTTCGCTAAAGTTGCCGCCGCGAAAAAACAGGTAAAAGTGCCGCTGGGTACGCTGCTGACTAAACACGTCCGCGTGACGGTACTGGGCACGTTTATCATGCTCGCGACCTACACGCTGTTCTATATCATGACGGTCTACTCAATGACGTTCAGCACCGCCGCCGCGCCGGTTGGGCTCGGCCTGCCGCGTAACGAAGTGCTGTGGATGTTGATGATGGCGGTCATTGGGTTTGGCGTCATGGTGCCGATTGCCGGCCTGCTGGCGGATAAGTTTGGTCGTCGCTCAAGCATGATTGTTATCACCACGCTGATCATTCTGTTTGCCCTGTTCGTCTTCCCGCCGCTGCTGGGTTCAGGTAGCCCTGCGCTGGTCATGGCGTACCTGCTCATTGGTCTGAGCCTGATGGGCCTGACCTTCGGCCCGATGGGCGCGCTGCTGCCAGAGCTGTTCCCGACGGAAGTGCGTTATACCGGCGCGTCGTTCTCCTATAACGTTGCCTCTATTCTGGGTGCGTCCGTTGCGCCTTATATCGCCACCTGGCTGCAGGCAAATTATGGCCTGTTCTACGTGGGCGTTTACCTGGCCGCCATGGCAGCACTGACGCTGATTGCCCTGCTGCTGACCCACGAGACGAAGCACCAGTCTCTGTAATTCACCGCGGCCTGATACCCTCTCCCCCAGGGAGAGGGTAAAGGTCCCGAAAGCCGCACGTTATTTTTTCATCTGCGACAAAATGTTCCGGCACTGATTCGCATCCCCTTCTGACGGCGAAATTAACGCCAACAGCGCCGCCGCTGGCGTAACCAGCGTCGCGAGTGCTGCCGCCACCGCGCCGCGCGCAATCAGCGGACCGGGTTTCACACCCGCCTGCGGATTTTTAAAGGTCCCACGCACGTAGAGCGGCGAACGCAGGGTGATGATACGAATCCCCTTACTTTCCGGATCGATGGTTAAATCAAGCTGCTCGGAGGCCATACTGGCGGTACCGGTCACGTTGATAACCGCGTTCTCCGTATCGAAAGCAAAAATTTGCGGGCGCGCCACGCCGTTGACCAGATCCAGGTTGGCCGCCGCACAGTTCACCCGCACCTCATCATCACCGAAGATTTGCCCGATGACGTAGTTCCCGACGTTCAGCCCCAGGATCTCCATCAGGTTGCGGCTCACCAGCCCGTCGTTCATCAGAAGCTTCAGGTTACCGTTACTGCTCCCGAGCAGTGCAGCCACGGAATTCCCCACGCCACGGATATCCGCATCGCCGTTCATTTCACCCAGGGTTTTCTGCATCAATTCCACGTTCGGCATCAGCTCTTTCAGTTTGAGCCGGCGGGCCTTGATATCGGCACGCCCCTGCATCGGCTTTTTATCGCCTTCGAGGTGAATGTTCGATGAGAGGGTCCCACCCGCCATGCCAAACTTCAGCGGCTGCAGGCGTAAATCGGCATTTTTAAGCAGGATATGGGTCGAAAGATTGCTGATCGGCAGCGTACTGCCATGCTCGATTTTGCCCCCTTTAAAGCGAACATCCGCATCCATTACGTCCCACTTATCGGTCTCAAAGCGATCGTAAGGCAGGACTTTCCCCGCCGGCTGGCGATCTTTCTTCACCTCTTTTGATTTCGTGCCTTTACCGGAATCAATCCCGATCAGCGGCCCCAAATCGGCCAGCCGCAGCTGGCGAGACTCCACATCGCCTTCCAGTTTCGGGCGCGGTTTTCCGGTGGTGTAGGTCAACGATCCATGGATATCGCTGTCGCCAATACGGCCATTGAAATCGCGATAATCAAATACTGACGATTTTTCCGTGTCGATTTTTGCCACCAGATGTCCGTCCGTCTCAAACGGTGGTGTATCTGGCAGCAGGACGCCAGTGAGTTCATACAGTTCACCCAGCGAATCACCGGCAAACTTCAGCCGCAGATCAACGCCCCCCATGTTCATAGGATCGTTGACGGTCCCGGTGAAGGCCACCCGCGTGTTCCCGGAGCGGAAATCCCCCTGCACAGGAAATGGCGTCGAGTCGCTTCGAAGCGCCAGCATGCCGCCAATTTTACCGGTGCCGGTCAGGGGCTGCCCTTTGTAGCGTCCTTCGGCCTTCAGGCCGAAAACGTAATCCCCGGCTTTGGCATTATCGCCCTTCGCTTTTGCGCCGGTCACTTCGCTAAACGGCAGCGGTTTGCCCAACGGATCGACCAGGATCTCGATATCAGCTTTGCTGACCTTGTCGTCGATGGCGATCCGCCCGCGATCGAAGAGAATATTGTCGAGACGGAATGACCATGATGAGGGCTGCGCATTGGGATCTTTTTCGTCGCTGCTGGCGAGATCAAACGTCCAGTTGTTGTTCTTTTCGGAAAGGCGGATCAGACGCGCATCGGGCTGCTGAAGCTTGATCCACGGCAGGTAAACCGTTTTGGTCAGTAGCGCTAACGGGGCCAGCGTGGCTTCTACGCGGGGCAGATGCACCATTGTCACGTCAGGAATATCCGGCGGGTTGCCGAGAATGATGTCGTCGGCGTGGACATGCGGCCAGGGGATCCAGCTTCGCCAGCCGGTCTCCTCTTTCTGACGTTCCCACACCACCCCGAGATCGCCGCGTATGGCGAAGGGGCGATTGAGTTCGGTGGAGACTTTCTGGTTGATGGTCGGCTTAAGGCGGTTCCAGTCAAACGTCGCGATAATGACGACGGCGACCACGATCAACAACAATAAAATCCCTGCTGTCCAGGAGATTACCCTGGTTGTTTTTGTCATTGTTATCCCCTTTCCTGATGACCTTACCTGTAAAACTATAGTTCAGACAAAGGGAAGCGGGCAGATCAGAGGATCGTTATCACGGAATCGAGGGTATCCATTGGGACCGGACGAGAGAGGAAATAGCCTTGTGCCGCCGCCGCGGGAGAATTTTGCACATCACGCCACTCATCCAGCGTTTCCACACCTTCCACTATCACGCCCTGGCAGTAGCGGTTCATCAGCTGTAATAACAGCGTAAACAGATTCCGCCCTTCCGGGGTCTGGCGCAGCATAATGAACAGGTCGCGGGCCACTTTAATGTAGTCGTAACGCACTTCGCTGAGGGCAGAGAAGTTCGCCATCCCGGTGCCAAAGTCATCCAGCCACAGCGGGCCGAATTCGCACATCGAGGCAAATGATGAGTCCTGTGGCAGACGAACATGCTCCACCAGCTCAAAGCGCATCCACGGTAAGGAGGCGATCAGCTCCTGTAATTTCGCGTTCTGGCGCAGCGCCAGCAGGGTGGGTCCATCGACGTTGACCGAGGCGAGGATGGCATGCTGTTCGAAAAAGGCCTGTTTGGTTGCCAGCATACGGAGCTGTTCTTCCAGCACATCCAGGCGCTGGCGCACGGCAACTTCGGCAAAATAGCGGTCCGGTGCGATACGCTGTGAGGGGTTTGACGGGTGCGTCACGACGGTCAAAATTTCAATAGCCATCAGTCGACCGTCCGTTCGGTAGATCGGCTGATAGGTGTACGCACGCTCACATTGCAGCCAGTAGCGATGCTCCTGCAAGTTCTCAATACTTGCCTCAGGCGTAGTGCTCAGCCGCTGGATAACCTGCTCTGACTTCATTTCAGATGTCCTGTTGTTGGATGGCCTTTCTGGACTCGTCAAAGGGTTATCGGCCCGGCAATTGAGAACTTTATGTTCAATTCACCGGGAAAATGAAATTAAGCGGGCAGAAATTAACAGGAACACGCGCTGGCTCAAATAAAATAATGGAACGTCGTTTTAATATAGTTGACCGCATAATTCACTCAGCGCACACTACCGAAAATTACTCTGTTCAGGTTCACGACTATGACCAAGAAAATTGCCGTGATTGGCGAATGCATGATTGAGCTGTCACAAAAAGGCGCGGAAGTCAGCCGCGGTTTTGGTGGCGATACGTTAAACACCTCCGTTTATATTGCCCGTCAGGTTGCCCCTGAGGCCCTTACCGTGAACTACGTCACCGCCCTGGGGACGGACAGTTTCAGCCAGCAAATGCTGGAAGCCTGGCAGAGTGAGCAGGTGGACACCTCGCTGATACAGCGTATGGAAAACCGCCTGCCGGGGCTTTACTACATTGAAACCGACGATACCGGCGAGCGGACCTTCTACTACTGGCGTAACGAAGCCGCGGCCAAATTCTGGCTGGAGAGCGACGATGCGGCTGCCATCTGCGAAGCGTTAGCCACCTTTGATTATCTTTATCTGAGCGGGATTAGCCTGGCTATTTTAAGCTCAGCCAGCCGTGAAAAACTGCTGTCGTTACTGCGTGAATGCCGCGCCAATGGCGGCAAGGTTATTTTCGATAATAACTACCGTCCGCGCCTGTGGGCCAGCCGTGAAGAGACGCAGCAGGTTTATCAGCAGATACTGCAATGCACCGATATCGCCTTCCTGACGCTCGATGATGAAGATGCGCTGTGGGGTGAGAAACCCGTTGATGAGGTGATTGCGCGTACGCAGGCCGCCGGCGTAAGTGAAGTGGTGATTAAGCGCGGGGCTGATTCGTGTCTGGTCGCCATCGAAGGTGAAGCCGTCATCGACGTCCCTGCGGTGACGTTGCCGAAAGAGAAAGTGATTGATACGACGGCGGCGGGTGATTCATTCAGTGCGGGCTATCTGGCGGTGCGTTTGACGGGCGGGACGCCAGAAGCGGCGGCCCAGCGTGGACACCTGACGGCGAGCACCGTGATCCAGTATCGCGGGGCAATTATTCCGCGTGAGGCAATGCCACAGTAAAAACAAAACCCTCTCCGACAGGGAGAGGGTTCTGGATGAGGGGCATTACTGCCCCTGCGGGATATCCGTTGCGTCCTGGTGCAAATCATCTGCCGTAGCAGCCTGCGATGGCTGCGGCGTGGAGGCCATAATGGTATTCCAGGTCGACTGAAGTTCCTTCATGTCATATTCCGGCTCGCCTTTCGGCTGCAGAAGAATCAACGCCATTTCCTGCGACAGCTGCTGACGTAAGTCCTGATTCAACATATCGACGGTCAACCCCTCCAGGAAGTCCTGACGAAGCTTCTGGTACTGCTCCGGCGCAATATCCACCACCTGATTCTGCAGTGAGCGAATACGCTGGCTGATCAGAATGTCGGTATCGGCGCGGGCATACGTTGCAAACAGCTTCTGCAGCTCAAGTTTTTTCTGTGCGACCAGCGCATTGAACTCTTCTTCCGACAGGCCCTCTTTGCGCACTTTTGCCAGCTCTTTTGCCACCACGCCCAGATTCGCATTCAGCTTATCGCCCGGCGATTCAACGTTAATGGCACACTGTGCACGCTGGAACAGCACGCGGCAGTCAAAGCCGAGACCGATATTCTTCACGTTATTCTTGCTGAGCGTCTGCTGAACGTGCCAGAACAGCGCTTCACGTGCCAGATCGGCACGCCAGTAGCGCAGCAGCGCCGCTGACTCACGAATTGGCTGCCAGGCGTTATCCCACATGACGGAGAGGCGATCCTGACGAACGGTATCCGTCATAATGCTGACAGGCTCTGCACGCAGTGGAGAGAGCGTTGGGACAGGGGCCGGTGTTTCGCGTTTGCCTTTCAGTTCGCCAAACGCTTTGTTGATCTGCTCCACCACCGCACGGCTGTCCACATTCCCCACCACGATAAGCGTCATCGCGTCCGGGGTGTACCATTTCTGGTAGAACGATTTTACCTGCTCAGCGTCCACCGGCTGTTTCAGCGGCTCGGCCGGGTCATGCCCCAGCAGCGTTGAACCCTTCAGGCGGTAACGCCACCAGCCCTCTTTGGTGTCCACAGGCCAGGTGGCAACCATGTCACTGTTGCTCAGCGCATAGTTAACGGTTTCCGGCGTAATCGCCAGATTGCCCGACGCATCGGCGAGATACGTAAGGGCTTCTTTGAGCAGGTCGTTACGGTTATTTGGCAGGCTCAGGTTGAACATGGTGTAGTCATACGAGACCACAGCCGGCGGAAGCGGACGTTTCGGATCAATGGCCTGTTGCCAGAGCGAACGCACCTGAACTGCTTGCAAACTGCCGCTCTGCGTGAGCGCCAGTCGGGGAATAAAATGGCTAAAACCGGTTTGCTGAGTGCTTTCCGTGAGGGAGCCGGTATTAACAGACAGACGGATTTCAACACGGTCACTCGGACGTTGTGGGGTGGCTAAAACCTGCCACTGAAAACCGTTCGCTAGTGTCCCTTGTTGCCAGGCCGGGTCTGGCTGGAGCGCATCTGCCTGCACATAACTGGCTGCTGCCATCATCAGCAAACCGCCGGTTAAGAGTCGAATTTTTGTGCCCTGCATGTGAACCCCTGATCAACATTCCTGGTTAAAGAGAGTGTCTCGCGACGCGTTTCACTCTAAAAGATGACGATGAAAACACGTCGATTAGACCGCGTGTTCTACAAAACGTCACGGTCAGAAGTGAAATATACCCAAAAAAATCTTGTCGAATTATGACAGGTACGAACAGTTATTATGCGCAGGAGCCCGCATCCCGACAAGGGAATGCGGGCATTTGTGACAATATTAAGAGGATAAACCAGGAGTTTTGCTGTCTGACTGGCGATTATTTAACGTATCGTCGAGCTTTTTGTGATCCAGCTCTTTCACCCATTTTGCCACGACTACCGTTGCCACACCGTTACCCACGAGGTTGGTTAAGGCACGGGCTTCAGACATAAAGCGGTCAATACCGAGAATCAGCGCCAGACCCGCCACCGGCAGGTGTCCGACCGCGGAAATGGTGGCCGCCAGCACGATAAAGCCACTGCCAGTAACACCTGCGGCCCCTTTAGACGAGAGCAGGAGCACCACCAGCAGGGTAACCTGATGGAAAATGTCCATATGGCTGTTGGTCGCCTGAGCGATAAACACGGCCGCCATTGTCAGGTATATCGAGGTGCCATCAAGGTTGAAGGAGTAGCCCGTCGGGATGACCAGCCCCACCACCGATTTACGGCAGCCCAGCTTTTCCATCTTATCGAGCATGCGCGGCAGGGCCGATTCTGATGAAGAGGTCCCCAGAACAATCAGCAGCTCTTCGCGGATATAACGGATAAATTTGAAAATGCTGAACCCTGCCGCGCGGGCGATTGAGCCCAGCACCACCACCACGAACAGAATACAGGTGATATAGAAGCAGATGATGAGCTGGCCCAGCTGCACCAGGGTACCCACGCCGTACTTACCGATGGTGAATGCCATCGCACCGAAGGCCCCAATAGGCGCCAGGCGCATGATCATATTGATGATGCCGAAGATGACCTGCGAGAAGCTTTCGATGACGTTAAAGATCAGCTGGCCTTTGTTGCCCAGACGGTGCAGGGCAAAGCCAAACATGACGGCAAACAGCAGCACCTGCAGAATGTTGCCGCTGGCAAATGCACCGATGACGCTGCCTGGGATAACGTCCAGCAGGAAGGCCACTACCCCCTGGTCTTTCGCCTGATCGGCATACACCGCGACCGCTTTGGCATCCAGCGTCGACGGGTCAACGTTCATCCCCGCGCCGGGCTGCACCACGTTCACGATGATAAGACCAATAATCAGCGCAAGGGTACTGACCACTTCGAAATAGAGAAGCGCCACTGCACCGGTACGGCCTACCGCCTTCATGCTTTCCATGCCAGCGATGCCCGTCACGACGGTACAGAAGATCACCGGGGCGATGACCATTTTGATGAGCTTAACGAATGCGTCGCCAAGCGGTTTCATTTGTGCGCCAAGTTCAGGGTAATAGTGACCAAGCAAAATACCGATTGCGATGGCTGTCAGGACCTGAAAATAGAGACTTTTGAAGAGTGAGGTTTTCATAGGGTGTCCTTGGGAAGAAAAACCACAGGCTTTGTAAGGTTATGGTTAACCTGCGGCTTTAAAATAACACCCGTATAACAGGACAGAAATAAACCCAGTTCAAATTTGAAACACAAATGTTAAGAACTTTGAGCTGGCTCGCACAAGCCAGCAACAAAATTACACGTTTGCGCTATTGTCCCCACCGGAAAGGTAGCGTTGTTCAAAGACATCCGACGGAACAGCCGGTGCAAACAGGAAGCCCTGTCCACCCTCCACGCCCGCTTCAGCCAGCCAGGTGCGCTGCGCGTCTGTCTCAATCCCTTCGGCAATCAGCTGCAGTTTCAGGCTGCGGGCCAGCTGGATAATGGCCTGGACCATGCTGCTGTCTTCCGGCAACCCTTCAACAAAGGCTTTGTCGATTTTCAGCACATCCACCGGCAGGGTTTTCATATGCTGGAGCTGACGCAGCCCGGCATAACCCATACCGAAATCGTCCAGCGCGATGCGTATACCGGCATTACGCAGCGGTTTCAGAATCGCGACCGCCTCATTAGGATCGTCAATACGCCGGCTTTCCGTGACTTCCAGCGTCAGCGTATCAGGCTTGATCCGGTAACGATGGATCAGCTCCAGCATCTCAGACACCATGGTCGGATGCATCAGCTGCAGGGCGGACAAGTTGACCGACAGCGGGAGCGTCACGCCTCGTTCCTGCCAGGCAGCAAGCTGTCGGCACGACTCCTCCAGCACCCAGTAACCGACGGTGACCATCAGGCCACAGGATTCGATGCGCTCAATGAGCCCTTCCGGCAATTCCCATGAACCATCCGGCTGCTGCACGCGCAGCAGCGCTTCCGCGCTGATCACCTCGCCCGTCAGCAAATTCACCTGCGGCTGGAGCCAGAGGGCAAACTGACGGTTATCCAGCGCGGTCAAAATGTCGCTCTCTTCCGTCAGGCGCTGCTGCGCCCTTTCCATCTGTTCCGGGTCGAAGAACTGGATCTGATTTTTCCCTTTGCGCCGGGCGGTAAACGCCGCCGAGAAAGCACGACGGTAAAGCTGTTCCGCCGTTAAGTCACCGAAGTACATCGCAATACCGATACTGGCGCTTGGACGAAGCTGGATGCCCTGAATGGGCAGCCGCTCATTAATGACAGTGAGTACTTGCTGACCTAACGTGATCGCATGCCACGGCTCTTTCACGCCGTTGGCAATTACCACCAGGTCATACCCGCTGACCTGGGTCAGCACCATGCGCGGGGCCAGCACGGACTTCACTTTCTCCACCAGCGTCAGGAGCAGCATTTCACGCTGGTTCTCTTTGAGCACGCCGGCGGTGTCCTGCAGGGTTTCACAGGCGATCACCATCAGCGCGGTGGTTTGCTGGCGGGCGACAGTCTGTTCCAGCATCGCCATCAGGAAGGCTTTATTGGGCAGCTCCGACACCGGGAAGCGCGTGGCGCTGCTGTTCAGCTCATCCTGCTGGCGCTGCATCCGCTGCTGGTTGAGGTTATAGCTGCGTACCAGCATACCAATCTCGTCATCATGATGAAGACGCGGCAGCGGAAGCTGATGCCCCACCTGGTCCTGCGGTGAAAGCGTGTTCAACTCCCGGGCAATCCGGCGTAGCGGATGCACAATCAGACGGTTAATACACCAGGTCAGCGCCACGCTCAGAATAAGCGTCATAAGTAAGCAAGTGGTCACTAACGTGACAACCCAGCTCATGACGAACTTGTACATGCGGTACGAGTCTGCCTGCAGAACAAGGTAGGCCAACGGCTGTGGATTCGCGGGACGCTCAAGCGAATAGACCGGCAGCGAAATCTGCACCGGCAGTTCAAACAGTCGCATCACCATCATGGGGACGGGGCGCTCGGGGATAAAACTCATCCGCAGCGCCTGAAACTGATTGGGTAACACCACGTCTGCGCGGCTCACGACACCGGCAGGCTGAATGCGTTTTAAAATGGTTTCCGCTTCGGGAATATCCCCTTTCAAAATAGAGGCAGAGAGCGGGCCACGCACCGAGCGGGCAATACTTTCTAATTGCGAAGCCGTGTTATAGCGATTCTGCTGTACGGAATGAAACAGCAAAATTACGCAAAAAAGGAGTACAAACAGCATTGTGACGGCAGAAACCATCGCCATCTGTTTGATAGTTAAGGAACGGCTGACACGCAAAATGACTCTCCACAAAACTCGAAGCGCAGGGCGCACCAGGGTGTAAACCTGGTGCGCCTGAGTATACCCGATTGCTGTACTTTTAAGAGAGACTTACAAATGGATTAAGTTAAATCCGATTACCAGTCCGCGTAAGGGATCAGCGGCTGCGGCGGTAAGTCCATATCGCCCTGCCAGCCTGCAGCAGAGTAGCGTACATAAAGCAGTGCGTGGCTTGGGGTATAATCTTTTGCTTCCTGAATATCCACACCGAGGCCCACAAACCAGTTGGACGTGACCCGGCGCTCGATAATGGCCCGTGCGGTATAACCCGTGCCTGAGGAGCTGCTGCCGGTTTCCATTTCGCCTCTGTCGGTGTAGCGACCGGGCTCATCGGTCGGAATCAGTCCCTGAATGGGGTAGCGCATCACGTCGTTAGTTTTAGAATGAGACCATGACACCGATCCGCCCAGCTCCCAGGACCAGTTCTCGGTACGTTTACGCCAGGTGACAGGCAACGCGAAGGAGACATACTCCTGCGGGCTGTAATAACCGCCCTGACCCAGGGTATAACCGCTCAGATCTTTATCGTAGTGCCAGAGCATGTTGCTCACGCCGACGGTCAGACGCTCATTGTTTTTATTGATGAGCTTGTAGTAGTAACCGGTCATCCAGCGGACGCGCCAGTTATCTTCCACATTTTTACCCGTCAGCGTTTCCGCATTCAGGCTCGACCAGACGCCGTGCGCCTCACCTTTGTCATAACTGATGCTCGCGCCACCGCCGGTTGCGCGCACGCCGCCCCAGGTGGTGCCGGTGTTGGTATCTTTTTGCCCGGCAAAGGCGAGCAGAGAGCTGGAGATCGGGCGACGATGGGCATTAACGGTATAACCGATTGGCCCCAGGTCACTGCTGTAGCTTACACCACCGACCACGTCGACAACGTCAAAGCCCATCGGCGTGGTACCAATATCCCACGCCCAGGTTTTGTTCTGCCAGCCCACGGCAATACTCGCACCATTTGCTGACTGATGCGTGTTGCCACTACACGGCGTTTCGGCACAAGTGCCCCATTTCGGATCGTAGGTACCGTTATCGGTGGAAAAGGACCCGGCATCCATATTGACCAAATCGCTACGCAGGAACATACGGCCATCCGCCAGTGGTGCATCCGCCTGTAACATGGTGGTATGCGCTTTAAGATCGGAATAGCCGCCGGTGCCGCTGGAGCCCCAGTAATCATGCTGCAGCGTGACGTTAACATCCTGCTGACGGTACAAATCACCGGCGTCGCTACGCACGCCGCGTTTCAGCCAGTCGTCTTTTTCGTCGTTACGCGTCAGGCGGGTAAAGCTGTCATTGTCAGCCGGACGTGTCGTCGTGACGCCTGACGACACCATCGCATCTTTATACGTTTCCAGTGCCTGCTGAGGCTGACCATTTTGCGTCTGGAAACGTGCGGCATCACGTAATACCAGCGCGTTTTCCATAGATGCAGGCTGTGATTTCGCCTGAGGAATAATCTTGCTGAACGTCTGCTCTGCGGCGGCGGAATCCCCAAGGCCTGCCTGCGCCATCGCGATCCGGCGCTGCATATTGAGCGACAGCGGCTCTCCGTTTTGCGCAGCAGGCAGTTTTGCCAGCGCGGCACGGGCTGCCTCTTTGTTGCCCTGGGCGCTATACACTTCGGTCAGACCGAGGATCGCATCTTCGTTCTGCGGTTCACGCTCCAGCACGGTGTTGTAAGCCGTTTTCGCGGCCTCCAGATCGCCACGCTGCTGCGCCCAGTCCGCAAGGGTTAAGTCGATACGGGTAGAGGACGGTTGCTGGCGAAGGAGGTTTTCCGCCTCCTGCTCTTTGCCGCTGTCGCGCAGTCGGTTTGCCGTTTCCAGCGTCTGGTTACTCTGCAGGCGGTCGGCAAGCTCCTTAATATTGGCGTTCCACTGGCTGCGCGGAAGCGTCTCCAGATGCGTGAGCGCGGCCCGGTCCTGATCGTTTCCGGAGAGATACAGCCCACTGGCATACACCTGTTCCGGATCGGACGGTTTCTGGCTGGCAAGCTGGCGCATCAGGTTATCCGCCTGGCTGCGCTGGCCCGCGCTATAGAGATCGCGCGACAGACGGTAGGTTATCCAGACGTCGCCCGGAGAGAGTGCCAGACGACGACGCTGAATTTCCGCCGCCTGAGCGTATTGCCCCTGGTTTTCCAGCTGTTCCGCCTGGGCTGACAGCTGCTCGTTGGTCAGGCTACGTTCAATGTCATCAATGCTTCGGCGCTGGCTGGCAGAGAGCGACTGGATAAACTGCGCGGCCTTTTCCGGGGACTGCGCACGATAAACATTGGCAAGGCCACGAACGGCATTGCTGTTACCGCTGTCCATACGCAGCGCCTGACGGTAATAACGTTCCGCCGCAGCCGTGTCTTTACGCGCCGCCGCGGCATCTCCCAGCCCCAGCACCGCATAACTGTCGGTATTGTCGAGTGTACGCGCCTGCTGGTAATAACGTTCCGCCTGCGCCGTATTGTTCGCTTTCAGGGCGGTATCACCCTGCTGGATCAGCAGCCAGTAGCGGTTAACTTTCAGCAAACTGTCCCATTTACCGCGGTTATCGCTCTGCGGATCGAGGGCGATCGCCTTTTCAAACTGCGCCACCGCACGGGCGCGATCGCCTTTCTGAGAGTACGCCTGTCCAAGCGCGCCCACGGCTTCGCTGTCGGCATGATTTGCGCTGACCGCTTTTTGCAGATCCGCCACCGCCTTATCGCCCTGCCCGGCATCCACCGCCGCCAGCCCTTGTGCTTTCGCACGGAAGGTTGGATCGGCTAGCTGTTTTTGCTGCGTATCAAGTTGAGTACGCGCCGCCGCTACGCTGTCGCCGTCACTGAAGACGCTCAGGTATTTTTGCAGCGCGCTGACGCTGGCGTTGCTGACAGGCTGATCTTTGATCTGCTCATACCACATATCAGATGCCTGGCTGCGGCCATTGCTGGATTTGGCCATCTCCTGCAACACCGCAAAGCCTTCATCGCGACGACCGGTCTGGAACAGCAGCTGTGCCAGCGTGCCCTGCAGCTGCGTATTGCCCGGGCTGCTGGCGTTAATTTTCTTCAGCTGGTTAATGGCGACGCTACGGCGGGCAGGATCTTTCGCCACAACATTCCAGTATTCCGTCGCCACGTCACCGCCCGGCGGATTACCGTCAAAAAGCTTGTCATAGGCCGCAATGGCCTCCTGAGTATGACCCGTTGTAGCCAGTAACCGGGCCTGCTGTAACTGCTGACGGCCTTCAGGCGTAGAAAGCAGCATCGTATTGCGCGAGGACTGATACGCACTGGAGCCCGGCGCGATCCCTTTCAGACGATCCAGCTCTTTTTGCGCACCGGCGTTATCACCCTGACGAAGCAGGTAACGAAAGCGCGCCGCAATGACGTCGGGGTTGTTCGGGTCAATCAGCTCAAGGCGGTAGAGCGACTGACGAACCAAATCCTCACGCTGCGTCGATTCACCCAGCCGCACCTGTTGCAGCAGCTGTTGCTGCTGCGGGGAGTTAGCGGCCTGAGCCAGCGGCATCAGTGCCAGGCTAAGCGATAAACTGAGAAGATTTACTGTGAAGTTGCGCATTCCTGGCCCCAGTCCGGTATTAATTCACCTTGAGCGGTGAAGCGAAAACGATGCTGATCCCATCCTTGCCCGAAGAGAGTCAGTACGTAGCTGTAATAGGCATTATTATCGGGAAAATTATCTGCAACGCGCTGGCGCTGTACCGCCTGCGCATCACGCTGCTGTAAAAAAGGCAGCATCGCAGCGGAAAAGCCGACCGGCCCCTTGCCCGCAGGCTTCCCGCTCGCCACATCCACTTTTTCCGGCGGTACACCGTGTTTCGTGGTCATTGTCGCCATCGGCCGGAAGCGCGTAAGCAACCGGGCTTTCTGGGCGTCTTTGTCACTCATCATTCCGACCCAGAGGTAGACGCGGATGGCGTCGTAGCCGCCCACCAGCGATTTATCCTGCTGCAAATGCCAGCCTCTGTTTTTTTGATACTGCACCCAGTCCGGCGAAAACCCCTTTGGCGCCGTTTCCAGCAACAAGCGCAGATTGGTTTCACGAAGGGTCGTCCACGGGGCACCAAAGCGCGTGAAATAGCTCGCTATCTGCGGAGGAAGATAGCTGGGGTTAAAGCGCCAGGCTTTCTCCTCGGCAAAACCGACCTTCCCGGGCAGCAGCATGGAGCCGAGTCCCGGTACTTTCACCACTTCCTCATGGGCAATGCGTTTAAGGAGCGCCTTACCCGTGCGGGTATAGTCCGGATGTTTCCACAGCCGGCCCGCCTCAAGCAGTGACCAGGCAATCCAGACATCGGCATCCGAGGCGGAGTTGGTATCGATTATCGCCCAGTTGTCGTGGTCTTTCTGACCCCATAGCCAGGCGGGCAAATTATCGTTCAGATTGCCCCCGGCCAGGTTGTCGCGCGTCCACGTCAGCAATTGATCAAAGGCTTTGCGATCGTTCGCGGCCAGGGCAAAGAACAACGCATAGCTTTGCCCTTCCGACGTGGTGATTTTGCGCGTGTCGCTGGGATCAATGACACGCCCGCTCTCACTGATGTAATCCTTTTTAAACTGCTCCCAGGCAGGCCAGGTGCAGGCGGCGCGAAGAGGGATCGCCGCCAGCATCAACGCTGCTAACACACACCAGCGAAACGCTTTCATCACCTGTTACTCATCCGGGTTAAGGCGACGACGGCTGATGATACGCAGCAGACGCCACAGCACCCACGCCAGCAACACCACGCTGACGGCGGCCAGGATAGCCAGCAGAACCGGATGGTTAGCCAGCGCATACCACAGACGCTCGAACCACGGCAGATGGCCCACGTAGTACACATCGCCCACGCGCAGGCTATTGACCCCAGACTCGCGGATCACCGCCACCGAACCATACATCGCGGCACGTTTGCCGCTGTCGTTCATCGCGCTGTTGAGTAACGCATACCCACGCGGGCTGTCCGCCAGGAGCGCCACTACGCTACGCTGCTCGTTGTAAGGTGACTGGAAGCCAACCACCGCGGCCATTGGCCCCTGAGACGTAACGGTTGTCTGCACGCTGGCCTGACGATCGTTGATATCCGGCATAATGCTCGGGAACTCGGTCTGACGCAGTGGCGTGTTAACCCAGGACTGCGCTGCTTTGACCAGCAGATCGATACGCTTGTCATCCTTCAGCTTATCCGGGATGTTACCGATCACCATGATGTCCGCGTCTTTGTTCTGGATCTGGCTACCATCGTCAGTCAACGTGACATTAATTGCCGGTAATCCGGTCTGCGCACCCACGGACGCCATGGTGTCCAGCAGGGTCGTCACCTGGCCCTCATTTGGCGCTTTTGGCATGACGACAATGGATTCAGAGAGATCGGCCATACGGCTGAACGGGAAGCTGGCATTGGCAAATGCACGCAGGTCCGGCATGGCAAGGAAGTGATAATACTTCGAGAAGTCGATGGTTGACTCATCACCAATCACAACGTGGTTCTGTACTTGCTGGAAGGTGATGCAGTTATCCACTGAGCCGCCGGGCATCGGGTTCATGTATTGGAAATCAAAGCGCAGCTGGTTGATCGCCCCAAGCTTCAGCGCCGGAATAGAGACGTCCGTTTTCCCGTCCAGCAGCCCCTGCAACACCGGCAGACGGAGCATCAGTCGGTTAGTATCCTGCGTGCTTGTCAGACTGAAAGATTGCAGGAACTGGTTGTTCAGGCTGATATCCATGCGTGAACTGTCTTTGGTTGCCGGCGCGGTGTAACGGTAGCTCAGATTGATATCAATACCGTTGGTGCGCAGCAGGTACAGGTCTGGCGGCAGATTCAGTGACAGACTAATTGGGGCTGGCTCAAGCCCCGTCGCCTGCAGCTGTTCTTCATACGTTTTCAGTTCGCCAAACGTGACGGCACGGTCAGTACGCACCCAGTTTGGTGCGTCATAAGGTTTACGCGGCAGCAGCGGTTTAACCTCATCCACCACCACGCTGTTTCCACGGAACAGAACGTTACCCTGGGCAATGCCCTTTGCCGCCTGCACCAGGTCTTTATCATCACGCCCGAAGACCACCAGCAGCTTCACGTACGGGTTATCCGGGTGGCTCATCATCTCAATGGTCGGCGCTTTTACGTCCGGGTGATCGCGCAGGAAGGCAGGACGTTTCGCGTTGGTCGCAAACACGATCGCGTTTCTGTCCGGCATTTTGTCGTACATTACCGGGAAGTTCTGCCCGCGCCAGCCGGAACGTGAACCAAACCACGATGCCACAATGGTGGCCGCCAGCTGCTCGGTGACGTCCGGAGACGCCGCAAACACCATTGGCAGCACTAACTGACGATTATCACGCGGATCAAAGAACGGAACCGGGAACGACGAGAGGTCGTTTTTCAGCGCCAGCGACTGGTAGGTCATCTGCAGCGAAGAGTTGCGTCCTACGTCTACCCACAGGGTATTGCTGGCAGGGTTCTCACAGACGTCACGGTAGTGACCGACAAACTCCAGACGTATGCGGTTAAAGTCGGTGATGAAAAGAGGGTTAATCGGCACCTGGGCCTGTGTTTTCTTACCCAGTTGCTCTTTTGTGACGGGCAGGACGTCCATCAGCTCATCATTCAGGTAAACCTTCAGCTGAGACTGTACCGGCAACAGCGACGGTGATGGCGTGTATTCAAGGTTCAGCATGGCGTGAGAGACAACCTCATCGCTGCGCATACCGAACTCAATGCCGCCGTTAGGGTTAATACCGCGCAGCACCATGCTGCCCGGCGGCGGCGCAATCTGCGCAAAGCTCAGCTTCACGTCCCGTGACGGGGCATCTTCCGCGACAATAGGCGCGTTCGCTCCCTGTACGCCCGGCATCACCTGACCGACGACATTGCTGTCTGCCGGCAGGGTGTTGCCGTCCGTAGGCTGGTTCGGAATGACGTTTTCCGTTTGACCGGGTGCCGCGGTGATAACCGGATCGGTCGCCTGGGCGACCACAGGTACCGTCGGAGCAGGCGTTGCCGCTGCGTTATCGGGTGCTGCGTTAGCCATCGTTGTGGGGAGCGCACTTACCCCCATTGCCACTGCACATAACCAGGAAAGTTTAGTTTTCATCGCGTTATCATCATTGTTGAGCCATAACCGGGTCCGCCTGCTTCGCCTCATCCCGCTCGGGACGACGAGGAACGAACGATACGATCCAGGAAACCAGCGAAGTAAGGGACCGGAAAATTAATTTCACCGACGACGGGGCAAATTCTGCAAGGTGACGATAGCCACGGAACCCCAGCTTCAGAATATCCAGCAGGCTTTCCAGAGGTTTATCTTCCGGGAAGCTGTCCTGCCAGAGAGCCCACGTGTCCGCGCGGGCAAACGTACACTGCACAAAATCAATATGTTGCTTTTTCGTCAGCGGCATCAGTTGCAGACCGACTTCATTACCGGCTACACGCACCACCTGCGTCGGGAAGACGTACTCCTGCTGGCCGCGCTTCAGCAGCAGGTTAACCTTCTGCCCTTCCAGCACCTTCGCCTGACCGTTGATTTTTATCCCCAGACCACCGTCTGAGAAGTCGTGCACAGTACAGGAGAAGAGGTGACCATCTTCACGGGCGATTGCCGCAGGCATGCAGATTTCCACGCGATGCGCACGGCGGACCTGTTTGCTCTCCACCGACACCGCAACCGCGCCGCCGAGGATAATCAGGTTGTAGAACACCCATGCCATACTCACGAACACGGTCAGGATCTCGTTTTCCGGGCCGTAGAAGTAGCGCCAGATACCGGCAATCACGCCCACGATATTCAGCAACACCAGGAAGATGTACGGCCGGGAGATGACCCAGTCGACATACTCCTCTTCCACCAGACCGCCCTTCGCAGTGACGTTGAATTTACCTTTGTGCGGGTTGATCAGCGCCACCATCGTCGGCGGCGCGATGTACCAGGCCAGCACCGTTTCGTAGATTTCACTCCAGAACGAATGGCGGTATTTACCCTGAATCTTCGAGTTCGTCAGGCTCGCGTGAATCATGTGCGGCAGAACGAACAGCGCAATCATCAGCGCAGGCGCGTAGATGATATAGGCGTGAAGAAGCAGGAACGCCAGCGGCGCGGTCAGGAAGATGAGGCGCGGGATACCGGACAGGAAGTGGAACATGGCGTTGACGTAGCACAGACGCTGCGCGAGTTTCAGCCCTTTCCCAATCAGGGGGTTATCGAGACGGAAAATCTGCACCATGCCGCGCGCCCAGCGAATACGCTGGCCGATGTGCGCCGAGAGAGATTCCGTTGCCAGACCCGCGGCCTGCGGAATACGCATATACGCAGAGGTGTAGCCCCGACGGTGCAGGCGCAGCGAGGTATGCGCATCTTCGGTGACCGTTTCGACGGCAATGCCACCGATCTCATCCAGCGGTTTACGGCGAATAACCGCACAGGAACCGCAGAAGAAAGTCGCATCCCACATGTCGTTCCCGTCCTGCACCAGGCCATAGAACAGCGTACCTTCGTTAGGGGTTTTACGGAAACGGCCAAGGTTACGTTCAAATGGATCCGGCGAGAAGAAATGGTGCGGCGTCTGCATCATCGCCAGCTCTTTCTCCTTCAGGAACCAGCCCATCGTCATCTGCAGGAACGAGCGCGTCGGCACGTGGTCGCAGTCAAAGATTGAGACAAACTCACCTTTGGCATATTTGAGGGCGTTGTTGATGTTCCCGGCCTTGGCGTGTTCATGCGTGGTACGGGCGATGTACTCGACACCCACCTCTTCCGCGAACTGGCGGAACGCCGGGCGGCCGCCGTCATCCAGAACCCAGATTTTGAGTTTATCTTTCGGCCAGTCGATACCCAGCGCGGCGTAAATCGTGTTTTTTACCACGCTCAGGTCTTCGTTGTAGGTCGGCACGAAGAGATCGACAGACGGCCATTGTGACGTGTCTTTTGGCAGCGGAACCGGCTGACGGTTGAGCGGCCAGATGACCTGGAAATACCCCAGCACCAGTACAACCCAGGCGTACGTTTCCGCAAACAGCAGAACCAGACCGCACACCAGGCTGACCGGGTCATCCCAGTTGAGCGTTGAGGTGTAACGCCACCAGATGTAGCGACAGGAGACGGTCAGTGACAGCACAATCAGCATCAGGGCGGAGAAGCGTCCCGGAATACGGCGTACCAGCAATGCCACACCCCACAGCAGGATCAGGAAGGTGAACTGCGCCAGGGGGTTAAAGGGCTGCGTAATACAGACCAGGGCCAGAATGAGCGAGAAAACGACAATTACGCCGAGTATAAAACGCCGCAAGCCCGGGTGCAGATGCCCGAGCTCTTTATGGTTATCCAGATGGCTGGTCTTGTCACCCACGCGGTCAGGCAAACTGTCCAGCCACTGGTGATAGCGCTCACGTAAATGTTGCACGCGGGAGAAGCTGCGCCAGCGCGGCGCTTTGTTTTCTGAGCGGGACGACGTGGCCACCAGCCAGACAGCCTGAATGATATAACGCGCCGGATCCAAGGGTCGCGGGCGATCGGGATGAATATGCGGATATAACTCACTGTGCTGCGCACGAATGCGCTGCCAGCGCGGGTGTTCGAGGGGAATGAACGTCCAGGCCAGAATCATCCAGAAGCAGCCGAGCGCGGCGCTGAATGCCGAAGCTCCGTGCCGGCGAAAATGCCGGTAATGTTCGCTCAGACGCGAACTGACCGGCGGGATGAGTAACCAGCTGGCGAGACGGCTCATACAGAACTCCCTGCAGGCTCTGCCCCTTTGGCAAAGTGCAGCAGACACCAGTTCGCCAGCGTCAGGATCTCTTCTGCCGCCAGGGAATCGCTGCGGTATTCACCGAGTGGTTGTTTGGAGGCAAGGCATTCCGCCATGCCCTCATCACGATGGATAACAATCGGCAGCAGACGGCGCTGGCTTTGCAGCCAAACCTGATACAGATCGTCCTGGATCTGGCTGCCAATGCGTAAATCATTAATCAGGATATGACCATTTTCAGGCAACCCTTGCTGATGCAGACGAATATGGCAATTCGCGTCGACGTTCACAATCGACAGCACGCGATCGCACTGCGCCATAAGCTGTCGGGTCAGCGTGCCGGCGCCGTGCGGCAGATCCAGAAGGATCCACTTATAATGGCCTTTTTCTTTCAGCTCCTGCAGCGCGACGGTGAACTGGGAAAACAGACGCTGATAGGCAGCTTCATTTTCACGCTCGGTAGTGGTCAATTGGCCAAAGGGCAGTACATCAAGCTGCGAGGTATAACGCATACCCGCATCGCGCCAGTCTTTATCATCAAGCAGCGCGCGAGCCCAACCCTCTGTACGCGTAAAGTCGACATTAAACGACATGCGCAGCAAATTATCGGCACAGGCGTCAATCACCAATACCGATTCACCTAAAAGCTGTAATGACCACGCCAGCGCCGCGGTAACGGATGTTGTACCTACTCCACCACGGACGCCCTGTAATCCTAGTATGGCCATCAATGGCTCCCTTATTGTTGTTGGGCAAATTCAGCTAATAGCGGCCAACGTTTAATAGCCGCGGCCAACTGTTCCCGCTGGGAAATGTCGGTGTAATCTATTTCAGGTAATGAAAACGCCTGCGTCAGCGCCAGAAAGTCGTTCTGGAATGTGTAACCCAGGGTTGAGTCGACTGGGGTGCCGGGTTCGTTATTATCCATTCTATTCCATCCCTTTGAGTAAAATCGCACAATCAGAAGTAGCGAGGCTTCCTGCCCTATCAAATTTCATTTACATGCTAAATCTGATGTTCTTTAATTTCAATGTTAGGTTTATTTCTACGCTTTCGCTAGTAAACTGAGATACAGAGAAATTAAACGAAAAGAGGGACACCGTGGACTCCATATTTTCTATTGGCATCCAGTCATTATGGGACGAATTGAGCCACATGCCAGTCGGAGGAGTCTGGTGGATTAATACGGATCGTAATGAAGATGCTATCAGTCTGGTAAACAAGACAATTGCCGCTCAGGGCAAGGATTCCCGCGTGGCCGTCGTGAGCATGGGCGAAGAGCCAAAGAAAATTATCACCCTTGAAAACGATCGCGGTCCGCAGACGGTGCGATTATTTTCCATGCCTGCGGAGGCCGATAGTCTATACTTTTTGTCCCGCGACATTCAGTGCTCTATTGATCCGGATCACTATCTGGTGATTCTGAAATGCTCAAATAACGCCCTGCAAAATATCCCTGCTGAAAAACTACTGCCCTGGCTGGAAAAAATCAATAAATGGGCAAAATTTCAAAATTGCACGCTATTGATAGTCAATCCTGGCAGTAATAACGACAAACTGTTTTCCCTTTTAATGGGCGAATATCGCTCCCTGTTTGGTCTGGCGAGTCTTCGGAACCAGGCAGACAGCTATCTCTACGATATTGCGTTCTGGTGTAATGAAAAAGGCGTAAGCGCCAGACAACAGCTCACCCTTAAACATATTGAGGGCGAATGGCACCTGGCGCAGCAGGAAGAAACCGTGGTGCAACCGCGCAGCGATGAAAAACGAATCCTGAGCCATATTGCCGTTTTAGAGGGGGCGCCTGCGCTCTCGGAAAATTGGTCGTTGTTTGATTCTAACGAAGCGCTTTTTAATGAAGCTCGCACAACCCAGGCGGCAACCATTGTTTTTTCGCTCATGCAAAATAACCAGATTGAAACGCTGGCGCGACAGATCCACACCTTACGTCGCCAGCGCGGAAGCGCCTTAAAAATAGTGGTGCGCGAAAATAACACCAGCCTTCGCGCCACGGATGAGCGCCTGCTTCTGGGCTGCGGTGCCAATATGGTGATTCCGTGGAATGCGCCGTTATCACGCTGCCTGACGCTTCTCGAAAGCGTTCAGGGTCAGCAGTTCAACCGTCACGTACCGGAAGATATCTCCACCCTGCTCTCCATGACGCAGCCGATGAAGCTGCGCGGATACCAGAAATGGGATACCTTCTGCGACGCCGTCGGCAACATGATGAGCAACACGCTGCTTCCTGCAGACGGGAAAGGGGTGATGGTTGCCTTGCGCCCGGTACCGGGTATCCGCGTTGAACAGGCGCTCACGTTATGTCGTCCGAACCGCACAGGAGACATCATGACCATCGGCGACAACCGCCTGGTGCTGTTCTTGTCCTTCTGCCGGATAAACGATCTTGATACCGCCCTTAACCATATCTTTCCCCTGCCAACCGGGGATATTTTCTCGAACCGTATGATCTGGTTCGAAGATAATTCTATCAGTGCAGAGCTGGTGCAGATGCGTGCCCTCGAGCCTGAACAATGGGCGAAACCGCTCACCGTGAAGAGCGATGCCAAACCGATTCTCAACGCCCGACATGACGGACACGTCTGGCGGCGAATACCGGAACCCCTTCGCCTGTTAACTGAGAATGGGGAGAACGCACCATCATGAATATCAGCGATATCATTCAACTGGTCGTATTCTGTGCGCTGATCTTTTTCCCGCTTGGCTACTATGCGCGCCATTCCATACGCCGTATCCGCGATACGGCCAGAGTGCTGTTTGTAAAACCTCGCTATGTAAAACCAGCCGGAACACTGACACGGGCATCACACGTCAAGGCAGACCGAAAACATGACTAATTCTACCTATACCGCTTCGTCACCATCGCCGCTCTGGCAATACTGGCGCGGCCTTTCCGGCTGGAACTTCTACTTTCTGGTGAAGTTTGGTCTGCTGTGGGCAGGCTATCTGAATTTCCATCCCCTGCTCAACCTGGTGTTTATGGCTTTCCTGCTGATGCCTTTGCCCAATATCAGGCTGCATCGCTTGCGTCACTGGATTGCTATCCCTGTCGGCTTTGCTCTGTTCTGGCATGACACTTGGCTGCCGGGGCCGGACAGCATTATGAGTCAGGGTTCGCAGGTGGCAGGGTTTAGCGCCAGCTATGTCCTTGACCTGACCGAGCGCTTTATTAACTGGCAAATGATAGGTGCCGTCTTTGTGCTGCTGGTGGCCTGGCTGTTCCTGTCACAATGGATCCGCGTCACGGTATTTGTCGTCGCCATTATGATCTGGCTGAACGTGCTAACGCTTGCGGGTCCAGACTTCTCCCTGTGGCCCGCGGGTCAACCCACGACCACGGTGACCACTACCGGGGGAAGTGCAGCGGCAACCGTCACGACGGCAGGTGATACGCCTGTGGTCGGCGATATCCCGACGCAGACCGCACCGCCGACGTCCACTAACCTGAACGCCTGGCTCTCCAGCTTCTATACCGCGGAAGATAAACGTCAGACCAAATTCCCGGAAGCCCTGCCGGCGGATGCTCAGCCGTTTGAGCTGCTGGTGATCAACATCTGTTCACTCTCCTGGGCTGACGTCGATGCCGCGGGTTTGATGTCTCACCCGCTGTGGTCCCATTTCGATATCCAGTTTAAAGACTTTAACTCTGCCACCTCGTACAGCGGCCCGGCGGCAATTCGCCTGCTTCGTGCAAGCTGCGGTCAGACATCGCATAAGAACCTGTATCAACCCGCCGGCAACCAGTGTTATCTGTTCGATAACCTCTCAAAACTGGGCTTCACGCAGCATCTGATGCTGGGACATAACGGCCAGTTCGGTAACTTCCTGAAAGAGGTACGCGAACAGGGTGGTATGCAGGCACAGCTGATGGATCAAACCGGACTGCCGGTCACTCTGCTGGGCTTTGACGGTTCACCTGTTTATGACGATACCGCCGTGCTGCAACGCTGGCTGAAGACCATCGAAAAAGACAGTAATCCGCGCAGTGCAACGTTCTACAACACGCTGCCGCTTCACGATGGTAACCACTTCCCTGGCGTGAGCAAAACGGCCGATTATAAAGTTCGTGCGCAGAAATTCTTCGATGAACTGGACGCATTCTTTACGGAGCTGGATAAATCGGGCCGTAAAGTGATGGTGGTTGTGGTACCTGAACACGGCGCCGCGCTGAAAGGCGACAGAATGCAGGTGTCAGGTCTGCGTGATATCCCTAGCCCGTCTATTACCAACGTACCGGCAGGCATTAAATTCTTTGGTATGAAGGCACCTCATCAGGGCGCACCGATTGAGATCGCCCAGCCAACCAGCTATCTGGCCATTTCAGAACTGGTTGCCCGCGCGGTTGACGGCAAACTGTTTGTGGAAGACAGCGTGAACTGGGATCAGCTTACCAGTAACCTGCCGCAAACTGCCGAAGTCTCTGAGAACGCGAACGCGGTCGTGATTCAGTATCAGAACAAACCGTACGTTCGCCTGAACGGTGGAGACTGGGTACCTTATCCGCAGTAAACCGCATTTCCCTCTCCCCCAGGGGAGAGGGCTCACCCGTTCCGTTATGGCTGCTCAGCAAGCCATACAAGCATTTTCAGGCTTGCGGAGTAGTAATCATCCTTTGCAGTGATCTCGGGTTCTCCGGATGGCTGTCCCATCGTTAAATCACGTACCGCCAGCAGCCCCCCTTCCATCATGTAAGGCGCATATTCATTGGTCGTCACGTTTACCCATGCGGGAGTTTGTTCGCGGGGGAACTGACCGAACCAGGCTCGCCACGGCGTTAACAGCGGGCTCTTCTTATCAGACCAGGCCAGGTAAAGTGGAATGCGGATCGCGTCGTAGCTCATCCGTGGCGGCCAGGCTTTGGCCGGGGACAACGTGCCCGTAGAGTCCAGCGAGACCCAGTCCGTGGGAAGCCTAGCTTTACCCGATCCCATTTTTGCCAGCAAACGATGGCCATTCTGAATCAACTTGCCCCAGACCGGCGAATGGCTGCGACTGGCAAAGGCCTGCCAGGCCGGGAAGACGAAATAAGAGGGGTTAAGCACGATCTCACCGTCGAGGGTAAACCCCTGGACGCCGGGCAGCATCACGCGGTAACCCGCATAACGGGTCACGGTGTGGCTAATGAGTGCTTTCGTTATCGCATCCGATGCGGCGCTGTACTGTTTGTCATGCCAGCGCGTATCCGCTTTCAACAGCGCCCAGGCAATCAGGACATCGCCATCGGCGGCGTTATTTTTGTCAGCAATCGGGTTGGACTCGGCAGGGTTATAACGCCAGTAAAACAGACCATTTTCTTTGTTCTTCAGCGTACTGTCAGTCCATTTCCAGAGCTTATCGAACGTGGTTTTATCGTCGTTAGCCACCGCCATCAGCATGGCGAAGCCCTGGCCTTCAGTATGCGAAACATTACCGTTGCCGGTATCGACAATCCGCCCTTCCGGCGTAAAGAAGCGTGCTTTGTAACTCTCCCAGGCCTGGCCCGCCTGAGAGAGGGGGGAGAACAGTAAACTCATCATGACGGCCAGAGCGGCGCATGCGGGTTTTCGCATAATGGGTTATTCCGCGCTGCGCAGTGAAATCTCACCGCCCACCCAGGGTTTGATCACGCCATCCTGCTCCAGGAGCAACGCGCCCTGTGCGTCGATGCCGCGGGAAATACCGTAGATCTCTTTATCACCAATCAGCAATTTCACCGGACGGTTAATAAAGTTATCCAGCTTTTCCCAACGGGACAGGAAGGATGCCAACCCCTCTTGTTCAAAGAGCGAAAGCGAACTGCGTAATTCTTTTATCATACGCACGGCAAGGGTGTTGCGATCGATGGTGATCCCCGCTTCCTGCAGGTTGGTCCACGCCTGATTCACCACGTCATTTTGTACATTGCGCATCACCATATTGAGGCCTGCACCAATGACAATTTGCGCCGCGTCGCCTGTTTTACCCGTTAATTCAACGAGAATACCGGCAAGTTTACGATCGTTCAGATAAAGGTCGTTTGGCCATTTCACCCGCACCTTATCAGCGCCCAGATCGTGCAGCACTTCCGCCATCACAATCCCGATGACCAGACTCAGGCCAACAGCAGCAGCCGGACCCTGCTCCAGACGCCAGTACATGGAGAGATAGAGGTTGGCACCAAATGGCGAAAACCACTTGCGGCCTCGACGGCCACGCCCGGCCTGCTGGTACTCGGCTACACAGGCATCCCCGGAGGATAATTCGCTGAGTCGATCCATAAGGTACTGGTTGGTCGAATCGATCACCGGCAAGACCGCAACATTGCCCTGCTCTACCTGGCTGCGGATCAGCTCTTCATTCAGCAGCTGAATCGGCTCCGGCAGGCTGTAGCCTTTTCCGGGTACCGTAAAGACATCAACACCCCAGTCGCGGAGGGTCTGGATATGCTTGTTAATGGCGGCACGGCTCATGCCCAGGTGTTCACCCAGCTGCTCGCCGGAATGGAATTCACCGTCGGCAAGAATGCTTATCAGGGTTAAAGGGATAGTATTGTCCTTCACGCGATAACCTCCACGGCATTCACTTCACCCGTACGGCCAATGAAGCGGACCTCTGGCTCCAGCCAGACGTTAAATTTTTCGCCCACTTGCTGACGGACGTGATGGGCCAACTGGACAACATCCTCGCTGGTCGCATCGTTTTGATTAATCAGCACCAGAGCCTGCTGGCGATGAACGGCCGCACCGCCCACGGAGGCGCCTTTTAACTGGCACTGATCGATAAGCCAGCCCGCGGCCAGCTTCACGCTACCATCCGCCTGTGGGTAATGGGGGGCGGCAGGCCAACCTGCAAGAAACGCTTGTGCGTTTTCGCTGCTGATAACCGGGTTTTTGAAGAAGCTTCCCGCATTTCCATTCACTTTAGGATCAGGAAGTTTGGTCGTGCGCATATGGCACACCGAGTCAAAAACATCACGGGCAGTCGCCGTTTCGGGATCGAGACGCGTTAAATCACCGTAGGTCAGCACCGGCTGCCAGTTTTTTGACAGACGCAGGCCTACGGCGACAATCACGTAGCGATCCTGATATTCATGCTTGAAAATACTGTCACGGTAGCCAAAACGGCACTGTTCAGCGGTTAAACGCTGAGCCGCGCCGGTCGACAGCTCAATACAATCTACGTATTCACAAACGTGTTTCAGTTCGATGCCATAGGCACCGATATTTTGAATGGGGGATGATCCGGCGCAGCCAGGGATAAGGGCAAGGTTTTCCAGTCCTGGCATCCCTTTGTCCAGGGTGTATTGCACCAGATGATGCCAGTTTTCACCGGCGCCAACGTGCAGATGCCAGCTATCGGCGCGCTCTTCCACATCAATTCCCATGATGCGGTTAACGATCACCGTTCCCGCAAAATCATCGAGAAACAGGACATTACTTCCTTCGCCCAGAATCAGTACAGGTTCGTCTTGTTCTGTTGCGCTTTGCCAGGCATCCAGCAGCTGCTGTGCAGTATCGGCACGTACAATTTTATTAGCATTACGTTGAATGCCAAAGGTATTCCAAGGCTTAAGGGAGTGATTCATAGACGCTATCCTGAGACAAAAACCGGGATAGTTTACCGTATATACGGGGGGATAGGTGATTAGTTTAGAGAAACGAGGAAGGGATAAAAACGCAAAAAGGCCATCCTTTCGGATGGCCTCTTCACTTATTTGATGCCTGGCAGTTCCCTACTCTCACATGGGGAGACCCCACACTACCATCGGCGCTACGG
>NZ_JARVRQ010000008.1:0-253170 GCF_030209635.1 Enterobacter sp. MEB024 | reverse complement strand
TCCATGTCACTTTGAGTGCCCACACAGATTGTCTGATAAATTGTTAAAGAGCAGTGCCGCTTCGTTTTCGCTGCGGCGCGGGGTGTGCATATTACGCTTTCCCGCTTCAGAGTCAAGCATTTATTTTCGCTTATCTCTGCTGACCCGGCGGCGTGTGTGCCGTTGTTCCGTGTCAGTGGAGGCGCATTATAGGGAGTTATTCTGAAGTGACAAGAGGAAATTCAAAAAAAGTTTCTGTCCGTGTTTTTTTTCACCAACAGGGGTGAAATCAAGCTACAAATTGTTCTATTTGATGTATCTGCAACCACAATAACACCCGAGGTGGCATAATTATCAGCATGAATCTTTAAGGAATAAACGCGATGCCATTAAGCGCACAACAACTGGCTGCCCAAAAAAACCTGTCGTATGTGCTGGCAGAAAAACTGGCTCAGCTGATTTTAGCGGGTAAATATGCCCCGGGGAGCATCCTGCCGGGTGAAATGGAGTTGGGTGAGCAGTTTGGGGTGAGCCGTACCGCCGTTCGCGAAGCGGTGAAAACCTTAACGGCAAAAGGCATGGTGCTTCCGCGTCCTCGCATTGGTACGCGTGTGATGCCACAGAGCAACTGGAACTTCCTCGATCAGGAACTGCTCTCATGGTGGATGACGGAAGATAACTTTCATCAGGTCGTCGATCACTTCCTGGTGATGCGCAGCAGTCTTGAACCTCAGGCCTGCCTCCTTGCCGCCACGCTCGGGACGGCAGAACAGAAAGCGCAGCTCAATGCCCTAATGGAAGAGATGGTGTTCCTGAAAAAGCACTTCAACCGCGAACGCTGGATTGAGGTCGATATGGCCTGGCATGAACACATCTATATGATGAGCGCCAATCCGTTCCTGACATCCTTTGCCTCTTTATTCCATTCGGTATACCACACCTACTTTACCTCTATTACACAAGACGAAGTGGTAAAGCTGGATTTGCACCAGGCGATTGTTGATGCCATTCAGGAGAGCGACGGGCAGCGAGCCCAGGATGCATGCCAGGCATTGCTGGCCGCGCCAACCCACCAGCAGGTACATAAATGAGAGAGAGAAAAGCGCGCAGCATGGCCGGATTGCCGTGGATTGCAGCCATGGCGTTCTTTATGCAAGCACTGGATGCCACCATCCTCAACACAGCGCTACCCGCGATTGCACAAAGCCTTAACCGATCCCCGCTGGCGATGCAGTCCGCCATCATCAGTTATACCCTGACTGTCGCGATGCTCATTCCGGTAAGCGGCTGGCTGGCTGACCGCTTCGGCACCCGCAAAATATTCATGCTGGCCGTGACGCTCTTTACGCTCGGCTCTTTGGCCTGTGCGCTGTCAACGTCTCTTACAGAGCTGGTCATCTTCCGTGTTCTTCAGGGCGTTGGTGGGGCAATGATGATGCCCGTGGCGCGTCTGGCGTTACTGCGCGCCTATCCGCGCAGTGAACTGCTTCCTGTGCTCAACTTCGTCACGATGCCCGGCCTGGTCGGCCCCATACTGGGTCCGGTTCTCGGCGGGGTATTCGTCACCTGGGCAAGCTGGCACTGGATCTTCCTGATTAATATTCCCATTGGCGTCGCGGGGCTGCTTTATGCCCGCAAATATATGCCGAACTTCACCACCCCAAGACGCCGTTTCGATATGCGTGGTTTTTTCCTGTTTGGCCTGAGCCTGGTGCTCTTCTCCAGTGGGATGGAGCTGTTTGGTGAGAAAATCGTGGCGACATGGATTGCACTCTCCGTCATCCTCGGCGGTATTTTGCTGTTCCTTCTTTATATACGTCATGCACGCCATCACCCGACGCCGTTAATTTCTCTGTCGCTGTTTAACACCCGAACGTTTTCCGTGGGGATTGCGGGCAACATTGCCTCACGCCTGGGGACGGGCTGCGTGCCGTTCCTGATGCCACTGATGCTGCAGGTGGGTTTCGGCTACCCGGCTCTGATTGCCGGTTGCATGATGGCCCCCACGGCGATGGGCTCTATTCTGGCCAAATCAACCGTCACGCAGGTGTTGCGCTGGTTTGGCTATCGTAAGACGCTGGTAGGTGTAACGGTCTTTATCGGGCTGATGATCGCGCAGTTCTCCCTGCAATCCGCCTCTTTACCGGTCTGGATGCTGATCCTGCCCCTGTTTGTGCTGGGAATGGCCATGTCGACACAGTTCACGTCGATGAACACCATCACCCTCGCCGACCTGACCGACGATAACGCCAGTAGCGGCAACAGCGTGCTGGCAGTGACTCAGCAGTTGTCGATCAGTCTGGGGGTGGCCGTCAGTGCGGCGGTACTGCGGTTTTATGAAGGTTTTGACAGCGCGAACACCGTCGAACAGTTCCACTATACCTTTATTACCATGGGCGCACTCACCGTCGTGTCGGCGTTGGTCTTTATGCTGTTAAAACCCAAAGATGGCCGCAACCTGATCAAAGAGCGCCACAAAGCAAAGGCTAAACCGAACCCCGTTCCATCAGAACAGGAGTAAGCTGCAGACGTTGCTGCTGAAGGCCGGGCTCGGCCATTCGGTGGATAAGCACATCGATGGCCAGCTCGCCCAGTTCATCTTTTGGCTGATGAATCGTGGTGAGCGGCGGCGTCATGTAGCGGGCCAGTTCAATGTCATCGTAACCAATCACCGCCATATCGTGTGGAACACGCAGCCCCGCCTGATATAACGCCTGATACGCGCCAAACGCCATCGCATCGTTGCCGATAAACACAGCCTGCGGACGCTGCGCTTGCGACAGCAGTTTCTGCATAGCTTCAAAGCCGCCGTTAAATTCGAAATCACCGGTAATACGGTAGCCATCCGGAACAGTAAGCCCCGCCCGCGCCATCGCAGAAAGATACCCCTCAAGACGCAAGCGCGCCGGGGTTTTATCCAGGGGGCCGGTAATGCAGGCGATGCGGGTATAGCCTTTATCGATCAGATACTGGGTGGCCATGTCACCTCCCAGCAGCGAGTTATCCTGAATGAGATCGCTGGTACCGTCGAACGGCGCCCAGTCCATCATCACCGTGGGAATAGAAGGGTAGCGCTGAATAATCTCTTTCGAGGGCTGATGTGTTTCGGTACACAGCAGCAGTAACCCGTCGACGCGTTTTTGCATCAGCGTCTCCAGGTTGCGGTTCATTCGCTGCTCATCCCCTTCGGTATTGCACAGCACCAGGCTGTAACCACGCTCGAAGCAGCTGCGTTCGACACCGCGAACAAGTTCAGAATAAAAGGGGTTGGTACTGGCGGTGATCAGCATGCCAATGGTGCGCGTCTGGTTGAGCTTGAGGCTGCGCGCCAGCGCGGACGGCGCATAGTTGAGATCTTTAACCGCGGCTTCGACTTTTTCCCGAATCGCCTCGCTAACGAAGCGATCGTTATTAATGACGTGGGAGACTGTCGACGTAGAAACGCCCGCCTGGCGGGCGACATCTTTCATTGTGGCCAAGCGTTACCCCTGCTGACTTAAGAATTCATCAATCTCTTTACGCCACGGAACGGAAGGCTGGGCACCTTTGCGCGTTACGGCAATCGCCGCGGCGGCATGGGCAAAGCGAATAGCATCATCCATTCTCTTGCCTTCCAGCAGCGCAGTCACCAATGCACCGTTAAAGGTATCTCCCGCCGCGATGGTATCAATCGCCTTAACCTTAAAGCCCGGCACGCGACGGCCTTCCCCGTTTACGCTGGCCCACACTCCACGACTGCCAAGGGTAATGATAACGGTGCCGATGCCTTTATCGTGCAGCACTTTCGCCGCCCGCGCGGCGTCGTCATCATTTTCAACGCGAACGCCTGTCAGTTTCTCCGCTTCAGTTTCGTTCGGGGTAATGATATCCACCAGCGCCAGCAGCTCGTCTGATAATACCCGCGCAGGCGCAGGATTGAGTACGACAGTGGTATGATTTTGATGCGCTATCGCTGCGGCCGCCAGGACGCTTTCAACGGGTGATTCCAGCTGCATCAGAAGCGCTTCGGCATTCGCGATGATCTCGCGCTGCGCGTTCACCCGCTCAGTGGTCAGCGCGGCGTTAGCCCCCGCATGAATACCGATGACATTCTCACCTTCCGCGTTGACGAAAATCAGCGCCACGCCGGTTGATTCCCCTTCGACAACGCTGACAGGCGCAATATCAATGTTATCGCTGGCCAGCTGTTTGCGTACGCGCTCACCGGTATCGTCATCACCCGTGCAGGCAATAAAGGCGATCTTCGCCCCACTGCGTCCTGCGGCGACGGCCTGATTGGCGCCCTTACCGCCGAATGCCACCTGATACTGATTACCGGTGACGGTTTCGCCCGGTGTCGGGAACGATTCAAGGTTAAGAATGTGATCGGCATTGATACTGCCAAGGACGACAAGATTGCCTGCGGTTTTCATGGTTGAGGTGTCCATCTGAGAGCGCCACCGGTGTGACCCGGTGGCGTATGCCACACTTTTCTTTATAGGGTGTCCCTCAGGCAGCCAGCGACTGCCTGATTCGCCTTTTACTGCTTGATGACCAGTTTCAGGTCAACAGGATATTTGGCCTGAACTTTTTCGCCCTTCAGCACTTTATCAGCAGTCTGCACGCCCGTTGCGCCGATCTGCTCAGGCAGCTGAGCGATGGTCGCCGCCAGTTTGCCATCTTTTACTGCTTTTTCACCATCCGGTGTGCCGTCAAATCCGACAACCATCACATCAGATTTACCTGCGGTCTGCAGAGCACGCAGCGCGCCCAGCGCCATTTCGTCGTTCTGTGCAAACACAGCCTGCACGTCAGGGTGCGCGGTCAGCAGGTTCTGCATCACGTTCAGACCTTTCGTGCGGTCGAAGTCAGCAGGCTGGCTGGCCAGTACGTTAAATTTGTGCGCTGCAACCGCCTGCTGGAAGCCTTCACCACGCTCACGCGCCGCTGACGTACCGGCAATACCCTGCAGTTCGATAACTTTCGCGCCTTCACCCGCTTTCTTCGCGATGTAGTCACCCGCGATTTTGCCACCCAGTACGTTATCAGAAGCGATGTGGCTGACTACGTCGCCTTTCGTCGCCTGACGGTCAAGGGTGATGACCGGGATCTTCGCCTGATTAGCCATCTTCACGGCGTTACCCACAGCGTCAGAATCCGTTGGGTTGATCAGCAAGATTTTGGTGCCACGTACGGTTAAGTCCTGAACGTTTGCCAGCTCTTTCGCCGGGTTGTTCTGAGAGTCCAGCACCACCAGGTTGTAGCCCAGTTTGTCAGCTTCTTTCTGTGCACCGTCCTTCAGAGAGACGAAGAACGGGTTGTTCAGCGTGGAGATAACCAGCGCGATGGTGTCTTTCGCCATTGCGTTAGCACTTACGGTTGCGCTCAGCGCGACAGCAGAAACCAGGGTAGCCAGTTTTTTCATGTTCATATCTAAGATGTCCTGTAGTGTCGTCAGTTACTGTTTTTTGTTGTCTACCAGAACCGCCAGCAAAATCACCACTGCTTTAACGATCATCTGGTAATAGGAGGAAACACCTAATAAATTCAAACCATTATTCAGGAAACCAAGGATCAGTGCGCCGATCAATGTCCCAACAATGCGACCTTTACCGCCCGCAAGACTCGTACCGCCCAGAACGACTGCCGCAATGGCATCCAGCTCATACCCCGTCCCCGCCGTTGGCTGCGCAGAAGAGAGGCGCGCCACTTCGATGATGCCTGCCAGAGAGGCCAGCAGACCACACAGCGAATAGACGATGATTTTGACTTTATTGACGCTGATCCCGGACAGACGCGTTGCCGCTTCGTTACCGCCCAGCGCATAGATATAACGACCCAGACGGGTGTGATGCAGCATGTACCACGCCGCGAGGAAAACGATAGCCATGATCCAGACCGGCGTCGGGATACCCAGCGGACGACCAATACCGAACCAGCCAAACAGATCGGCGTTATCCGTAAAGCCGGTATTTACCGGACTGCCGTTGGTGTAAACCATGGTGACACCGCGCAGCAAGAGCATCATGACCAGCGTCGCAATGAACGCCTGAACGCGACCTTTCGCCACAATCACACCGGTCACGGCACCAATTGCCGCCCCAAGTGCCAGCGCAGCTGCAACGGCCACCAGCGCGTTGACCTCAATCCCTACAATTGAAGCCGCAACCGCACCGGTGAGCGCCAGCAGGGAACCGACGGACAGATCGATACCCGACGTCAAAATCACCAGCGTCATCCCTACCGCCATAATGGCGTTAACCGACGTCTGCTGAAGAATATTGAACAGGTTATTAACGGTAAAAAAGTTTGGGCTCATGGTCGAAACAATCGCGATCAACACCAGCAGGGCAATCAGCGATTTTTGTTCCAGCAGCCATGCCTTTGTGAAATAACGGCGACCAGAAACAGCCTGGGTAGTCATCTTCTTACTCCTGATTCACGCGATTAAGCTTGCCCACAGCGGCAGCCATCAGAACTTCCTGGGTGGCCTGCTCGCGAGTGAATTCACCACCGAGATGCCCTTCATGCATGACGATAATGCGATCGCTCATGCCTAATACTTCTGGCATCTCGGAAGAGACCAGAATGATGCTCAGGCCGTCGGCCTTGAACTGGTTAATCAGCTGATAGATCTCTTTCTTGGCCCCCACGTCCACGCCGCGGGTTGGCTCATCAAGGATCAGCACTTTCGGGCGCGTCATCAGACCGCGCGCAATGGCCACTTTTTGCTGATTACCACCGGACAACAGACCAATCGCCTGCTCCATCGACGGCGTTTTAACGTTGAAGAGACGGATAAAATCGCTGACCGCCTGCTGTTCATCTTTGTGCTTCAGGCTGCCACCGCTGCGGCTGAAATAGCGCAGGGCAGTAAGCGACATGTTCTCTTTTACCGACATCCCCAGCACTAAGCCGTCACGCTTGCGGTCTTCGGAGATATAGACGATGCCGTTTGCCAGGCCATCCTGTGGAGAGCGAGTCACCACCTCATGACCGTCGAGCGTGACATAACCGCTGGTACGCGGCAGTGCGCCATAGAGCACTTTCATCAGCTCGGTACGGCCTGCCCCCATTAACCCCGCCACGCCAAGGATCTCCCCCTGGCGCAGGGTAAAGGTGACATCGTTCACGCCCGGGCCACAGAGGTTATCCACCTTAAGGCGGATCTCACCCGGTGCTTTGTCCAGATGCGGATACTGGTCTTCGAGCTTACGTCCCACCATCATTTCGATAAGGGTATCTTCGGTCAGCGTGGCGACTTCGCGCTCGGCAATGAATTGCCCGTCGCGGAAGACCGTTACGTCGTCGCAGATCTCGAAAATCTCTTTCATACGGTGAGAGATATAGACAATCCCGCGTCCCTGCGATTTCAGCTCGCGGATAACGCGGAATAAAGATTCGGTTTCGGTGTCGGTCAGCGCGTCCGTCGGTTCATCCATAATGATGACCTTCGACTCAAAGCTCAGCACCTTCGCGATTTCAACCATTTGCTGATCGCCAATGGAGAGGTCGCCCACCAGACGGTCGCTCTTGAAGCGCAGGTTTAGCTTCGCCAGCAGTTTATCCGCTTCGGCATACATCGTTTTCCAGTCGATTTTGCCAAACCGGTTAACGAACTCACGTCCGAGGAAGATGTTTTCCGCAATGCTGAGCTGCGGGATCAGGTTCAGCTCCTGATGGATAATACCGATCCCCGCATCCTGGGAGGATTTCGGGCCGTTGAACGTGGTCTCTTTACCCAGCCACAGCAGCGAGCCGGCATCGCGTTGATAGATACCGGTCAGCACTTTCATCATGGTGGATTTGCCGGCCCCGTTTTCGCCCACCAGCGCCATTACGCGTCCGGGATAAACGTTCAGAGCCGCGCCAGAGAGGGCTTTTACGCCCGGGAACGCTTTATCGATCCCTTTCAGTTGCAGTAATGCGTCCATGATGGCCTCAGAAGGTGACGCCAGCACAGAGAATGATATTCGCATACGGGGAACACTCCCCGCTGCGAATCACCGCCTGACTGTCTGCGGTTTGTTGTTTGAATTGCTCGTGCGTTGTGTAACGAATTTCTATGGTGTTTCCCTGGTGTTGTTGCAGTTGCTCAATGTGGCTGAGCAACGTTTCGTGGAGTTGCGGATTATGGTGTTTAATTTCCGTCGCGAGAATGGCCGCCTCAACCTGCATCTCCGCCGTCACCACGTCCAGTACCTGCATAAACGAGGGCACGCCCTGCGTTAACGCCATATCAATACGGGTTGTGCTGCGTGGAACCGGTAAGCCTGCATCGCAAACCACCAGCGTATCGGTATGCCCAAGACGGGAAATAACCGATGAGATTTCTGCGTTAAGAACGGTGCCTTTCTTCATTTTCTTGCTCCACTAGCGAAACGTTTCGCTGAAATCAGTTTAGTCTTAACGGTGTTCAGAAAACCACCATGACATAACAGATTTGTGATCGGCGTCGAAACGTTTCGCTACGTGAAATGAGAAGGCGATAAATGCAAAAACGGTAACCCTTTGGTTACCGTTTTTTTAGGGTTGCACCCTCTCCATCCAGGAGAGGGCATCAGGCCACACGAGGACCTAGATTTCGACCTGCGTTCCCAGCTCAATCACACGGTTAGGCGGGATCTCAAACTGGTCAGGCGCGCGAAGGGCGTTACGCTGCAGGATAAGGTACAACTTGCCGCGCAGACGCAAATACCAGGGGCGCTTGCCGATAATCAGCGACTCGTGGGACATAAAGAACGAGGTCTCCATCATGCGACAGCTCAGACCTTCCAGACCGCAGCGATGGAACACCTCTTCGACGTTTGGTGTCTCACGCCAGCCGTAGCTTGCCACGACGCGCCAGAAGGTCGGCGACAGTTGCTCGATTTGCACGCGGCGGACATTGTGGACGTACGGGGCATCTTCGGTGCGCAGGGTCAGCAGGATCACGCGCTCGTGCAGCACTTTGTTGTGCTTGAGGTTATGCATCAGCGCAAACGGGATAACGTTCAGCGCACGCGACATATACACCGCGGTGCCCGGCACGCGTACCGGCGGCGATTTCTCCAGCGAGGCAATCATAGCCTCCAGGGAGTTACCGTGCTCATGCATACGGCGCAGAAGGCGGAAACGTTCGCTTTTCCACGTGGTCATGACAATGAACATCACCAGACCGAGCGTCAACGGCAGCCAGCCACCGGAGACAATCTTGTCGAGGTTGGCGGAGAAAAGCGGCACGTCAATGCACAGGAAGCCGACCAGAATCATCATCACGAGGAATTTGTTCCAGTGCCAGTTTCGGTACGCTACCGTGGTGGAGAGCAGCGAGGTCAGTACCATCGTACCGGTTACCGCAATACCGTACGCCGCCGCCAGGTTGCTGGAGTGCTCGAAGCTGACGATGACAATCACCACGGCGAAATAGAGCAGCCAGTTGATGAACGGAATGTAAATCTGGCCCGACTCCATCTCGGAGGTATGGATAATGCGCATAGGCGAGAGATACCCCAGACGCACGGCCTGACGCGTCAGAGAGAACACGCCTGAAATTACCGCCTGCGAGGCAATAACGGTCGCCAGCGTCGCCAGAATCAGCATGGGCACCAGCGCCCAGTCCGGAGCCAGCAGGAAGAATGGGTTCTTAATCGCCTCCGGGTTTTGCAGCAGCAGCGCACCCTGACCGAAATAGTTCAGCACCAGCGACGGCAGGACCACTAAAAACCACGCCACGCGGATAGGCAGTTTCCCGAAGTGCCCCATATCGGCATACAGCGCCTCAACACCGGTGATGGAGAGCACGACGGCACCGAGCGCGACGAAGGAAACCACTTTATATTCAAGGAAGAAATGCACGGCCCAGTAAGGGTTCAGCGCATGCAGCACATCCGGGTTAGCAATAATGCTGCGTAAACCGAGTGCCGCCAGGACCAGGAACCAGGCCAGCATAATCGGAGCGAACAGCTTGCCCACCAGCCCGGTGCCGTGCTTCTGGATGATGAACAGCAGCGTCAGGACAAGGATCGCCAGCGGAACAACCCATGAATCAAGCTGTGGCGCGATAATCTCCAGCCCCTCTATCGCCGAGAGAACCGAAATCGCGGGCGTAATGACGACTTCCCCATAGAAGAAGCTGCCGCCAATCAGACCGATAATGACCAGCACCGACGTCATTCTGGCGGAGGTATTCCGCCCGGCAAGGGACATCAGAGTCAAGATCCCCCCTTCACCGGCGTTATCTGCACGCATAACGAAGGAGAGGTATTTCACTGAAACCACCAGGATCAGCAGCCAGAAGATGAGGGACAGGAAGCCAAAGACGGCATCGCGCTCAACACCAAAACCAAACTGACCGGACAGACATTCACGAAGCGTATAAAGCGGGCTGGTGCCGATATCACCGTAGACAACCCCGATCGCCGCAAGCGTTATTGCGGGTAATGATTGCTTATTATCAGTGCTCATAGACTAGTCTTTTCGTTTAAATAACAAATGTGTGCTTAGTCCCTTGGCCCACAAAAAGCGCACAGTATGCACGATTCAATGCAAAATCGTACCCCTAAATGCAACCGCATTAATGTAGCGCAAAGAAAATAGCGCCGCACTTCAGTCTATTACCAGCCCTGACTGAAACGTCTATACTCGCTTCAATTGGCCGCCACGACGGCGAAAGGATGCAAAACTATTATGGCTCACTCACATTTAATAGCAGAAAGAATTTCCCGCCTCAGCGGCGCGCTGGAAAAAGGCCTTTTCGAGCGTAGCCACGCCATTCGCCTCTGTTTACTGGCGGCGTTGAGCGGTGAAAGCGTCTTTCTGCTTGGTCCTCCGGGCATCGCCAAAAGCCTGATTGCCCGCCGGCTGAAATTTGCCTTTCAGAACGCCCGCGCTTTCGAATACCTGATGACCCGCTTTTCCACCCCAGAAGAAGTTTTCGGCCCGCTTTCCATTCAGGCGCTGAAAGATGAGGGGCGCTATCAGCGCCTGACTGAGGGGTATCTTCCGGAAGCGGAAATTGTTTTTCTTGATGAGATCTGGAAAGCGGGGCCGGCTATTCTGAACACCCTGCTCACGGCGATAAACGAACGCCGATTCCGCAACGGTGCCAGCGAAGAGAAAATCCCGATGCGCCTGCTGGTGGCGGCCTCTAACGAACTACCGGAAGCCGACAGCAGCCTTGAAGCGCTGTATGACCGCATGCTGATCCGCCTGTGGCTCGACAAAGTGCAGGATAAATCCAACTTCCGCTCGATGCTGGTCAGCCAGCAGGATGAGAATGAAAACCCGGTCCCCGCTTCGCTGCAGGTCACGGATAAGGAGTATTACCAGTGGCAGGAGGATATCGGCAAAATCACACTGCCGGATTCGGTGTTTGAGCTGATCTATCTGCTGCGCCAGCAGTTCGATTTACTGCCTTCTGCGCCGTATGTCTCCGATCGTCGCTGGAAAAAAGCGATCCGCCTGCTGCAGGCCAGCGCCCTGTTCAGCGGCCGCGATGCCGTTGCGCCAATCGATCTGATCCTTTTAAAAGATTGTCTCTGGCACGACGCGGAAGGCATGAACCTGATGCAGCAGCAGCTTGACGTATTGATGACCGGACACGCCTGGGGCCAGCAGTCGATGCTCAACCAGCTCGGGGCGATTGCCCAACGGCGTATTCAGCTGCAGCAACAACAAAGCGACAAAACAGCGCTGAAAGTAAACCGCCTTGGCGGCATGTTCGCCCGCAAAGCGCATTATGAGCTGCCGTCCGAACTGACCAGTACAACGCTGACGCTCCTGCTTCAGCAGCCCCTTAAGCTTCATGACATGCAGGTGGTCCATATCACCGTGGAACGAGAACCACTGGCTCAGTGGCTTGATAAGGGCGGGGAGATCCGCGGCAAACTTAACGGCATCGGTTTTGCCCAGCCGCTGACGCTGGAAGTGGACAGCAGCCAGCATCTGGTGATCCGCGACGTCAGCCTGCAGGGATCGCGTCTTGCGCTTCCGGGAACCGCCTCTGACAGCGTGCCGGAAGAGATTAAACGCCAGCTTGAAGCGCTGGATACGGAATGGCACCAGCAACATACGCGCTTCAGCGAGCAGCAAAAATGCCTCTTTATTCATAGCGACTGGTTAGGTCGCATCGAAGCCAGCCTGCAGGATGTCAGCGCGCAGATCAAACAGGCTCGTCAATGCTAACGCTGGATACGCTTAACGTCATGCTGGCCGTCAGCGAAGAGGGGTTGATCGAAGAGGTGGTCATCACCCTTCTGGCCTCCCCGCAGCTGGCGGCTTTTTTTGAAAAATTCCCGCGGCTCAAAAGGGCGATGACCGACGATCTCCCGCGCTGGCGTGAAAACCTGCGTCAGCGGTTCAAAGAGACCGAAGTCCCCCCTGAATTAACTGACGAGGTGGCCTGCTATCAGCAGTGCCAGCGGCTCTCTACGTCACAGTTTATCGCCCAGCTCCCGCAAACCCTGACGTTACTCGACACGGTACACTCTCCGTTTGCCAGCCAGGCGCGAGCGCTGGTCACGGATAACGCCACGTTTACCCCCGCGCTACACACCCTCTTTTTACAACGCTGGCGCCTCAGCCTGGTGGTGCAGGCCACAACGTTGAACCAGCAGTTGCTGGATGAGGAGCGTGAACAGCTGCTTAGCGAAGTGCAGGAACGCATGACCTTAAGCGGTCAGCTGGAGCAGGTGCTGGTGGAAAATGAAAACGCCGCCGGGCGTCTTTGGGATATGAGCGCCGGTCAGCTGCGGCGCGGAGATTACCAGCTCATCGTCAAGTACGGCGATTTTCTGGCACAGCAGCCAGAGCTGATGAAGCTTGCCGAACAGCTGGGTCGCTCACGGGAGGCAAAATCGGTCCCAAAGAAAGATGCCCCAATGGAGACCTTCCGCACCCTGGTCCGTGAACCGGCCACCGTGCCTGAGCAGGTGGATGGGCTCCAGCAAAGCGACGATATTTTGCGCCTGCTGCCCACGGAGCTGAGTACGCTGGGGATGACCGAGCTTGAGTACGAGTTTTATCGCCGGCTGGTGGAAAAACAGCTTCTGACCTACCGGTTGCATGGCGAAGCCTGGCGTGAAAAGCTCAGCCAGCGCCCGGTCATCCATCAGGATTTTGACGAACAGCCGCGCGGGCCTTTTATTGTGTGCGTGGATACGTCCGGCTCGATGGGAGGGTTTAACGAACAGTGCGCGAAAGCGTTCTGCCTGGCTCTGATGCGCGTGGCGCTCGCCGATCGACGTCGCTGCTTCATCATGCTCTTTTCCAGCGAAGTTGTGGGGTATGAACTGACACATCAGCAGGGTATTGAGCAGGCGATCCGCTTTTTAAGCCAGCGCTTTCGTGGCGGTACCGATCTGGCCAGCTGTTTTCGAAGCATCGTTGAGCGGATGCAGGGCGGAGACTGGTATGACGCTGACGCCGTGGTCATCTCCGATTTTATTGCCCAGCGGCTACCGGATGACGTGGTGAATAAAGTGAAGGAGCTACAGCGAGTGCACCAGCACCGTTTCCATGCTGTGGCGATGTCTGCCCATGGAAAGCCCGGCATCATGCGCATCTTCGATCATATCTGGCGTTTTGATACCGGGTTACGTAGCCGCCTGCTAAGACGCTGGCAGCGCTAATTACAGAAGAGATTCAACACGATCGCGTACCTGTTGTGGCCAGACACCGCACTGCACCTGACCAATATGAGGCAGCTGCAACAGCAGCATGGTCAGACGGGACTGGCCAATACCGCCGCCAATGGTCTGCGGCATCTCTCCGCGCAGCAGCGCCTGGTGCCACTCCAGCGTAAGACGATCTTCATCCCCGGTCAGTGCCAGCTGACGTTTCAGGGCGTCAGCATCCACGCGGATCCCCATTGAAGAGAGCTCGAACGCATCTTCCAGCACCGGGTTCCAGACCAGAATATCGCCGTTCAGACCGGCGCGTTCGCCCTCACCCGTCGTGCTCCAGTCATCATAATCCGGCGCACGCACATCATGGCGTTTACCGTCAGACAATTTGCCGCCAATCCCGATCAGGAACACAGCACCCAATTCTTTGGCGATCGCACGCTCACGGCCTTTGGCATCCAGATCGGGATAACGGCTCAGCAGTTCCTGGCTGTGGACAAAGTGGATCGATTCCGGCAGGAAGGGTGCCAGACCAAACTCTTTGCTCACTGCCGCTTCGGTCGCTTTGATCCCGGCGTAGATCGCCTCAACGGTGGATTTCAGCGTACCGACGTGACGCTCGCCATCGCCCATGACGCGCTCCCAGTCCCATTGATCGACGTAGACAGAGTGCATTGGCGTAAGGCGGTCTTCATCGGGGCGAAGGGCTTTCATGTGCGTGTAAAGCCCTTCGCCCGCGCTGAAGTCGTGTTGTCCCAGGGTTTGACGTTTCCACTTCGCAAGGGAATGCACCACTTCGAACTGGGCGTCTGGCAGTGTTTTCACTTTCACCTGTACCGCTTTTTCGCATCCAGAAAGGTTGTCCTGCGTCCCGTCACCCACGCGGCTGAGAATGGGCGCCTGGACTTCGATCAGACCAAGCTTATCTTCCAGCTGACGTGAAAAATGGGATTTAACGAAGCTGATCTGGCGTTGTTTTGCGATGTAAGCGGTTTTCATTATTTATACTCCTGCGTCCTGTTGATAGAGATTAAGCAACAGAAATGGCCTGTTATTCAATAACCCATCAACAAAAAGCCACCTTCACTTTTGATTCATTAAAATAAGGCGCTAGAATAGAGAGATTCATTAATCTTCATAAGAAAAAGCTATGGAAAATTATCAGATCGATAATCTGGACCGGGGCATCCTGGAGGCCTTAATGGCCAATGCACGTACTGCCTACGCGGAACTGGCGAAACAGTTTGGCGTCAGTCCGGGCACAATCCACGTCCGCGTGGAAAAGATGAAACAGGCGGGGATCATTACCGGCGCACGTATCGACGTCAGCCCTAAGCAGCTGGGTTATGACGTCTGCTGCTTTATTGGCATTATTCTCAAAAGCGCCAAAGACTATCCGTCAGCCCTGGCGAAGCTCAACGCGCTTGAAGAAGTCACAGAGGCGTACTACACCACCGGGCACTACAGTATCTTTATTAAGGTGATGTGCCGCTCCATTGATGCCCTCCAGCAGGTACTTATCAACAAGATCCAAACAATTGATGAAATTCAGTCCACTGAAACATTGATCTCCCTGCAGAACCCGATCATGCGTACCATCCGCCCCTGATCGGGCAAATTCATTCCCACATTTTCCACAGGTAGATCCCAGCTCGTTCACAGCGTACAATGAGCCCCTCTTTATTTGAGCGAGCGATCAATGGCGGACATTACCCTTATCAGTGGCAGCACCCTGGGCGGCGCGGAATACGTTGCGGAACATCTGGCTGAGAAGCTGGAAGACGCGGGCTTTTCCACCGAAACACTGCACGGCCCGTTGCTTGACGATCTCCCGACTGATGGGGTCTGGCTACTGATCACCTCGACGCACGGCGCAGGCGATCTGCCGGATAATCTGCAACCTTTATATGACGAACTGCTGGAACAGCAGCCTGACCTGTCAAACGTCCGTTTTGGCGCGGTGGGTATCGGCAGTCGTGAATATGACACCTTTTGCGGTGCAATAGAGAAAGTCGAAGCCGCTGTGACTGCCTGTGGGGCAAAACAGCTGGGTGAAACACTGAAGATCAACATCCTCGATCATGACATTCCGGAAGATCCAGCGGAGATCTGGCTGGGTGAATGGAAAAATTTACTCAAAAACGATTAAAGATCGCGCGAACAGATGTGGATAACTCTGGTTAAAAGCTCGTATTAAGCGGTAGTTATCCAAGTTATAACTCTGAGGCTGTTTTGGGCCTGTGTATAAAGTCGCGATCTGATCCCAGCTTATACTGGCCAGGATCACCGATCATTCACAGCAAACGGTCCTTTCTAACTGCATGATCTTCATCGTGAGATCGGGCTTATCCACAGAGGTACTCGATCCTAATAAGAGATCACAATAGAACAGATCTCTAAATAAAAAGATCTTCTTTTTAATAGCCCAGGATCCCAATGCTTTCTCGAAAGACTAAAGTTGAGTAGAATCCACGGCCCGGGCTTCAATCCATTTTCATACCGCTTTACGCGAGGCAGACCACCATGTTTTATCAGGATCCTTTTGACGTCATCATCATTGGCGGGGGTCATGCAGGCACTGAGGCCGCAATGGCCGCAGCGCGAATGGGTCAGCAGACCCTGCTTTTGACACACAATATCGACACGCTGGGACAAATGTCCTGTAATCCGGCGATTGGCGGCATTGGGAAAGGACACCTGGTAAAAGAAGTGGATGCACTTGGCGGCCTGATGGCGAAAGCGATCGATCATGCCGGCATCCAGTTTAGGATACTAAACGCAAGCAAAGGTCCCGCTGTGCGCGCTACTCGTGCTCAGGCTGACCGCGTGCTTTACCGTCAGGCGGTACGTACTGCCCTGGAGAATCAGCCAAACCTGATGATCTTCCAGCAGGCGGTAGAAGATCTTATCGTTGAAAACGATCGCGTTGTGGGTGCCGTAACCCAGATGGGCCTCAAGTTCCGCGCGAAAGCCGTCGTACTGACTGTCGGGACCTTCCTGGATGGCAAAATCCATATCGGTCTGGATAACTACAGCGGTGGCCGTGCTGGCGATCCGCCGTCCATTCCGCTGTCTCGTCGTCTGCGTGAACTTCCGCTGCGCGTCAGTCGCCTGAAAACAGGCACGCCACCGCGTATTGATGCGCGCACCATTGATTTCAGCGTGCTGGCACAACAGCACGGTGATAACCCCATGCCGGTGTTCTCGTTCATGGGCAATGCGGCTCAACATCCGCAGCAGGTACCGTGCTACATCACGCATACCAACGAAAAAACCCATGACGTGATCCGCAATAACCTTGACCGCAGCCCAATGTACGCTGGCGTGATCGAAGGGATCGGCCCGCGTTACTGTCCGTCGATCGAAGACAAAGTGATGCGCTTTGCCGATCGTAACCAGCACCAGATCTTCCTGGAGCCGGAAGGACTGACGTCAAATGAAATTTACCCGAACGGCATCTCCACCAGCCTGCCGTTCGATGTGCAGATGCAAATTGTTCGCTCAATGCAGGGTATGGAGAACGCGAAAATCGTTCGTCCTGGCTACGCTATTGAGTACGATTTCTTCGATCCGCGTGACCTGAAGCCAACCCTGGAGAGCAAATTTATCCACGGTCTGTTCTTCGCCGGCCAGATTAACGGCACGACCGGATACGAAGAAGCTGCCGCTCAGGGTCTGCTTGCCGGTCTGAACGCAGCACGCTTCTCTGCGGAGAAAGAGGGCTGGGCACCTGCGCGTTCTCAGGCTTATCTGGGCGTGCTGGTCGACGATCTCTGCACCCTGGGTACCAAAGAACCGTACCGTATGTTTACCTCTCGCGCGGAATATCGCCTGATGCTGCGCGAAGATAACGCCGACCTGCGTCTGACCGAAGTGGGCCGTGAACTGGGTCTGGTGGATGACGAACGTTGGGCGCGCTATAACGAAAAACTGGAACGCATTGAGCAGGAACGTCAGCGTCTGAAAACCACCTGGGTGAATCCACAGGCGGAAACCGCTGCAGAAGTGAATGCTCACTTAACTGCGCCGCTTTCGCGCGAAGCCAGCGGCGAAGACTTGCTGCGTCGCCCTGAAGTGACCTACGAGAACCTGGTGAAACTGACCGCGTTCGCGCCTGGCCTTGAAGACGCTGAAGCGGCTGAACAGGTTGAGATCCAGGTCAAATACGAAGGTTACATCGCGCGTCAGCAGGATGAGATTGAAAAACAGCAGCGCAACGAAAATACGCTGCTGCCGGAAATGCTGGACTACCGTCAGGTGACGGGGCTTTCCAATGAAGTGATCGCCAAGCTGAACGATCACAAGCCTGTGTCGATCGGTCAGGCATCCCGTATCTCCGGTGTCACACCTGCCGCGATTTCGATTCTGCTGGTGTGGCTGAAAAAGCAAGGTATGCTGCGCCGTAGCGCATAATATCCAGTGCTTTTGGCGGGTGGCGCTTCGCTACCCGCCCTGCTAATTCGTAGGCCCGGTAAGCGCCACCGGGCAATTTATGTCTAAACAGGTACCCACTGTGCTCAATAAACTCTCTCGTCTGCTGGAACAGGCAGGTATTTCGCTCACCGATCACCAGAAAACTCAGCTGGTGGCCTATGTCGATATGCTGAACAAATGGAATAAAGCGTACAACCTGACGTCTGTTCGCGACCCCAACGAGATGCTGGTTCGTCATATCCTCGATAGCATCGTGGTTGCGCCGTATCTTAAAGGGGAGCGCTTTATCGATGTGGGCACAGGTCCTGGCCTGCCGGGGATCCCGCTGTCGATTGTCCGCCCTGAGAGCCATTTCACGCTGCTGGACAGCCTTGGCAAACGCGTCCGTTTTTTACGTCAAGTCCAGCATGAGCTGAAGCTGGAGAACATCGCCCCTGTACAGAGCAGGGTAGAGGCGTTCCCCGCGGAGCCGCCGTTTGACGGTGTTATCAGCCGCGCGTTTGCGTCGCTCAATGATATGGTGAGCTGGTGTAAGCACTTGCCTGCACAAGATGGCCGCTTTTATGCCCTGAAAGGGCAGTTGCCGGGCGATGAAATTGAACAGCTTCCGGAGGGTTTTGCTGTCGAATCCGTTGAGAAATTAAACATTCCTCAGCTTGAGGGTGAACGCCATCTGGTGATAATTAAGCCAAACAATTTTTAAATATTTAATAAAAATTGTGGAATTCGTGCTGTTCTGACCATGTTAAATAACAGCACAAATTCTCGGGTTTTACCGAAGAGAGTTTAACCTCTGTGTTACTAAGGTTTTTCTAACGGTTAACGTAACAGCCATTGTTCAGCATGAAGATAGTCAACATCGAAAATATCAGCCTGCTAAAAGTGGAATACGGCAACCAGAATTGAATGTTAAATATTTATTAAGAATGTCAATAAAAGGTTTTTATTGTATACCGGGCTGTTTTGAAAATAGTTACGATAATTTGTCTTTAATTTCATAAAGATGAAATAAACCGATTTGCGTCTTTGATAAATACACCCTTATCGCAAATGTGTGTTTTGTGATCTCGTGCACGCTTTGTAGCCAACGTTTTCGCGCTGTTTGCAGTTTTGGTCGAAGGTCGTGGCTTTCAGGAAAAGTTAAAAAATAGCGGCGGGGAAAAATATTTAAACATTTATTCACCTTTTCGCTACTTAATGTTTGAAATCACGGGTGCGCACCGTATAATTTGACCGCTTTTTGATGCTTGACTCTGAGCCTTAAAGGACGTTTTATACGACACGCGGCATACCTCGAAGGGAGCAGGAGTAAAAACGTGATGTCTGTGTCGCTCTTGAGTAGAAACGTTGCTCGTAAGCTTCTGTTCATTCAGTTTCTGGCTGTGATAGCAAGTGGACTGCTGTTTAGCCTCAAAGACCCCTTCTGGGGCATCTCCGCCGTGTGCGGGGGTTTGGCGGTTGTTCTGCCAAACGTATTGTTTATGATTTTTGCCTGGCGTCATCAGGCGCATACACCCGCCAAAGGCCGTGTGGCCTGGTCCTTCGCTCTCGGTGAAGTGTGTAAGGTGTTGCTGACCTTTGCTCTACTGGTGATGGCGCTGGCGGTTTTGAAAGTGGTATTCATGCCGCTGATAGCAACGTGGGTTTTGGTGCTGGTGGTACAAGTTCTGGCTCCAGCTGTAATCAACAACAAAGGGTAAAAGGCATCATGGCTTCAGAAAATATGACGCCGCAGGATTACATAGGTCACCATCTGAATAACCTTCAGCTGGACCTGCGTACATTCTCGCTGGTGGATCCGCATAACCCCCCGGCCACCTTCTGGACGATCAACATCGACTCCATGTTCTTCTCGGTCGTTTTGGGTCTTCTGTTCCTGGCCATGTTCCGCGGTGTTGCGAAAAGAGCGACCAGCGGTGTTCCAGGGAAATTCCAGACGTTCATCGAAATGATCATCGGCTTCGTCCATGGCAGCGTCAAAGACATGTACCATGGTAAGAGCAAGCTGATTGCTCCGCTGGCCTTGACCGTGTTCGTTTGGGTGTTCCTGATGAACCTGATGGACCTGCTGCCAATCGATTTCCTGCCGTGGATTGGCGAACATGTCCTCGGTCTGCCAGCACTGCGCGTGGTGCCGTCCGCTGACGTGAACATCACCCTGTCGATGGCGTTGGGCGTGTTTATCCTGATTCTTTTCTACAGCATCAAAATGAAAGGCGTAAGCGGCTTCGTGAAAGAGCTTACCTTGCAGCCGTTCAACCACTGGGCGTTTATTCCGGTCAACCTGATCCTGGAAGGCGTTAGCCTGCTGTCCAAACCTGTTTCACTGGGTCTGCGACTGTTCGGCAACATGTATGCGGGTGAGCTGATTTTCATTCTGATCGCGGGTCTTCTGCCGTGGTGGTCACAGTGGATTCTGAATGTGCCTTGGGCCATTTTCCACATCCTGATCATTACGCTGCAAGCCTTTATCTTCATGGTTCTGACGATCGTCTATCTGTCGATGGCGTCTGAAGAGCACTGATTTTTTACCAACACTACTACGTTTTAATTGAAACAAACTGGAGACTGTCATGGAAAACCTGAATATGGATCTGCTGTACATGGCTGCCGCTGTGATGATGGGTCTGGCGGCTATCGGTGCTGCGATCGGTATCGGCATCCTCGGGGGCAAATTCCTGGAAGGCGCAGCGCGTCAACCTGATCTGATTCCTCTGCTGCGTACTCAGTTCTTTATCGTTATGGGTCTGGTGGATGCTATCCCAATGATCGCTGTAGGTCTGGGTCTGTACGTGATGTTTGCTGTCGCGTAGTAGTAGTTTTAAAACCCTAAGCCACAGATATTAAAGAGGTATTGTGCTGTGAACATGAACGCAACAATCCTCGGCCAGGCCATCGCGTTTATTCTCTTTGTCTGGTTCTGCATGAAGTATGTATGGCCGCCTTTAATGGCTGCCATCGAAAAACGTCAGAAAGAAATTGCTGACGGTCTGGCTTCTGCAGAACGCGCTAAGAAAGATTTGGACCTTGCACAGGCCAACGCGACAGACCAGCTGAAAAAAGCGAAAGCGGAAGCTCAGGTTATCATCGAACAGGCTAACAAACGCCGTTCGCAGATCCTGGACGAAGCCAAAGCTGAAGCAGAACAGGAACGTACTAAGATCGTGACACAAGCTCAGGCTGAAATTGAAGCTGAGCGTAAACGTGCTCGCGAAGAACTGCGTAAGCAGGTTGCGATTCTGGCTGTTGCTGGCGCCGAGAAGATCATCGAACGTTCCGTGGATGAAGCTGCTAACAGCGACATCGTGGACAAACTTGTCGCTGAACTGTAAGGAGGGAGGGGCTGATGTCTGAATTTGTTACGGTAGCTCGCCCCTACGCCAAAGCAGCTTTTGACTTTGCTGTCGAACACCAAAATGTCGATCGCTGGCAGGATATGCTGGCGTTTGCCGCTGAGGTGACGAAAAACGAACAAATGGCCGAGTTGCTTTCTGGTGCGTTAGCGCCTGAAACTCTCGCCGCGTCGTTTATCGCCGTGTGCGGAGAGCAACTGGATGCCAATGGTCAGAACCTGATTAAGGTAATGGCAGAAAATGGTCGTCTCCGTGTGCTCCCGGATGTTCTCGAGCAGTTTGAGCACTTACGTGCCCTTAGTGAAGCTACCGCTGAAGTCGAAGTGACTTCTGCGACTGAACTGAGTGATGAACAGCTTGCGAAAATCACCGCCGCGATGGAAAAACGTCTGTCACGCAAAGTTAAGCTGAATTGCAAAATCGATAAGTCTGTAATGGCAGGCGTAATCATCCGTTCGGGTGATATGGTCATTGATGGCAGCGTACGCGGCCGTCTTGAACGCCTTGCAGACGTCTTGCAGTCTTAAGGGGACTGGAGCATGCAACTGAATTCCACCGAAATCAGCGAACTGATCAAGCAGCGCATTGCTCAGTTCAGTGTTGTGAGCGAAGCTCACAACGAAGGTACTATTGTTTCTGTAAGTGACGGTGTTATCCGCATCCACGGCCTGGCCGATTGTATGCAGGGTGAGATGATTTCCCTGCCGGGTAACCGTTACGCTATCGCACTAAACCTGGAGCGCGACTCCGTAGGTGCAGTTGTGATGGGTCCATACGCTGACCTCGCCGAAGGCATGAAGGTTAAGTGTACTGGCCGTATTCTGGAAGTGCCGGTTGGCCGTGGCCTGCTGGGTCGCGTTGTTAACACCCTGGGTGCGCCAATCGACGGTAAAGGTCCGGTTGAGCACGATGGCTTCTCCCCAATCGAAGTTATCGCACCAGGCGTTATCGACCGTCAGTCCGTTGATCAGCCAGTGCAGACTGGTTATAAGTCCGTTGATGCCATGATTCCAATCGGTCGTGGCCAGCGTGAACTGATCATCGGTGACCGTCAGACCGGTAAAACCGCGATGGCTATCGACGCCATCATCAACCAGCGTGACTCCGGCATCAAATGTGTGTACGTGGCTATCGGCCAGAAAGCGTCCACCATTTCTAACGTGGTTCGTAAACTGGAAGAGCACGGCGCGCTGTCTAACACCATCGTTGTTGTGGCGACCGCTTCTGAATCTGCTGCACTGCAATACCTGGCACCATACGCCGGTTGCGCAATGGGCGAATACTTCCGTGACCGCGGTGAAGATGCGCTGATCGTATACGATGACCTGTCTAAACAGGCCGTTGCATATCGTCAGGTTTCCCTGCTGCTCCGTCGTCCACCTGGACGTGAAGCGTTCCCTGGCGACGTATTCTACCTCCACTCTCGTCTGCTGGAGCGTGCTTCCCGCGTTAACGCGGAATACGTCGAGAACTTCACCAAAGGTGAAGTGAAGGGTAAAACCGGCTCTCTGACTGCGCTGCCAATCATTGAAACCCAGGCGGGTGACGTTTCTGCGTTCGTTCCGACCAACGTAATCTCCATTACCGATGGTCAGATCTTCCTGGAAACCAACCTGTTTAACTCCGGTATTCGTCCGGCAGTTAACCCGGGTATCTCCGTATCCCGTGTGGGTGGTGCTGCTCAGACCAAGATCATCAAGAAACTGTCCGGTGGTATTCGTACCGCGCTGGCACAGTATCGTGAACTGGCTGCGTTCTCTCAGTTCGCATCCGATCTGGACGAAGCAACCCGTAAACAGCTGAGCCACGGTCAGAAAGTGACCGAGCTGCTGAAGCAGAAACAGTACGCACCAATGTCTGTTGCTCAGCAGGGCCTGGTTCTGTTCGCGGCTGAACGCGGTTACCTCGAAGATGTGGAACTGGCGAAAATCGGTAGCTTCGAAGCCGCTCTGCTGGCTTACGTCGACCGTGATCACGCTCCGCTGATGCAAGAGATCAACCAGACCGGTGGCTATAACGACGAAATCGAAGGCAAGCTGAAAGCTATCCTCGATTCCTTCAAAGCAACCCAATCCTGGTAATCGTCCGGCGGCTTGTCTCAGGACAAGCCGCCTGGCATTGAGGAGAAGCTCATGGCCGGCGCAAAAGAGATACGTAGTAAGATCGCAAGCGTCCAGAACACGCAAAAGATCACTAAAGCGATGGAGATGGTCGCCGCTTCCAAAATGCGTAAATCGCAGGATCGCATGGCGGCCAGCCGTCCTTATGCAGAAACCATGCGCAAAGTGATTGGTCACCTTGCAAACGGTAATCTGGAATATAAGCACCCTTACCTGGAAGAACGCGACGTTAAGCGCGTGGGCTACCTGGTGGTGTCGACCGACCGTGGTCTGTGTGGCGGCTTGAACATTAACCTGTTCAAAAAACTGCTGGCGGATATGAAAGCATGGTCTGAAAAAGGCGTTCAGTGCGATATCGCAATGATCGGCTCTAAAGGCGTCTCTTTCTTTAACTCCGTTGGTGGCAACATTGTCGCTCAGGTGACGGGTATGGGTGATAACCCTTCCCTGTCCGAGCTGATCGGCCCGGTTAAAGTGATGTTGCAGGCTTACGATGAAGGCCGTCTGGACAGACTGTACGTTGTCAGCAACAAATTTATTAACACCATGTCTCAGGTTCCAACGCTCACTCAGATGCTGCCTTTACCGGCATCAGAAGATGACGAGCTGAAGCAAAAATCCTGGGATTACCTGTATGAACCCGATCCGAAACCGCTGTTGGATACCCTGCTGCGTCGTTACGTTGAATCTCAGGTTTATCAGGGCGTTGTAGAAAACCTGGCCAGCGAGCAGGCCGCACGAATGGTGGCGATGAAAGCCGCGACCGATAATGGCGGCAGCCTGATTAAAGAGCTGCAGTTGGTTTACAACAAAGCTCGTCAGGCCAGCATTACTCAGGAACTCACCGAGATCGTCTCGGGGGCCGCCGCGGTTTAACCAGGTTTACGAATTACGTAGAGGATTCAAGATGGCTACTGGAAAGATTGTCCAGGTAATCGGCGCCGTGGTGGACGTCGAGTTCCCTCAGGACGCCGTACCACGCGTGTACGACGCGCTTGAGGTACAGAATGGTAACGAGAGCCTGGTGCTGGAAGTTCAGCAGCAGCTCGGCGGCGGTATCGTGCGTACCATCGCGATGGGTTCTTCCGACGGTCTGCGTCGTGGTCTGGAAGTTAAAGACCTTGAGCACCCGATCGAAGTCCCGGTAGGTAAAGCAACACTGGGTCGTATCATGAACGTATTGGGTCAACCAATCGACATGAAAGGCGACATCGGTGAAGAAGAGCGTTGGGCTATCCACCGCGCAGCACCTTCCTACGAAGAGCTGTCCAGCTCTCAGGAACTGCTGGAAACCGGCATCAAAGTTATCGACCTGATGTGTCCGTTTGCGAAGGGCGGTAAAGTTGGTCTGTTCGGTGGTGCGGGTGTAGGTAAAACCGTAAACATGATGGAGCTGATCCGTAACATCGCGATCGAGCACTCTGGTTACTCCGTATTTGCGGGCGTAGGTGAACGTACTCGTGAGGGTAACGACTTCTACCACGAAATGACCGACTCCAACGTTCTGGACAAAGTATCCCTGGTTTACGGCCAGATGAACGAGCCACCAGGAAACCGTCTGCGCGTTGCGCTGACTGGCCTGACTATGGCTGAGAAGTTCCGTGACGAAGGCCGTGACGTTCTGCTGTTCGTTGATAACATCTATCGTTACACCCTGGCCGGTACTGAAGTATCTGCACTGCTGGGTCGTATGCCTTCAGCGGTAGGTTATCAGCCGACGCTGGCGGAAGAGATGGGTGTTCTTCAGGAACGTATCACCTCTACCAAAACCGGTTCTATCACCTCCGTTCAGGCGGTATACGTACCTGCGGATGACTTGACTGACCCATCCCCAGCCACCACCTTTGCGCACCTTGACGCAACCGTGGTACTGAGCCGTCAGATCGCGTCTCTGGGTATCTACCCGGCCGTTGACCCGCTGGACTCCACCAGCCGTCAGCTGGATCCACTGGTTGTGGGTCAGGAACACTACGACACCGCGCGTGGCGTACAGTCCCTGCTGCAGCGTTACCAGGAACTGAAAGACATCATCGCCATCCTGGGTATGGATGAGCTGTCTGAAGAAGACAAACTGGTGGTAGCACGTGCGCGTAAGATCCAGCGCTTCCTGTCCCAGCCGTTCTTCGTTGCGGAAGTATTCACCGGTTCTCCGGGTAAATACGTTTCCCTGAAAGACACCATCCGTGGCTTTAAAGGCATCATGGAAGGCGAATACGATCACCTGCCGGAGCAGGCGTTCTACATGGTTGGTTCCATCGACGAAGCCGTGGAAAAAGCCAAAAAACTTTAACGCCTTAATCGGAGGGTGATATGGCAATGACTTACCACCTGGACGTCGTCAGCGCAGAGCAACAAATGTTCTCTGGTCTGGTCGAGAAAATCCAGGTAACGGGTAGTGAAGGTGAACTGGGTATTTTCCCGGGTCACGCACCGCTGCTCACCGCCATTAAGCCTGGTATGATCCGCATCGTTAAACAGTTCGGTCATGAAGAGTTTATCTATCTGTCCGGCGGCATTCTTGAAGTGCAGCCTGGCAGCGTGACCGTTCTGGCCGATACCGCTATTCGTGGCCAGGATCTCGACGAAGCACGAGCCCTGGAATCGAAGCGTAAGGCTGAAGAGCACATTAGCAGCTCTCATGGTGACGTGGATTACGCTCAGGCGTCTGCGGAGCTGGCCAAAGCGATCGCGAAACTGCGCGTTATCGAGTTGACCAAAAAAGCGATGTAACACCGGCTTGAAAAGCACAAAGCCAGTCTGGTTTCCAGGCTGGCTTTTTTTATGGTTTCGTATCACACCGATCTTTATTCATGATCCAAAAGAATAGCTAAGCTATTGTGTGTGCTAGCGACTTACCGCGAGAAGGCTATTTTCCAGAGAAAAAGGGGTTTACTCTGCCCCTAAAAATCGCCTCAAATAGCCATTATTGGCTGATGTTGAACGTTTTACCGCCATTCCATTTTATGACGCAAAATATGTAGAATTTTCAACGTCAACGGGTTTAACTTCTTACTCAAATTACAGTCAGGACGCGTATGTTGAACAATACAATGAGCGTGGTCATCCTTGCCGCCGGTAAAGGTACCCGCATGTATTCCGATCTTCCAAAGGTACTGCACACGCTGGCAGGAAAGCCGATGGTGCAGCATGTCATTGATGCCGCTAATGAACTGGGTGCCCGTCAGGTCCATCTGGTCTATGGTCACGGCGGCGATCTGCTTAAAAAGACGCTGAACGATGACAAACTCAACTGGGTGCTTCAGGCAGAACAGTTGGGGACCGGACACGCCATGCAGCAGGCCGCCCCGTTCTTTGCAGATGACGAAGATATTCTGATGCTTTATGGCGACGTCCCGCTGATCTCTGTCGACACCCTTGCCCGCCTGCGTGAAGCTAAACCGCAGGGTGGTATCGGGTTGTTAACCGTCGTGCTTGACGATCCGACCGGCTATGGCCGCATTACCCGCGAAAACGGTAACGTAACGGGTATCGTTGAGCATAAAGATGCCAGCGACGCACAACGTCAGATTCAGGAGATCAACACCGGTATCCTGATTGCCAATGGCGCGGACCTGAAGCGCTGGCTGTCGAAGCTCAACAACAACAATGCGCAGGGTGAGTACTACATCACCGACATCATCGCGATGGCCTATCAGGAAGGGCGTGAGATTGCGGCGGTTCATCCGGCACGCATTAGCGAAACCGAAGGGGTGAATAACCGCCTTCAGCTTTCCCGCCTGGAACGCGTTTATCAGTCCGAACAGGCTGAAAAACTGCTCCTGGCAGGCGTTATGCTGCGTGACCCGGCGCGTTTCGATCTGCGCGGGACCTTATCTCACGGGCGCGACGTTGAAATCGATACTAACGTTATCTTTGAAGGCAACGTCACGCTTGGCCACCGCGTCAAAATTGGTGCCGGTTGTGTTATCAAAAACAGCGTCATCGGTGACGACTGCGACATTAGCCCGTACAGCGTGGTTGAAGATGCACATCTGGACGCGGCATGCACCATTGGGCCGTTCGCACGTCTGCGCCCTGGCGCTGAATTGCTCGAAGGCGCCCATGTTGGCAACTTCGTTGAGATGAAAAAAGCGCGTCTGGGCAAAGGTTCCAAAGCCGGCCATTTAACCTACCTGGGCGATGCAGAAATTGGCGATAACGTGAACATTGGTGCAGGAACAATCACCTGCAACTATGACGGTGCCAACAAGTTTAAAACCATCATCGGTGATGATGTGTTTGTCGGTTCTGATACACAGCTGGTGGCACCGGTGACGGTCGGGAACGGGGTAACCATTGCCGCCGGGACGACCGTGACGCGCGATGTTGCCGACAATGAGCTGGTGCTGAGCCGCGTGCCGCAGGTTCACAAGCAGGGCTGGAAACGCCCGGTGAAGAAAAAGTAACGACCTGCACCCTGCTCTCTCCCGCGAGGAGAGAGTTCGTTCGGTGCGGTGTTTTTTGCCCTCGCCCCTCTGGGGAGAGGGATTGGGTGAGGGGATAACATAATCCTCCCCCCAAAGGCAGTACGTATAACAATAACCCCACTCTCTACAAGGCTCGGGGTGCCCGGAAAGGGCAAATACAGGTCAGCGACAACGCATGGCATAACGCCATAATCAGGAAATTAAACTATGTGTGGAATTGTTGGCGCAGTTGCGCAGCGTGATATTGCTGAAATCCTTCTCGAAGGTTTACGTCGTCTGGAATACCGTGGTTACGACTCTGCCGGTCTGGCAGTTGTGGATGCAGAAGGGCATATGACCCGTCTGCGTCGTCTCGGTAAAGTGCAGATGCTGGCCCAGGCTGCGGAAGATCATCCGCTGCACGGTGGCACGGGTATTGCGCACACCCGCTGGGCGACCCACGGCGAACCGTCTGAAGGCAATGCGCACCCGCATGTGTCCGAACACATCGTGGTCGTGCATAACGGCATTATCGAAAACCACGAACCGCTGCGCGAAGAACTTAAAGCGCGCGGCTATACCTTCGTCTCTGAAACCGACACCGAAGTTATTGCTCACCTGGTTCACTGGGAGCTGGAGCAGGGCGGTACACTGCGTGAAGCGGTGCTGCGCGCGATCCCTCAGCTGCGCGGTGCATACGGTACGGTAATCATGGATTCACGCGATCCGTCCACGCTGCTGGCCGCACGTTCCGGTAGCCCAATGGTTATCGGTCTGGGCATGGGCGAGAACTTTATCGCCTCTGACCAGCTGGCACTTCTGCCGGTTACCCGTCGCTTTATCTTCCTGGAAGAGGGTGATATCGCGGAAGTGACGCGTCGCAGCGTGACGGTATTCGATACCAAAGGCGAGCAGGTGAAACGCCCGGAGATCGAATCCAATCTGCAGTACGACGCAGGCGACAAAGGCGCTTACCGTCACTACATGCAGAAAGAAATTTACGAGCAGCCGAACGCCATCAAAAACACCCTGACCGGGCGCATCAGCCACGGCGAGGTGGACCTGAGCGAACTGGGTGCCAACGCCAATGAGCTGCTCGGTAAGGTTGAGCATATTCAGATCGTGGCCTGCGGTACCTCCTACAACTCCGGTATGGTCTCCCGCTACTGGTTTGAATCCCTGGCCGGTGTTCCGTGTGACGTGGAAATCGCTTCAGAATTCCGCTACCGCAAATCCGCGGTGCGTCGTAATAGCCTGATGATCACCCTTTCCCAGTCTGGCGAAACGGCGGACACCCTGGCGGCGCTGCGTCTCTCTAAAGAGCTGGGCTATCTGGGCTCTCTGGCCATCTGTAACGTGCCGGGTTCTTCGCTGGTTCGTGAATCCGATCTGGCGCTGATGACCAACGCAGGCACGGAAATCGGCGTGGCCTCCACCAAAGCGTTTACCACTCAGCTGACCGTTCTGCTGATGCTGGTGGCGAAACTGGCGCGTCTGAAAGGGCAGGATGCGGCTGTTGAGCATGACATCGTTCATGGCCTGCAGGCGCTGCCAAGCCGTATTGAGCAGATGCTGTCTCAGGACAAACGCATTGAAGCGCTGGCGGAAGATTTCTCTGACAAACATCACGCCCTGTTCCTCGGCCGTGGCGATCAGTATCCAATTGCGCTGGAAGGCGCGTTGAAGCTGAAAGAGATCTCCTACATCCACGCGGAAGCTTACGCAGCTGGCGAGCTGAAACACGGCCCGCTGGCGCTGATTGACGCAGACATGCCGGTCATCGTTGTGGCACCTAACAACGAACTGCTGGAAAAACTGAAGTCCAATATCGAAGAAGTCCGCGCCCGCGGCGGTGTACTGTACGTCTTCGCCGATAAAGACGCCGGCTTTGCGAGCAGCGACAATATGCACATCATCGAGATGCCGCATGTGGAAGAGGTGATTGCCCCTATCTTCTACACCGTTCCGCTGCAGTTGCTGGCCTACCACGTCGCGCTGATCAAAGGCACTGACGTTGACCAGCCACGTAACCTGGCGAAATCGGTCACCGTAGAATAATCCCCTCAGGCTCCACCTTCGGGTGGAGCTTTTTTACCCTTCCTGGTTTGTTTTTAATCAACCCATCCGCATTTTTATTTATGACAATCTGTCATCTTCAGCTACTTTTTTCAGTGTCACATAAAGAAAATATTTCTGAAAACTTGCTGTCACGTAAGTGGTTAACTAGATGATAATTAAATGAATTTTTACTGATATTTAAGCTAAATTTTCATTGTCATAAAACTGTCATAATTCGTACATTTATCTGTCACCTGTTTGTCCTATTTTGCTCATCGTAGCCACTAAACAACGATTTACGAAAATCTTGCAGGAGACATTATGAAAGTTATGCGTACCACTGTCGCAACTGTTGTCGCCGCGACCTTATCTCTGAGCGCGTTCTCTGTATTTGCAGAAGCAAGCCTGACTGGCGCTGGTGCAACCTTCCCTGCGCCGGTGTATGCCAAATGGGCGGATACCTACCAGAAAGAAACCGGTAACAAGGTTAACTATCAGGGTATCGGCTCCTCCGGTGGCGTAAAACAAATTACCGCGAATACCGTTGATTTCGGCGCATCAGACGCTCCACTGTCTGATGACAAACTGGCGCAGGAAGGCCTGTTCCAGTTCCCGACCGTTATCGGTGGTGTTGTGCTGGCCGTTAACATTCCAGGCCTGAAATCAGGCGAGCTGGTCCTGGACGGCAAAACCCTGGGTGACATCTACCTCGGTAAAATCAAAAAATGGGATGACGAAGCCATCACCAAACTGAACCCGGGTGTCAAACTGCCTTCGCAGAACATCGCAGTGGTTCGTCGTGCAGATGGTTCCGGTACCTCTTTCGTTTTCACCAGCTACCTGGCGAAAGTGAACGAAGAGTGGAAATCTAAAGTCGGTTCCGGCTCTACCGTTAACTGGCCAACCGGTCTGGGTGGTAAAGGCAACGACGGTATCGCCGCGTTCGTACAGCGTCTGCCTGGTTCTATCGGCTATGTAGAGTATGCGTATGCTAAGCAGAACAACCTGTCCTACACCAAACTGGTTTCTGCCGATGGCAAGCCAGTCAGCCCGACTGAAGAGAACTTTGCTAACGCTGCAAAAGGCGCTGACTGGAGCAAATCCTTCGCTCAGGATCTGACTAACCAGAAAGGCGAAGGTGCGTGGCCAATCACCTCTACCACCTTCATTCTGGTTCACAAAGAGCAGAAGAAACCTGAGCAGGGCGCTGAAGTGTTGAAGTTCTTTGACTGGGCGTACAAAAACGGCGGCAAACAGGCTAACGCGCTGGATTACGCCACCCTGCCGGACAACGTGGTTGAGCAGATTCGCGCTGCATGGAAAACCAACGTGAAAGACAGCAGCGGTAAAGCATTGTATTAACTTAGTATTCTGACGAAAATGGCGGGTGGCGCTCGCGCTACCCGCCGATTTCGTAAACGCGTTTAACAGAAGAGTGATTTATGGCTGCAACAAAGCCTGCATTTAACCCTCCGGGTAAAAAAGGTGACATGATTTTCAGCGCGCTGGTCAAACTGGCTGCGCTGATTGTGCTATTGCTGCTGGGCGGCATTATCGTGTCCCTGATTTTCTCCTCCTGGCCGAGCATCCAGAAATTCGGTTTCTCCTTCCTGTGGACCAAAGAGTGGGATGCGCCGAACGATATCTACGGTGCGCTGGTGCCGATTTACGGCACGCTGGTGACGTCGTTTATCGCCCTGCTGATTGCGGTGCCGGTGAGCTTTGGTATTGCCCTGTTCCTGACGGAACTGGCGCCGGGCTGGTTGCGTCGTCCACTGGGTATCGCCATTGAACTGCTGGCCGCTATTCCAAGTATCGTGTACGGCATGTGGGGCCTGTTTATCTTTGCTCCCCTGTTCGCAACGTACTTCCAGGAACCGGTGGGTAATGTTCTCTCTGCCATTCCGTTTGTCGGCACCCTGTTCTCTGGCCCGGCTTTCGGTATCGGTATTCTGGCTGCGGGGGTGATCCTCGCCATTATGATTATTCCGTACATTGCGGCGGTAATGCGCGATGTCTTCGAACAAACGCCGGTGATGATGAAAGAGTCGGCCTACGGCATCGGCTGCACCACCTGGGAAGTTATCTGGCGCATCGTCCTTCCGTTCACCAAAAATGGGGTGATTGGCGGCGTCATGCTGGGGTTAGGCCGTGCTTTGGGTGAAACCATGGCGGTGACCTTTATTATCGGTAACACCTACCAGCTCGACAGCGCCTCCCTCTACATGCCGGGTAACAGTATTACTTCCGCACTGGCGAATGAATTTGCCGAAGCGGAATCCGGGCTGCACGTCGCGGCGCTGATGGAACTGGGCCTGATCCTGTTTGTGATTACCTTCATTGTGCTGGCGATTTCCAAGCTGATGATCCTGCGTCTCGCAAAAAATGAGGGGGCACGCTAATGGCAACTCTCGAAATGCAAAGCACCACTGCGCTGGCGGAATCCCGTCGCAAAATGCAGGCGAAGCGTCGTTTCAAAAACCGCGTTGCGTTGACGCTCTCAATGGCAACGATGGCGTTCGGTCTGTTCTGGCTGGTCTGGATCCTGTTCTCGACCGTTGTGCGCGGTATCGACGGGATGTCGCTGTCACTGTTCACCGAGATGACGCCGCCGCCAAATACGGCGGGTGGCGGCCTGGCGAATGCCCTGGCGGGAAGCGGTTTGCTGATCCTCTGGGCGACGGTAGTTGGTACGCCGCTTGGCATTATGGCGGGGATTTATCTGGCGGAGTACGGGCGTAAATCCTGGCTGGCAGAGGTGATTCGTTTCATTAACGACATCCTGCTGTCTGCGCCGTCTATCGTGGTCGGTCTGTTTGTTTACACCATTGTGGTGGCGCAAATGGAACACTTCTCCGGCTGGGCCGGCGTGATTGCGCTGGCGCTGCTGCAGGTACCTATCGTCATTCGTACCACCGAGAACATGCTGAAACTGGTGCCGGATAGCCTGCGTGAAGCGGCTTACGCGCTGGGCACGCCGAAGTGGAAAATGATCTCCGCGATTACGCTGAAAGCCTCCGTATCGGGGATCATGACCGGTATCCTGCTGGCCATTGCCCGTATTGCAGGCGAAACGGCGCCGCTGCTGTTTACTGCCCTCTCCAACCAGTTCTGGAGTACGGACATGATGCAGCCGATCGCCAACCTGCCGGTGACGATTTTTAAATTTGCGATGAGCCCATTCGCGGAATGGCAGCAGCTGGCCTGGGCCGGGGTGCTGATCATTACCCTTTGCGTACTGTTGCTGAACATTCTGGCGCGCGTCATTTTCGCGAAGCAGAAACACGGTTAAATTTTTACGGCGCGGCAGATCGCGGCGCCGAATGAGGAAATGAGTCAATGAGTATGGTTGATACTGCCCCGGGTAAGATTCAGGTTCGTGATTTGAACTTCTACTACGGCAAATTCCATGCCCTGAAGAACATCAACCTGGATATCGCCAGGAACCAGGTCACGGCATTTATCGGTCCGTCTGGCTGTGGTAAATCCACGCTGCTGCGTACCTTTAACAAAATGTATTCGCTCTATCCGGAGCAGCGTGCCGAAGGTGAAATCATCCTGGACGGCGATAACATTCTGACCAACAGCCAGGATATCGCCCTGCTGCGTGCGAAAGTCGGGATGGTGTTCCAGAAACCGACGCCGTTCCCGATGTCCATCTATGACAACATCGCCTTTGGCGTACGTCTGTTTGAAAAGCTCTCCCGTACGGATATGGATGAGCGCGTTCAGTGGGCTTTGACCAAGGCCGCATTATGGAACGAAACCAAAGATAAGTTGCACCAGAGCGGTTACTCTCTCTCCGGTGGTCAGCAGCAGCGTCTGTGCATTGCGCGTGGTATCGCCATTCGCCCGGAAGTGTTGTTGCTGGATGAGCCGTGTTCAGCTCTGGACCCGATCTCAACCGGCCGTATTGAAGAGTTGATCACCGAGCTGAAGCAGGATTACACCGTGGTTATCGTGACCCACAACATGCAGCAGGCTGCGCGTTGTTCCGATTACACGGCGTTTATGTACCTGGGCGAGTTGATTGAGTTCAGCAATACGGACGATCTGTTCACCAAGCCCGCTAAAAAGCAAACAGAAGACTATATCACCGGTCGTTACGGTTGATTCAGGAGCGCGCTATGGACAATCTCAATCTTAACAAACACATTTCAGGCCAGTTCAACGCAGAGCTGGAAAGTATTCGCACTCAGGTGATGACCATGGGTGGCATGGTTGAGCAGCAGCTTTCCGATGCCATTACCGCGATGCACAACCAGGACAGCGAGCTGGCAAAGCGCGTTATCGAAGGTGATAAAAACGTCAATATGATGGAAGTCGCCATTGATGAAGCCTGCGTGCGTATTATCGCCAAGCGTCAGCCAACGGCGAGCGACCTGCGTCTGGTTATGGCGATCATCAAAACCATCGCCGAGCTGGAGCGTATTGGTGACGTTGCGGATAAAATCTGCCGCACCGCGCTGGAGAAATTCTCTCAGCAGCACCAGCCACTGCTGGTGAGCCTCGAGTCGCTGGGTCGTCATACCGTGCAGATGCTGCATGACGTACTGGATGCCTTTGCGCGAATGGATCTGGACGAAGCGGTACGTATCTACCGTGAAGACAAAAAGGTCGACCAGGAGTATGAAGGCATCGTGCGTCAGCTGATGACCTACATGATGGAAGACTCCCGTACGATCCCAAGCGTCCTGACCGCACTGTTCTGCGCGCGCTCAATTGAGCGTATCGGTGACCGTTGCCAGAACATTTGCGAATACATCTTCTACTTCGTGAAAGGACAGGATTTCCGTCACGTTGGCGGCGATGAGCTGGACAAGCTGCTGGCGGGTAAAGATCCGAAAGAGTGATGCGCTAACATGCCCGGTGCTGCTGCGCTTACCGGGCCTGCGAACCTTATAGGCCGGATAAGCGTCAGCGCTATCCGGCTTTTTTTCAGCGAGTAATATTCCACCCGCGAGCCTTCCACAATTCTGGCAGCTGCGCCAGATCGGTGAAGGTCGTCACTTTCGGATGATCGATCGGTTTGTTGTGCGGATCGGCGCAGAAATAAAACACCTCCATACCCGCATCAATTCCCGACTGCGCTCCCGCAGAAGAGTCATCCACCAGAATGCAGTTCGCCACGTTAACGTTCATCGCTTTTGCTGCATGGAACATCAACGCCGGGTCTGGCTTCCAGCGCTGGATATCGTAGCCGCTGAACAGTTTTTCCGGGAAGTGGTGCAACATTTCAAGCTTACCCAGCGAGTGCTGCATTTTGCTGACCGGACCGTTCGAGACCACGCAGATGGGCACCGTCATCGCATCCAGAAGCGCATTCGCCCCGGCAATGACCTCCAGCTCGGAGTCGAAGAGGCGTGCGACCTCGGCGCGGTAGACCGGCTCCAGATCTGCTTTCGCCAGATCCACACCGTGCTCTTCGTTAATGATGTCGATGATCTCGTAGAGCTTCACGCCTTTAAAGCGTTTAAACACCTCTTCGAGATCCAGCGTAATGCCAAATTCCCTGAACATGGTCACATACGCGCGGGAACAAATGACCTCACTGTCGACCAGCGTACCGTCGCAGTCGAAAAATACCGCTTCAATTCCGGACATGCCTTTCCCTTTTTACAAGTTTAACGTTTACGTACGGCAGTTTAATGAGACGCAATCGTTGCCGTATAAGCAAAATCAATGAAAAAATGTCTCTCGTAACCGCCACTATTGTCGCATTTTGGTATAGGATAGCGACGAATTTTCCCTCCTTGTTCGGAAATTGATGATGAGTCAACAACACACTACCCAGACATCTGGTCAGGGTCTGCTTGAGCGCGTGTTTAAACTGCGTGAGCACGGCACAACGGCACGCACCGAAGTGATCGCCGGTTTCACCACCTTCCTGACGATGGTCTATATCGTTTTTGTTAACCCACAAATTCTGGGCGTTGCTGGCATGGACACCAGCGCCGTCTTCGTGACCACCTGTCTGATCGCTGCGCTGGGCAGTATCCTGATGGGCGTGTTCGCTAACCTGCCCGTGGCGCTGGCCCCGGCAATGGGCCTGAACGCTTTCTTCGCGTTCGTGGTCGTCCAGGCGATGGGTCTGCCATGGCAGGTTGGCATGGGCGCTATCTTCTGGGGCGCGGTTGGCCTGCTGTTACTGACCATTTTCCGCGTACGTTACTGGATGATAGCCAATATTCCGGTGAGCCTGCGCGTGGGCATTACCAGCGGTATTGGTCTGTTTATCGGCATGATGGGTCTGAAAAATGCAGGCGTTATCGTGGCTAACCCGGACACGCTGGTGAGCATCGGTCACCTGACCTCGCACAACGTGCTGCTGGGCGTGCTGGGCTTCTTTATCATCGCTATCCTGGCCTCGCGCAATATTCATGCGGCCGTGCTGGTTTCCATCGTGGTCACCACGCTGCTGGGCTGGATGCTGGGCGATGTGCAGTACAAAGGGATTGTCTCCGCGCCACCGAGCGTGTCCACCGTCATTGGGCACGTCGATCTGGCAGGCTCCCTGAACCTGGGTCTGGCGGGCGTGATTTTCTCCTTCATGCTGGTTAACCTGTTTGACTCCTCCGGTACGCTGATTGGCGTGACCGACAAAGCTGGCCTGGCGGATGAGAATGGGAAATTCCCGCGCATGAAGCAGGCGCTGTTTGTTGACAGTGTCTCCTCTGTCACCGGCGCGTTTATCGGTACATCGTCTGTTACCGCTTACATTGAATCCTCTTCAGGTGTCTCTGTGGGTGGCCGTACCGGTCTGACGGCGGTTGTGGTGGGTATCCTGTTCCTGCTGGTGATCTTCCTGTCACCGCTGGCGGGCATGGTGCCTCCGTATGCAGCAGCCGGCGCGCTGATCTACGTGGGGGTGTTAATGACCTCCAGCCTGTCGCGCGTGAAGTGGGATGATTTAACCGAAGCGGTGCCTGCGTTTATTACCGCGGTGATGATGCCGTTTAGCTTCTCGATCACCGAAGGTATCGCGCTGGGCTTTATCTCCTACTGCGTCATGAAGATTGGTACCGGTCGCTTCCGCGACCTCAGCCCGTGCGTCATCATTGTGGCGCTGCTGTTTGTGCTGAAGATTGTTTTTATTGATGCCAAATAAACAGAAAGCCCTTTTCGACGAAAAGGGCTTTTGTGTTTGCGCCCTCTCCCTGTGGGAGAGGGCCAGAGTGAGGGTGTCAGGCTACGTTTAAGCTTTCACTCGCTTAATATAATCACCAAACGCGGTCAGCTGGCCAGAAAGATGGTCACGCGTACTTTGATCCACCACTTCACCCGTCTGCGGGTCGACCTTGTTCTGAATCACGCCCCCCATAAATTCCGGTTTGTTCATTACCATCGCATCCAGGAAGACCAGGATCTGACGCAGATGGTACTGGCAGCGTGCCCCGCCAATAGCGCCCATAGAGCTGGTCTGGATCAGCACCGGTTTACCCGATAGCGGCTGCTCCGGGAGACGGGATAACCAGTCAATGGCATTCTTCAGGCCACCCGGGACGGAGTAGTTATATTCAGGCGTAACAATCACCACGCCGTCGGCCTGGCGGATCTGCTCTGCAAGCGCTTCTACGCTCTGTGGAAACCCTTCTTCCTGCTGCACATCCGCGTCGTAAAGCGGAATGTCGCCAATCGATGGCAGGGCGCTAATGTCCATACCTGCCGGTGCCAGCTGAGGCAGCGTGCGGGCAACCATCCCGTTAAATGAACCTTTGCGCAGGCTTCCCAGTAACGTAACAACTTTCAACGTATCAGACATGATTACTCCTGTTTCATCATGATGACCCTGAATGGATCAGCTAAGGGTATATGCTTTTTCTGCCGGTAAACTGGTTAATCTCATCAGGCGCGCGGCGGGTTCGTTGGCTCGCTCGGGCACATCCGGAAGGCTACTCCATCCGTGTTGACTGTCAAATTCCCAGATTTTCAATCGTTCGATGGCGGGGGTCACCGCGATGGACCAAATCAGTACGTCTTCAGCATCGCTGAGCGCCTCTACCAGCGTGGCTTTAGCGGAACGCAGGCGTCCGGAGCCGGGAAGCAATTGCAGCAGGCTGGCGTCGTCTGATGCACAGCCACAGAGCTTTCGAATGCTCTGGCGTAAGGTAATGAGCTGAGCTCTGGCCTCGATGGGATCGTTCTGGTTACGCACCCACAGCTTTTCATTACTGGAAAGCGGGTAGTCATCGTGCGGGTTCGCGCCGTGGAAGCCGCGGGTTGCGTGCTGAAGCTCCATGTCCAGGCCGCAATCCCCTTCAGTAGTGAGCGCGACGCCAATGATATTGCCCGTGTAGGCAATGGAGAAACGCGGCAGCTCCGGGTCGGCAAAGACCGGGCGGCCTTCAGGTTGGGTGAGGATATCCGGCAGTTCACTGGTGCCGTACAGCATGAACATCAGCTCAGCGAGAAGCGCGCGGGATGCCAAAAACCGCGTCCGGCGATGCTCCGGCAGTTTACGTGCTTCCTGGTGACACGCGGATGAAATTCTGGCCGATACGAGATGTCCCTCTGTCAGTATCCCTCTTGCAAAGTGCGTTGCCATTTTTCGCTCCTTGATAATGGTCGTATTCGGTTAAACGGTTACATGATTATCGCTTAACTTGCCTTCTGTTTTAATCAGTAAATGGGAGTAAGAGAAGCCTGAGGACCCAACTTTACATTTTCTTAGGCAAAAATAAGCGCTGGAGCGGCATATAGCGCTTTGATTGTCTCACGGAGCCAGAGGATTTTCGGATTATGGCTGTTTCGTTTATGCCAGATCAGCGTGAAAGGAACGGTCAGTTTTTCAGCCTGGGCTTCATCAATGGGAATGGGCAGGGCGATCAGCTTACGCTGGTGGAGTTGATTATAGTGATGGCAGTAGTGTGGTGCCGTGGCGATGTAGTTATGGCCGGGCTGCGCCGCCATAAACATCGACTGTTCGAAACCGGGCAGGCTCATGGCGATATTACGCTCACGTCCCATCTCTCTGAGCACCTCATCAAGCGCCCAGGTGTCGCTGCGCTCCCAGAAGATGCTGATATGCGGATAGCGCAGGAAAGTCTCCAGGTTCCACTCTTCCTGAAGAGCCGGATGATCTTCGCGCAAATAGACGCAGGGGCGGTCGCTGAACAGAATTTCGTAGTCGATAAACCACGGCATGAGCTTCAACAGCTCGCGGGAGCGCGGATGCGTTTCACGGCCCGTGAAGCCAAGATCGACTTCTCCGCGCGTAATGGCATCCACCGAGTCGTAATCCCAGTGGCGCATCTTTACCGTGGCCTGTGGATAGCGCTGATTGACCTGCTCGAGCAGGGCATTAAAACGGATCAACATCAGAGGCGTTTCCGCGGCCAGCACGAACGTCAGCCCGCCCGGGGAGTCATGATGGAATTTATCGAGGATCTGATTGCCAATCTGCATCCAGTCGGCCAGATCCTGCTCCAGGCTCATCGTCAGCGGTGTCGGCAGCAGGCCTAACGGTGTTTTCACAAACAGCGGATCGTCAAACCAGTCGCGCAGTTTCGCCAGCGATTTACTTACCGCGGACGGGGTTACGTTCATCCGTTTCGCGGCTTTGGTTACGCTGCGCTCCTGCAGCAAAAGCTGCAGACACAACAACAGGTTAAGATCGAGACTGCTGATTGGCTTCTTCATAATGGGCCGCGGGCTGGATGACCATAAGTAAGGTGATGCAGAGCATGCTACAACCAATCAGAATCCCGATCAGCATATTGAGCGCATTAAGGCCGATGACCGCCGCCAGCCATATCCACAGCGACGAACCGCAGACCTGTGCAATACCCAGCACCGAGCTTGCCACACCCGCGCGCAGCGAGAACGGGCCAAGCGCCTGACTCATCGCCACGCCAAAGCCGACGGAGAAGCCGGCGCAAATCAGCGTAATCCCTACCAGCATCAGCGCATGTGTGCTGGTGGTCGCCAGAATCCCCCCCGCAGCGAGGAACAGCACCTGCGAAGTTAGCATGAGTGTGCGCTGACGGAAGATATTCAGTGCGAACGGCGTCGAGAACGAGACGGCCATACTGACCATCGCGGTAAGTGCCATCACGGTGGAATACTCACCGCGATCAAACCCCATGGTCTCCATCAGCAACACCGGGGAAACGTTTACATACGTCAGGATCACCGCCACGCTCAGTGTGGTAATGGCCAGGCGACTCAGGAAAAAGCGGTTTAGCAGCGTCTCGGCCGGATGAAGGGTTGCCGTATGGCCTGTGTTTTGCGAGCCTGGATGGGTCTCTTTCAACACCGTGATCGAGAGGATAAAGACCAGCGCACCCATGGCCGCCATCGTCCAGAACAGGCTCTGCCACGGGAATTTCAGCATGATCAGATAGCCCACCACCGGCGCCATCACCGGAATGATGCAGGTAATACCGTTGAGCATGGAAAGCACTTTGGCACGGCGCTGAGCGCTTAAGGTATCGCGCAGGATGGCGAAGGCCACTACATAACAGCCACCGGCACCTATCCCCTGGATAAAGCGTCCTGTCAGGAACAGGGTACTGTCCTGGGCCAGGGAGCAGAGCATTGACGCCAGCGCGAAGATGATGGCACAGGTAATGGCCACGGGCTGACGACCCGCTTTGTCCGCGATTTTCCCGGCAAATACCATCGATGATGCCATCCCGGCGAGATAGGCCGAAAACGCAATATGCAGCTGCGCCTCGCTGGCACCCAGATCGCGGGCAATGTGCGGCAGCCCCACCAGATACATATCAATACCCGATGGATAGAGCAGAACCAGCGCAAAACTACAAAACAGAAAACGAGCCATAAACCCCCCATAGATGCAGGCAAGCAGAATAGGGGGATAAAAGGGATTAGGCGAGTTGCCATTTGGACAAAGGTGATTTCCCGGGAGGAAATCACCCATCATCAGCGGTAATTACTTGCCGATACAGAAGCTCGAGAAAATCCGTCCCAGCAGATCGTCCGAGGTAAATTCGCCGGTTATCTCACTCAGATTTTGCTGCGCCAGACGCAGCTCTTCCGCCAGCAGTTCACCCGCCCATGCGCCAAGCAGCTGTGCTTTCCCCTGATCGAGGTGGCGTGCCGCGTCTTCCAGCGCCTGAAGGTGACGACGGCGCGCAAGGAAGCCGCCTTCCATACTGGTATCAAAGCCCATGCTCTGTTTGAGATGGTTGCGCAGGTCGTCAACGCCTTCACCGGTACGGGCCGACAGGCGAATAAGTGAGTGGCCATTCACTTCACTAATACCCAGCGTTTCGCCGGTCACATCCGCTTTGTTACGCACCACGGTGATCGGCAGTTTTGCCGGCAGGCGGGCAATAAAGTCGGGCCAGATGTCCGCCGGATCAACGGCATCGGTCGTGGTACCGTCCACCATAAACAGCACGCGGTCAGCCTGCTCAATCTCTTGCCAGGCACGTTCGATACCGATGCGCTCTACTTCGTCACTGGCGTCGCGAAGACCTGCCGTGTCGATGATGTGCAGCGGCATACCGTCGATATGAATATGCTCACGCAGCACGTCGCGGGTGGTACCGGCGATGTCGGTGACGATCGCCGCTTCACGGCCCGCCAGGGCGTTGAGCAGGCTCGATTTACCGGCGTTAGGGCGGCCCGCAATCACGACCTTCATCCCCTCGCGCAGCAGGCTACCCTGACGTGCTTCGGCACGCACCGCGTCGAGATCGGCCATCACGCTATTGAGCTGAGCTTCAATTTTACCGTCAGAGAGGAAGTCGATCTCCTCATCCGGGAAATCGATAGCCGCTTCGACATAGATGCGCAGGTGAGTAAGTGCTTCCACAAGATGATTCACGCGCGCCGAGAATGCGCCCTGAAGCGAGTTCAGTGCGGAGCGAGCTGCCTGTTCGGAGCTGGCGTCGATCAGGTCAGCAATTGCTTCTGCCTGTGCGAGGTCGAGCTTGTCGTTCAGGAAGGCACGCTCGGAGAACTCACCTGGCTTTGCAATGCGCAGGCCCGGCAGCGTCAGAATGCGTTTTAACAGCAGGTCGAGGATGACCGGGCCACCGTGGCCCTGCAGCTCCAGTACGTCTTCTCCGGTAAAGGAGTTCGGGCCCGGGAACCACAGCGCAATGCCCTGGTCCAGCGGCGTGCCGTCAGTGTCTTTAAACGGCAGATAATCAGCGTAGCGCGGCTTTGGCAGTTTACCCAGCACCGCTTCGGCGACCTCGCGGGCCTTCAGGCCGGAGATACGCAGAATGCCTACACCACCGCGTCCCGGTGGGGTTGCCTGGGCGACGATAGTGTCGTTATGGCTCATGGTTGGTCTCGTTCAATACAAATAAAAAAGGCGGTCAATCGACCGCCCTTATTTTAGCGTTAACTTACCGAATCAGGATTTTTTCTTTTCGCGGCTATGCAGGCCACGTTTTTCCAGACCACGGTAAATCAGCTGCTGCTGGATAATGGTCACCAGGTTGCTGACGATATAGTACAGCACCAGACCTGACGGGAACCACAGGAAGAACACGGTGAAGATGACCGGCATAAAGGTCATGATCTTCTGCTGCATCGGGTCGGTCACGGTGGTCGGCGACATCTTCTGGATGAAGAACATCGTTACGCCCATCAGGATCGGCAGGATGTAGTATGGGTCCTGTGCAGACAGGTCATGGATCCACAGGGCGAACGGCGCGTGGCGCAGCTCAACGGAACCCATCAGCATGTAGTACAGCGCAAGGAAGATTGGCATCTGAATCAGCAGCGGGAAGCAACCACCCAGTGGGTTCACTTTCTCTGCTTTATACAGGGCCATCATCTCCTGGCTCTGACGCTGTTTGTCATCGCCCAGACGCTCACGCATTGCCTGAATCTTCGGCTGCAGCATACGCATCTTCGCCATGGAGGTGTACTGCGCTTTAGTCAGCGGGTACATGATGCCACGTACGATGAAGGTGATAACGATGATGGAGAAGCCCCAGTTACCCAGGAAGCTGTGGATGAACTTCAGCAGCTTAAACAGCGGCTGAGAGATGAACCACAACCAGCCGTAGTCCACGGTCAGATCCAGGTGCGGCGCAACGGCAGCCATTTTGTCCTGGATTTCCGGACCGACCCACAGGGTGCTTGCCAGCTTACCGGTTTGACCCGGCTGTACCAGAACCGGCTGAGATTTGTAGCCAATGGCTGCAAGACCGTTACCCAGGTTCGCGGTATAGAAGTTGTTAGTACCGTCGTTCGTTGGCACCCACGCAGTGGCGAAATACTGCTGCAGCATTGCCACCCAACCGCCTTTAGCGCTGACGTTCAGGTTTTCGTTATCGGCAATGGTGTCGAATTTGTATTTCTCGTACTTCGCATCAGGCGTGGAGTACGCCGCGCCACGGAAGGTATGCAGCGCAAAGTTGCTGCTTCCGGTGTCACGGTGAGACGGCAGATTGATGGACTGCTTCAGCTGACCAAAGGTCGACAGTTCCAGCGGTTTCGCACCGGTGTTCTGAACGCTGTAGCCCACGTTCACCGCATATTCACCGCGTTTCAGGGTGAAGGTTTTGGTGAAGGTGTTGCCCGCGGCGTCGGTGTAGGTCATCGGGATAGCGATTTCGTTCTGACCATCAGCCAGTACGAAGGTCTCTTTCTCGACGTTGTACAGTGGACGCGCACCGTTAGCCGGGTTATCCGGGCCATCACGACCGGTCAGGCCGCTCTGGGCCTGGTAGATAAACTCAGGCGTGGTTTCCAGTAACTGGAACGGTTCGTTAGACTTCAGCTCTTTTGGGTAGGTCAACAGCAGCGCCTGCTCAACATCACCACCACGGGTGTTGATAGTCAGCTCAAGCACATCGGTCTTAACCGTAATCTGTTTCCCCTGGCCACTGGCCGGTACGCCCTGGTCGGCGGCGCTACCCGCTGCGGTGGTCGTAGTCTGCGTGGTCTGCTGCTGGGGTTGAGGATTTTTATCCTGCTCCCATGCCTGCCAGATCATGAAAGACACGAACAACAAAGCGATGATAAGAAGATTGCGTTGCGAATCCATCGTTAGTGTTCTCTGGTATCAAAGGGTCCTGGCGGGACGGGATCGTCTCCACCTGGGTGTAAAGGGTGGCATTTTAATACGCGTTTCACCGTCAACCAACTGCCTTTTATCACTCCAAACCTGCGCAATGCCTCAATTCCGTAGCTTGAGCATGTTGGCGTGAAACGGCAGTGCGGCCCGAGTAGCGGACTAATCAGGCGTTGATAGACCCGAATGAGGGCTATCAGGACCCGCGAGCCAGGCGACAATGGCGGCGCCATAATTTTTCCAACGCTTCCGAGAGAGCACGGTTATCGAGGTCGGCAACCCCTTTTTTAGCCACCACCACGAAATCCATTGAAGGCAGTTCGTGCTGACGTAAACGGAAGCTTTCACGCGTCAGACGTTTAATCCGATTGCGTTCATGCGCACGCTTAACGTTTTTCTTGGCGACAGTAAGACCGATGCGGGGATGCCCCAGCGAATTCAGGCGGCCGAGGATGGTGATTTGCGGCGTGCCAGCCCGTTGTGGCTGCTGGAAGACGAAAGTGAAATGAGTGGGAGTTAACAAACGTAACTCCCTGGGAAATGCTAGCTTAACCACTCAGGGGTTAGCTTTATTACTTGGAAACGGTCAGACGAGCGCGGCCTTTAGCACGACGACGTGCCAGAACCTGACGACCATTTTTAGTAGCCATACGAGCACGGAAGCCGTGAGAACGGTTGCGCTTCAGTACAGACGGTTGAAAAGTGCGTTTCATGGCGATTTCTACCTAAACTTGAATAAATTCACTGACTTTTGCGTATACCCGAACGAGTTTCGAACGACTAACGCCTCAGCGTGGGTGATTAAAGAGGCCGGATTGTAATAATTGTACACTCCGGAGTCAATTCTCTTTCCTTATTTCCCGCGTATTTCCGCACGTTTTCGCGTGGAAAATGAGCAACGGACGACGCAGGAAGATGAGCACCACGCGCCGGGTCGAGGATTATACGGCCTCCCAAACAAAGCGCAAGGATCGTCCCGGATCTTCGTTAGATCATTTAAGCAAGAAATTGTCTGTGCTCATTAATTTTTCCAATATGCGGGCTAAATCGTAGGGTACTCGCCCCAGGATCGTTTACACTTACCCGGTTTCCGATCTTCCTGTGGATAAATCGGGAAGAATCTGTGAGAAACAGAAGATCTCTGGCTCAGTTTAGGCTATGATCCGCGGTCCCGATCGGGATCCAGCGATCCTGGCCGGGTATAACCGCAGATAGCGGTTCGCACATCACCCTTTTGCACAGGGTCATGTCGATGTGCGCCAACAATCATGAATATTCAATAGTTTTCTTTTATTGTTCGAGTGGAGTCCGCCGTGTCACTTTCGCTTTGGCAGCAGTGTCTTGCCCGATTGCAGGATGAGTTACCAGCCACAGAATTCAGTATGTGGATCCGCCCCTTGCAGGCGGAACTGAGCGATAACACGCTGGCTTTGTATGCGCCAAACCGTTTTGTGCTCGATTGGGTAAGGGATAAATACCTTAATAACATCAATGGACTGCTGAATGATTTCTGCGGATCCGATGCGCCACAGCTACGCTTTGAAGTGGGAACAAAACCGGTCACGCAGACCGTGCGTGAAACGGTAAATGTGGCAATACCTGCTCAGGCAGCCCCCGCTCCGGCACCGCGCGCCCTTCCGGCGACCCGTTCGGGCTGGGACAACGTGCCTGCTCCGGCAGAGCAAACCTACCGTTCTAACGTCAATGTTAAACACACGTTCGATAACTTCGTTGAAGGTAAATCGAACCAGCTGGCGCGCGCGGCGGCACGCCAGGTTGCAGATAACCCCGGTGGTGCTTACAACCCGCTGTTCCTTTATGGCGGCACGGGTTTGGGTAAAACGCACCTTCTGCATGCGGTAGGCAACGGCATTATGGCGCGTAAGCCAAATGCGAAAGTGGTGTATATGCACTCCGAGCGCTTCGTTCAGGACATGGTAAAAGCCCTGCAAAACAATGCGATCGAAGAGTTTAAACGCTACTACCGTTCTGTTGACGCACTGCTTATCGATGACATCCAGTTCTTTGCCAACAAAGAACGATCCCAGGAAGAGTTTTTCCACACCTTTAATGCGCTGCTGGAAGGTAATCAGCAGATCATTTTGACGTCGGATCGTTATCCAAAAGAGATCAACGGCGTTGAAGATCGTCTGAAATCCCGTTTTGGCTGGGGCCTGACCGTGGCGATCGAGCCACCGGAACTGGAAACCCGCGTCGCGATCCTGATGAAGAAAGCCGATGAAAACGACATTCGCCTGCCGGGTGAAGTGGCGTTCTTTATTGCCAAGCGTCTGCGCTCCAACGTCCGTGAACTTGAAGGGGCACTGAACCGCGTGATTGCCAATGCCAACTTCACCGGCCGTGCGATCACCATCGATTTTGTGCGTGAAGCGCTGCGCGATTTGCTGGCACTGCAGGAAAAATTGGTCACTATCGACAATATTCAAAAGACGGTGGCCGAGTACTACAAAATCAAAGTGGCAGATTTGCTGTCTAAACGTCGTTCCCGCTCGGTGGCGCGTCCGCGTCAGATGGCGATGGCGCTGGCAAAGGAGTTAACCAACCACAGTCTGCCGGAGATCGGCGATGCGTTTGGTGGCCGTGACCATACGACCGTGCTGCACGCTTGTCGTAAGATTGAGCAGTTACGCGAAGAAAGCCACGACATAAAAGAAGATTTTTCCAATTTAATCAGAACATTATCATCGTGACGCTATGAAATTTACCGTTGAACGTGAACATTTATTAAAACCGCTGCAACAGGTGAGTGGCCCATTAGGTGGCCGCCCAACGCTGCCAATTCTCGGAAACCTGCTGCTTCAGGTCGCGGACGGTACGCTGTCGCTGACCGGCACAGATCTGGAAATGGAAATGATCGCGCGCGTTACGCTGTCTCAGCCGCATGAAGCGGGCGCGACCACTGTTCCGGCACGTAAATTCTTTGATATCTGCCGCGGGCTGCCGGAAGGCGCTGAAATTGCCGTGCAGCTGGAAGGCGACCGTATGCTGGTGCGCTCTGGCCGTAGCCGTTTCTCGCTCTCGACGCTGCCTGCCGCGGACTTCCCGAACCTGGACGACTGGCAGAGTGAAGTTGAATTCACCCTGCCGCAGGCAACGATGAAGCGTCTGATTGAAGCCACGCAGTTCTCAATGGCGCATCAGGACGTTCGTTACTACTTAAACGGCATGCTGTTCGAAACCGAAGGTGAAGAGCTGCGTACCGTGGCTACCGACGGTCACCGACTGGCAGTCTGTTCCATGCCCATTGGCGACTCGCTGCCAAACCATTCGGTGATCGTACCGCGTAAAGGCGTGATTGAGCTGATGCGTATGCTCGACGGTGGTGATACGCCACTGCGCGTGCAGATCGGCAGCAATAACATCCGTGCTCATGTGGGTGATTTTGTCTTCACATCGAAGCTGGTTGACGGTCGTTTCCCGGATTATCGCCGCGTATTGCCGAAGAACCCGGACAAAACGCTGGAAGCCGGTTGCGACAGCCTCAAGCAGGCTTTTGCCCGCGCCGCGATTCTCTCTAACGAGAAATTCCGCGGGGTGCGTCTGTATGTGAGCGAAAATCAGATCAAAATCACCGCCAACAACCCGGAGCAGGAAGAGGCAGAAGAGATTCTGGACGTCACCTATGCCGGGACTGAGATGGAAATCGGCTTTAACGTCAGTTATGTGCTGGATGTGCTGAACGCGCTTAAATGCGAAAACGTTCGCATTCTGCTGACCGACTCCGTTTCGAGTGTACAGATTGAAGATGCGGCCAGCCAAAGTGCGGCTTACGTTGTCATGCCGATGAGGCTGTAGTGAACGCTATCGGGCTATCTTACTTGCCTTTTTCAACCCGGGCTGTGCTCGTCCCTGTCTCGTACTTTGTGTACGCGCCAGGGTCTGCGTGCAGTCCGCGTTGAAACGGGCTGAGCCGATTACGCCCTGGCCCGAAGAAATCCAGATATGTCACTGACGCGCCTTTTAATTAAAGATTTCCGCAATATCGAAAACGCGGATCTCGCTTTATCCCCTGGCTTTAATTTCCTGGTTGGCGCGAACGGCAGCGGTAAAACCAGCGTGCTTGAGGCCATCTACACGCTCGGCCATGGCCGGGCGTTTCGCAGTCTGCAAATTGGCCGCGTCATTCGCCACGAACAGGAAGCCTTTGTTCTGCACGGGCGTTTGCAGGGCGAGGAGCGTGAAACGGCCATCGGTCTGACCAAAGACAAGCAGGGCGACAGCAAGGTTCGTATCGACGGTACTGACGGCCACAAAGTGGCTGAGCTCGCGCTGCTGATGCCGATGCAGCTGATTACGCCGGAGGGGTTTACTTTACTCAATGGCGGCCCCAAATACAGAAGAGCCTTCCTTGACTGGGGATGCTTTCACAACGAAGCCGGTTTCTTTAACGCCTGGAGCAACCTGAAGCGCCTGCTTAAGCAGCGTAACGCTGCACTGCGCCAGGTGACACGCTACGCCCAGCTGCGCCCGTGGGACAAGGAATTAATTCCCCTTGCGGAACAAATCAGCTGCTGGCGTGCCGAATACAGCGCGGGTATCGCCGACGATATGGCCGACACCTGCAAACAGTTTTTACCTGAATTCTCTCTCACCTTCTCCTTCCAGCGCGGCTGGGAGAAAGAGACAGATTATGCCGAAGTGTTAGAGAGAAATTTCGAGCGCGACCGCATGCTGACCTACACCGCACATGGCCCGCACAAGGCGGATTTCCGCATTCGTGCCGACGGTGCGCCGGTGGAAGACACGCTGTCGCGTGGGCAGCTCAAGCTTTTGATGTGCGCGCTGCGCCTGGCGCAGGGAGAGTTTTTGACCCGCGAGAGCGGGCGACGCTGCCTGTACCTGATAGATGATTTTGCCTCGGAACTTGACGACGCGCGGCGCGGGCTGCTTGCCAGCCGCTTAAAAGCCACGCAGTCACAGGTTTTCGTCAGTGCGATTAGCGCTGAACACGTTATAGACATGTCGGACGAAAATTCGAAGATGTTTACCGTGGAAAAGGGTAAAATAACGGATTAACCCAAGTTGAAATGAGCGAGAAACGTTGATGTCGAATTCTTATGACTCCTCCAGTATCAAAGTCCTGAAAGGGCTGGATGCGGTGCGTAAGCGCCCGGGTATGTATATCGGCGACACGGATGACGGCACCGGTCTGCACCACATGGTATTCGAGGTGGTAGATAACGCTATCGACGAAGCGCTCGCGGGTCACTGTAAAGACATCGTGGTCACGATCCATGCGGACAACTCCGTCTCCGTCACCGATGACGGTCGTGGCATCCCAACCGGTATTCACCCGGAAGAGGGTGTATCGGCTGCGGAAGTTATCATGACCGTTCTGCACGCAGGCGGTAAGTTCGATGATAACTCCTATAAAGTTTCCGGCGGTCTGCACGGTGTAGGTGTGTCCGTGGTTAACGCCCTGTCGCAGAAACTGGAGCTGGTTATCCAGCGCGAAGGCAAAATTCACCGTCAGCTGTATACGCATGGCGTGCCGCAGGCACCGCTGGCTGTTACGGGTGACACCGACAAAACCGGTACCATGGTGCGTTTCTGGCCGAGCCTTGAAACGTTCACCAACGTTACCGAGTTCGAATATGAGATTCTGGCGAAACGCCTGCGTGAACTGTCGTTCCTGAACTCCGGCGTCTCGATTCGTCTGCGTGACAAACGCGACAACAGAGAAGACCACTTCCACTACGAAGGCGGTATCCGGGCGTTCGTTGAGTATCTGAACAAGAACAAAACGCCAATTCACCCGAATATCTTCTACTTCTCTACCGAAAAAGACGGTATTGGCGTGGAAGTGGCGCTGCAGTGGAACGACGGTTTCCAGGAAAATATCTACTGCTTCACCAACAACATTCCACAGCGTGACGGTGGTACTCACCTTGCGGGCTTCCGTGCGGCGATGACCCGTACCCTGAATGCCTACATGGACAAAGAAGGCTACAGCAAGAAAGCGAAAGTCAGCGCCACCGGTGACGATGCCCGTGAAGGCCTGATTGCGGTTGTCTCCGTGAAGGTACCGGATCCGAAGTTCTCCTCTCAGACTAAAGACAAGCTGGTCTCTTCTGAGGTGAAATCGGCGGTTGAACAGCAGATGAACGAACTGCTGAGCGAATACCTGCTGGAAAACCCGTCAGACGCGAAAATCGTGGTTGGCAAAATTATCGATGCGGCACGTGCCCGTGAAGCGGCGCGTAAAGCCCGTGAAATGACCCGCCGTAAAGGCGCGCTGGATTTAGCTGGCCTGCCAGGCAAACTGGCTGACTGCCAGGAACGCGACCCGGCGCTGTCCGAACTGTACCTTGTGGAAGGGGACTCCGCGGGCGGTTCTGCGAAGCAGGGCCGTAACCGTAAGAATCAGGCTATCCTGCCGCTGAAGGGTAAAATCCTCAACGTGGAGAAGGCCCGTTTCGACAAGATGCTCTCTTCTCAGGAAGTGGCAACGCTGATCACCGCGCTCGGTTGCGGCATCGGCCGTGACGAGTACAACCCGGACAAACTGCGCTACCACAGCATCATCATCATGACCGATGCGGACGTCGACGGCTCGCACATCCGTACGCTGCTGTTGACCTTCTTCTATCGTCAGATGCCAGAAATTGTTGAACGTGGCCACGTCTACATTGCACAGCCACCGCTGTACAAAGTGAAGAAAGGCAAACAGGAACAGTACATCAAAGACGACGAAGCGATGGATCAGTACCAAATCGCGATCGCGCTTGATGGTGCGACCCTGCATGCGAACTCTCACGCCCCTGCACTGGCCGGTGAGCCGCTGGAGCGTCTGGTGTCCGAGTTTAACGCGGCACAGAAAATGATTGGTCGTATGGAGCGTCGTTATCCTAAATCGCTGCTGAAGGCGCTGATTTATCAGCCAACCCTGACGGAAGCCGATCTGAGCGATGAACAGGTTGTTACCCGCTGGGTGAACACCCTGGTAACCGAGCTGAACGAGAAAGAGCAGCACGGCAGCCAGTGGAAGTTTGATGTCCAGCAGAACGCTCAGCAGCAGTTCGAACCGATTGTGCGCGTGCGTACTCACGGCGTAGATACCGATTACCCCCTGGAGCACGAGTTTGTGACCGGTCCGGAATATCGCCGTATCTGTACGCTGGGTGAGAAGCTCCGTGGTCTTATCGAAGACGATGCATTTATCGAACGTGGTGAACGTCGTCAGCCGGTAGCAAGCTTCGAGCAGGCGCTGGAATGGCTGGTGAAAGAGTCCCGTCGTGGTCTGTCTATTCAGCGTTATAAAGGTCTGGGTGAAATGAACCCGGATCAGCTGTGGGAAACCACCATGGATCCTGAAAGCCGTCGTATGCTGCGCGTGACCGTTAAAGATGCGATTGCAGCCGATCAGCTGTTCACAACCCTGATGGGCGATGCGGTTGAACCACGTCGTGCCTTTATCGAAGAGAACGCCCTGAAAGCGGCGAATATCGATATCTAAGGGTGGTTACACCGCAAGTCAGAGGCCGCGCGTTTAGCGCGGCTTTTTTGTGGGCGCAGAATTATCAGCATCCAGCTCCAGCGACAGGACTGACGGTAACCGGCTGACCAGCATGTCGACCGCAATCCTGACTCGCAGGGGCAGATGCGGCGTCTGCTGCCAGACCGCGTGAACGTCGAAACGCACATCCGGCGCCTGTTTTAAGAGTGGGATGAGCCTTCCATTCTGCAACTCTTTGCGCACCATCCAGCAGGGTAACCATGCAATACCATGCCCGGCCAGCGCTGCGTCGCAGATAGCCTGCAGATCGTCCATATTGAGGGATGAGCGGGGAATTAGGGTGTGCTGCGTGCCTTCGTGGTCCGCCAGTTCCCACGGTAATACCCTGCCGGCACGCAGGTAGTTAATGGCCTTATGCTGGCGTAAATCGGCAACGGTTTCAGGCTGGCCGTTATTCCTAAGGTATTCCGGCGCGGCGCACAGCACCATTCGGTGTTCCCCCAGGCGTCTGGCGACCAGCATGGTGCTGTCCGGCAGTGCGCCGTTTCGCACCGCCATATCAAACCCTTCCTCGACGATATCCACTACGCGATCGCTGAATGACATTTCCAGCTCAAGGGCAGGATGCTCCTGCGTCAAGGCTATCAGCAGCGGGGCGATGCACTGGCGGCCAAACAGCACCGGCATGGCAACACGCAGACGGCCACTCACCTGATGTTTCCCTGTTTCCAGCAGCGACTCCGCGCCACGGATTTCCTGGAGTGCTCGCAGGCAACGTTCATAAAAAAGGGCACCGTTATCGGTCAGGCTTTGGCTACGCGTTGTGCGCTGAAACAGGCGTACCCCCAGCCGCGCTTCAAGGCGAGCAATGCTTTTCCCTACCGCCGAGCGCGACAAATGCAAACGCACCGCGGCCTGAGCAAAACTGCCTGCCTCTACGGCGGCGACAAAAACGGGAATATCCTTCAGCGTATCGGTCATGGATTGTCGTTCTTCAGGAATCAATAGTGGGAAAAGGTATCGCCACTGGCGACCATGAGTCAACGTTAGACTGTCAGTACTGAAGTGCATTTGATAACAGGAGAAAAAGATGACAGAGATGATGCAACGCTGGTCAATGGACGCCCTTGGGCGTGAAAACCTCAGACTCACTCAGGCGCCAGTACCCCAGCCGGGCCCGGGTGAAGTGCGCGTGCGGGTGAACGCTGTTGCGCTCAACTATCGCGATAAAATGGTCATTGAAGGCAACATGCCGATCGCGCTCACCTTCCCGTTTACTCCGGCATCTGACATGGCTGGCGTGGTGGACAGTACGGGTGAAGGCGTTACCCGCTTTAAACCCGGAGCTCGCGTCATCTCCACCTTCTCTCCGGAGTGGGTAGACGGTAAACCGAAAGGCGACGCCCGCAATTTGCCCTACCAGACGCTGGGCGGTTACTTCCAGGGGATGCTGTCTGAATACGTGATCATGCGTGAAAACTGGCTGGTGGCCGCCCCGGAAACGCTGGATGACGCAGAGGCCAGCACCTTACCCTGCGCGGGGCTTACCGCATGGTTTGCACTGGTGGAGCGCGGACAGTTACGTGCCGGACAGTCGGTGCTGGTGCAAGGCACAGGCGGTGTCGCAATCTTCGCGTTGCAAATCGCCAAAGCACACGGTGCAGAAGTTTTTGTGACGTCGGGCAGTGATGAAAAACTGGCGCTGGCTAAAACGCTCGGTGCCGATCGGGGCATCAACCGGCTTAAAGGGAACTGGGCTGACGAGATTTACGCGCTGACTCAGGATCGCGGTATCGACCATATTATTGAAACCGTTGGCGGGGAGAACCTGAGACATTCCCTGCGGGCCGTTGCCGTTCACGGGCGCATATCCGTCATTGGCGTGTTGGCCGGGAGTGAAATCTCGCTGCCTGCCAGCGAACTCTTGCTGAAATCACCTGTGATTCAGGGGATTGGTGTCGGGCACCGCCGTGCGCTGGAAGATTTGGTCCGCGCAGTCGATGTCACGGGGCTGAAACCGGTGATTGAACACCGCTACCGTTTTAACCAGCTTGAAGAGGCGCTTGTACACCTCGACCGCGGTGCTTTTGGCAAAATAGTCCTCACCCGCGAGTAAGCCGTTATCCCCGGGACAGGCGTAAAAGGGGGCTTTTGTTGCGCAATGTAGCTCTATTTTTGTGGGCTTAATCGCGTTAGCATGAGGCAGCACTCATTTATCCCGGGGACCCTATGGCTATCAAACTTATTGCTATCGACATGGACGGCACGCTGTTGCTGCCAGACCACACTATTTCTCCAGCCGTTAAAAACGCGATTGCCGCTGCGCGCGCAAAAGGCGTGAATGTGGTACTGACCACCGGTCGTCCGTATGCGGGCGTGCACAGCTACCTGAAAGAGCTGCATATGAATCAGCCGGGCGATTACTGCATTACCTATAACGGTGCGCTGGTACAGAAGGCGGCGGATGGCAGCACGGTGGCGCAAACCGCGCTGAACTATGACGATTACCTGTTCCTGGAAAAACTGTCCCGCGAGGTCGGTTCCCATTTCCACGCGCTCGATCGCAATACGCTCTATACCGCTAACCGTGATATCAGCTATTACACCGTACATGAATCCTATGTCGCGACGATCCCACTGGTGTTCTGCGAAGCTGAGAAAATGGATCCGGGCACCCAGTTCCTGAAAGTGATGATGATTGATGAGCCTGACATCCTGGATAAAGCGATTGCGCGCATTCCGGCTGAGGTAAAAGAGAAATACACCGTGCTGAAAAGTGCGCCGTACTTCCTCGAAATCCTGGATAAACGTGTCAATAAAGGCACCGGTGTGAAATCGCTGGCAGATACGCTGGGCATCAAACCGGACGAGATCATGGCGCTGGGCGATCAGGAAAACGACATTGCGATGATTGAATATGCGGGCATGGGTGTGGCAATGGACAATGCGATCCCGTCGGTGAAAGACGTGGCCAATTTCGTGACCAAATCTAACCTCGAAGACGGCGTCGCCTACGCGATCGAGAAATTTGTTCTGCAGTAACCGCGTTTCACGCTCATCAGCCTCGGTTATCAACCGGGGCTTTTTTTTGCGCTGAATTTATCGAATTGTTCTTTTTGTGATCTGGATTGTAGTACAACATTAATTGATTGTACTACATTACAGACACGGTAATGAAGAAAGGCGTCACGTTTGTACTGCAAAAGTGAGGCGAAATTCAGCGGTCGAGGTAAAGTAGTCCTGAACATACAGAGCATAAGGACTCTCCATGACTCTCAATAAAACCGATCGCATCGTCATCACGCTGGGCACCCAGATCGTGGGTGGAAAGTACGTTCCCGGTTCACCGCTGCCTGCTGAGGCAGAGCTGTGTGAGGAGTTTGAAACCTCGCGCAACATCATTCGGGAAGTGTTTCGCTCGCTCATGGCAAAGCGGCTGATTGAAATGAAGCGCTACCGCGGCGCCTTTGTCGCCCCGCGTAATCAGTGGAACTACCTCGACACCGATGTCCTGCAGTGGGTGCTGGAAAACGACTACGACCCAAGGCTGATTGGCGCGATGAGTGAGGTACGAAACCTGGTAGAGCCGGCCATCGCCCGTTGGGCTGCGGAACGTGCAACGTCAGGAGACCTGGCTCAGATTGAGTCCGCCCTGAACGACATGATTGCCAATAACCAGAACCGGGATGCGTTCAACGAAGCGGACATCCGCTATCACGAAGCGGTGCTGCAGTCGGTCCATAACCCGGTATTACAGCAGCTTAGCGTTGCCATCAGCTCGCTACAGCGCGCGGTATTTGAACGAACCTGGATGGGCGATGAGGCCAACATGCCAAAAACGCTCCAGGAACATAAAGCGCTGTTCGATGCTATCCGGCATCAGGACGGCGATGCGGCAGAGCAGGCGGCACTCACGATGATCGCCAGCTCGACACGAAGGTTGAAGGAAATCACATGACATCTCGCTACATCGCTATTGACTGGGGATCGACCAATCTGCGCGCCTGGCTGTATCAGGGCGAGCAGTGCCTGGAAAGCAGGCAATCAGAAGCAGGCGTGACGCGCCTGAACGGTAAATCCCCCGAGGCGGTGTTAGCAGAGGTGACACACAACTGGCGCGAGGGCGCCACGCCGGTGGTCATGGCGGGCATGGTGGGCAGTAACGTGGGCTGGAAGGTCGCGCCCTATCTGCCCGTACCTGCCGCGTTCGCTGCCATTGGCGAGCAGTTAACGTCCGTTGGTGACAATATCTGGATTATTCCAGGATTGTGCGTTTCCCGGAACGATAACCACAATGTGATGCGCGGCGAAGAGACCCAGCTCCTTGGCGCGCGCACGCTCTCTCCTTCTTCTGTCTACGTCATGCCCGGCACGCACTGTAAATGGGTGCAGGCCGACGCTGAGCACATCCACGATTTTCGCACCGTGATGACCGGTGAGCTGCACCACTTGCTGCTGACGCACTCGCTGGTGGGCGCGGGGTTGCCGGAGCAGGACGCTTCGCCCGAGGCCTTTGCCGCCGGGCTGGAGCGGGGTATCGCCAGCCCTGCCGTTTTGCCGCAACTTTTTGAAGTTCGCGCTTCGCATGTACTGGGCACGCTTCCCCGTACGCAGGTCAGCGAATTTTTATCGGGCCTGTTGATTGGCGCGGAAGTCGCCAGCCTGAGCGAGCAGTTCGCCGGGCAACAGACCATCACCCTCGTCGCGGGTTCATCGCTGACCTCTCGCTACCGCCAGGCGTTCAATGCCATCGGGCGGGACGTGGCAGCGGTAGAAGGCGACACGGCATTTCAGGCAGGAATAAGGAGCATCGCTCATGCAGTGGCAAACTAATCTTCCCCTCATCGCTATCCTGCGCGGCGTCACGCCCGACGAGGTTTTAGCGCACGTAGGCGCAGCGATCGACGCCGGTTTTGACGCCGTGGAAATACCGCTTAATTCCCCAGAGTGGGAAAAGAGCATCCCGGCGGTCGTGGACGCGTTTGGTGATAAGGCGTTGATTGGCGCTGGCACCGTTCTGCAACCGGAGCAGGTGGACCAGCTTGCGCAGATGGGCTGCAGGCTGATTGTGACGCCGAATATTCACCCTGAGGTGATCCGTCGCGCAGTGGGCTACGGCATGACCGTCTGCCCGGGATGCGCAACGGCAACAGAAGCGTTCGCGGCTCTCGATGCGGGCGCGCAGTCGCTCAAAATTTTCCCGTCATCGGCTTTTGGTCCGGCCTATATCAGCGCGCTGAAAGCGGTATTGCCCGCCAGCGTACCGGTCTTTGCCGTGGGGGGCGTGACGCCAGAAAACCTGGCGCAGTGGATCAACGCAGGTTGTGTCGGAGCGGGTCTGGGCAGCGATCTCTATCGCGCCGGGCAATCCGTCGAACGTACCGCACAGCAGGCGGCCGCATTTGTGAAAGCGTATCGAGAGGCAGTGAAATGAAAATAACCAAACTCACCACGTACCGTTTACCGCCGCGTTGGCTGTTCCTGAAAATCGAAACCGATGAAGGCGTGGTCGGCTGGGGCGAACCGGTCATTGAAGGGCGTGCGCGTACCGTGGAAGCGGCGGTGCATGAGCTGGGCGAGTACCTGACAGGACAAGATCCTGCCCGCATCAACGACCTGTGGCAGGTGATGTACCGCGCGGGTTTCTACCGGGGCGGACCGGTTCTGATGAGCGCCATCGCCGGTATCGACCAGGCGTTATGGGATATCAAAGGCAAAGTGCTGAATGCCCCGGTCTGGCAGCTGATGGGCGGCCTGGTGCGCGACAAAATCAAAGCGTACAGCTGGGTGGGCGGCGACCGTCCCGCGGAGGTAATCGACGGTATCAGGCAGTTGCGCAATATTGGTTTTGACACCTTTAAACTGAACGGCTGCGAAGAGATGGGCGTTATCGACAACGCACGGGCGGTAGACCGCGCGGTAAATACCGTGGCGCAGATCCGTGAAGCGTTCGGCAACGAGATTGAGTTTGGCCTGGACTTCCACGGTCGCGTCAGCGCGCCGATGGCCAAAGTGCTGATTAAAGAGCTGGAGCCGTACCGTCCGCTGTTTATCGAAGAGCCGGTGTTGGCCGAGCAGGCGGAGTACTACCCGAAACTGGCCGCTCAGACGCATATCCCGATTGCCGCCGGTGAGCGCATGTTCTCGCGCTTCGAGTTCAAACGCGTGCTGGAAGCTGGCGGCCTGGCGATATTGCAGCCGGATCTGTCGCATGCCGGCGGCATCACGGAATGCTACAAAATCGCCGGGATGGCGGAAGCCTACGACGTGGCGCTGGCACCGCATTGTCCGCTGGGGCCGATCGCACTGGCAGCCTGTCTGCACGTCGACTTTGTCTCGCGCAACGCGGTGTTCCAGGAACAGAGCATGGGCATTCACTATAACAAGGGCGCGGAACTGCTCGACTTTGTGAAAAACAAAGATGATTTCAGCATGGAAGGCGGTTTCTTTAAACCGTTAACGAAGCCGGGCCTTGGCGTGGATATCGACGAAGCCAAAGTCATTGAGCTGAGTAAAAACGCGCCGGACTGGCGCAACCCGTTATGGCGTCATGAAGATGGCTCTGTCGCTGAGTGGTAATTCAGCCAAAGCACATCGCCACTAAAAAGTAATTTCAACAATAACAAACACACCCTCTGTAAATTACAGGGCATGGTGAGCGGCTTCGCTATGCCCAAAATCTGGAGACAGATTGCGATGGATATTCCCGTTACTGCTGCAAAAACCGGGCGTCGGCGCTACCTGACGCTGGTCATGATTTTTATTACTGTGGTCATCTGTTACGTTGACCGCGCCAACCTTGCCGTGGCTTCAGCCCATATTCAGGAGGAGTTTGGGATCAGCAAAGCGGAAATGGGCTACGTCTTTTCGGCGTTTGCCTGGCTGTATACGCTGTGCCAGATCCCCGGCGGCTGGTTCCTTGACCGCGTCGGCTCGCGCCTGACCTATTTCATTGCCATCTTCGGCTGGTCGGTGGCGACCCTGTTCCAGGGCTTTGCCACCGGGCTGATGTCGCTGATTGGCCTGCGTGCGATCACCGGGATTTTCGAAGCCCCGGCGTTTCCGACCAATAACCGCATGGTGACCAGCTGGTTCCCGGAGCATGAACGCGCCTCGGCCGTTGGGTTCTACACCTCCGGGCAGTTTGTCGGCCTGGCGTTCCTGACGCCGCTGCTGATCTGGATCCAGGAACTGCTGAGCTGGCACTGGGTCTTTATTGTGACCGGAGGGATCGGCATTATCTGGTCGTTGATCTGGTTCAAGGTCTATCAACCGCCGCGTCTCACCAAAAGTATCAGCAACGCTGAACTGGACTATATCCGCGACGGTGGCGGTCTGGTGGATGGCGATGCGCCGGTGAAAAAAGAGGCGCGTCAGCCGCTGACCAAAGCCGACTGGAAGCTGGTTTTCCACCGCAAGCTGGTGGGGGTTTATCTGGGGCAGTTCGCGGTGACCTCCACGCTGTGGTTCTTCCTGACCTGGTTCCCGAACTATCTGACCCAGGAAAAAGGCATCACCGCGCTGAAGGCGGGCTTTATGACCACCGTACCGTTCCTGGCGGCCTTCTTTGGTGTGCTGCTTTCCGGCTGGCTGGCGGACAGGCTGGTGAAAAAAGGGTTCTCGCTGGGTGTCGCGCGTAAAACGCCTATTATCTGCGGGCTGCTGATCTCCACCTGCATCATGGGTGCAAACTACACCAACGATCCGGTCTGGATTATGACGCTGATGGCGATTGCGTTCTTCGGGAACGGTTTTGCCTCCATCACCTGGTCGCTGGTCTCCTCGCTGGCCCCGATGCGCCTGATTGGTCTGACCGGTGGCGTGTTCAACTTTGTCGGCGGCCTGGGGGGGATCACGGTTCCGCTGGTCATCGGTTATCTGGCTCAGGACTATGGCTTTGGCCCGGCACTGATCTATATCTCCGCAGTGGCCTTGCTCGGTGCGCTCTCCTATATCCTGCTGGTAGGTGACGTCAAACGTGTAGGCTAATTCCCCGCAATGTTTTACCCTGATGCGATAACTGCGCATCAGGGTAACGCCATGAAACAAATCACCTTCGCCTCCCGTCATCACCAGCTTACCAATATCAATACCTGGACGCCGGACAGCCAGTGGCTGGCCTACGATGTGCGTCCGTCCGGGGCATCGTTTACCGGTGAAACCATTGAGCGGGTCAATGTCATTACGGGTGACGTCGAGGTGATCTATCGCGCCAGTCACGGTGCGCATGTTGGCGTGGTGACCGTTCATCCGCAGCAGGACAAATATGTCTTTATCCACGGCCCGGAAAACCCGGATGCAGACTGGCACTACGATTTTCATCATCGTCAGGGCGTGGTTGTACACAACGGTCAGGTGAGTAACCTGGACGCCATGGATATCACGCCGCCTTATACCGCAGGCGCACTGCGTGGCGGCAGCCACGTGCACGTTTTTAGCCCTGACGGACAGTTCGTGAGTTTTACCTACAACGACCATGTATTGCATGAGCGTGACCCGAAGCTCGATTTACGCAACGTCGGCGTCGCAGCGCCTTTTGGCCCGGTAACGCCGCAAGGGACGCATCCACGTGAATATTCCGGCACCTTCTGGAGCGTGCTGGTGAGCCGCACGACGCCCGCGCCTCAGCCCGGCAGCGATGAGATCAACCGAGCCTATGAAGAGGGCTGGGTGGGCAATGACAGGCTGGCGTTTATCGGCGATACCGTGTCTGCGACAGGCGAGAAAGTGCCAGAACTGTTTATTGTGGATCTGCCCAACGACGAGCAGGGATGGAAACGCGCGGGCGATGCGCCGCTGCAGGGGACTCCTGAGACGCTGCCTGCGCCCCCGGCGGGTGTCATGCAGCGCCGGCTGACCTTTACCCACCAGCGGGCATTCCCGGGTCTGGTAAACGTGCCGCGTCACTGGGTGCGCTGTAACCCGCAGGGGACGCAGATTGCGTTTCTGATGCGTGATGATAAGGGTATTGTGCAGCTGTGGCTTATCGCTCCTGAGGGGGGCGAACCACGCCAGTTGACGCATAACGAAAGTGACATTCAGTCAGCATTTACCTGGCACCCTGCCGGTCACCGTCTTGGATTTGTGCTGGAAGAGCGGATTGCCTGCTGTGATGCGCAAACCGGAGAGGTGACGTTTTTGACGTCCGATCACGGCAATCCACCGTCTGGTGATGCGGTCGTGTTTTCCCCGGACGGGCGTTTTATTGCATGGATGGAAGAGACAGAAGGTTTCCGTCAGCTTTGGCTAACGGAAACCGGGCAGCGTTAACGCGTTGGCGTTAAGCGGGCGGAATGACGGAATTGGTGGCCAGATTTTGCTGCTCGCTTTTCTCTACCCGCGAGCGCACGGAGCTGTCCTTACGGAACATATCCCACGGCAGCAAAAGCGTATCGGCCACAGCCGTAAACGGCATATCCAGGATGACCAGGGATTTTGTGCCCCAGTTGGTATCGTCATCGGAGATCATCTCAGCGCTGGCACGCGTCCCCGGATATGTTCCTTCTTTACCGCCGGTGTGAGACATCACGCTCGAACACCCGCAAAGTAAAACAACCCCGCTGAACGTCGTCAGCTTTATCAGAACATTTTTCATCATCACTCAGTCATCGTTAATGGCACTGCATAAACCTGCAACTCAGGGTTATAGCGAGCCTCGTTCAAAATGGATAGCCCGATAACCCCGCACTGTGGCAGCCATCGCAATTTAACCCTTTGTGCTGTTGTCCCAGTCTAAGCGAGATGCACGAAAGTGCAAAAAAAAGTGCGCCTGCTGCGCTTGAAAAGACCGGTTCCAGACCCATTTTAAGAATGTAACCCGATAACGAACACGCCTGCGGGGTGTTCAGGGGCACACTGGCCTGTCCATGGTGGAAGGCTACAATTTCTCGCTGATTTCAGGAGCTTTTATTTATGCGTAACTTCGATCTTTCCCCGCTATACCGTTCTGCAATTGGTTTTGACCGCCTGTTTAACCATTTAGAAAATAACCAAAGCCAGAGCAACGGTTACCCTCCATACAATGTTGAACTGGTTGATGAAAACCACTACCGCATCGCCATTGCCGTCGCCGGTTTTGCAGAGAACGAACTGGAGATCACCGCGCAGGACAACCTGCTGGTGGTGAAAGGTTCACATACGGCCGAGCAGAAAGAACGTACCTACCTTTATCAGGGTATCGCCGAGCGCAACTTTGAACGCAAGTTCCAGTTAGCCGAGAACATTCACGTGAAAGGCGCGAACCTGGTCAACGGCCTGCTGTTTATCGAACTGGAACGTGTGATTCCGGAAGAGAAAAAACCGCGCCGTATCGAGATCAACTGATTATGCGGGTCGCGCGAGCGGCCCACCCAGAATTGCTTGCCGTAATGGGAGCATATGTGAATCCATGAGGATTTGCAGGAACAACTGCGCACAAAAATAAACTGTGCCGAACTCGCTTCTCAGAAGGAGATTTAGTATGCGTAACTACGATTTATCCCCCCTGCTGCGTCAGTGGATTGGTTTTGACAAACTGGCTAATGCCCTGCAAAGCACCACCGAGCAACAGACGTTTCCGCCGTACAACATCGAAAAAAGCGATGACAACCACTATCGCATCACCCTTGCGCTGGCCGGGTTCCGCCAGGACGATCTGGATATTCAGCTCGAAGGCACGCGCCTGACCGTGAAAGGTACGCCGGAAAAACAAGAAACCGAGACCAAATGGCTGCACCAGGGCCTGGTTAATCAGCCGTTTAGCCTGAGCTTTACTCTGGCTGACCATATGGAAGTGTCCGGCGCGACATTTACCAACGGGCTGCTGCATATCGACCTGACCCGCAACGTGCCGGAAGCCATTGCACCGCAGCGTATCGCCATTAGCGAGCGTCCTGCGCTGAACAGTTAACCCTCTGCGGGTTGTTGCCTCTCCCACAGGGAGAGGATGAAAAGATAACGCCCTGCCCCGGCAGGGCTTTTTTGTGCGCCATCGCCCATACAACCGCGTGCGGCTCTGAGAGAATCCTTAGCATAACTAAGGTTATGCACAGGAAGTGGATCATGAGTGATATCGCGTTAACCGTTAGCGTGTTGGCCCTGGTCGCAGTGGTGGGTCTGTGGATTGGCAATGTTAAAATCCGCGGCGTCGGATTTGGGATAGGCGGGGTGCTGTTCGGCGGGATTTTTGTTGGCCATTTTGCCGACCAGCTTGGGCTGGTGCTCAGCGCCGAAATGCTCCATTTCATCCAGGAATTCGGTCTGATCCTCTTCGTCTACACCATTGGTATTCAGGTGGGGCCTGGCTTTTTCGCTTCCCTTCGGGTCTCCGGATTACGGCTGAACCTGTTTGCCTTCGGCATTGTGGTGATGGGAGGGCTGGTCACCGCCATTCTGCATAAGCTCTTCGATATTCCGCTGCCGGTGGTGCTGGGTATTTTCTCCGGGGCGGTCACCAATACGCCTGCACTGGGTGCAGGGCAGCAAATTTTACGCGATCTTGGCATCTCTCCCGGTATTGTCGACCAGATGGGGATGAGCTACGCCATGGCCTATCCGTTTGGGATTTGTGGCATTCTGCTCTCCATGTGGCTGGTGCGGGTACTCTTTCGCATTAACGTCGAAAACGAGGCAAAAGACCACGAAACCACGCTCACCAACGGCCATATGCCGATCAAAACCATCAACATTCGCGTCGATAACCCCAACCTCAACAATATGGCGATTCAGGATGTGCCGATCCTGAACAGCGCCAATATTATCTGCTCACGCCTTAAACGTGACGATATGCTGATGGTACCTGCGCCCGGGACCATTATTCAGCAGGGTGACCTGCTGCACCTGGTCGGACAGCCCGGGGATTTAAATAACGCGCGGCTGGTGATTGGTCAGGAGGTGGAGACCTCGCTCTCCACGCGCGGCACCGATATGCGCGTAGAGCGCGTCGTGGTGACCAACGAGCACGTGCTTGGCAAGAAAATACGCGATTTGCAGGTTAAAGAGCGCTATGACGTCGTGATCTCCCGTCTTAACCGTGCTGGGGTGGAACTGGTCGCCAGCCCGGAAGCCAGCCTGCAGTTCGGCGATATCCTGAACCTGGTTGGGCGCCCGTCATCCATTGATGCGGTAGCGGACATGGTGGGTAACGCCCAGCAAAAACTGCAGCAGGTGCAGATGTTGCCGGTCTTTATCGGTATCGGGCTGGGAGTGCTGCTTGGCTCCATTCCGCTGTATGTCCCGGGTTTTCCGGTTGCGCTCAAGCTGGGCCTGGCGGGGGGACCGCTGATTATGGCGCTGATCCTCGGGCGTATCGGCTGTATCGGTAAGCTCTACTGGTTTATGCCGCCGAGCGCCAACCTGGCGCTGCGCGAGCTGGGGATTGTGCTGTTTCTGGCGGTGGTCGGCCTGAAATCCGGGGGCGATTTTATCGATACCCTGGTGAAGGGCGAGGGGATGAGCTGGGTCGGCTACGGGATATTTATCACGGCGATTCCGCTCCTGACGATGGGGATTCTGGCGCGGATGTTCGCCAAAATGAACTATCTGACGCTCTGCGGCATGCTCGCCGGATCAATGACTGACCCACCCGCACTGGCCTTTGCCAACAACCTGCACGCCACCAGCGGCGCGGCGGCGCTGTCATACGCCACGGTCTACCCGCTGGTGATGTTCCTGCGCATTATTACCCCGCAGCTACTGGCGGTGCTGTTCTGGGGGATGAGTTAGCAGATCGTCCGGGTGGATGCGCCGCAGATGGTAGTCCACCTGGTAATCACGGGTATTACGGAACATCACGGAATAATTGAGAAATTCGCCGCTGTCGCTGTAGGAGAGAGACGTTATCCGCAGCAGCGGCGTCTGTTCCGGCAGGTTCAGGTAACCGGCGAGCTGTTTATCTGCCAGCACCGGCGTCAGGCTCTCGTAGTTGCCACTGATGGTTATTCCGCACTCCTTCTCGATGTAATCAAACTTCGACCCCTCCAGATGTGCCAGTGAAAGCGTGCGGAACAGCTTCACGGGCATAAAGCTGTCCTCCAGCATCAGGGGTTTTCCGTCGACATAACGCACCCGGCGCGAGAAGTAGATGCGCTCATCCACCTGAATGCGGAGCTGGCTGGCGATAGCGGGCGGGGCGGGCATCACTTCGAACTGTAGCACCTTGCTCTGCACCTCTTTTCCCTGCTGGCGCAGCACCTCCACCAGCCCGGTCAGATTGGTGGTTTCGTGGTGGACATCTTTACGCGCCACGAATGTCCCGCTACCGTGTCGGCGTTCAACCAGCCCCCAGTTCACCAGCAGATCCAGCGCCTTTCGAATGGTCATCCGCGCCACGCCAAACTCCTGCGCCAGCGCTTTCTCACCCGGCAGCGGACTCCCGATATTGTAGTCCGACGAATTCAGCCGCAGCCGCAACCTGTCAGCGATAGATTTGTAGATCACCAGTAGACCTCTCTGCCCGTATTAACGCGTGGATTGCGTCCTGACATGTCCATATTAACAACGAAAAGTAGACCTGACTGGTCAAAATAAAACCATGAATGCGATCACGAATCGCAGCGGCACGTCATGTTCGCCCATGGGTAAATTCTTATGCTCACTTCAGGCCCAGCAAAAAATCATAAAGGCCTCTACCCCCTACAGGTTGTTACGTGAGGATTTAAAAATGCTCAGTCAAATACAACGTTTTGGCGGCGCCATGTTTACCCCGGTGTTGTTATTTCCCTTTGCCGGGATCGTGGTCGGGATCGCCATCATGCTTCGCAACCCGCTGTTTGTGGGCGAGGCCTTAACCGCCCCCGATAATCTGTTCGCGCAAATTGTTCACATCATTGAAGAGGGCGGCTGGGCGGTGTTTCGCAACATGCCGCTGATTTTTGCCGTGGGTTTACCGATTGGTCTGGCGAAGCAGGCGCAGGGCCGCGCCTGCCTGGCGGTGCTGATCAGTTTTCTGACCTGGAACTACTTTATCAATGCGATGGGGATGACATGGGGTCATTTCTTTGGCGTCAACTTCGCCGCTGAGCCCACTGCTGGCAGCGGACTGGCCATGATTGCCGGTATCAAAACGCTCGATACCAGCATCATTGGGGCGATTGTGATTTCGGGGATCGTCACCGCTATCCACAACCGCTATTTCGACAAGCAGTTGCCTGTTTTCCTGGGTATTTTTCAGGGCACCTCGTTTGTCGTTATCCTCGCGTTCTTTGTGATGATCCCCTGCGCCTGGCTGACGCTGATGGGCTGGCCGAAAGTGCAGCTCGGCATTGAGTCCCTGCAGGCCTTTTTACGCTCTGCCGGTGCGCTGGGGGTGTGGGTTTATACCTTCCTGGAACGCATTCTGATCCCTACCGGATTACACCACTTTGTCTACGGTCCGTTTATCTTTGGCCCGGCAGCGGTCGAGGGCGGCATCCAGGTTTATTGGGCGCAGCATCTTCAGGAATTTAGCCAAAGCACGCTGCCGCTGAAAACCCTGTTCCCGGAAGGCGGTTTTGCGCTTCATGGCAACGCCAAAGTGTTTGGCTCTGTCGGGATTGCGCTGGCGCTCTGGTACACCGCGTCACCGGAAAACCGCGTCAAAGTGGCAGGCCTGCTGATCCCGGCCACGCTGACCGCCGTGCTGGTGGGCATTACCGAGCCGCTGGAATTCACCTTCTTGTTCATTTCGCCGCTGCTGTTTGCCGTCCACGCCGTTCTGGCCGCCACGATGGCGACGGTGATGTACATCTTCGGCGTCGTGGGCAACATGGGCGGCGGACTGCTGGACCAGTTCCTGCCGCAAAACTGGATCCCCATGTTCCACAACCACGCCTCGACGGTATTCACCCAGATGGGTATCGGTCTTTGCTTCACCGGCCTCTATTTCGTGGTCTTCAAAACGCTGATTGAACGGCTGAACCTTAAAACCCCGGGCCGTGAAGAGAGCGAAGTCAAACTTTACAGCAAGGCGGATTATAAAGCGGCGCGCGGGCAAACCACCGCACCGGCTGCCGCCAGCCAGCAGGTTGGGCAAGCCGCCGGATTCCTGCAGGCGCTGGGCGGCGCGGCCAATATCGAAAGCATTAATAACTGCGCCACCCGCTTACGTATCGCGCTGGTCGACATGGCGCAAACCCAAAGCGACGACGTCTTTAAGGCCCTGGGCGCACACGGTGTGGTGCGACGCGGCAACGGCATTCAGGTGATTGTTGGACTGCACGTCCCTCAGGTGCGAGACCAGCTTGAATCGCTGATGAAAACCCCTTCAACAAACGAACAAACTACCCTGACAGAGGCTATATCATGAAAAAATTCTCAGTTGTCATTGCAGGCGGCGGCAGTACCTTCACGCCGGGTATCGTCCTGATGCTGTTAGCCAACCGTGACCGTTTTCCGCTGCGCGCGCTGAAATTCTATGACAACGACGGCGCACGTCAGGAGACCATCGCCGAGGCGTGCAAGATCATCCTTAAAGAGCAAGCTCCGGAGATTGAGTTTAGCTACACCACCGATCCTGAAGCGGCCTTTACCGACGTCGATTTTGTGATGGCACATATCCGCGTGGGGAAATACCCGATGCGTGAAAAAGACGAGAAAATCCCCCTGCGTCACGGTGTGCTGGGTCAGGAGACCTGCGGACCCGGCGGGATCGCCTACGGCATGCGCTCTATTGGCGGCGTGCTGGAGCTGGTCGATTACATGACGCAATACTCCCCGAATGCGTGGATGCTGAACTACTCGAACCCGGCGGCCATCGTGGCTGAAGCGACCCGTCGCCTGCGACCCAACGCCAAAATCCTCAACATCTGCGATATGCCCATCGGCATTGAAGGGCGTATGGCGCAGATAGTCGGCCTTAAAGACCGTAAAGAGATGCGCGTGCGTTACTACGGGCTGAACCACTTCGGATGGTGGACATCCATTGAAGATGCAAACGGCAATGATTTAATGCCGAAACTGCGCGAATATGTCGCGAAAAATGGCTATGTGCCGCCCTCTGACAATGCCCATACCGAAGCCAGCTGGAACGACACGTTCGCGAAGGCAAAAGATGTGCAGGCGCTGGATCCCGACACCATGCCAAACACCTATCTGAAATATTACCTGTTCCCGGACTACGTGGTCGCGCACTCCAATCCGGAACGCACGCGCGCTAACGAGGTGATGGATCACCGTGAGAAGCATGTGTTCAGCGCCTGCCGGGCGATTATCGAAGCCGGTGTATCGTCCGCCGGAGAGCTGGAAATCGACGAACATGCGTCGTACATCGTCGATCTGGCGACTGCGATTGCCTTCAACACTCAGGAGCGCATGCTGCTGATTGTGCCCAACAACGGTGCCATTCATAACTTTGATGCCGACGCGATGGTAGAAATTCCGTGCCTGGTCGGTCATAACGGGCCGGAGCCGTTAACGGTGGGCGATATTCCACACTTCCAGAAAGGGTTGATGAGCCAACAGGTAGCGGTGGAAAAACTGGTAGTGGATGCCTGGGAGCAGCGCTCGTACCAGAAATTGTGGCAGGCGATTACGCTGTCGAAAACGGTGCCGAGCGCCTCCGTTGCGAAAGCGATTCTGGATGACCTGATCGAGGCCAACAAAGCGTACTGGCCAGCGCTGCATTAATCGTCCTGACCGGCATCGCCCGATGCCGGTCTCCTTGTCCTTGTCGATTTACGCTATGCTGGAACCTGCCTGTAGCAGACAAGGAATCTTCATGAAAATTTCCCGCCTCGGTGAAGCCCCTGACTACCGCTTCTCGCTGGCTAATGAGCGTACGTTCCTCGCATGGATCCGCACCGCGTTGGGCTTTCTCGCCGCGGGTGTGGGGCTTGACCAGCTCGCGCCTGATTTTGCCACGCCGCTGATCCGCGAAGTGCTGGCGTTGCTGCTGTGCCTGTTTGCCGGCGTGCTGGCCATTTACGGCTACCTACGCTGGCTGCGTAACGAAAAGGCGATGCGGCTCAAGCAGGATCTCCCCTATACGCGTGGGTTACTCATCATCAGCATGATTTTGCTGGCGGTAGCGGGCGTGGTGATGGTGCTGGTGTTGTATGGTGGATAACCGCAAAGCGCGACGCGAAGCCGACCCCGGTCTGCAGCCGGAGCGGACGTCGCTGGCCTGGCTGCGTACGTTACTGGGGTATGGCGCGCTGATTGCCCTCGCCATCAAGCACAACTGGCATCGCACAGGCGTGCCATTCTGGATCTCACTGGTCGTGCTGGCGCTTGTGGCGATCGTTTTGTGGCGCTATACCCGCAGTCGCAACGTAATGGATGTGACGCAGGACGATTTTGTACAGCCGAAGGCGGTGCGCGATAAGTTCCTGATCGCCCTCGCGGTGCTGTCGTTGTCACTGCTGTTTGCGGTCACCCATCTGCAGTTTATTTTTTCCCTTTAGCCAGGTACTTCGCCATCTCGTCTTCCGGCACCATTCCGCCGCCGGTCGCCCAGACCAGATGGGTCGCGTTCGCGGATGCGACAGGAACACGCAGCGGCCCGGCCATGCCCGCCAGCGCCGACGGCTCAAGGCGAATGCCTTCTTCCTGCGCCAGCCAGCCGAGCATGTCGTACATGCTTTGATCGGAAAGGGTATAGAACCCGTCAAGGAGCCGCTCCATCGCCCGGCCCACAAAGCCAGACGCGCGTCCAACCGCCAGCCCGTCGGCGGCCGTCACGTTGTCGATACCCAGATCCTGCACGGCGATGGCATCATGCAGTCCGGTGTAGACCCCCAGCAGCATGCACGGGGAGTGCGTCGGCTCGGCGAAGAAACAGTGTACGTTATCGCCAAAGGCCAGCTTCAGGCCAAACGCCACGCCGCCAGGACCGCCACCGACGCCACAAGGCAAATAGACGTACAGCGGATGTTCCGCATCCACCACGCGACCCTGTGCGGCAAACTGCGCTTTTAGCCGCTCGCCTGCCACCGCATAGCCGAGGAACAGCGTGCGGGAGTTCTCATCGTCGATAAAGAAACAGTTCGGATCGCTCTCCGCGGCCTTACGTCCTTGCTCCACCGCCACGCCGTAATCCTGCTCATATTCCACGACGATCACACCGTGGCTGCGCAGTTTGGCTTTTTTCCACTCACGGGCATCGGCAGACATGTGCACCGTAACCTGAAAGCCGATGCGCGCGCTCATGATGCCAATGGACATCCCGAGGTTGCCGGTGGATCCCACCGCGATACTGTACTGGCTGAAGAACGCTTTAAAACGCGGTTCCAGCAGGATGCTGTAATCGTCTTCGACGCTCAGCAACCCTGCTTCCAGCGCCAGTTTCTCGGCGTGAGTCAGCACTTCATAGATGCCCCCGCGCGCTTTGATGGAGCCAGAGATAGGCAGATGACTGTCTTTTTTCAGCAGCAGCGTGCCGGGAATGGCCACCCCCGATTCGTTCTCCAGCCTTTTCTGCATCGCCGGGATAGCCACCAGCTCGGACTCGATAATCCCCTGTGTGGCCGCCGTTTCGGGGAACGCTTTTGCCAGATACGGCGCAAAGCGGTTAAGGCGTGCATGCGCATCGTCCACATCGGCTTTGCTCAGCCCGACATACGGCAACCCTTCAGCAAGCGAGGTGGTGCGCGGGTTTAGCCAGGTGGTCTCTTTCAGGGCAATCAGATCCTCAATCAGAGGGAACTGTGCGGTTAAGGTGCTGATAGTTGCGTTTTCCATAGTACGTCTCTTCGCGCTCAGATAATGAAAGAAAGCAGGAATGTGCTGCCAAGTGCAAGTACCGAGGCGATAAACGTCGCCGTCGTATAGTACTTCAGGGTCTCGTTCAGGCTGGCACCGCAGTACTGCTTCACCAGCCAGAAGAGGGAATCGGTCACGATCGTGCAGCCAATGGCACCGGAACCGATGGCAATGGTGATGATCTCCGGACTGACGTTGGGATAGAGCGGCAGCATGGGTGCGACGATGGCAGTTGCACCCATCATCGCCACCGTGGCCGACCCCACCGCCGCGTGCAGAACCAGCGCCACCAGCCACGCGAGCAGGATCGGGTGCATATTCAGGTTCGACAGAATGTGCGCCAGGGTATCGGCCAGGCCGCTGGTTTTGAGGATGGCGTTAAACGCGCCGCCCGCGCCGATAATCAACAGAATGTTGGCGATGGCGCCAAAGCCATGCTCGGTATGGGTCAGCATCGTACCCATCCCCATATGCTGGCGCAGCCCCAGCAGGTAATAGGCGACGAACACGGCGATGAACATGGCGGTGATCGGGTTACCGATAAATTCCAGCAGCGTATACAGCGTGCCTTCTCTTGCCATATTCAGCTCGGCGAGGGTCTTCACCAGCATCAGGCCGATGGGCAGCAGCACGGTAAACAGCGTGGCTCCCAGCGAGGGCAGCGTGTGTTCTTCACGAACGTTGAGGTCAGAAAATTCAGCCGGGACGGCTTTGAAGGGCAGGCGATCGCCCAGCAATTTCAGGAACAGCGGGCCGCCAACCAGTGAGGCCAGCAGGCCAACCATCAGACCGTAGACGATAACCGTCCCCACGTCCGCCCCCAGCTTATTCGTGACAAACAGTGCTGCCGGGTGCGGCGGAACCACGCAGTGCACCGCCATCAGCGCGGTACAGAGGGGAATGGCCAGCTTCAGCAGCGAGGTATGGGTCTTTTTGGCGATGGAGAAGGCCAGCGGGATAAGCAGGACGACGCCGACTTCAACAAACAGCGTAATGCCGCAGATAAGCCCCACCAGTACCATGATGACATCAGCTGACAGCCAGCGGCAACGCTGAAGCGCTATCCCAATGCGTTCTGCCGCACCGGACACCTCCATCATTTTGCCGAGGATGGTGCCAAGCCCGATCACCGCCGCCAGGAAGCCGAGCGTGCCGCCAATACCGCTTTCAATGGCATTCACCATGTCCAGCGGGCGCATTCCCATCATGGCACCGACAAAAAAGCTCGCCAGCAGCAACGCCAGGAACGGGTGAAACTTCAGTTTTACGATAGTTAATACGATTAACGCGATGCTGATGAGCAGCGTCGCCACAACCCAGACCTGAGCACCCATATCTCACCTCACCCTTATGTTATTTACGGGTATTGGACGAAAAATCAGCGGGTGCTGACAAACGATATAAATTGCCTTTCAGGTGAGCCAGATTGGATCAAACGCGTGACTGGACTCAAAAAAGCGCACTTAATGCGTATTTGGTTCACATAAATTCAACTTTGAGCGGTATTCTGAGCAGCAAAGTCCGTGTGAGAAGTGCGATGAATGACGCAAATGAAGGTCGAAACCGGCTGTTAAACGGCTGGCAACTGTCAAAAATGTATACGTTTGAAGTGGCCGCCCGCCACGAGTCCTTCGCGCTGGCGGCGGAGGAGCTGTCGCTCAGCCCCAGTGCGGTGAGCCACCGTATCAACCTGCTGGAAGAGGAGTTAGGGATAGCGCTGTTTGTCCGCTCCCACCGTAAAGTGGAGCTGACGCAGGAGGGAAAACGCGTCTACTGGACGCTGAAATCGTCGCTGGATACGTTGAACCAGGAGATCCTGGATATCAAGAACCAGGCGCTGTCCGGCACGTTGACGGTTTACTCTCGCCCGTCGATTGCCCAGTGCTGGCTTGTTCCTATGCTCGGGGATTTCACCCGGCGTTATCCCGCGATCTCGCTGACCATCCTGACCGGCAATGAAAACGTCAATATGCAGCGAACCGGTATCGATCTGGCGCTCTATTTCGACGATACGCCGCCAGCCAATTTGACGCATCACTTCCTGATGGACGAGGCGATTTTACCCGTCTGCTCGCCGGCGTATGCCCGGGAACATGACCTGCTGAAAAATCCCGGCCACCTCAGCCACTGTACGCTCCTGCACGATCGCCAGGCCTGGAGCAACGATTCCGGTACCGACGAATGGCTCAGCTGGGCGGCACATTTTGCAGTGAACATGCCATCATCATCGGGCATTGGCTTCGATCGTTCTGATTTAGCGATTGTCGCGGCAATGAACCATGTCGGGGTCGCGATGGGGCGAAAACGGCTGGTACAAAAGCGGCTCGAACGCGGTGAGTTGATTGCACCGTTTGGGGAGAAAACGCTTAAATGCCATCAGCATTACTACATGTCGACCCTGCCAGGACGACAGTGGCCGAAAATTGATGCCTTTATTAGCTGGCTGAGAGAACTGGCTGGCTGAAGAATTATTACGCTTTGGCGCTACACCAAATGTGAAAAAGCGTGCTAAATACAGGTAATGCTTTTGATTTCTCGCAAGGTACACCGTGTTAAAGCCTTTGATTGCCACTGCGTTACTGTTCTCTTCCGGCTGGGTGATTGCCGCTGAGCCACCGCTGACGGCTGCGCTTTATGCGCAAAAGCTGGGCGTGGGGATGGACGTGGACTGGGCGCGCACCGAGCGCGGCATTCGGGAGTTCGATCCGCTGGTGGTTCGCGATTTTCGTGCGAAGGGTATCAGCCATGTGCGTATCCGCGTGGCCGATGAACCGACGGAGGCGCGGCTGATTCATCTGCGTAAGCTGGTGGAAGCCTGCGAGCAATACGGGGTGATCCCGATTATCGCTTATCAGGCCGATGAATATAAAAACGACCCGAAAGCCGAGACGGAAAAAGAGGTGATTAACTGGTGGATTGCCGTGGCGCACTACTTCGGCCAAAGCTATCCCCTGCTGGGTTTTGACCTGATTTATGAACCGGCGGACAAGCTCAACCATAACGCCGCGTCGCTTAACCGGGTTTATGAGAAAACCGTCAAAGACATTCATGCAATTGATGCTAATCGCATGATCTTCATCGCGCCACGTCTGCGGGCTGCGCCAGAGGATCTCCCCAGCCTGAAACTCCCGGCGCACAGCCAAAATTATCTGCTGGCGGAGTGGCACATTTTCCCGTGGGGTCCGCTAAAGAGTAACGGTAAATATCCGTGGACGTCCGGGACGGTGGCGGAGAAAGCGGCTATCCATAATCGCATTGCGACCGCGCTGCACTGGCAGCAAAAAACCGGTCACGTCAGCTGGGTGGGCGGCTGGGGCGTAGGTGAATCAACTCACTTCACCCCCACCGCATCGCAAATGGCGTTTGCCTCGTTTATGGCCTGCGAACTGCAAAAGGCCAACATTCCCTACGCTATCAACGCGGATATTCAGTTTTACGACGGGGAAGAGGGCGCCTGGCGTCCTGCGCCAGAGCCGCTGCTGCAGACCATGATCGCGCCTGTTTGTGAAAAGCCCGGCGAGAAGCCGGGCCATCATGCGGTTAAACCGGCTGCTCGTGATGGGGAACACGCGACGCCAGCGGCAGCCAGCACAGTAAAATCAGCAGCCCCATCAGCGTCATCAGCAAACCCAGACTAGCCTGGCCAGTTTGCGGCATCATCGCCGAGAGCCAGGCCAGCGCGCCGGAACCGATGTTCTGCAGTCCCCCCACCAGTGCGCCCGCCGTGCCTGCGAGGAACGGGAACGGCTCCATTGCGCCGCTGGTGGCGAGCGGGAACAGCATCCCCGCGCCGAAGAAGAACAGCGCCGCCGGGATCAGCAGCGTCCAGACGGTCATCACACCAAACAGCCCCGGGATCCACATCATCAGACCTGCCAGCAGGCAGCTGATCACCGACTGCCACATCAGCGTTGAGAAACGCTTGTTCTGACGGCCGGCAAACCAGGCACCAAAGAACGCGGCCGGGATGGGCAGAATAAACAGGATACTGACCACCATGCTGCTCAGGCCAAGCCCGGCACCCAGCAGCACGCCGGAGCAGGCTTCAAACACGGCAATACCCGCCAGGCCACCAACCAGCATCAGCAGATAACAGGTAAACGCGCCGTTACCGAACAGCGTTTTATAGCTGGTGATAAGGCGGGTGCGTGGCGCGTCCGTTGGCCGGGTTTCCGGCATCCACCGCGCCATGCTGAAGGTCACAATTACGCACAGCACCAGCAGGAAAGCGTAGCAGGCACGCCAGGACCACATCGTATCGAGCAGGCCACCAATCAGCGGCGCCAGCAGCGGGCTCACCAGAATCCCCATATTTAACAAACTGTTGGCATGGCGGAGCTGGGTGCCCTGATAGAGATCGCGTGGCAGGGTTCGCGCCATCACCCCTCCGACGCCGGTGCCGACACCCTGCAGGGCGCTGGCGGCAATCAATATGGTCAGGTTATGGGTGGTAATGGCAATCACCGTCGCCACCATGAAAATGGACATACCCACCAGAATCACCGGGCGACGCCCGACGCGGTCAGACAGCGGTCCATAGAACAGCTGCGAAACGCCATAGGTCAGCAGATAAGCTGCCATTACGCTCTGTACTGCGCCCTCGCGGACGTTAAGTTCCTTTGCCATATCGGCGATCGCCGGAATGTAGATGGTTTGCGCCATCTGACCGACGGCCACCAGTAACACCAGCATCAACAATAAGTTAACGTTCCTGTGTTTTTTCATGTCGCTGAATACTTTTGCCAAAAGAGAGAAATAAAGAATAAGTGACTACGCATTCCCATAAATGCGCGAGGAATCTACCACAGAGAGATGACAAATTAAGCATTCCTGTGATGAATGTCAGAAGGGGCAAAGGCAGGATTTGTAAACAAGATCGGCAACTAATGTTGCCAGTGATTTATGCCAGGCGCAGCAGGATCGCCCCGCCCGCAATTCCCACTGCGGCCGCGATACGCAGGCCCGCAACCTTCTCTTTTAACAGCACAAATGCGATCAGCGCCCCGAAGAGGATGGATGTTTCACGCAGGGCGGCGACCACGGCCAGCGGAGCCTGGGTCATCGCCCAGAGCGCCAGCCCGTAAGAGCCCATGGTGCCGATACCCCCGAGCAGCCCTTTTTTCCAGTGCGTACGCAGGTATCTGGAAGCTTCGCGTCGGCGCGCCAACATCGCCCAGAAGAGCAGGCAAAAACCATTCATAAAGAAGGTCCATAGCGTATAGCCCAGCGCGGTGTCTGATAACCGCACGCCGGTGCCGTCGACCAGCGTATACCCGGCGATAAAGCAGGCATTGAGCAGTGCAAGCCAGACCCCCTTACGCGACGTCATGCGGCCGTTCATGGCCATAGCCAGAATCGACAGGCAGATCACGGCGATGCCTGACCACGCGAGCCATGACAGGCTATCTCCCAGCACCAGCACGCTTATCAATGCCACCAGCAGCGGTGCCGTACCGCGCATCAGCGGATAGGTCTGGCTCATATCGGAGACCTGGTAGGTCTTTGCAACCAGCACCGTGTACACCACCTGCAGCGCGCAGGAGACCCCTAAAAACGGCCAGCTGGCAGCAGACGGCTGTGGGGAGAAGGGCAGTAATACCAGGGCGATAAACGCGGCGGAACCGCTAACGCTGATTGCTGAATAGAGCTTGTCTGTACCGGCTTTAACAATGGCGTTCCAGCTGGCATGCAGCAGCGCGGCGAACAGTAAAATGCAAAAGACGGTAATGGTCATGGCGTATCTGGCGGTGAATTGTCACTCAACTGTAACATTCACAACCTGATGCTGCCAGCCGGTCACACCGCGCAAAACAGACGGTGTGTGACCCGTGGTTCATCCGAGACCAGCGTAAAGCCCGCCTGATGATAAAACCCGTATGCAGCGTCCGGCGCGTGGGTGTTGAGAAAATCAAACCAGATGCTGGCATCGGCCATTACCACGGTCAGAAGCTGCTTACCAATGCCCAGCCCGCGGCACTTCTCGCTGACGTAGAGATGACGAATGCGGCCGGCGCGCGGCTGCTGGCTGAAGGGATCGCGGTTAAGACCGCATACGCCCACCAGCTTGCCGTTCAAAAAGGCGCCCAGCAGCTTTTCGCCCGGTGCGTTAAAACGGTTTTCACCGCGCTGCCAGTTCTCTTCCAGCCGGCGCAGCATGTTGAAATTCGATGCGATACTTTCGGCCTTTAAGGCGATATAGCCAGGTTCTTCTGGCGTGACAGGCTCAATTAACAGACGCGACATAGCATTCCCTCGTTATTAAAGAGGGGCGGTTGCCCGCCCCTCTCAGGTGCGACTTGAACCTGAATCACCGAAGGTATTTCAGGACAGCATCAAGTAGTTGCAGTACAGCAACAATGAGTTTGAGGATAAGTATCACCATATCCACTACGCTCATACGCGTCTCCTTTTGGTTAAAAGGAGCACGATGCTGGCGTACCTTTCCGCCGCCTGTGACCAGCACCTGGATTGACGTAACACAGTGTGCTCACTTCAGGGGGTTAAGGCACTGACGGCACCACCCGTTTCAGCCAGGACTTCGTTGCGCCGGTAGAACTGCGGCCCCCTCGCTCACTGCGAACACCCTCAGTATAGATAAATACTGTATGTATGAACAGTATTTTTTGGACAAAATTCAGAAGGCGGTCCATACTCAAAAACGTCAAAATCCGTGCCCGAATTGCGCGTTCGTCTTCGATCGCGTATACTTTTTGCGTTGACGTAACACAGTGTGTTCTGCGGCGACCAACCGCAAAACCTCTGAAAAAAACCTCGCTCAGGCGAGGTTTTTTGTTTTCTGCACGCAACAAACGAAACGTGATCTTCGACGCATTTTTGCGCAGATGAAAATATTTCCATTGTCATGCCCGAAAAGCTGTGTTTGTATAAATTCTATCAATAGATTCCAAACACAGGTCCCCAATGACAGCATCCATGTTCACCTCGACCCTACTAGCAACTGCGCAACCAGCCGCAGTGGTCGTCGTGCGTGTGGTGGTGGTCGTCGGCAATGCGCCGTAGGGACTGGATCAACACACGAATCCAAAACCCCGCCGGCGCAAACCGGGCGGGGTTTTTCGTTTAAGGACCCTCCCCGGAAAGTCGGCTCAGAAGAAAAGGACTGGAGCATGGCAAGTTCGGGCACAACATCCACCAAAACGCGTTTCACGGGCGCGCAGTTAATCGTTCATTTGCTGGAACGACAGGGCATCACCACGGTTGCGGGGATCCCGGGCGGCACGGTGCTGCCGCTGTATGATGCGTTAAGCCAAAGCACGCAGATTCGTCACGTTCTGGCGCGTCACGAGCAGGGTGCGGGTTTCATCGCTCAGGGTATGGCGCGTACGCAGGGCAAACCTGCGGTCTGTATGGCCTGCAGTGGCCCGGGGGCGACTAACCTGGTCACCGCTATCGCCGACGCGCGCCTGGACTCAATTCCACTGATCTGCATCACCGGCCAGGTGCCGTCCTCCATGATCGGTACCGATGCGTTTCAGGAAGTGGATACCTACGGCATCTCTATCCCCATCACTAAACATAACTATTTAGTTCGCGATATCGCCGAGCTTCCTCAGGTTATCAGCGATGCGTTTCGTATTGCGCAATCCGGCCGTCCCGGCCCGGTGTGGATAGACATTCCTAAGGATGTTCAGACCGCAGAGATCGAGATTGACGTGCTGCCGGAGCCGGGTGAACGTGCGCCAGCGCCGCAGTTCAGCGCAGAGAGCGTGCAGGCTGCAGCGGCGATGATTAACGCCGCCAGACGCCCGGTGCTTTATCTGGGTGGCGGGGCGATTAATGCCTCCGACGCGGTACGCCAGCTCGCAGAGAAAGCCAGCCTGCCCACCACCATGACCCTGATGGCGCTGGGTATGTTGCCAAAAGCGCACCCGCTGTCGCTGGGTATGCTGGGGATGCACGGCGCGCGCAGCACGAACTACATTCTGCAAGAAGCGGATTTGCTGATTGTTCTGGGTGCACGTTTTGATGACCGGGCGATTGGCAAGACCGAGCAGTTCTGCCCGAACGCCAAAATCATTCATGTGGATATCGACCGTGCCGAGCTGGGTAAAATCAAGCAGCCGCACGTGGCGATTCAGGGTGATGTTGCCGAGGTGCTGGCGCAGTTGATTCCGCAAACGGACGCTTCCGATCGCGCCGACTGGCGTCAGCTGGTTGCCGATCTGCAAAAAGAGTTCCCGGGCGCTATCCCAACCGAGGGGGACCCGCTGAGCCATTATGGGCTGATTAACGCCGTGGCCGCCTGCGTTGATGACAGCGCGATTATCACCACCGACGTGGGCCAGCACCAGATGTGGACCGCCCAGGCCTACCCGCTGAACCGTCCGCGTCAGTGGCTGACCTCGGGTGGGCTGGGGACCATGGGCTTTGGCCTGCCGGCGGCAGTGGGCGCGGCGCTGGCCAATCCCGATCGCAAGGTGATCTGCTTCTCCGGTGACGGTAGCCTGATGATGAACATTCAGGAAATGGCGACGGCAGCCGAAAACCAGTTAGACGTGAAAATCATCCTGATGAACAACCAGGCGCTGGGGCTGGTGCACCAGCAGCAGAGTCTGTTCTATACGCAGGGCGTGTTTGCCGCGACCTATCCAGGAACGATTAACTTTATGCAGATTGCCGCCGGTTTTGGCCTGCATACCTGCGATTTGAACGCCGAAGCGGACCCTCATGCGGCGCTGCAGGCGGCGATTTCTCGTCCTGGCCCGGCGCTGATCCACGTGCGTATCGATCCTGAACAAAAAGTGTACCCGATGGTGCCGCCAGGTGCGGCAAATACTGAGATGGTGGGGGAATAAGCCATGCAGAAACAACATGATAACGTCATTCTGGAACTCACCGTCCGCAACCACCCTGGCGTGATGACGCACGTCTGTGGGCTTTTTGCCCGCCGCGCGTTTAACGTGGAAGGTATCCTCTGTCTGCCCATTCAGGGCAGCGAGCACAGCCGCATCTGGCTACTGGTGAATGACGATCAGCGTCTGGAGCAGATGATTGCGCAGATCGACAAGCTGGAAGATGTCGAGAAAGTGGTGCGCAACCAGTCCGATCCCACCATGTTTAACAAAATTGCGGTGTTCTTCGAGTAAATAGCGCAAAGCTTGAACCCCCACGCGCTTATCGTTAAGGTAAGCGCGTTTTTTAACCCGCCAGGAACGCGCCATGACCACCATCGCCCTTATCGACGACCACCTCATCGTCCGCTCCGGATTTGCCCAGCTGCTGAACCTTGAGCCTGATTTTCAGGTGGTGGCGGAGTTCGGCTCCGGTCGCGAGGCGCTGGCAGGTTTGCCCGGGCGCGGTGTCCAGGTCTGTATCTGCGATATCTCAATGCCGGATCTCTCCGGACTCGAGCTGCTGAGCCAGTTGCCGAAAGGGATGGCGATCGTGATGCTCTCGGTCCATGACAGCCCGGCGCTGGTGGAGCAGGCACTGAACGCAGGCGCACGCGGATTTCTTTCCAAGCGCTGCAGCCCGGACGAACTGATCGCTGCCGTGCGCACGGTTTCCACCGGCGGGTGCTACCTGACGCCGGATATCGCCATCAAGCTGGCGGCAGGGCGACAGGACCCACTCACCCGACGCGAACGTCAGGTGGCAGAAAAACTGGCACAGGGGATGTCGGTGAAAGAGATTGCCGTGGACCTGGGGCTGTCGCCAAAAACCGTTCACGTTCACCGCGCTAACCTGATGGAAAAACTCGGCGTCAGTAATGACGTTGAGCTGGCGCGCCGCATGTTCGACAGCTGGCAATGAACCCGCTGTTTTCACGGCTGATCGCCGTTGCTGCCAGTTTTTCCATTTTCTCCGCCGCCTGGTTCTGCCTGTGGAGCATCAGCCTGCATCTGGTTGAACGCCCGGAGCTGGCGGTGCTGCTTTTCCCGTTTGGCCTGCGTCTGGGGCTGATGCTGCAATGCCCGCGCGGTTTCTGGCCGGTACTGCTGGGTGCCGAATGGCTGATGCTGATCTGGCTGGCGCAGGAGGTGGCGCTGGCGCACTTGCCTTTACTGGTGACGGGCAGCGTACTCACGCTGATCCCGGTGGCGCTGATCTCCCGTTATCGTCACCAGCGCGACTGGCGCACGCTGCTGCGTCAGGGGGCTGCGCTGATTGCCGCCGCGCTGTTGCAGTCCCTGCCCTGGACCGGCGAGGAGGAGATGCTTAACGCCCTTCTGCTGACGCTGACCGGCGGTCTGACGCTGGCTCCCACCTGCCTGGTTATCTGGCACTACCTCGCCAGTACCGTCTGGCAGCCGCTCGGACCGGCGCTGGTCTCTCAGCCGGTAAACTGGCGCGCCCGGCATCTTATCTGGTATCTGCTGCTGTTTGCGATCAGCCTGTGGCTGCAGCTTGGCCTGCCCGATGAGCTGTCGCGCTTTACCCCGTTTTGCCTGGCGTTGCCGATTATTGCCCTCGCGTGGCACTACGGCTGGCAGGGCGCGCTGATTGCCACCCTGATGAACGCTATCGCGCTGATTGCCAGCCAGACCTGGCACGATCACCCCGTCGATTTACTGCTCTCACTGCTGGCCCAGAGCCTGACCGGGCTGCTGCTGGGGGCCGGGATTCAGCGCCTGCGTGAACTTAACCACTCATTACAAACCGAGCTGGCGCGTAATCGCCGTCTGGCAGAACGCCTGCTGGAAACGGAAGAGAGCGTCCGGCAGGAGGTGGCCCGCGAGTTGCACGATGACATCGGCCAGACCATTACTGCCATTCGCACTCAGGCAGGCATCGTTCAGCGTCTGGCGGCCGAAAACGCCGGCGTAAAGCAGGGCGGGGCACATATCGAACAGCTCTCTCTTGGCGTGTATGACTCGGTGCGGCGACTGCTTGGCAGGCTGCGACCACGCCAGCTGGACGATCTTACGCTTGAGCAGGCGGTACGGTCGCTGATGCGCGAGATGGAGCTGGAAAGCCGCGGGATCGTCAGCCATCTTGACTGGCGCATCAATGAATCTTTGCTGAGCGAGGGCCAGCGCGTCACGCTGTTCCGCGTCTGTCAGGAAGGGCTGAATAATATTGTTAAACACGCCAGCGCCAGCGCGGTAACGCTGCAGGGATGGCAACAGGATGAACGCCTGATGCTGGTGATTGAAGATGATGGCTGCGGTCTGCCGCCGGGCTCCGGCCAGCTGGGTTTTGGCCTGGCGGGCATGCGTGAGCGCGTCAAGGCGTTGGGCGGCACCCTGACGATCTCCTGCACCCACGGCACGCGCGTCAGCGTCAGTTTACCGCTGAGGAGTCAGCATGTTTAAAACCCCGGCGAATGCCGCCCCGCTAAATGATAAACGTGAAATTGACGCCCGCTATCGTTACTGGCGTCGCCATATCCTGATCACCATCTGGCTGGGGTATGCGCTTTTTTACTTTACCCGCAAAAGTTTCAACGCCGCCGCGCCGGAAATCCTCGCCAGCGGGGTGATGACACGCACCGATATTGGTCTGCTGGCGACGCTGTTTTACATCACCTACGGCCTGTCGAAGTTCTTTTCCGGTATCGTCAGCGACCGTTCGAATGCCCGTTATTTTATGGGCTCAGGACTCATTGCCACCGGGGTGGTGAACATTCTGTTTGGCTTCTCTACCTCGCTCTGGGCCTTTGCGCTGCTGTGGGCGTTGAACGCCTTTTTCCAGGGATGGGGCGCGCCGGTGTGTGCCCGTCTGCTTACCGCCTGGTACTCGCGCAACGAGCGTGGCGGCTGGTGGGCTATCTGGAACACGGCGCATAACGTCGGGGGGGCGCTTATTCCGATGGTGGTCGGGGCGGCGGCGCTGCACTACGGCTGGCGCACGGGAATGATGATTGCCGGCGGGCTGGCGATCGTTGCCGGGCTGTTTCTCTGCTGGCGACTGCGTGACAGGCCACAAACCGTGGGGCTGCCCGCGGTAGGCGACTGGCGGCACGACGAGATGGAAGTCGCTCAACAGCAGGAAGGTGCGGGGCTGACGCGTAAAGAGATCCTCACCAAATATGTGCTGTTAAATCCCTATATCTGGTTACTCTCCCTCTGCTACGTGCTGGTCTACGTGGTGCGTGCGGCGATCAACGACTGGGGCAATCTGTATATGTCCGAAACCCTGGGCGTCGATCTGGTGACCGCCAACTCGGCGGTGACGATGTTCGAGCTGGGCGGCTTTATCGGCGCGCTGGTGGCGGGCTGGGGCTCGGATAAGCTCTTCAACGGTAACCGGGGGCCGATGAACCTGATCTTCGCCGCCGGGATTTTACTTTCCGTTGGTTCGCTATGGCTGATGCCGTTCGCCAGCTACGTGATGCAGGCGGCGTGTTTCTTCACCACCGGCTTTTTCGTCTTTGGCCCGCAGATGCTGATTGGCATGGCCGCGGCGGAGTGTTCACACAAAGACGCCGCGGGAGCAGCCACGGGCTTTGTCGGGCTGTTTGCTTACCTTGGCGCATCGCTCTCCGGCTGGCCGCTGGCGCGGGTGATCGACGTCTGGCACTGGAGCGGTTTCTTTGCCGTGATCGCCATCGCGGCAGGGATTTCGGCCCTGCTGCTGCTGCCGTTCCTGCATGCGCAGGCACCGCGCGAGGCACACGAAGCGTGATGTGCTTCACCTTTTCATTCCGAATGGCGCAAAACTAAGAAATTTTCCTGGTTTCACCTGGACGCTGTCTCAGGCGTCGCTCCCGGCTGGTTTTTACAATGCTGCAAAAATCAGCTCAGGAGTAAACCAATCATGCTGGCCTTCTTAAATCAGGTGCGCAAACCGACCCTGGATCTGCCGCTCGATGTGCGGCGTAAAATGTGGTTCAAACCGTTCATGCAGTCTTACCTGGTGGTCTTTATCGGCTACCTGACCATGTACCTGATCCGCAAAAACTTTAACATCGCGCAGAACGACATGATCTCAACCTACGGGCTGAGCATGACGCAGCTGGGGATGATTGGCCTGGGCTTCTCCATCACTTACGGCGTGGGTAAAACCGTCGTCTCCTACTACGCGGACGGCAAAAACACCAAGCAGTTCCTGCCGTTTATGCTGATCCTCTCCGCCATCTGTATGCTCGGCTTCAGCGCCAGCATGGGCGCGGGTTCCGTCAGCCTGTTCATGATGATCGCCTTCTACGCCCTGAGCGGTTTCTTCCAGAGTACCGGCGGGTCGTGCAGTTACTCCACCATCACCAAATGGACCCCTCGCCGCAAGCGTGGTTCGTACCTCGGCATGTGGAACATCTCCCACAACCTCGGCGGGGCGGGTGCGGCAGGCGTGGCGCTGTTCGGCGCAAACTACCTGTTCGACGGCCACGTGATCGGCATGTTTATCTTCCCGTCGATTATCGCCCTGATCGTCGGCTTTATTGGCCTGCGCTACGGCAGCGACTCCCCGGAATCGTACGGCCTCGGCAAAGCCGAAGAGCTGTTCGGCGAGGAGATCAGCGAAGAGGACAAAGAGACCGAAGAAAACGAGATGTCCAAATGGCAGATCTTTGTTGAGTACGTGCTGAAAAACAAAGTGATCTGGCTACTCTGTTTCTCCAACATCTTCCTGTACGTGGTGCGTATCGGTATCGACCAGTGGTCGACCGTGTATGCCTTCCAGGAGCTGAAGCTCTCCAAAGAAGTTGCGATTCAGGGCTTTACCCTGTTTGAAGTGGGCGCGCTGGTCGGCACGCTGCTGTGGGGCTGGCTCTCGGACCTCGCCAATGGTCGCCGCGCGCTGGTGGCCTGCGTCGCGCTGGCGCTGATTATCGCCACGCTCGGCGTCTACCAGCACGCCAGCAACCAGTACGTTTACCTGGCGTCCCTGTTCGCGCTCGGCTTCCTGGTGTTTGGTCCACAGCTGCTGATCGGCGTGGCAGCAGTCGGCTTCGTACCGAAAAAAGCGATCGGCGCTGCCGATGGAATTAAAGGCACCTTCGCCTACCTGATCGGTGACAGCTTCGCCAAGCTGGGTCTGGGTATGATCGCCGACGGCACGCCGATTTTCGGCCTCACCGGCTGGGCGGGCACCTTTGCCGCGCTGGATGCCGCCGCCATCGGCTGTATCGTCCTGATGGCGATGGTCGCGGTGCTGGAAGAACGTAAGATCCGCCGTGAAAATCGGATGCAGAAATTAAAAGTAGCCTGAGTGTGCAGGTAACTTCTTTGCCCGGTTGACCGCCGGGCTTTTTTTTACATCCCACCTTTACCCCCCTTTACAGACCCGCTCCCTGCAATGCTCTACATTTTAATTTTGCTGCCGCACCCCGCGGCTTTTGTCCGTTTTGTTATGGAGAGCTTGCATGGTAAACCGACGACTATCCTGTCTTGCGCTATTGGTGGCGCTTGCCTCCCCCGCCCTGGCGGCGGATGCGCCGACGTACGGCGAGAAGCTGGAGGGGTTTGATTACGCCTGGCCGGTTAAGCATTTCACCTTTACCTCGCAACATCAGCCGCTTGATATGGCCTATCTGGACGTTAAGCCAGAAAAACCCAACGGCCGCACCGTGGTGCTGATGCACGGTAAAAACTTCTGCGCCGGAACGTGGGAAGGGACTATCCGCGCGCTTTCCGCCAGCGGATACCGCGTGGTGGCACCAGACCAGATTGGTTTTTGTAAATCCACCAAACCCGAGCATTACCAGTACACCTTCCAGCAACTGGCGGATAACACCCACGCGTTGCTTAAGCAGCTCGGCGTCGATCGCGTGACGGTTATTGGGCACTCGACCGGCGGCATGCTGGCGACCCGCTACGCGCTGATGTGGCCGCAGGAAGTGGAACAGCTGGTGATGGTTAACCCGATTGGTTTAGAAGACTGGAAAGCCCGCGGCGTACCGCATATTACGGTCGATCAGTGGTATCAGCGTGAACTTAAAACCAGCGCCGATGGTATTCGTCAGTACGAGAAAAATACCTACTATGCCGGGGAGTGGAAGCCGGAATATGAGCGTTGGGTGACGATGCTGGCCGGGCTGAACAATGGGCCGGGCAAAACGCGTGTCGCCTGGAACTCAGCCCTGCTTTACGACATGATTTATACCCAGCCGGTGATCTACGAATTTGGTGAACTGAAGATGCCGGTATTATTGATGATCGGCACCAAAGACAACACCGCCATCGGGAAAGACCTCGCCCCGCCGGCGATCCGCAAGACGCTGGGCAACTATGCAGTACTGGGTAAGGAGACGGAAAAACGCATTCCGCATGCGACGCTGGTTGAGTTTAACGACATGGGCCATGCGCCGCAGATGCAGGACCCTCAGCGCTTCCATGACGCGCTGCTGAAAGGGCTGCAGGCACGCTGACCGGTCTAAAGCAACAGCCCCGCAGCCCGTTCTGCGCGGGCTGTCTTCCGCGCACTACACGCCAGCATACCTGGTGCTGCCCTTATAACGATTTTCCACCTTTTTTCACTGCACTATTATGGCCTTGCCCGCTGTCGACGCCGCGCGTTTCCCGCTATGATGAGCGGCTGACGTAGAGGAGAACGCATGGTCTGGATAATGCTGGCAACGCTTGCCGTGGTGTTTGTGGTGGGATTTCGGGTCCTGACCTCAGATTCACGTCGCGCAATTAAACGCCTGAGCGAGCGGCTGGGGATCACCCCGGTTCCTGTAGAATCGATGATCGATCAGTTCGGAAAAACGCCCGGCAATGAGTTTATCCGCTACCTTGAACGCCCGGACGAGGCGCATCTGCAAAACGCGGCGCAGGTGCTGCTGATCTGGCAGGTCTGCATTGTCGACGGCAGTGAAGAGAATTTGCTTGCCTGGCACCGTATGCTGCGTAAAGCCCGCCTTGCCGCGCCGATCACGGACGCGCAGGTCCGTCTGACGCTGGGTTTTATGCGTGAAATGGAGCCCGATCCGCAGGAGCTAAACGCCTTCCAGTTGCGCTATAACCAGCTTTTCCTGCCGGAAGAGGGCGTGTTTTACCTGCATTAAGCCGTTTTCCCGCATAACACATTCTGTGCGTTGAGGATCTCCTCTCTATTTTCATTGAGGCGAGTGGCGGCATAGATATCTATGTTTAACCTTTTTGCCTCGGCGTCCGTGAGTTCACGGTAGCAAAGTCCTTCCTGATTAAAGGTGCATTTCGACTGAGGCAGCAGCGCAAATCCTTTCCCTCTTGCGATACGGCTTAGCATCACAAGGGTATCATCCGGCTCTTTTATCCGCTTCAGAGGCGTTTTCAGCGTATCAAAGTAGCTTTCGCATTTGTCGTAAAATGACGGGTTGGCACTTCTGGAAAACCAGAAAATGGGAAGATCGCTAATATCCTCCAGCGCGACTTTCTCTTTCAGGCTGGCAGGATGTAAAGAGGGCATTGCGATGAGCAACGGTTCCTGGCAGACCCAGCGGTATTGAACAATGTCTTCATGACCCGTTCCTTTTTCACCGGTCAGCACCAGATCCAGCATGTTTTTAGACAAGCTTTGCAGCAGTTGGGCTGACGTCAGGTCCGGCGTTTCGACATCATCTCCCGCGTTCATTTTTTGAAGCTGGGTATTCACGGGTTCAATATATTCAAAATTAAGGGTCCGCGTGAGTCCAATACGCAGGCTCGTTTCAGAAGAGAGAGGATCTTCTTTTAGGTTACTGATGTCTTTGAGTATTTTTTCAGCCTGAACAACCAGCGCACGGCCTGCTTCTGTGAGGCTAACGTCATGCGTGTTGCGGCTGAACAACTGACGTTTCAGAACCGCTTCAAGGCATTTTATCTGACGCGTCAATGGCGGTTGAGTCATGCGTAGGCGTTCGGCAGCCTTACGGAAGTTCAGTTCATGTGCGACAGCGAGAAAGCATTGTAATTGTTTGATACTGGGCAGGTTATTGCTGATTAAATGTTCTGCTGTGGCCATACGTGGGTCCTGAATGCGAAAAGGTATTTCGTCTTTTTTCCATTTCGATATTACACGCTAAATGCGGGCAGTAAACCCATTTCAACAGTAATACCAAAAATATATTACAAATTTAACAATTCCAATTGTTTCCTATATTGATAAATTTCTACCCGAATCCTCATTCAATCAATATTCGGAGTAATTATGTCATCTAAATATGTACTGGCATCACGCTTCCCGTTAAAAAATACTTTTACAGAGAAAGATTTTATCTCCTTAAAAAGCAATGAAAACGTTCGCTAGTTTTCCTGTGAAGAAAACGGTGTTAATGAACTGCTGGAACTGCGCGCTGTCAATGACATTAAAGAAATTGCGTGTGCTGAGAGTGAAATGGAATCCATATTCCATCGTTTCTCTGTTGTTCTTTCTGCCGATATTCGTCGCGAACTGCTTAAGTTTGTTGAATCCTCTATCGATAATAAAAAGAGTTTACCCGAATCAAATTATATTCAGCTTCGTCACGTTGAGGTGCCCGCCCATAACTATCAGCAGTATCGTCAGGGGCGCGATGAAACCACGCCGCATTTTTTGACGTTGATGAGACGCTAATAAATATTAAAAGCATGTTTGATTTCTATGACTTCTGGTGCAGGGGAAATAATCAAAACGATCGTCTTCAACGCTATATGTTTCGCTTTCGCGTCGACGTAAAAAACGGTGTGCAGGGGAGACGCTGAACAGAGAGTATTATCGCCAGTTTAAAGGTGTGTCTTGTCGTTATCTGGAAGAAATGGGCGATGAACGGTTCAGGCGTAAGCCAGAAAACGAATTTTTTATTGAGAGTGCCGTTTCAGCACTTAAAAGCCATCAGAGACAGAACATGTACATCGTATTTATATCGGGCTCTATGCTTCCGATTCTGTCACCCATTGCGAAATATCTTGGGGTAACGGACATACTCTGTGCTCCGTTAATAATAAATGACGCAGGCGAGTTGACGGGGGAAATCGGTCTGCCCGAAACAATTGGAGCGGGTAAAAAAGACGCCCTGATGACGTTTTGCCGGGATAAGGAGATTAATCCAGCGGATTGTTATGCCTAAGGTGACGATCTTTCGGATATTCCAATGCTCGAAGCCATTGGGCATCCCGTCTGTGTGGGAGAGCATTCCGCGCTTACCCGATATGCAGCAGAAAAAAATTGGCACATTATTTAAACCATTATTGAGGTAAGTAGTATGACTTCAGAACTCTCTCCGCAAAATATGACGTTAAGGTCATGGCTTGCGTTATTCATTCTGGCTATTTCAACGTTTACTATTGTCACTACCGAACTGGCGCCGGTCGGATTATTAACGCCAATCGCAGAGGGATTACGGTCTTCGGAATCCGCGGTGGGCATGACCGTGTCGCTTTATGCCTGGGTGGGGGCGTTGAGTGCGCTGTTTGCCTCCGTCTTTTTAGGCAATGTGGCTAAGAAGCGGCTTTTACTCGTGCTCACCGTGGTGCTTCTGATCTCTAACGTCATGGCCGCGACGGTAAACACCTTCGGAATGCTGCTTAGTGCCCGCGTGCTGGGCGCGCTTGCTCACGGTGCATTCTGGGCGATGATCGGCGCAACGGCGGTTGCCATGGTTCCTGCCAGATATATTGGTGCGGCGACGTCAATCGTATTTGGTGGCGTTTCCGCAGCAAGCGTTTTTGGCGTACCGGTTTCCAACTACATTGGTATCCACTTCGGCTGGCGGCAGGCATTTTGGCTGATGGCCGCGCTGAGCGTAATTGCCTTTGTGGGTATTAGCGTGCTTGTTCCCCAGATCGCCAGCAAAAGCGCGCTTGGCCTGGATGCGCTTAAGGGCGTGCTGAAATCGTCTACCCTGTGGAAAATTTACTCAGCAACCCTGCTGGCTGTTACGGCGCACTTTGCCGCCTTTACGTACATTGAACCCTGGCTTCACACGCAGAGTTTACTGTCCACCGCCTTTATTCCCGCCGTGCTTTTTGTTTACGGCATCGCGGGTCTGGCCGGTAATTTCCTGACCGGCGTGATGATTGATAAGTATCTCAAGCTGACGGTTTCGCTGTCTGTACTGCTGATCTGTGCAGTGCTGCTGTTCCTGGGCCTGTCAGGTTCCTCGCTCTCTGCTGCGCTGATATTCACCAGCATGATTATCTGGGGCGTTGCCGTGTCAGGAATATTTGTCGGCTTCCAGACGTGGGTTTTACGTATGGCTGAAGATAAAGCCTTCCCGGCCTCCGCAATCTACGTTTCGTTTTTCAATACCGCCATTGGTATCGGCGCGTCGGTCGGTGCCTGGATGGTTTCATCATTTTCAATGCCGCTCCTGTATATCGTCGCCGGCACGGCTATCGGCCTGTCCGTTCTGCTTGTCGCGGTTATTCCTGCAACCTTGACCGCAAAACAATCCCGTATGGAGAAATCTTATGAGTCAAATTAATGACCGCACGCGCTATGGCAGAGAGATCATGGACCGTCTTGAAGCAGGGCTCGCGGATAAAGTCACCCGCCGCCTGAGCGAACTGGACCCGGGCCTGCCCGCCCTGATAACCGACTATGCGTTCGGGGATGTGGTGGGACGTCCGGGACTGGAGCTCAAAACGCGCGAAATGCTGACTGTCGCCTCGCTTGTGACGCTGGGTAATGCTATGCCGCAGCTGGAACTGCACATGAGAGGCGCGCTCAACACCGGCGTGACGCCGGAAGAGCTGCTTGAAATTGTGATACAGATGGCGGTGTATGCCGGCGTTCCCGCCTGTATGAACGGTCTTACCGCCTACCGCGCGGCAATCGCTGCGACGGGTCATACGTTGCCGGGACTGAAAGGGAGTGACGCATGAGCGAGGTTGTCATTATTGCAGCCCGCCGCACGGCGACGGGCGCATTTCTGGGCGCGCTTGCGGAGCATTCCGCCGCTGACCTGGGAAGCTGGGTCATTCAGGCGCTCCTGAAAGAATCTGGCGTAGAGGCCAGTGATATCTCTCGGGTCATTATGGGTCAGGTTCTTACGGCGGGGCAATCGCGCTTGGGCATGCGATAGGCGCATCCGGCTGCCGGATTTTGGTGACGCTGGTTCATGCCCTGGTCCGTAATGACGGCAAGTGTGGCGTCGCCGCGCTGTGCGTAGGCGGTGGGGAAGGCGTCGCGTTGAGCGTTTATCGCTAACGGCACGGCGTATCCGATATAAAAAAACCGGGAAAACCCGGTTTTTTTATTTTCATGATGAGGTATCAGGCGTTCACGCCCTTCATACCCTCGGCAGAATAGCGATCGCCTTTAATCGCTATCCGGCGATGCAGGTTGTTCAATGATTCAATATCGCTCTTCTCAAGCTCAATGTTGGCAGCGCGCGCGTTCTCGGCCAGATAGCCAGTGTGCTTAGTGCCCGGGATGGGAACCAGCCGATCGTATTGCGCTAACAGCCAGGCAAGGGCAATCTGACCCGCGGTACAGCCGTATTTCGCCGCCAGCGGGTGGATGACATCGAGCAGCTGGCGATTATGATCGAGGCTGGACTGCATAAAGCGCTCGTTATTTTTACGGAAATCACCCTCTGCAAATTCGCTATTGTTCAGGTATTTTCCCGTCAGGAAGCCTCTGCCAAGAGGCGAGTAGGGCACCAGACCAATGCCTAACGTTTTCACGACCGGCAGAATGCTTTCCTCGATATCGCGTGTCCACAGAGAATATTCCGTTTGCAGCGCGGTGACCGGATGTACCGCATGGGCCCGTTGCAGCGTTGACGCCGACACTTCGCAAAGGCCGATGTGGTTGATCTTGCCCTCTTTCACAAGGGTGCGTAGACAATCCATACTCTCTTCGACCGGGGTGGTGTTACTCAGTCTGTGTAGATAAAAGAGGTCGATTCGCTCCACGCCAAGCCGCTTGAGGGACTCATTACAGCAGCGGATGATATAGTCAGGCGTATTGTTGATGGTGCGGGCATAAGACTCGTCGGGAGAGCGATCGATGCCGCATTTCGTGGCTATTTTGAACTGCTCGCGAGTGCTTTTATCCAGCCCGGCAAGAAAATGACCGATTAGTCTTTCATTATGACCACGGCCATATAAATTTGCGGTATCAATAAACGTCACGTTCAGATCGATGAGGCTATGCAATACCCGCAGCGAGGCGTTGTCATCAGTCTGGCCATAAAATTCACTCAGACCCATGGCACCGTAGCCGACGGCACTGACGGTAAGATTTTGAGATAAATTACGTGTTTTCATAGTTTCTCCTTTTCAGACGCTATGATTGTTTCACCTCAAATGTGGAGACTGAATTTTCATTTTCGTTATGCAGAAAAGGTATCAGTCGACGACGCGCTCTCTCCAGGCTCATTAAAAACGACAAAAGTTGTCAAATCGTTAAATCCGTCACACTTTTGATGATAAACTGCGCGACTTTTCCGCACGTTTTTATCTTCAGGTGACGCCATGACAGAACACATTCAGCCCACACCCAGACCGCAGACCCAGGAGGTCACTCGCCCCAACTGGTCGGCGGTTTTCTCCGTGGCATTTTGCGTTGCCTGCCTGATTACCGTTGAGTTTCTGCCGGTGAGCCTGCTGACGCCGATGGCACAGGATCTGGGCATTTCCGAAGGCGTGGCGGGGCAGTCCGTCACCGTGACCGCCTTTGTGGCGATGTTCGCGAGCCTGTTTATTACCCAGGTGATCGGCACCATCGACCGCCGCAAAGTGGTCATTCTGTTCAGCGTGCTGCTGACGCTCTCCTGCCTGCTGGTCTCTTTTGCCAATAACTTCACCCTGCTGCTGCTGGGTCGCGCCTGTCTGGGGCTGGGATTAGGCGGCTTCTGGGCGATGTCGGCCTCGCTCACCATGCGTCTGGTTCCCGCGCGCACCGTGCCGAAAGCCCTCTCCGTGATCTTTGGTGCTGTTTCGATTGCGCTGGTCATAGCTGCGCCGTTGGGCAGTTTCCTTGGCGGGATCATCGGCTGGCGCAACGTCTTTAACGCTGCCGCGGTGATGGGGGGGCTATGCATTCTCTGGGTCTGGAAAGCGCTGCCGTCTTTACCGGGGGAAGCGGCACATCATAAACAGAATATGTTCAGTCTGCTGAAGCGCCCGGGCGTGCTGGCGGGGATGACCGCCATCTTTATGGCATTTGCCGGACAGTTTGCCTTCTTCACCTATATCCGCCCGGTATTCATGAACATGGCCGGGTTTGATGTGGATGGCCTGACGCTGGTGCTCCTGAGCTTCGGTATCGCCAGCTTTGTCGGCACCTCGCTGTCGTCCGCGTTCCTGAAGCGTTCCCTGAAAGTGGCGCTGGCGGGCGCGCCGCTGGTGCTGGCAATTAGCGCTGCGGTGCTGGTGCTGTGGGGCAGCGATAAGTGGGTTGCGTCGGCGATTGCGATTATCTGGGGCTTTGCTTTTGCGCTGGTGCCGGTGGGCTGGTCGACGTGGATCACCCGCTCGCTCGCCGATCAGGCGGAAAAAGCCGGGTCGATTCAGGTCGCGGTGATCCAGCTGGCGAACACCTGCGGTGCGGCGATCGGCGGCGTTGCGCTGGACCATCTGGGGCTGACATCACCGCTGGTGATTTCAGGAACCCTGATGTTGCTGACGGCGCTGCTGGTGGCGAGTAAGGTGAAAGCAAAATAAGTAAATCCCCTCTTCCCACAGGGAAGAGGGGATATCAGGCTATGCCGATGTCTGAACCCGTCTTCTCGAATCCATCGAAATCAGCACCACCGACGACACAATCAACAGCGTGCCCAGCCAGTCCGGCAGCGTAAACGCCACTCCAAGCAAAATCACCGACAGCAGTGCGCTGCTCAGCGGCTCGGCACAGCTCAGAATGCTCGCCTTCGGCCCGCCAATCATCTGCGCGCCTTTCAGATACAGGCTGAACGTCAGCGCCGTGCCAATCACCACCAGATAGAAAAACGCCAGCAGCAGGCTGCCATCAATCACAAAGGTGGTCCCGCGTCCGGCGTAGAACGGTGTCAGCACGACCCCCGCGATTAACATACTCCAGCCAACAATCGGCAGCGTGCCGTAGCGGGCGATAAGCGTCGACGGGTAGGTCGTATAAAACGCGGCAGCAAAGGCCGAGGCGATACCGAAGAACAGGGCGGCAGGGGAGATGGAGAGCGAGGTCGGATCGCCGTGGGTGACCAGCAGGAAGGTGCCGACAAGTGACGTCAAAATGGCGGATAAAACAAACACGCCGGGACGTTTTTTCCTCGCCAGCGCGAACCACGCGACGATGATCGTTGGCGAGAGAAACTGCAGCACGGTGGCCGTCGCCGCGTTGGATTTTTCAATCGTCAGCAGGAAGGTGAGCTGGACGGTGAGCGCACCAACCAGCGAGAAAAACAGCAGGCTGAGGGCGTCTTTACGATGTTTGATGACCGAGAAAATCTTGTCGCCATGAACGAAGGAGAGGGTCAGCAAGATGACGCCGGTAAACAGCAGGCGAATCATCGTCAGGTAAGGGGACGAGATCTGGCTTTTCTCCATGATGTACTGCGCGCAAACCCCTGAGCTGCCCCATAAAACGGCGGCGATCAGAACGTTGAGCATTCCTTTACGTGTGGAACCCATGTTCTCCCCTGTTATGTTGGTTTTTGTGTAGCATAACATGGGTCTTGCCGGGTGCGGTGTGGCCTGATGCCCTCACCCCGGCCCTCTCCCACAGGGAGAGGGTGCAAACACGAAAAACGGCAACGTGCGTTGCCGTTTTGCTTTTACCTTGCTTAGAACCACGCTTCCCACATCGCGCCGACGTTGAAATCATCCAGCGTCTCATCTTTTGTACCGTTCACTCGGGCGGTGCGTTCGTTATCCACTTTGCCGCCGGTCACGTAGAAGCGCAGCATTGGGCGGAACTCTGGCCCCATGGCGATAGACATGTTCTGCGACAGGGTCAGCTTCCAGCCTTTGTTATCACCGCCATTGTCGTAATCCACGTGCTGCCAGCCCGCTTCCAGCCAGGTGGAGTGAACGTCATTCCACCAGTGCATCGGACGCACGATGGCGTTGTAGTTCTTACGGTTGTCGGTCTTGTCACGGCTGTTGTCATAGTCGTGGAAGGCGAGGATGTACTCCACCTGCGTGGCCTGGGTGAATTTGTACAGCCCTTCGAAGCTGGCGTAGACCGTGGTCAGATCCTCGGTTTTGTTGAATACGCTGTTGTCCGCGTTATCAGAATAACGGGCAATCACCTTATTCACGCCGCTGTCGTTGGTGTGGCTCAGCACCACGCCGCCCTGCCAGGCCTTCAGACGCTCTTCACTCTCAATGGCTTTGGAGTCAAAACCGTAGTTCGCGTACAGCTCCAGATCCAGCGGGCCGACTTTTATGCCGTGGATTTTAGAGGTCGCAGCGTAGTTACCTTTGTCGCCCGTGCCGGAACCGCCGGTACAGGTAATGCGCGACGGGTTCGCCTCATCTTCCATCACTTCCGGGCTACAGGATTCCACCGCGGCCACCGCGGCAACGTCAAACTGCACGCCGCCGATGTCGAAGTTCTTCACCCCGGCACCCTGGCCGTCGTGGTTCATCCAGAAGTAATCGTTGATACCCTGCTGTGGACGCTGGTGGAAGTCACGGCCGGCCCAGAAGTAGGCGTTCGGGTTGGAGGCCATAATGTTGGTCACACCGGCATAGGCTTTTTTCAGGTTAACCTCGTCGCCCCAGTGGTCGATCATCACGTTGATGTCCCAGATGGCACCGTTGTCGCCCTTGAAGGCTTTGGAGAGCTGGAATTCACCGCCGTTGCCTTCGTTACCCAGACGACCGATTGCGGATGCGCCGTTATAGGAACCGTCTACCGCCACGTATTTCTGATCGGCTGCCTGGAAGTGCGCGCCGTAGCGGGCATAGCCGGTAAATTTAACCCCAAACGGAATCGCGAGGTCCGGTGATTGCGCCGCGCTTTGCGGTTCGGTGACCACGTCCGCTTTTTTCGCGACGGCAGCGTCCATTTTGGCCTGCCGTTCGGCCAGCGCTTTGTCTACCGCTTTCGCCACGATGGCGTCGATTTGCTCTTGCGTAAATTCTTGTGCGAGTACAGAAATTGGGCAAAGCGCGGCGACAACCGCCATGGTTAATGGAAGTTTTTTAATATAATTCATGGTTATCTCAATATAGTTTAATTTTATTCAGACAATAACCATCCCGCTCCGATCTGACAGAGTTTGTCGCTATCATCAGAACAAGTGGATTTCTATTTTAGGTACAGAGTGATTACATTAACGTTTTTTCGCCATACATTATCTCTGATATAAATGGATTATTTCTTCGGATAATTCACGTGCCAGCAGGGAATTCATTAAATGATCCTGCGCGTGAACCATTATTAAGGTCATCGGCTGGCGGGCTTCGCCCGCATCCTGTTCGATCAGTTTGGTCTGCATTTTGTGCGCCTGGCGCGCGTAGCCATCGGCTTCGCGCAGCAGGCTTTTGGCTTCGTCAAGGTTGCCCTGACGCGCCGCGTGCAGAGCTTCAAAGCACAGGCTACGCGACTGACCGGCGTTGACGATAATTTCCATTACGGCTTCTTCTAATGCGATCATTACGCTGACTCTCTGTCAAAACTGTTATTTAATGCGGTGGCGGCAAACCACTCGCCGCTTTTCTTGATGGTGCGCTGCTGGGTAGTTAAATTGAGCTGGATAAATCCGTAGCGATTTTTATACGCATTACACCACGACCAGTTATCAATAAAGGTCCACATATGGTAGCCAAGACACTGGCACCCTTCGCTAATACCTTTATGCAGCCAGGCCAAATGTTCGGAAATAAAATCGATGCGGTATTGATCGTTTATCTGACCATTCTCAATAAAGCGCTGTTCATTTTCGACACCCATACCGTTCTCCGAAATAAAACAGCGTGGGTTACCGTAATTGTCGCGCAGGTTAATCAGAATATCGTAAATACCCGGCTCATAAATTTCCCAGCCACGGTATGGATTCATCTTGCGGCCAGGCATTTCGTAATTATCAAAGAACCACTCCGGCATAAACGGTGCCTGTGGGTTCACCGCACTGTCACGGCATTTCACGCGACGCGGCTGATAATAGTTAATGCCGAGCAGGTCGATTTTTCCTTCCGCAATCAGGAAACTGTCTTCCGGTTTGCAGGCGGGGAGCTGATCGTAAGATTTCAGCAACGCCACCAGATCCGCCGGGTATTCACCGCGCAGGACGGGGTCAAGGAAGCTGCGGTTAAACATCAGGTCCGCAATGTGTGCCGCTTTGACGTCAGCCGGGTTTTGCGAGCGCGGATAGGACGGCGTCAGGTTCAGTACGATACCGATCTCCCCGGCGTAGTGCCCGGCACGGTAAGCGCGTACCGCCTGTGCATGCGCCAGCACGGTGTGATACGCCACGGTGGCCGCACGACGAAAATCCACCACGTTGGGATAGTGGAAATCGTACAGATAGCCGCCTTCCACCGGCACAATCGGCTCGTTGAAGGTAAACCAGTGCAGCACGCGATCGCCAAACAGATCGAAGCAAATCTGCGCATAACGGGCGTAAGCGTCCACCACGTTGCGGTTTTCCCAGCCGCCAATCTCCTGCATCGCCATCGGCATGTCGAAGTGGAACAGGGTGATAAACGGGGTAATACCCTGTTCAATCAGCTCATCAATGACCTGATGATAAAAATCGACCGCTTCCGGGTTCACTTCACCGATACCGTCGGGGATCAGGCGCGCCCAGCTAATCGAGGTGCGAAAGCTGTTGTGGTTCAGCTGCTTTAACAGCTGAATGTCCGTTTTCCAGTGTTGATAAAACGTGGAGGTGTGCTGCGGTCCCACGCCATTATGAAAACGGTTCGGCTCGCGGGCAAACCAGTAATCCCAGGTGGTTTCACCCTCTCGTGTCCCTTCGGTCTGGAGGGCGGAGCTTGCGCTGCCCCACCAGAAATTATCGGGAAATGCGTATTTCATGACCTTTCCTCTTTGACTTAATGACTTGCTGTTTCAGCGGCACCGACGGTTGCCTGGGCTTTCTGCTCTTCGTTTTTCATCAACGTACGCTCGTAAGCACGCAGGAACGGCAGGTACATCAGCGCTGACATCACCATACACACCAGACACATCACCACCGGGCTCAACGCCCAGTTTGCTGCCCACGATGCGCCAATAGGGGCCGGGGTCGTCCACGGGGTTAACGACACCACCTGTGCCAGCCAGCCCATTTTGGTGGCGCCGTACGCCAGGCAGGCGTTCACCAGCGGAACAAACACGAACGGGATAAACAGCATTGGGTTCATGATGATTGGCGCGCCGAACAGAATCGGTTCGTTGATGTTAAAGAAGCTGGGCACAACACCCATTTTGCCGATGGTGCGCAGGTGTGTGACGCGGCTGCGCAGCAGCAGGAAGGCCAGCGGAAGCGTGGAGCCGACGCCGCCAATCAGCAGGTAGTGGTCCCAGAAACCCTGCAGGTAAACGTGTGGCAGCGCCGCGCCAGCCGCCAGTGCCGCCTGGTTTGCGGACAGGTTGGCCATCCAGAATGGGTTCATGATGCCGGTGACAATCAGCGAGCCGTGGATACCGGCAAACCAGAAGATCTGGCACAGCAGCACGGAGAGCAGAATGGCAGGCAGGGAGTCAGATGCAGAGACCAGCGGTTCCAGCAGGTGCATAATCGCCTGCGGGATAATCATCCCGGTTTGTGCTTCGATAAACAGGTTCAGCGGGTGCAGGGTACCGATCACCACCATGACCGGGATCAGGATCTCAAATGAACGCGCCACACCGGTCGGCACTTCTTTCGGCAGACGGATGGTCACGTTGTTCTGCTTCAGCCACGCATACACGCGGGTAGAGTAGATGGCGGTGATCAGCGCGGTGAAAATCCCCTGGCCGGAGAGGTACTGGGTCGAGATCTTGCCGTCGGCATACGGAGCCGCCACCAGCAGGAAGGCCATAAAGGCCAGCAGACCGGACATCACCGGATCGAGGTTAAACTGACGCCCCAGGCTTGCACCAATCCCCACCGAAATGAAGAACGTCATCACGCCCATGCTGAGGTTGAACGGCAGCATCAGCTGTTCACGGTAAGTCTGGGAGAAATCCAGCCAGCCGCGGGCAAAGCTGTTCGTCGTATCCGCGGAGAAGGGCGGGAAGATGAACACCAGCATAAACGAGCCGATGATCATAAACGGCAGCGCGGCGGTAAAGCCGTCGCGGATGGCAATCACATACTTTTGCTGGCCGAGCTTCGCGGCCAGCGGGGTAATTGACTGCTCAATAACCGCGACCATTGATTGATATAACGAACTCATGTGAACACCTTTTAGTGTGCCGCTTCGATGAGCGACAGAGCATAGTCCAGTACTTTATCGCCACGTTGCATACCGTAATCCATCATGTCGATGGGTTGGACCGGGATGCCCTTTGTAGCCGCCTTGTCTGAGAGTGTCTGTAACATGTACTTCACCTGGGGTCCGAGAAGGACAACCTGGTACTGCGGAAACTGCGTATCAAATTCGGAAACGCCATACGCGTCTATTTTTACCGGCAACCCGCGCTCTTTCGCGACATCGACCATTTTGCTGACCAGCAGGCTGGTGGACATCCCGGCAGAGCAACACAGCATAATCTTGAACATCGACAACCATCCTCTAAATGTAAAAAGTTATTGCGAGGATGATTGGACATTATACGGAAACCGGTTTCCATTTATAAAAGACAGAAGTGTGACAACCATCAAGATCCACTACTTATGACGCTAATTAACCAGATGCAAGTCACATAATTTGCGTGTTTTGACATCATTTTGAGTTGAAATGGAAAATCGGTTTCCATGAAAAACGGAAAAGGATATACTCCATTCTGGCTATAATATGAGCCGTAGCGGTGATGGAATTTGCAGGTGCGAAGTAAGCCTGCCAGGGGAAAGAGATGTCGACAATCAATGATGTATCACGTCTTGCCGGGGTGTCTAAAGCCACGGTATCGCGAGTGTTGAGTGGGTCGCGTGGCGTAAAGGAAGCCAGCCGCCAGGCCGTTTTAAAAGCGGTTGATGAACTGAACTACCGGCCCAATGTAATTGCGCAGTCGCTGCTGAGCCAGTCGACGGGGTGTATTGGGGTGATTTGCGCGCAGGAGAATATTAACCAGACCACCGGTTATCTTTACGCGCTGGAAAAGCACCTCAGCCAGCATCAAAAACATCTGCTGTTGCGCTTCGCGCATACCAAAGCGGAAGTGATGCACGCCCTGGAAGAACTTTCCTGTGGGTTATGTGATGACATCCTGGTGATTGGCGCGCGTTTCCCGCTGGACGTCGAGATGGACAATGTCATCCTCGTTGACTGTATGGAGTCCGATAATTCCAACAGCATCCAGTTCGATCACGCCTTTGCCGCCGAAACCGCCTGTAACTATCTGACCAGCCAGGGGCGACGCCAGATAGCCCTGATCCATCCGCAAGGCAGCGGTTTCGCCGACCAGGTGTTGCTGGGCTATAAACACGCGCTGGAGAAAAATTTCCTGCCCTTTAATCGCAACCTCGTCTTTATGGATGCCACCTCCTCATCCGTTGCGCTGCAGGAGTTGCTTAACAATGCGAGCACGCTGAATTTTAACGCGCTGCTGGTGGCGGACGAACAGGAAGCTCAGCGGGTGATCCCGCAGCTGCAGGCGTTTAATAAATCCGTGCCGGACGACATTATGGTCTTTAGCCTTGCCGGATCGCTGCATCTGCCGGGTATCCCGGTGATCCCGGCCATTGAATACTCGATGGATGCTATGGCGGCACGTATTGTGGGCTGGCTGACGGAGAAAACGCAGATGCTGGGGTCCTATGTTCTGCGCGGGGATTTGATTATTCCGGATGTACGAAAGCGCTAAAAAAAAGCGTGAAGCCCGGCTTCACGCTTAATAATCTTCCATACAATCTACCTGACTGACCGCGTCCCAGTAAGCACCCAGATTGTCGCGCTTCACGGCCGTGATGGCGTTTTTGATCAACAGTTGATTGGCCTCAGACGACAAAATCATCGCCTGCCAGGCTTTATCGCTCTGCTTTTTCTGGGGCGTGCAGGCCTTCTTCACATCTTTAAGGATCTGCTGCTTTATCTGGGCCTCTTTCACGGGATCGTCTTTTTCCTGGGCATGGACAAACGCGGCGAAGAGCAGACAAACGAGCAGGCAAACCAGGTGTGCAGCTTTCATCAAAATCCCCTTTAGACGTCACAGGCTTCCCATGAAATATATCGTTACATTCAGTGTAGCGACGCCAGCCGAAAGTATGAATTTTTGTCTTCCTGCGTATGAGAACCCTGCACCCGGAGCGGCACCGGCGGTTATTGAATCCCTCCGCCCAGCGACTGCCACAGCGTAATACGGTTTTCAAAGTCGGTCTGCTGCAGGGCAATCAATGATGCCCGTGCCGACCACAGGGCGCGCTGCGCGGTGAGAACGGTCAGGTAATCACCCGCCCCCACCTGATAGCTGCGCGTTGCCACATCCAGCGTTTTTTGCTCTGCCGCCACGTATTCACGTTGCGCATCAAGCTCTTCACTCAGGGTTTCGCGGCGCGCCAGCGCATCGGCTACATCTTTGAACGCGCTCTGGATGGTTTTCTCATAGGTGGCAATCAGCCCTTTTTTCTCCGCTTCGGCATAGCGCAGTTGCGCCATGTTATTGCCGCCGCTGAACAGCGGCAGGGAGATGGACGGCGCGAACGACCAGACCTTCATGCCGTGGCTGAACAATGACGAGAGCGAATCGCTGCCGACCCCGGCGCTGGCGGTAAGCGACATCGTCGGGAAGAAGTTGGCGCGCGCAGCACCGATGTTGGCATTCGCGCTCAACAGGTTATGTTCAGCCTCCTGAATATCCGGGCGACGCAGCAGCGTGGCGGAGCTAACGCCCGCCGGGATCAGGGTGATGGCGTTATCGCTCAGGCTCTCCAGCGTACCGGGTAGCAGGTTTTCCGGTACCGTCTCGCCCGCCAGCAAATTCAGGGCGTTTTTGTCCTGCATCACCAGCGTCTGATAGCTGGCGACGCTGGCGCGGGCCTGCTGATAAACCGCCATCGCTTCGCTGACATCCGTTGCGGCGGCGACCCCGACGTCCTGCTGACGCTGCACAATCTTGAGCGAGTTCGCTGCGCTCTCCTGAGTGGATTTTGCCAGTGCCAGATTGCTGTTATCTGCCGCCAGAGTAATCCAGGCGGTGGTCAGCTCGCTGACCATTGTCAGGCGCGTGTTCTGCGCCGTGAACTCGCTGGCAAGCCAGGTTTCACGCGCGGCGCGCGAGAGGCTCTGGTTACGACCAAACAGATCCAGCTCGAAGCTGGAGACGGCGCCGTTAGCCTCATCGCTGGTGCTCACGCCGCTGGCCAGCGTGCGGCTGCGGGTATGGCTCAGGCTGGCATCCACCGACGGGAACAGAGACGAGCGCGTCTCACCATACTGGGCGCGGGCGGCGTCGATATCAGCAATCGCTTTTTGCACATCGCGGTTGCTGGTGAGTGCCATTGTTACCACCCTGTTCAGGCGGTGATCGTTCATCACCTGCTGCCACTGGCTGACCACGGTGGTGGCTTCGCCGTGGGTGCCCGGCAACGTGGCCGGGACGGGCGCGTCAGGACGCTGATAGGTAGGGTCTAACGAAACACAGCCTGCGCTCAGCAGTGCCAACACTAAAACAGATACACGAAACATTATGACCTCCGGTTTGCGTGCTTACCGGAGAAGAGACGTTTCACCAGTACGAAGAATAATGGAACAAAGAAGATGGCCAGCAGCGTTGCCGCGAGCGTCCCGCCGATGATGCCGGTCCCAATCGCCACGCGGCTGTTGGCGCCTGCACCGGTGGCGACGGCCAGCGGTGTTACCCCGGCGATAAACGCCAGCGACGTCATGATGATCGGACGCAGTCGCGTCTGAGCCGCACGCAGCGCGGCACGCGTCAGGGAGTAACCTTCCGCGACTTTCGCCTCCGCAAACTCAACGATCAAAATGGCGTTTTTTGACGACAGGCCGATGGTGGTCAGCAGCGCCACCTGGAAATAGACGTCGTTGCTCAGCCCGCGCAGCGAGGCGGCCAGCGCCGCACCCAGCACCCCAAGCGGGATCACCAGAATGACTGAAATCGGCACCGACCAGCTCTCATACAGCGCGGCCAGGCACAGGAATACCACCAGGATGGAGAGGGCATACAAGCTCATCGCCTGACCGCTCGCCAGTTTCTCCTGTAACGACAACCCGCTCCACGCCCAGGTTGTGCCGGCCGGCAGGTTGTTCGCCAGCTGTTCCATCCGGGTCATCGCCGTACCGGAGCTGGCACCACTGGCGTTCTCGCCCTGAATTTCATAGGCCGCCGAGCCGTTGTAGCGCACCAGACTCTCCGGGCCATATTCCCAGCGCGTGGTGGCGAAAGCGGAGAACGGCGTCATGGTGCTGTCGCTGCCGCGTACGTACCATTTGTTGAGATCGGAAGGCACGGCGCGGTAATCGCTGTCTCCCTGGATGTAGACCTTTTTCACGCGGCCCCGATCGATAAAGTCATTCACGTAGGTTCCGCCCCAGGCGCTGGAGAGGGTATCGGTGACGTCGCTCAGGGAAAGCCCCAGCGATACGGCTTTGTTGTTGTCGATATCCACCTGCAGTTGCGGCATCTGCGGCAAATCATTGGCGCGAACGGCATGCAGGGAGGTGTCCTGATTCGCCTGGCCGATGAGCTGATTACGCATCTTCAGCAACGTGTCGCGATCGGTGCTGCCGCTGGCCATGAGCTCGAAGGTAAAACCGTTGCTCTGACCGAGGCCGTCTACGGCCGGGGGCGTCATGGCAAAGACGGTGGCATCGCGAAGGGAGCCGAGTTCCTGAGTGGCGCGCAGGGCAATCGCCTGAGCGGTGTTCTCGTCGCCTTTACGCTCGGACCAGTTTTTCAGGGAGACAAACGCCATCCCGGCATTCTGGCCGCTGCCGCTAAAGCTAAAGCCCTCGACCGTAAAAATCACATCGGTGTTGGCTTTCTCTTTAGTGAGGAACCACTCGCGAACCTGACGACTGATCTCCGCGGTACGTACCGCTGTCGCACCGGCAGGCAGGGTGTACTGCACCATGATTTCACCCTGGTCCTCCGTGGGCAGGAAGCTGCCGGGCAGCTTCAGCATTGCCACGGCCATCGCGCCACAGAGCAGGGCGTAGACCACCAGCATGCCCGCGGAGCGGCGCAGCGCGCGCAGGACTTTATTCTGGTAGCCATGCTCGGTCTTACTGTAGAAGCGGTTAAACGCGCCGAAAAACCCTTTTTTGTGAGGAGGCGTATGGCGCAGTACCGAGCCGCAGAGCGCGGGTGTCAGGGTCAGCGCCACCACCACCGAGAGGATCATCGCTGAGATAATGGTGACCGAAAACTGGCGGTAGATGACGCCGGTTGAGCCGCCGAAGAAGGCCATCGGCAGAAACACGGCGGAAAGCACCAGCGCAATGGCGACCAGCGCACCGGAAATTTCGCCCATCGATTTTTCGGTGGCTTCGCGGGCGGGCAGACCTTCATCGCGCATAATGCGCTCGACGTTTTCCACTACCACGATGGCGTCATCGACCAGCAGACCTATCGCCAGCACCATCGCAAACAGCGTCAGGGTATTGATGGAATAACCGAACAGCGCCAGCACGCCAAAGGTGCCCAACAGAACCACCGGCACCGCCAGCGCGGGGATGAGCGTGGCGCGAATGTTCTGCAGAAACAGATACATCACCACTACCACGAGGATAATGGCCTCAAACAGCGTCTGAATCACATCTTCCACCGAGATCTTAATGAACTCGGTGCTGTCTTTCGGATAGGCCACGTCATAGCCTTCCGGCATTGCCCGTTTGAATTCGGCAATTTTATCTTTCACCGCGGTGGCGGTATTGAGCGCATTCGCGCCCGGCGAGAGCATCACCGCCATACCGGCTGCCGGGTGGCCATTCAGCCTGGCGGTAGCCGTGTAATCCTCGCTGCCCATCTCCACGCGCGCCACGTCGCCGATACGCACCACTGCGCCGCTGGACTGGCTCTTAACGATGATATTTTTAAACTGATCGACCGTCTGCAGGCGCGACTGGGCACGCACGGTGGCGGTCAACTGCTGGGTACCGGACGCGGGTAACGCGCCGATTTTACCGGCGGAAACCTGCACGTTCTGCGCTTCAATAGCGCTCTGAACGTCGGATGGCATCAGCGAGTACGACGCCAGCTTTGCCGGGTCAAGCCAGATGCGCATGGCGTATTCCGCACCAAACACCTGCAGGCTGCCGACGCCTTCTACGCGTGCCAGCGGATCCTGCATATTACTCACCAGCCAGTCGGCGATATCCGAACTGCTGGCGTGGTCGGTTTTATCGTACACGCCCATGATCAGCAGGAAGTTACTCTGCGATTTTTGCACCGTAATGCCGGCCTGCTGTACCTCGGTCGGCAAGCGCGACTCGGCCTGCTGAACTTTGTTCTGCACCTGAACCTGCGCGGTATCCGGGTCGGTTCCCTGTTCGAACGTGACGGTGATGCTTACCGAGCCGTCCGAACTGCTGGTGGAGGTAAAATAGAGCAGGTTATCCAGCCCGGTCAGCTGTTGCTCAATGACCTGGGTGACGCTGTTTTCCAGAGTCTGTGCCGACGCGCCAGTGTAGGTGGCAGAGATTTTTATCGACGGCGGGGCGACGTCGGGATACTGCGCGACGGGCAGGGTACGGATCGCCAGCACCCCGGCGAGCATAATCAGAATAGCAATCACCCAGGCAAAAACCGGGCGACGCACGAAGAAGCGGGAAAACATCAGGCGTTTCCTCCCGCGGTTTTCATCTCTTCGGCGTTAACTTGCTGACCGGCGGTCACTTTATCGGTGCCTTCCACAATCAGCTTATCGCCAGCCTTCAGTCCACTCAGCACCAGCCATTTGTCGCCGTAGGTGTCACCCGTTTCCAGCTGACGTTGTTCCACCTTATTGCCGGCCCCCACCACCAGCGCGGTGGCGTTGCCTTTGGCATCACGGGTAATTCCCTGCTGCGGGGCGAGGATGGCCTCGCTCATTACCCCTTCATCCACTCTGGCGCGAACAAACATCCCGGGCAGAAGCTGATGCTGCGGGTTGGGGAAGACAGCGCGCAGTGTGACCGATCCGGTGGATTCGTCCACTGCCACTTCAGTCAGGGCCAGACGGCCTTTTTCCTGATAGGTGCTGCCATCTTCAAGGATCAACGACACGCTCAATGTCTCGCTGTTGCTGGCAAGCGTTTGTTTGCGTAATCGCAGAAGATCGGCGCTGGAGCGGGTTAAATCGACGTACATATTGTCCAGGCCGCGAATGGTGGCGAGTGCGGTCTCTTGCTGGGCAGTGACCAGTGCGCCGGGGGTGACCGAAGAGATGCCAATACGTCCGGCAATCGGGGCGGTCACCGTGGTCCAGTTGAGGTTAATGCGCGCGCTTTCCTGGGCTGCTTTTTTCGACTCCACGCTGGCCTTGTCCTGCGCGCAGGTGGACTTTGCATCTTCGGCATCCTGACGCGATACGCCGTCGTCTTTCACCAGTTGTGTATAGCGTTGAGCTTTCTGGCAATCGGCCTGCACCAGCGCCTGCGCCTGTTTCAGGGCTGCGGCGGCCTCATCGTAGGCGGCGCGGTAGCTGGAAGGGTCAATTTGATACAGCGCCTGTCCGGCTTGCACGGTATCGCCTTCGGTAAAGAGCCGTTTCTGAATAATGCCGCCCACCTGAGGACGCACTTCCGCGCTCATGGCGGCCGTGGTGCGTCCGGTCAGTTCACTGACCACGGAAACGGGTTGGCTCAGGAGCGTAACAATCCCCACTTGCGGGAGGGGATGTTGAGGAGCAGATGTTTGTGCATTATCGCACCCCGTCAGGAGGAATAATGCTGCGATGGAGGTTGTTATGGCTTTCATAATTTTTTCCAGGGTGAACGATGCCTGCCCTGTTAATGGCTTAACAAGGAAGGGGGCTATTTAAAGGCACAGCGATACCGCATCTCCGGCAGAGCCGGAAATGTTAATAAGGGAATAACGTCTTCCCGCTAATTATTCACATGCGATTACTTCGCAGAGAAAAGCATATTTAAAATATTTTGATAAAGAGGCTCTAATTGTTCAGGGGGTACGTTTAAGGGGGTGAGTCGACGGTAAATAGACCCCTCAATCATTACCGCAGTAATCTCCACGCAGCAGCGAATATGATCATCACTCAGGTGGGGAAACTGTTTTTTCAGGTGTGCGCAGGCATTAGCAAACATCCGCTTTTCCGCTTCGACCAGCATGGCCGCCACCTGGGGATTACGCGTGGCTTCAGCCGACATCTCAAGCATCAGCGCATCGTCATCTTCATTCAGGGTCTGTCGCCAGGCGAGCGCCTGAGGCATCCCCTCGACCAGCGTTTTACCCTGAATCTCTTCGATGCGTGAGTCGATGATACGGCGAATCATCTCTTCAATAATCGCATCTTTGTTACTGAAATAACGGTAGATTTGCCCGACGCTGAGCTTTGCCTCGCTGGCGATCTGCGACATGCTGGCCGCATGAAAACCGCTGGTGCGAAAGCACTGACGCGCGGCAGCGATGATGTCGTCCTGACGCTGTTTTTGGCGTTCTTCCAGTTTTGTGCTCATCGTCGGTTACCCTATAAAAGTGAGAATGATCGTTCTCATTATACGTTTCAGGCGCGTATTGGAAAGACTTTTTTTAAGTACTTATTGAATGAATATTTCAATGTTTAAAGAATGGAGAAAAAAAGGAGTTTTGATGAAGGAAAGGCTGTGCAATATTAAGATTGCACAGAAAATAAGGAGAAAAATATGCATCTGAGCACGACGGATAACGTCACACACGATGAAAAAGAAGAATTATTAACAGGGCTTCGTGCCTACAACGGACAATTTTTAGATCTCTCAAACTTTAGCGGCGACATTGGCGTTTATGTGCGAGACGATAAGGGCGTGATGCTGGGCGGGTTAATTGGCGTGCGCAAAGGCGACTGGCTGAACATCGATTTTCTGTGGGTCAGCGACACCGTGCGGGGATCGGGCGTCGGCAGCCAGCTTATCAAAACGGCAGAAGACGAAGCCCGACGCAAAGGCTGCACCCATGCGCTGGTGGATACGGTCAGCTTCCAGGCACGTCCATTCTATGAAAAGCAGGGCTATCAGCTGCAGATGTCGTTGCCGGATTACCCGTACCCGGGTATGCAAAGGCATTATCTGACCAAATCCCTTTAACCGCCGATGCCGTTGCCCATCACGGCCAGCGCATGACGCACAATGATCTCTGGCGAGAGGGCGTGTAGCCTCTCGTCGTTGCGCATTCTTGAGAACGGCACCAGCACCAGGCTTAGCAGCGTGGTGAACAGCAGTTCTGGCGCGAGTGCCCGGTTCAGTTGCCCTTCCTGCTGCCAGCGTTTAAGGGTGGCGAGCGTTGCCTGGTATTTGTCGTCACCGAACCGCGCGTGCAGATGCGTGCGCAGTACAGGCATCTCCCCGATGACCTCCTGCATCCACAGCGGGGCAAACCAGCGGTGCTGCTCCGCCAGCTCGGCCAGTACCTTCACCATTTGCGTTAATGCGTTGACCGGCGAGTCGGGGTTTTCGGCGAAAATTGCGCCGATCCGGTTACGTAAGGGCAGGAAGCGCTCCTCAATCATCGCGTCGAGCAATTGTTCTCGTGAATTGAAGTAGTAATGCAGCATCGCTGGCGTTACGCCCGCTTCTTTGGCGATGGCGTTCAGCGAGGTTTGAGCGATTCCCTGGCGGGAAAAGAGGCTCAACGCAATATCCAGCAGCTGTTCGCGGCTGGCGGTTGCCCGCTTTCCGCCGCGTGGTCGACCGGGGCGGCGCGGTTCAGAATTGTCCTTATGTGCTGGCATAGTCGCAGGATCTCTTGATCTTATTCATCACTTACTTAAATATTAATTATCCAGTTAATTAATTTCAAGCGATCTCTTATGGAGTCCGACGTAATGACTCAACCTGCGCAAAACGCGCCGTCGATAAAGCTGTTGTTCAGCGCGTTGCTGCTGGTGATGTTGCTTTCGGCGCTGGACCAGACGATTGTTTCCACGGCGTTGCCCACCATCGTTGGGGAACTGGGTGGCCTGGATAAGCTCTCCTGGGTGGTGACGGCCTATATCCTCAGCTCGACCATTGTGGTGCCGCTGTACGGAAAATTCGGCGATCTGTTTGGGCGTAAAATCGTCCTTCAAATCGCTATTGTGCTGTTTCTGGCGGGGTCGGTGCTCTGCGGTCTGGCGCAAAACATGACCCAACTGGTGCTGATGCGCGGCCTGCAAGGGCTGGGCGGCGGCGGTCTGATGGTCATCAGTATGGCCGCCGTGGCGGACGTTATTCCGCCTGCGGAGCGTGGCCGCTATCAGGGGCTGTTTGGCGGCGTGTTTGGTCTGGCGACGGTGATCGGGCCGCTTATCGGCGGGTTTATCGTGCAGCATGCCTCCTGGCGCTGGATTTTTTATATCAATCTGCCGCTCGGTCTCTTTGCCCTGCTGGTGATAGGCGCGGTGTTCCACGGCAGCGCACGGCGCAACAAGCACGAGATTGATTATCTGGGGGCGATTTACCTCAGCATGGCGCTGCTGTGTATCATCCTGTTTACCACTGAAGGCGGGACGATACGCCAGTGGAACGACCCGCAGCTGTGGTGCATTCTGGCCTTTGGCCTGACGGGTATCGCCGGGTTTATCTATGAGGAGCGTCTGGCCTGGGAGCCGATCATTCCGCTCTCGCTGTTCCGCGATCGCAGCTTTCTGCTCTGCAGCCTGATTGGCTTTATTATCGGGATGTCGCTCTTTGGCTCGGTCACCTTCCTGCCGCTCTATCTGCAGGTTGTGAAAGACGCCACGCCGACTCAGGCCGGTCTGCAGCTGATCCCGCTGATGGGCGGACTGCTGCTGACCTCGATCATCAGCGGGCGGATTATCAGCCGTACCGGAAAATACCGTCTGTTCCCGATCGCCGGTACGCTGCTTGGCGTGGTGGGCATGGTGCTGCTGACGCGTATCTCGATCCACTCGCCGACCTGGCAGCTGTACATTTTTACCGGCGTGCTGGGGATGGGTCTGGGGTTGGTCATGCAGGTACTGGTGCTGGCCGTGCAGAACAGCGTCTCTGCCGATCAATACGGGGTAGCGACTTCCGGGGTCACGCTGTTTCGTTCCATTGGCGGGGCCATCGGCGTCGCGCTGTTTGGCGCGGTCTTCACCCACGTTTTGCAATCGGGTCTGATGGACCGTTTACCGCAAGGGGCGGAGTTACCGCATGAGCTCAATCCTGCGGCCATTCACCGGCTGCCAGAGGCACTGCGGCTCGATTACCTGGACGCGTTTGGCTCAGCCATTCACGCGGTGTTCCTGCTGGCGGCAAGCATTATGGTGCTGGCGTTTGTACTGTCGTGGTTTTTACGTGAAACGCCGTTACGCCGTGCGGGCATGCTCAGGTCGGATCAATAGCGCCCCCGCACATATAACTTATCCGTCTTATTGATGCTTTTTCGTTTTTTAGCCAGCCGTACCGTTGTCGATATAGTCACTGAAACGTTTATCAAAAGGAAATGTCTCGTGAAACTTCGATTGGGTGCTCTGGTTCTCGCGGGCCTGCTGCTGGCAGGTTGCGATCAAGGCGGCAGCGATGCCAAACACATCAAAGTCGGCGTGATTAACGGCGCTGAGCAGGATGTCGCGGAAGTCGCTAAAAAAGTGGCGAAAGAGAAATACGGTCTGGATGTGGAACTGGTGGGGTTCAGCGGCTCGCTGTTGCCCAATGATGCCACCAGTCAGGGCGATCTTGATGCCAATGTCTTCCAGCATCGCCCGTTCCTGGCAGAAGATAACAAGGCGCATCACTACAAGCTGGTTGCTGTAGCGAATACCTTTGTTTTCCCGATGGCCGGCTACTCCCGCAAGATAAAATCCGTGTCTGAGCTGAAGGACGGCGCGACCATCGCCATTCCAAACGATCCGACCAACCTTGGCCGCGCACTGCTGCTGTTGCAAAAAGAGAAGCTGATTACCCTGAAGCCTGACGTTGGCCTGCTGCCGACGGCGCTGGATATCACCGCCAATCCGAAGCATTTGAACATTATGGAGCTGGAAGGGGCGCAACTGCCGCGCGTGCTGGATGATCCGAAAGTGGATGTTGCCATTATCAGCACCACCTATCTCCAGCAAACCGGGCTGTCGCCGGTGCATGACAGCGTGTTTATTGAAGATAAAAACTCGCCGTATGTGAACATCGTGGTGACGCGGGAAGACAACAAAGACGCGGAAAACGTGAAGGAATTTATCCAGTCGTATCAGTCGCCGGAAGTGGCGAAGGCCGCAGAGACTCTCTTTAACGGTGGCGCGGTGCCAGGCTGGTAGTCAGGACAAAGGCGTATAACAGGGTGTTATACGCCTTACCGGGTTATTTCAGGTTGGCTTTAAAGAACGAGGCCAGTTTTGCAAACGGGATCAGATCCGTGCGGTCATACAGGTCAACGTGGCCTGCATTCGGCACGATATACAGCTCTTTCGGTTCACCGGCGCGTTTATAGGCGTCTTCGCTAAACTCTTTCGAATGCGCTTTATCACCCGTGATAAACAGCATCGGACGCGGTGAAATGGTTTCGATATCGTTGAACGGATAGAAGTTCATAAACTTACCGATGCTGCTCATCATCGGTTTCGTCGTCAGCGCCTCTTTCTCGCCCTGTGGCGTGTACCCGCCGCGTTCGGTGCGATAGAAATCGAAGAACTCACGCTGGATAGCCGGCGTAGAATCATCCAGCTTATTTACCGTCCCGGGAATGTAGGCTGTCTCTGCACCCTGATACTCTTTCAGACGCTGCTCAGCGGCAGAGGCAATCATCGCTTTACGCTGTTCAACCGTCACGGAATGGTTGAGACCGTTGCGGAAGGCGGAGCCCATGTCATACATGCTGACGGTGGCGATCGCTTTCATGCGCGGGTCAATTTTCGCCGCGCTAATAACGAAGCTGCCGCTGCCGCAAATGCCCAGCGCACCGATGCGCTGTGGATCGACAAAAGACTGAGTGCTCAGATAATCCACGGCCGCGCTGAAATCATCGGAATAGATTTCTGGTGAGATCAGATGCCCCGGTTTACCTTCGCTTTCCCCCCAGAATGAGAGATCAATCGCCAGGGTGACAAAGCCCTGTTCCGCGAGCTTTTGCGCATAGAGACTGGCGCTTTGCTCTTTCACCGCGCCCATCGGATGGCCGACCACGATCGCCGGCAGTCTGGCGTTTTTATCCGCCTCTTTTGGCCTATACAGATTGCCGACGACGTTCATCTGATACTGGTTTTTAAAGGTCACCTTCTGCTGCGTAACCTTATCGCTTTTGTAGAAATTATCTGCGCCCCGGGACATATCGGCAGCGCTGGCGGCGAAGGCGCTGACTAACAGCCCGAGCGCCATGGTGAATCTTCTCATGATTAACTCCTGTGAAGTGTGTCGTTGTGTGAGGTGTAAAACGTGAACATGGCAGCGGCGATAAGCAGTACACCGCTGAGTGCAAAGGTGCTTTGCCAGCCGCTGTGGTCAAAGGCCAGGCCACCGAGCGTGGAGCCGAGCGCAATGGAGAGCTGCACCATTGCCACCATCAGTCCGCCACCCGCTTCGGCATTTTCAGGAAGCGTTCTGGCAACCCAGGTCCACCAGCCGACGGGGGCGGCCGTCGCGACCAGTCCCCAGAGGCCGAGCAGGGCGGTGACGGCGGCAAGGTGATGGCCGAAGGCCATCAGTGCCGCGGCAATCAGCGCCATCACCACGGGAATGGCGACCAGCGTGGTGTAAAATCCGCGGCGCAGAAACGTGCCGATCAACAGGGTGCCGATAAAACCCGCCACGCCAATCACCAGCAGGATTAACGATAACTGCGTCGCGCTGGCGAAAGTCACGGTTTCAAGGAACGGACGCACGTAGGTAAACAGCGCGAACTGCCCCATGAAAAAGACGCCGCACGCGACCATTCCTTTTGCCACCAGAGGGTTTTTCAGCAGGCCGAAGGCGCTGGTGGACGACGCGGTGCGCTTTTCCACGGACATGGAAGGCAGGCTGAACCACTGCCAGATAAACGCGAGCAGGCTCACGGGCACCAGGCAGTAAAAGGCACCGCGCCAGCCGATTGTCGCCCCCAGCCAGCTGCCGAGCGGAGCCGCAACGACGGTCGCCAGGGCGTTGCCACCGTTAAAAATGGCGAGCGCACGTTGAACCTGATGCGGTGGCACAAGGCGAATTGCGGTCGCCGCGGAGAGCGACCAGAAGCCGCCAATGGCCACGCCAAGCAGTGCGCGTCCCAGCATATAAAGGGGATAGCTCTCAGCCACGGCGATAATCAGACCGGAGACGGCCATCAACGCCGTCAGGCCCAGCAGCAGCGATTTGCGGTTAATGCCTCCCGCAAGAGAAGAGAGAAACAGGCTGGTCAATACGGCCAGCGCGCCGGATATCGCGATCCCGAGGCCCGCCAGGCCTTCACTGACGGCGAGATCCCGCGAAACGGGCGTCAGCAGACTTACCGGCATAAATTCTGAGGCGACCAGCGTAAAAGCGCAGAGGGTCATTGCCAGCACGCCGCTCCAGCAGGCACGGGACTGGCGCGCTGATGTTTCGTTCACCATAGCGGACATCATGTTTACCTTGTTATTCGTTCGGCCAGATTCGGACAAGCCGGGGCCGGGCGCTATTCACGGGAATAACGCATGCAGATGAAGGGTTGGAATGTGGTTGACGTCAGGTCACAGTGAAAATTTTACACGGCGGGTGTATTCTGACTAGCTAATCAATGCTTAATGAGCTTATAAGTGTGGCTTATAAATGAGGGCGTGATGAAGCGTAACCTGAACGATCTTTTTGCTTTTGTCACCGTGGCGCGTGAGGGCAGTTTTACCCGTGCCGCGGCACAGTTGGGCGTGACCCAGCCCGCGTTAAGCCAGGCCATAACCGGGCTGGAGAACCGGATGCAGATCCGCCTGCTGACCCGCACCACCCGCAGCGTTTCCCCCACCGCAGCCGGCGAACGCTTGCTTAACGCCATTGGCAACCGTTTCGATGAAATCGAAGCGGAGCTGGACATGTTGACGGAGCTTCGCGACAAGCCTGCCGGCACGGTGAGGATCACCTGTGGACCCGATGTGTTATCGCGCACTCTTTTGCCTAAGTTGACGCCACTTTTGCGGCAATACCCCGACATTCACATTGAGTTCGACGCCAATCACGGTTTTCGCGATATCGTTGCCGACCGCTTCGATGCGGGCGTTCGAATGGGAGATACCATCGATAAAGACATGATCGCGTTGCCGATAGGCCCGCAGTTGCGTATGGCCGCGGTCGCCTCGCCGGATTACTTCGCCCGTCATCCTGTTCCGCAAACGCCGCATGAGCTGACGCAGCACCAGTGTATTAACCAGAGGATGATTAAATCCGGCGGGATTTACGTCTGGGATTTTGATCAGGACGGTGGCGATCTGAACGTGCGCGTGAATGGCCAGCTGACCTTTAATACTTCCTGGCATATTGTCGAAGCTGCCCTGGCGGGATTCGGGATTGCTTTCCTGCCCGAAGACGAGTTTGGCGATCATATTGCTGAAGGCCGGTTAATCCGCGTGCTGGACCCTTGGTGTCTGCCCTTCCCGGGGTATTATCTCTACTACCCGAGCCGAAAGCAGCCGTCGCCGGCCTTTTCTCTGGTGGTAGATGCGCTGCGAATGCGATAACGTTGACCCGATTTCATCGATCATCGCCCTGTGGCCCACATTGTTACGCGCGGCATCGGGCTATTCTCCTCTTCACACTATGAGGAGAATACCCATGAACATCACTCAGATTCGTAATGCCACTCAGCTGATTACCTACGCCGGGAAACGCTTTTTAATCGACCCAATGCTGGCCCCGAAGGGCGCTTATCCGGGCTTCCCCGGCACGGCGCACGCGGAGATCCGCAACCCGATGGTTGAGCTACCCGTTGACGTCAACACGTTGCTGGAGGCGGATGCGGTGATCGTCACCCATACCCATGACGATCACTGGGATCGCGCCGCAGTCGAACTGATCGGCAAAGATAAACCTGTCTTTGTGCAGAACGACAGCGACGCCGCGCTGTTGCGCAGCCAGGGATTTACCCACCTGACGGTGATGACCGAGGAGACGGCGTTTGGCGATATCCGGATCGCTAAAACCCGCGGCGGCCAGCACGGTACCGATCGTGCTTACGCCGTGCCGGAGCTGGCGGAACGGCTGGGCGAAGCCTGTGGTGTGGTTTTACGTCATCCTGATGAGAAGACGCTCTACATTGTCGGGGATACCATCTGGCGTGATGAAGTGGCAGCCGATCTGCATAAGCATCAGCCGGATGTGGTGGTGCTTAACGCGGGCTATGCTCACGTCATCGGGTTTGGGCCGATTATCATGGGCCAGGAAGATGTGCTCAACATCCACTTCCTGCTGCCGCAGGCGAAAATTGTGGCGACCCATATGGAGGCCATCAACCACTGTCTGTTGACCCGCCATGCGCTGCGTGAGTACGTTGACGCGAACCTGATTGGGGATGCGGTGAGCATTCCCGAGGATGGTGAAACCGTTATATTCTGAGCATCACCAGGGGAAAGGAGAGATACATGGCGCTAATCAACGTCGCGATTGTTGCGGTAGACGGGTTCAGCCCGTTCCACTACTCCGTTCCCTGCATTTTGTTTGGTGATACGGTATCCGGCGAAAAGCGCTTTAGTGTGTTGATCTGCGCCGAAAAACCGGGATTACTGACATCCACAGACGGGTTTGCGCTTAATGCGACTCACGATTTCTCCGCCATCGGCCAGGCAGATATCGTCGTGGTGCCTTACTGGCAGCATGTCCAGCAACGCCCGCCCCAGACGCTTCTCGACAGCCTGGTCCAGGCCAGAGACAACGGGGCGGAGATCGTCGGGCTTTGTCTGGGGTCGTTTGTGCTGGGTTATGCGGGCATTCTCGACGGTAAACGCGCGGCCACGCACTGGGAGTTTGAACATCAGTTTCAGACGCTTTTCCCGGACGTAAAGCTGGATATCAATGCGCTATACGTCGATGACGGCAATATCATCACCTCTGCGGGTACCGCTGCCGCGCTTGACTGCTGCCTGTACATCATCCGCCAGCGCTTTGGCAGCGTGGTCGCCAACCAGATTGCCCGCCGTATGATCGTGCCGCCACACCGCGAGGGGGGGCAGGCACAGTTTATTGCCCAGCCGGTACCAAAAGATACCCGTGACGGACGAATCAACTCCCTGATTGACTATCTCCAGCAGCACATTGCCGAACCGCATAATCTGGACTCGCTGGCAGAGGTGGTATCGATGAGCCGCCGCACGCTTACCCGCCATTTTGTAAAAGCCACCGGGATGAGCGTGGCCGACTGGCTGACCACCGAGCGCCTGCGGCGCAGCCAGATACTGTTAGAAGCCGGGAATATGCCCATTGAAAGCGTGGCAGAGCTGGTAGGGTTTAACTCTGCGGTGACCTGGCGCCAGCAATTTAAGGCGCGTTTTGGCGTGAGTCCGGCAGAATGGCGTAAGACTTTTCGGCTTCGTCATTAATTTATTACGGCTTCCTCGGCGATGCGGCGTTCGATACCCGCTATGTTTCCAACGTAGTGCTCGACCAGACTGATAACCGCTACCTGAACGGTATCGGCTCCGATCTGGATCGGATGCGCTATCTGATGGATAACGCCGCGGCGGCGCAGCAGTCGCTGGGCCTGCAGTTTGGCGTCTCGCTGACGGCGGATCAGATTGCTGCGCTCGACCACAGCTTACTGTGGTGGGAGAAGGCCACCGTCAACGGCGAAACGGTGATGGTGCCGAAGCTTTACCTGTCGGCGAAGGACGTTACCGTCAATAACGGCAGCGTGATTGCGGGCAACAACGTCACCCTGAAGGGGGGAAGCATCACCAACAGCAGGCGCTGTGGGGGCGGCATCCGGCGAACTGATTGCGACAGCGATTGCCAGACAGCTCTATCCGGACACAGACCCGTCGACGCTGACGGAAGAGCAAAAGCAGACCGTGAGTACGCTGGCATCTGTTTCAGCGGGCATAGCTGGCGGGCTTGCCGGGGGAAATACGGCTGGTGCGGCGGCCGGGGCCAGTGCAGGGAAGAATAGTGTTGGGAATAATTTATTCGGCGGTAGTGAAGAGGCTCAGGCAGCGTGGATACGCCAGCACGGCGTCGATATGGCGACCTGTTCCGATAATCCGAGTGGGGCCGCATGTCAGAAAGCAATGAATGAACGTGATGCCGTAGGGGTGGCGCTTGCAACAGGCAGTGTAGCTCTCTTACCCGGTAGCGCTCAGGTCTTATGGGGATTAGGCGCAGGTGCTAATGCTGGTATCAACTATCTAGCTGATGGAACTATAGACCCAACAACAGCTATTATTGGTGGCTGGGTTAATGTGATCAGTGCCGGAAATGGTATTGGAGGAACAGTTGGCTGGAATGCGGCCGGAGGTGCATTAGGAAACTGGCTTGAAGGTAAAGATCCAATATCTGGTGCGTTAGTAAATGGTGCAGGTTCCGTTGTGGGTTATGGCACTGGCAATGGCCTTAAATGGGGAGTTAACGCTGGTGCTAACTGGTGGAAAGGTGGTTGGGATCCCAAGTTTAACACTGACCTAAGACAGTTTACTGAAGTAAAAGGGGATTATGGTCTTTCAAAAGAAATGAAACCAAGCAATGTGCCAAGCTCAATTGGTGACATTGGTGGTAGTATTTCTTCAGAAGTTGGAGGTAAGTATACAGAGTATAAAATGAAGCAAGTAGGAGATGGTAGATGAAAATACTAAAATATACTCTTCCTCTGGTTTTTTTTATAGTATTTAGTATGGTTTCAATTTTTCTGACAGGGATCGTTTTATATGCATGCGGAGAGGTTTTTTTCTTAGTTTATAAAGGAATACCAATATCTTTTTCACCGAGTATTATTTTGTTTTTAGGTAAAATAAGTATATACATTGGTAGTTTTGCTGGAGTAATGTTATTGATCGCTAACGTGCTAAAAAAATGATAAAAATCGGCAAATTGTAGCAAAAAATAATGGGCTGGATCTGAGGCATAATTACTGTGATACAACATTTCAGTGTCTTGATTACCCATAAAAAATAAAAATACATATGGTATATTGGTATATCTGAGAAAAGAGTAAAACTAAGATCTCGGTTACTGAACCGGGATCTTAGTCATTCACATATCTTTGGCTGGTCAATACTGACGACGCTCAGCCCTTCAGCCCTTCAGCGCATCCCCGCAGTTCACTGGTGGTTGGTCGAAGGCGTTGTCACTTATTAATCACTCAATTTGATGAAGCAAGAAGACAAAAAACTACCCCAGCCTCTCCACCCTCGTCTCCCCCTCCACCATCGACAGCTGATACAGCGAAAACGACCGCTGCTTCTCAATCAACTTCGCCAGTTCCGGCGAGTGGCTGGTGAGCCAGATCTGCGAGTAGCGGCTGGCCTCGGCGATTAAGCTCGCCAGCGCGGGCAGCATCTGCGGGTGCAGGCTATTTTCCGGTTCGTTCAACGCGATAAAGGCCGGTGGGCGCGGGCTTAACAGCGCTACCGCCAGGCACAGGAAGCGCAGCGTGCCGTCGGAAAACTCCGCTGGTTCCAGCGGCCTGCTCAGCCCCTCGCGCTGCATCATCATGCGAAAGCGGCCGCCGGTGTTGTCGCTGTAAAATTCGCAGCCGGGGAAGGCCTGGTCGAGAATGCGCATCAGCAACATTTCATCGCCAATCTCGACAATGGTCTGAAATGCGGCCGCCAGGTTGGCGCCGTCGCTGGCCAGTACCGGGGAGCGGAAACCGACCTGCGGGGCACGCATCGCCGAGCCGGACGAGACGGAAAATTCATGATAAAAGCGCCAGTTACGCAGGGACTCGCGCATCTGCGACACTTCCGGGTAGAGATGCGGTTCGCCGAGCTGCCCGAACACCGATTCGTTTTCATACAGCGTGCCGCTGTGAGTCACTTTTTCGTGGTGCACGTTGTTGAGAAATACCGCCTGATTCCTGCGCTTCATCAGCTGTGATGAAGGGCGACGGCGCTGACCGGTAAGCCAGATGGACTCTTCTTTAATGACCGGATCGAGCTGAAACTGGGAGGGATAGGGCAGTTGCTCGACAAAGCCCACCTGCAGCTCGTACTCGTAAGTGTCCGTTTCCACCGCAAGATTCATCCGCCGGAGCTGGTCGCTACGGGTCTTACCTGCCCAGAACACCTTCAGAATACCGCCTTCATTTGCCAGCGCCTGGGAGAACTGCCCCTGCGCCGCGCTGTGCATCAGGTGTATCGCCTTGTAGATATTCGATTTCCCGGTACCGTTGGGGCCGAAGACGATATTGAGCGCTTCCAGCTCCAGCGACATGTCGCGAATCGAGCGGTAGTTTTGGATGTGCAGGCTTTTGATCACAGGCAGGCTCCTTTTTTGCACTGTAGGCCTGTATATAATTACAGTCTTTAAGGTTAAATGCAAAAAAAGAGACGACAGTGAGGGTGTCGTCTAAACGGGGTACTGCTTTGGGCCTCTGAGGGTCAATGGGGCCTTCGCATTTTTATGATCACTTGACTGCCAGACGCAGACCCAAATCATCAGGATAGGGATCAAAGTAGTTTTGCGTCATCAGATACCGGTCAGGGTATTCGGCCAGGTAGTGCTTCAGCAGCGTGATCGGCGCGAGGATGGGCAACTGCCCGTTACGGTAGTGCAGGATCACGTCGCGAAGTTCGCCGCGCTGGCGGCTGTTGAGCTGGTTACGGAAATAGCCCTGAATATGCATCAACACGTTGGTGTGGTTCTTCCGCGAAGCCGGTTTTTTCAGGATGGTCATCAGCTTTTCGCGGTACGCCACAAAGAAGGCGTCCAGATCTTCCCACTCGTGCAGCGTGGCAACGAACGGGCCGATTTCACGATAACCTGCCTGATGGTGCGCCAGCAGCTGAAGTTTGTAGCGGCTGTGGAAGTCCAATAGCGCACGGCGCGTCAGACCCTGGGCGCGCAGTGTGTTCAGTTCATGAAGCGCGAAAACACGCTCAACAAAGTTTTCCCGCAGCACCGGATCGTGCAGGCGGCCATCTTCTTCCACGGGTAACCACGGCAGGGTTTCAAGGAGGGTGGCAGTGAACAGCCCGACACCCACCTTGCGGCCCCGGTTGCCGTTTTCATCATACAGCCGCACGCGTTCCATGCCGCAGCTGGGGGATTTTGCACAGACGATAAATCCCGCCAGATCGCCGATTTTAGGCAGATAATCTGCCGTAAAGTCAGCCATCTTTTGCGTAACGTCTTCGTGCGGGGCGTGGCTAAAACGCATCTGGGTTTCACCGCTGTCCGTCACGATAAGACGCAGTGCAGGGCGTGGCGTCGGCAAGCCGATGGCCATCTCAGGGCAGACGGGCCTGAAATTCACCCACTGGGCCAGTTCGTCCATGACAAAGCCCATACGCTTATGTCCGCCGTCGAAGCGAACGGCGGAACCGGTCAAACATCCGCTAATACCGATTACAGGTTTCATTGTCATGGTGTGTGTCTCCAGTTCGTATATCTAAAACTTACACAACATGAGTAATTTGTCCAAGTATTGGCGGAGTTATTTTTTATTATCCTTTAAAATCAATGCGGCTTAACTGCCCTTGTAGGTCGAGTAGCCGTACTGGCTCAGCAGAAGCGGGATGTGAAGTTTCTCGTTGGTTCGGGTCACGGTAAATAGCACTGGGATCTCCGGGAAGAAGGTGTCCAGCTTTTTGCCGTGGAAGTAATCAGCGGTTTTAAAGGTCACTTTATACACGCCTGGCTGCATGTCCTGATCCTGCGGATAGAGTGATTTGATACGTCCGTCGTGGTCGGTTTTGCCGCTGGCAATCTGGGTCCATGTGTTCTGCTGCTGCTTCTCCAGCGTGACGGTAACGTCAGATGGCGGCATCCCGGTTTGCTGGTCGAGAATATGTACGCTCAGGGTGCCGGCAGGGGCGCTAAACGCGGCAGGGGTAAAGGCCATGGCGGCCAGCATCAGCAGAGGGGTTGTTTTTTTCATTGTGTTTTCCTGTGGGGTTGTCAGTCACAGGAAAACGTTAGCATTTGCGGGACGGAAAAATATTCAACTTTTCGTGAAGTTTACCGCAGGAGAAAATAATCAGAGGATAATCACTTCAAGGGATACCTGCTGTTGCCACTGCGCCACCTGCTTTTTCCGGGCGGCGGTCAGTTTACCGCTGGTCACCAGAAGCCATTTGCGCTCGGGGAAAATCTCAGGCGCCAGTGACGTGGAGGGGGTTGGCAAAATATCGATACGGTGACCTTGTCCGGTACGCGTCAGGGCCTCGAGCCAGATTTCACACGGGTCATTCAGGTACCAGCCACTAAGCAGGATGTTATCACCCGGCGCTTTTTTGTCGCCTTCAAGGCAGAACGAGGCATAGGCGATGATAATGCCGTCGAGGATCTCGCGCAGGGTCATGGCGGCAGGGATGTTGGCTGACATCTGGCTGCGCAACGGACGCAGCACATTTGCAACCAGCTCTGGCCTGGGGTATTCGCGGCCGGCGTCGTAAATCATCTGGCGCAGGGACTCAATTTTCCCGTCCTGCAGGCGTTGCAGCATGGTCTCAAGCAACGTTTGCCAGTTGTTGGTCCGGCGCGGGACGGGGCGTTCCAGTAGCGGTTTGACCTGGCCGATGGGCACACCTTTTTTCACCCAGTCGAGGATTTTCAGTGCCTGCTGGACGTCCTCATCACTGTACTGGCGATGGCCGCCCTCCGTGCGCTGTGGCTTGAGTAAACCATAGCGACGCTGCCATGCCCGCAGCGTCGTGGCGGTGATCCCGCTGAGTCTGGCGAATTCGCCGATGGAGTAAGCCATGTCCGTGTCCAGAGTGGAGGAATACTCTCAATATACTACGAATTTTCCCTCACGGGATGAAGCGCCGTAACGGTGCACTACACTTTACTTCCAACCGTGCAAATGAAAGGAATTCTCATGAAACTATGGCCTGTTGTGACGGGTGTCGCCATTGCCCTGACTCTGGTGGCCTGCAAATCCCCTACGCCACCGAAAGGCGTAAAGCCCATTTCAAATTTTGAAGCCAGCCGCTATCTCGGCAAGTGGTATGAAGTTGCCCGCCTGGAAAACCGCTTCGAACGCGGGCTGGAGAAGGTGACCGCCACCTACGGCGAGCGCAGCGACGGTGGCATCAGCGTGCTTAACCGGGGTTTCGACCCGGTCAAAAACAAGTGGAATGAGAGTGAAGGCAAAGCGTACTTTACCGGCGAACCGACGACGGCAGCGCTGAAGGTGTCGTTCTTCGGCCCCTTCTACGGCGGCTATAACGTGATCAAGCTGGACGATAAGTACCAGTATGCGCTGGTGAGCGGGCCGAACCGCGACTATCTGTGGATCCTGTCTCGTACGCCGACGATTCCGGATGCCGTGAAACAGGACTACCTGAATACCGCACGCAGTCTGGGCTTCAAGGTTGATCAGCTGGTGTGGGTTAAGCAGTGAAGATCGTGCTTTCTTCGTAGGGTTTTACTGGCTCGCCTGGATAGACTTCCGTTAAAAGCTCAACGGGAGACGACGACATGAACTGGCAGCCTTTTCGCGGCGACGCACCGGAAAATATGACCATTTTCAGTGCGTCATTTCCGGATATTAGCGACCAGTGGCCGATGAAAGACGACACTGCCCGTGAGATCAATTCGATTAACCGGGCGCTGAAAGCCGACCCGGCGCTTCGTCCTCCGTTGATTGAATACGAAGAGGGGGGACAGGCCGTGCTTGTCCCACAGAACCGTTATTCCGGGCAAGCCTACCGCAATCGTCCGGCGCTCACCGCGTGGCGTACCCGGCTGGTTCCCTCCGCGCTGGCGCTTTTTGTGGTGCAAAACCCGCTGGAGGAGCGCCTGCCAGACGGAACCCGAATGGACAGCGACAGCCGCCAGTGGTTTATCCATGCGAACGATGCCATTGGTGTGCGCTCCCGTGCAAAAGTACTGGCTGCGATGGTGGATAAATACATCCGCAACGGGAACGATAACAATTGGGTGAGCCTGGCGAGCGGGGCTGCAATTCCCGTGCTGGAGGCGCTGCGCGAGGCGAAGCTCGACGGCCAGCAGGTGTATCTGACGCTGGTGGATAAAGACCCTGTGGCGCTCAGTTGGGCCGAAACTATGGCGGCGCAGGAAGGCATTATCGTGGGTGAACAGCTGACCCTGCTCAGGCGCAACTTGCTCCATACGTTGGTGCGTAACGAAGATTTACTGCATGAGCTGGGCGAGCATCAGGCCGAACTGGTGGATGCGCTGGGGATTTTCGACTATTTCAACGATGCCGATGCGGTGATTTTTCTCCAGCGTGCGCTGCGGCTGATAAAGCCCGGCGGGGCGGTGATTGTCTCGAATATGCTGGCCAGCAGCCCACAAATCGATTTTATTTTGCGCTGTATCGGCTGGGAGGATATTTACCCGCGGACGCTCCGGCAGCTGCAGGATATTCATATCGCGGCAGGTGTGCCGGTGGAAAACGTCACCGTGGTCGTGCCAAAAGACGGGGTGTATGCAGTGATGGAGATTAAGGTGGGGGATGACAAACCGCACGGTCAGTTCCCTCTCCCTGATGGAGAGGGCTAGGTTAGGGGGGACAGGGCGCTAGAATATTTACCATTCCTCAGTTGTTCGGTTTACCCGAACAACTACCATGAAGGATTAGCTGGTTTCTTTATTCTCAATGTCTGTTGGGGATTCTTGCTTTTCATGCTCTATCTGCTGACCAGTCTCCTGAACCAACTTCCGGGCCATTTCCTTGATACGCTCTCGACTTTCACAGGTTCGAGAGTTTATTACTTCATTTAAGGTCTTCATTTTATTGTCTCTATACTTCTGGATACTTGATTTAATCGCTGCGCTCTATAATGATCCCCCTCATGAAAATCGAAACCGCACACCCCTCACACTTCGAACGCCTCGTCACAGTCTGGGAGTCTTCCGTTCGTGCCACCCATCACTTTTTACAGGAAAGCGATATTGCGACCCTGCGCCCGTTATTGCTCAATGCCTATCTGCCCAATCTCAAGGTTATGATTGCCCGCGATGAAGCGGGTGTTATTCATGGCTTTTTAGGCGTCGATGAAAACCGCATTGAAATGCTGTTTGTGGATGATGCGAGCCGGGGAAAAGGCGTAGGGAAATTGCTGCTGAACTATGCCATTGCGCATTTTGGTGCGAATGAAGTGGATGTAAACGAGCAAAACCCGCAGGGCGTTGCGTTTTATCAGCATATGGGGTTTGTGCAGGTCGGGCGCTCAGAACGCGACGGACAGGGGAATGCGTTTCCGTTGTTGCATATGCGGTTGGGTGAGTGAATGCTAACTTAACGCAGATATCCTACTCGTTAGATATGAAATGCAACGCGTTTTGCCGTTCAGGAATTATACCTCACGATTAAAGTTTGGCTATTATGATATCCGTAATATAACCGAACAAATCAATATCAACGTAATTAATTAGTTGAAACACTTGGGTAAAGTTTAATGCCCGAATATTTGTGGGTAAGAAAACTAAAAAAGATAACTTAAGAATTACTGAAAAGCAGAAGAGTCACATAAAAAATTTTAGTGAATAGATTAAAGTATTATTTGGGTATAATAGTGGAACAAATATGAGAATAATCTATTCAAAGAATTTTGGCGGAAGATCACAGGAGTCGAACCTGCCCGGGAACGCTGGCGTCCCCAACTGGATTTGAAGTCCAGCCACCTCACCGGAGATGACGATCTTCCGCGCCTGCATTGCTACATGGAGGCGGGGCGCATTATAGCTACTTTCAGGCATTTACCACATACCCCGGCACACTTTTTTCACCTCTCTTTTGACCTTAACACCCCTGTTTCAGTTAATTCCTAAGAAAATCCTCAGGTTAGCATTTCGTGCTCGTCAATATTTACCGCGATCACAAAAAACAAGAAACGTAACCAGCTAACCAGAAAACGCAATACCCGCTCCTGAAACAATGGTTTAAAAATCTGTAACCGGTCTCAGCGCCCCCTACAGCGTGAAGGATAAAAAATGAGCGACGTATTGTCAGTAAAAGAGAAGATTGGCTACGGCATGGGTGACGCCGCCAGCCACATCATTTTCGATAACGTTATGTTGTACATGATGTTTTTCTATACCGATATCTTCGGCATTCCTGCCGGGTTTGTCGGCACGATGTTCCTGCTGGCACGTGCGCTGGATGCGATTTCGGACCCGTGCATGGGCCTGATCGCCGACCGTACCCGCAGCCGCTGGGGTAAATTCCGGCCGTGGATACTGTTCGGTGCTATCCCGTTCGGCATTGTCTGCGTGCTGGCCTACACCACGCCGGACCTCAGCCTCAACGGCAAAATGATCTATGCCGCCATTACCTACACGCTGCTGACGCTGCTCTATACCGTGGTTAACATCCCTTATTGCGCGCTGGGCGGTGTGATCACCAACGACCCGACGCAGCGTATCTCCCTTCAGTCCTGGCGCTTTGTGCTGGCGACCGCGGGCGGCATGCTCTCGACGGTACTGATGATGCCGCTGGTTAACCTGATTGGTGGCGATGACAAAGCGTTCGGTTTCCAGGGCGGGATCGCCGTGCTGTCGGTGGTCGCGTTCCTGATGCTGGCGTTCTGCTTCTTCACCACCAAAGAGCGCATCCAGGTGCCGCCCAGCACCACCTCCATGCGCGAAGACCTGCGAGATATCTGGCACAACGACCAGTGGCGTATTGTTGGTGTGCTGACCATTCTCAATATCCTCGCCGTCTGCGTGCGTGGCGGCGCGATGATGTACTACTGCACCTGGATCATGGGCTCGCCGGAAATCTTTGTCGCGTTCCTCACCACCTACTGCGTCGGCAACCTGATTGGCTCTGCGCTGGCGAAACCGCTCACCGACTGGAAATGCAAGGTCAGCATCTTCTGGTGGACTAACGCCGCCCTGGCGGTGGTCAGCGTGGCGATGTTCTTCGTTCCCATGCATGCCACGGTGGTGATGTTCACCTTCATCTTTGTGATTGGGGTGTTGCATCAGCTGGTGACGCCGATCCAGTGGGTCATGATGTCCGATACCGTCGACTACGGCGAATGGACCAACGGCAAGCGTCTTACCGGCATCAGCTTCGCGGGCACGCTGTTTGTGCTGAAACTCGGCCTGGCGCTGGGCGGGGCGATGATCGGCTGGCTGCTGGCAGGGGGGGGTTATGACGCTGCAGCTAAAACCCAGAACAGCGCGACCATCAGCATCATTATCGGCCTGTTCACCCTGGCCCCGGCGGTCTGCTACGTGCTGAGCGCCATCATCGCCAAACGCTACTACACCCTGAAAACGCCCTTCCTGACCAAAATCATGAGCGAGCTGGCACACGGCGCGCGCCGCAATCAGCAGGAGTTTGACAACCTGCCGGTGAGTAAAGAATTACAGAACTAAGAGGACGAGAGTATGAAAATCAGTGATGGAAACTGGCTCATTCAACCGGGCCTGAACGTCACCTGCCCGGTTCAGGTGTTCGATGTAGAGCAGCAGGGCAATGACCTTGTGGTGTACGTGGCGCCGCGTGATGTACGAGAACGTACCTGGCAGCTTGATACCCTGATGTTCACCGTCCGTCTTTTCTCCCCGCAGGAAGGGATTGTTGGCGTGCGTATCGAGCACTTCCAGGGCGTGCTGAACAACGGTCCGCACTATCCTCTGAATGTCATCAAAGAGATGAACGTTGAGATTGAAAACAATGCCGAATTTGCTGAGCTGAAAAGCGGTCACCTCAGCGTGCGCGTCACCAAAGGCGAGTGCTGGGCGCTGGATTTTCTGCGCAACGGACAGCGTATTACCGGCAGTCAGCTGAAAAACAACGGTTACGTGCAGGATACCCGTACCGATCGTCATTATGTTTTTGAGCGTCTGGATCTGGGCGTAGGTGAAACGGTCTACGGTCTGGGCGAGCGCTTTACCGCGCTGGTGCGTAACGGCCAGACGGTCGAGACCTGGAACCGCGACGGCGGCACCAGTACCGAGCAGTCATACAAAAATATTCCGTTCTATCTGACCAACCGCGGCTACGGGGTGCTGGTGAACCACCCGGAAAACGTGTCGTTTGAAATTGGCTCCGAGAAGGTCTCCAAAGTGCAGTTCAGCGTGGAAGGTGAATATCTCGAGTACTTTGTGATCGACGGCCCGACGCCAAAAGAGGTCCTGAATCGTTATACGTGCTTCACCGGGCGCCCGGCACTGCCGCCCGCGTGGTCATTCGGCCTGTGGCTGACCACGTCGTTCACCACCAACTACGACGAAGCGACGGTGAACAGCTTTATCGACGGCATGGCGGAGCGCGATCTGCCGCTGCATGTCTTCCACTTCGACTGCTTCTGGATGAAGGCCTTCCAGTGGTGTGATTTTGAGTGGGACCCGGTGACCTTCCCGGATCCGCAGGGGATGATCCGCCGCCTGAAGGAGAAAGGGCTGAAGGTTTGCGTGTGGATTAACCCGTACATCGGCCAGAAGTCGCCGGTATTTCGCGAACTGAAAGAGAAGGGCTACCTGCTCAAGCGTCCGGACGGTTCCCTGTGGCAGTGGGACAAATGGCAGCCGGGCCTGGCGATTTATGACTTCACTAACCCGGACGCGTGCCGGTGGTATGCCGACAAGCTGAAAGGCCTGGTGGATATTGGCGTCGACTGCTTTAAGACCGACTTTGGCGAGCGCATCCCGACGGACGTCCAGTGGTTTGACGGTTCCGATCCGCAGAAGATGCACAACCACTACGCATACCTTTATAACGAACTGGTGTGGAACGTACTGAAAGAAACGGTGGGCGCGGATGAGGCGGTGCTGTTTGCCCGCTCGGCGTCGGTAGGTGCGCAACAATTCCCGGTGCACTGGGGTGGCGACTGTTACGCCAACTACGAGTCGATGGCGGAAAGCCTGCGCGGCGGGCTGTCGATTGGTCTGTCCGGCTTTGGCTTCTGGAGCCATGACATCGGTGGATTTGAGAACACCGCGCCGGCACACGTCTACAAACGCTGGTGCGCGTTTGGGCTGTTATCCAGCCACAGCCGCCTGCATGGCAGCAAATCTTACCGCGTACCGTGGGCATACGATGATGAGTCCTGTGATGTGGTGCGTCACTTCACTCAGCTGAAATGTCAGATGATGCCGTATCTCTATCGCCAGGCTGCTCTGGCTCGCGAGTATGGCACACCGATGCTGCGGGCGATGATGCTGGAGTTCCCGGACGATCCGGCATGCGATTACCTCGACCGTCAGTACATGCTGGGGGAGTCGGTGATGGTAGCCCCGGTGTTTTCTGAGGCCGGTGACGTGCAGTTTTACCTGCCGGAAGGGCGCTGGACCCATCTCTGGCATAACGATGAAATCGAGGGCAGCCGCTGGCATAAACAGCAGCATGATTTCCGCAGCCTGCCGGTCTATGTGCGCGATAACACCCTGCTGGCGTTGGGCAACAATCAACAGAAACCGGACTACGCCTGGAACGAAGGGACAGCTTTCCAGCTGTTTAACCTGGGCGATGGCGCGATGGCGGTGAGCGAAGTGCCCGCGGCGGACGGTTCTGTGGCATTTACGCTGAAAGCCACACGCAGCGGCGACACCGTGACCATTACCGGCACAGGTGACGCACGAAACTGGTCGGTCTGCTTGCGCAACGTGCAGAAACTGAGTGGCGTAAAAGGCGGCTCAGAGGCCGGAAGCGAGTGGGGCGTGGTGGTGAAAGCGGAGGGTAATGAGGTGGTGGTACACCTTTAATTTTCCTCACCTTGACCCTCTCCCCAACGGGGGGAGGGAAGGGTTTGCTTCTTCTTCCTTTCAGGGAGAGGGCAGGGGCGAGGATAGTGTCGACACCTCTCCCCCCGTCATCGTCTGTTGCACCTGCTGTTTATCCATATTTACCGCATTCAGTTTCCCGTTAACCGTCGGCTTCAGCGGTGCGTTGGCCTGCACGCTGCCGCTGGCGGTTAGCTGGATATTGCCATCACCGCCAATGGGCAGCGCCGGCCAGCCCCACGCCTGCAGCACGTTGAGTGGCACGCCGCGTCCGTTCAGGCTGATTGTGGTCTGCCGTGGCGGAAGCTGTGAAACCGTCGCCGTGGCTTCCAGAATGCCTTTTTCGGTGAAAGCGCTCAGGTCGGTAATGTTTACCGTTGAGGCGTTAGCGTTCAGCGCCAGCGACGGACGACGCACGTCCACGCGGTTAAAGGTCGCCGCCGCGCCGTTCAGCGTTGCGCTGCCACCCCATACGCCCCACTGGCGATCTTTCGCCAGCTGCAGGTTCGCACCATAGCCATCAAGAGAGGTAATTTGCCACGGGAAGGCCGGGTCGATATCGATAACCAGGTTGCGGCTCAGGCCGAATTTTTTCAGCGTCAGGCTGTTCAGCCATTCCGGTAACGGCTCCATCCACAGCGTTTTCCAGTTCTGCGGCAGGGTGTATTCCAGCCCGGTGATGGCGACATCGTCCAGCACCAGCGCGTTACCCTCGCGCAGCCAGTTGCCGGAAGCGCGTACCATGCCGCCCTCCCAGCGGGAGGTAAACTGGCGCAGCGCCACGCCTTGCGGGGAGAACTCCGCATTCATGATCGGGTCGAACAGATGCAGAGAGCCATAAATAAACTCGCTGGCGTTCATGGACAAACGCCCCTCCTGACTTTGCCAGTCACCTTTGCTGAGTGTCAGGTTGCGCAGGCTTAAATCGAGATCGGTCACCGCCCAGTCCGGCCCCTGCAGGCGTGCGTCAGTCACTTCCAGACGGCCAATCTGCAGCGAGGGAATGGTGGTCAGAGGCGCGAAGAAATCCACCAGTGACTTATCGCTTTGCAGGCGGATCTCATTCAGACGCATGGTGTCGATAATCCAGCTGCCGTCAGCGTTGCGCAGGGCGGACCCGGTGAGCGAACCGCGCGCCATATCGGCACCAATGGTGTTCAGCACCACCTCTTTGCCGTTGAGTTGTCCCTGGATCAGCACGTTGGTGGCCGGCACGCCGTTCAGGGTAAGCGAGCCTGCGCTCACCTGGATCTGTGCGTTTTTACCCAGCACATTGCCTGCTTCTGGCTGCCACGGGCTGACGCCGCCCGTCACTTTCTGTGCGCTGAGATCCCATTCCGTATTGGGGCTGTTAAAGGCCATGTTGTTCAACTGCAAACGGTCCGCCTGGAACGGGAGCGGTGCCGTCTGAGGAGAAAGATTAAGCGTGCCATCGAACAGGGTAATGGTGTCCATGTGCAGCGGATCGGTGACCTGTCGGCTACTCAGACCAATATCGACTTTCCTGGCCACCAGCGTGGCGGGTTTACCGTCGCGGCCAAACGTGACGTTTTCCAGAATGATGTGGGAAGGTGACGAAAAGCGGTGATCCATCAGGTCGAAATTGAGTTCGTAATCGGTATTCACCGTTATCCAGTTGCTGGCCTGAGATGCTCCCCAGTGGGTCTGGAGCAGAATATAGAGCGCCAGCACCACAATGAGCAGGGCCACCAGAAGATAGACGAGTACCTTTCCAATAAATTTCATGGTCTTCCATCCCGCGAAACGCACATAAGGGAGTTATGCACGATTTATGCGCAATGCTCAAGGCGGGAATGGTGTAAAGAGATGTCACGGCAGGCGTTGACAGCCTGCCGTAAGGGCGATCAATTTTTCTCAGGCGGGAAAACGAGGTTCAGAACAATCGCGGTGATACCGCCTGCCGCAATGCCGGAAGAGAGCAGGTTTTTCACCCAGTCCGGGGCAAACTGCAGGATTAGCGGTTGCTGTGAAACACCCAGACCCACGGCCAGCGACAGGGCAATGATCATGATGGCGCGGCGGTTCAGCGGTTCGCGGGAGACGATACGTACACCGGAAGCCGCGATGGTCCCGAACATCACCAGCGTTGCGCCGCCCAGCACCGGTTCAGGTATATGCTGCACAAAACCGCTTACCGCCGGGAACAGGCCGAGGACGATCAGCATCAGTGCCACCACAAAACCGACGTAGCGGCTGGCAACGCCAGTCAGCTGGATCACGCCGTTGTTCTGGCCGAAGCAGGAGTTCGGGAAGGTGTTGAAGACCGCAGAGACAAACGAGTTCAGGCCGTTCGCCAGCACGCCGCCTTTCAGGCGTTTCATATACAGCGGGCCGGAGACCGGCTGCTCGGAGACATCAGACGTGGCGGTGATATCGCCAATCGTCTCCAGCGAGGTGATCATAAAGACCAGCATCAGCGGCAGCAGCAGACCCCAGTCAATGCCCAGGCCGTAGTACAGCGGCGTTGGAATGGTGATCAGCGTACTGTTGGTCTGCGGGGTGTTCTCCGGCAGCATACCCAGCGCCCAGGCCAGCAGATAACCGGCCGCCATGGCGATCACCAGCGATGCCACACGCAGATACGGGTTACGCTGACGGTTAAGCAGAATAATGATTGCCAGTACCACGCCGGCCAGCAGCAGGTTTTTCGGTGCACCAAAAGTGTGGTCGCTCATTGCCGCATAACCGCCACCGATGGAGGTCAGGCCAACCTGAATCAGCGACAGGCCAATGATCATCACCACCACGCCGGATACCAGCGGCGTGATCACGCGACGCGCCAGGTGCAGTACCCGGGAGATCACCATCTCGGTACAGCTGGCCAGCATCAGCGTGCCAAACAGCGCCGCCATCATGGTCGGAACATCCGCGCCGCCGGTTTTGAGGGCTGTACCGCCCATGATCAGCGGTGCGACGAAGTTAAAACTGGTGCCCTGGATCGACAACAATCCAGACCCCACCGGGCCCCACGCTTTAATTTGAATAATTGACGCCACGCCGGAGGCAAAGAGGGACATACTGATGATGTGCTGTGTATCCTGAGCCGGTAAACCAAGCGCCTGGCAGATCAGCAGCGCCGGGGTGATCACCGCAACGAACATAGCCAGCAGGTGTTGGCAGGCGGCAAAAAGCGTCTGAGGAAGAGGCGGACGGTCTTCAAGGCGGTAAATCAGTTCGCTATTTTGCTTCTGCGCAATCGGTTGCGCATCGGGAGACTCAAGGGTGTTAACGGACATCGGCGGCAATCCCACGGTGGAAAAGCGGGCATTTTATCTGACCACCTGGTAAAAGCAAACGATTGCCAACAAAAAAAGACAAGAAAATCTGCCGCTGTGAGCAGGTTTTCTACAACCCATGGGGAAAAAAAATTACACTTTTTGCGCCGGCGGCTCATGACGAGCGCAAGCCGGCCCAGGATAACGCCGCGTGTGTATGGAACACGCGCATAACAGGAGCCTTTTATGATTCATCTCGATACGTTGTCGACCCTTGTTGCCGCAACGCTGGTCTTACTGCTTGGCCGTAAGCTCGTACACAGCGTTTCCCTTCTGAAGAAATACACCATTCCTGAACCTGTTGCCGGCGGACTGCTGGTGGCGCTGGCCCTGCTGGTGCTGAAGAAAAGCATGGGCTGGGAAATTGATTTTGATATGTCCCTGAAAGATCCGCTGATGCTGGCCTTCTTTGCCACCATTGGCCTGAATGCCAACCTGGCGAGCCTGCGGACGGGTGGCAAAGTGCTCGGCGTATTTCTGATCGTGGTGGTAGGGCTGCTAGTGATGCAAAACGCCATTGGTATCGGGATGGCCACGCTGCTGGGGCTGGATCCGCTGATGGGGCTGCTGGCCGGATCAATCACCCTCTCAGGTGGCCACGGTACCGGGGCGGCGTGGAGCAAGCTGTTTACTGAGCGCTACGGCTTTGAAAACGCCACCGAAGTGGCGATGGCCTGCGCCACCTTCGGTCTGGTGCTGGGCGGCCTGATCGGCGGGCCGGTGGCGCGGTATCTGGTGAAGCACTCTGGTACGCCAGACGGAAGACCGGACGATGAGCTGGTGCCCACTGCCTTTGAGAAACCCGACGTCGGGCGCACCATCACTTCGCTGGTGTTGATTGAAACTATCGCGATGATTGCCATCTGCCTGACGGTGGGCAAAGTGGTTGCGCAATGGCTGGCAGGTTCAGCGTTCGAGCTCCCGACATTTGTGTGCGTGCTGTTTGTTGGGGTGCTGCTGAGTAACGGTCTGGCGCTGATGGGCTTCTACCGCGTATTTGAACGTGCCGTATCGGTGCTTGGTAACGTCTGCCTGTCGCTGTTCCTGGCGATGGCCCTGATGAGCCTCAAGCTCTGGGAGCTGGCCTCACTGGCGCTGCCGATGGTGGCTATTCTGGCCGTTCAGGCACTGTTTATGGCGTTCTACGCCATGTTTGTGACCTGGCGCATGATGGGCAAAAACTACGATGCAGCAGTGCTGGCGGCCGGGCATTGTGGGTTTGGTCTGGGGGCAACGCCGACGGCTATCGCCAACATGCAGGCGATCACAGAACGTTTTGGGCCTTCGCATATGGCGTTTCTGGTGGTCCCGATGGTCGGGGCGTTCTTCATTGATATCGTCAACGCGCTGGTGATCAAGCTTTACCTGATGCTGCCGATGTTTGCCTGAGATCAGGCGTTGGAATAGCGTTCGGTTTCCGGCATCCAGCGCTCAATTAACGCTGCCGCCTGTTCGGGGTAGCGCTCATGAATATGGCGTGCGAGGCGCTGAACTTCGGGGATCATGGCCTGATCGCGCAGTAAATCCGCCACTTTAAATTCGGCGTTACCCGTCTGACGCGTGCCCAGCAGTTCGCCTGGGCCGCGGATCTCCAGGTCTTTTTGTGCAATCACAAAACCGTCGTTACTGTCGCGCAGCACCTGCAAACGCATCTGTGCGGTTTTCGAGAGCGGTGCTTTGTAGAGCAGCACGCAGTGAGAGGCGACAGCACCGCGGCCAACGCGGCCGCGCAGCTGATGGAGTTGCGCAAGGCCAAGACGCTCCGGGTTTTCGATGATCATCAGGCTGGAATTGGGCACGTCTACGCCGACTTCAATCACCGTTGTGGCAACCAGCAAATGCAGTTCACCCTGTTTGAACGACTGCATCACTGCCTGTTTCTCAGTAGGCTTCATCCGCCCGTGAACCAGACCCACGTTCAGCTCGGGTAGCGCCAGCTTCAGCTCTTCCCACGTCGCTTCCGCGGCCTGCGCTTCAAGCAGTTCAGACTCTTCAATTAACGTGCAGACCCAGTAGGCCTGACGGCCTTCGTGAGTGCAGGCGTTGCGCACGCGGTCGATGATATCGCTGCGGCGTGTGTCCGGAATGGCGACCGTGGTGACCGGTGTACGGCCCGGCGGCAGTTCGTCGATGGTCGATGTATCGAGATCGGCGTAGGCGGTCATTGCCAGGGTGCGCGGGATAGGTGTGGCAGTCATGATCAGCTGATGCGGGTGGAAGCCCTGCTGCAGCCCTTTCTCCCACAGCGCCAGACGCTGGTGTACACCGAAGCGGTGTTGTTCGTCGATAATCACCAGGGCAAGACCATTAAACTGCACCTGCTCCTGGAAAATCGCGTGCGTGCCGACAATCATCTGTACCTGACCGCTGGCAATGGCGTCCTGTTGTGCCTGACGCGCTTTACCTTTTTGCTTCCCGGCAAGCCAGCCCACTTCAATCCCAAGCGGGGCAAACCACGCGCGGAAGTTATTAGCGTGCTGTTCAGCCAGCAGTTCGGTGGGGGCCATTAGCGCCACCTGCCTTCCGTGGGCAATCGCGCGCAGGGCAGCCAGGGCTGCAACCAGCGTTTTACCGGACCCCACATCCCCCTGAACCAGGCGCATCATGGGCACATCGAGCGCCATATCGCGTTCGATCTCGGCCGTGACGCGTGCCTGTGCACCGGTGGGTTTAAACGGCAGTGAGGCCAGCAGCTTATCTTTGAGTTCATCTCGCGGGCTTAAGGGCTGGGCATGAAAACGCTGCGCACCCGCCCGTACCGCCAGCATGCTCAGGTTATGAGCCAGTAATTCCTCAAGGATAAGACGCCGTTGAGCGGGGTGTTTGCCGCTTTCCAGGTCGCTAAGCTGCAGGGTTGGCGGCGGGCGGTGCAGGGTGCGCAGCGCCTCGGGCAGACTCATCATGCCCTGAGCCAGCTCAGGCGGCAGTAGCTCGGTAATGGCGCAGGTATCCAGCAGTTCCAGCGCCTGGTCGGTGAGTTTACGCAGCGTTGCCTGCTTGATGCCTTCGGTCGTCGGATAAACCGGGGTCAGGGTCTCCTGCAGCTCCGGCGTGCTCAGATCTCCCTGAACGCGATACTCCGGGTGGATCATCTCTGCGCCATATTTCCCGCGTTTGGCTTCACCATAGGCCAGCACCCTGCGACCGGTCGCAAGGCTGTTTTTCATGGCCGCATTGAAGTTGAAAAAGCGCATGGTGAGAATGCCGGTGCCGTCGCTGATCTGACAGGTCATCATCCGGCGTCCGCCAAAGGTGATATTGCAGTTCAGTACTTCGCCTTCAACGGTGGCGTAAATGGCAGGCAGCAGATCGCCAATCTTATAGAGTTGGGTGCGGTCTTCATAACGCAGGGGGAGATGGAGCAGGAGATCCTGCACGGTGTGCAGGCCAATTTTTGCCAGTTTACTGCTTTGCGCCGCACCTACGCCCGTCAGGCTATTGAGCGGTATGGCATCCAGCAGACGGCCTTTCATCGGTTATCCTGCGTACTGCATGGTGGCCCACCACTCGGCATCGGCTTCAATTTCGCCCTGCGCGTTGACGTGGGGGTAAGGCAGTTTTTTCTGTTTCGCGACGCGAGCCAGCACCGGGTAACCACCTTCGAACAGCAGGCGCTGCTGCTCCTCTTCCGGCAGCATACTGTTGCTGCGCTTGTACATACCCGCGTTCTGACGCTGGCGCTGCGCTTCATAGAGAATGAGCGCAGAGGCCACGGAGACATTGAGAGACTGCACCATGCCGATCATGGGGATGATGATATCCTGATCCGCCAGATCCAGCGCTTCCTGGGTGATCCCGGTTTTCTCCTGACCCATCAAAATACAGGTCGGGCGGGTGTAGTCGATCTCACGAAAATCGACGGCTTTTGCGGACAGGTTAGTGGCCAGGACCTGCATACCGCGACCTTTCAGGTGCGATACGGCTTCGCCAATAGTCTGGTGGGTTTTGACGGACACCCAGCTGTTACTGCCTGCGGCAGTTGAAGCCATGGTTCGCATGCGGGCACCCGGCCAGACGGCGTGTACTTCATGCACGCCTACGGCGTCTGCGGTACGGACAATTGCAGAGACGTTATGAGGTTTGTGGACCTGCTCCATGCAGACCGTCAGATCAGGCTGACGCCTGGCGAGCATTTCGCAGATACGCTCGTAACGTTTTGAATTCATAAGTCTAGTTTCGGTTACGGGTGACTTTAATCACGTCCGGCATCACGCGGATCTTGCGCATAATGTTCGCCAGATGCACGCGGTCACGGGCGGTCAGACGAATAAAGGCGCTGTAGACGCGGCCATCTTTCTCTTCCGTGTTCAGGCTCTGAATGTTGGAAGAGGCCGTATTGATTGCTGCCGTCAGGTTCGCCAGGGCACCCTGGTGGTTGAACATATCCACCTTAATTTCGGTGATAAATTCCTGTGCCGTCTCTTTATCCCACTCGACTGCCATGAACTTCTCCGCCTCTTTTTGATAGCCGCGGATGTTACGACAGGATTCGTGGTGGATAACCAGCCCTTTACCCGGACTGACGTGCGCAATAATCGGGTCACCCGGGATAGGACGGCAACATTTCGCGAAGGTGATAAGTACGCCGTCCGCGCCTTTGATCGGCAGATGACCGTGGCTTTGCGTCGTCGTCGGGATCGCCGTGGTATCACCCTGCTGCAGGTTCTTCGCCACGACCACGCTCATGGCGTTGCCGAGGCCGATTTCTGCCAGCAGGTCATCAAGCGAGGCGAGCTTCATGCGCTCCAGCTCACGCTGAATGTTCTCTTTCGGGATCTCAGCCAGCTTACGGCTACCACCCAACGCATGGTTGAGCAGACGACGCCCCAGGCTGACAGAATCATCGCGCTTGAGGTTTTTCAGCAATTGGCGGATTTTGGCGCGTGCTTTGGAACTCACGACAAAGTTCAGCCAGGCCGCGTTCGGACGTGCGCCCGGTGCGGTAATAATTTCCACCGTCTGGCCGCTGGAAAGCGGCTGAGAGAGCGGATAAGGCTGCCTGTCGACACGCGCGCCCACGCAGGCGTGGCCGATATCGGTATGCACGGCGTAAGCAAAGTCGACCGGCGTAGCGCCTGCAGGCAGTTCGACAATGCGGCCTTCTGGGGTGAAAACGTAAATCTCATCCGGGAAGAGATCGGATTTAACGCTCTCGATAAATTCAAACGAGCTACCTGCACTCTGCTGCAGCTCCAGCAGGCTTTGCATCCAGCGCTGGGCGCGGATTTGTGCGGTCGTACTGCTTTCGCCACCGTGCTCTTTATAAGCCCAGTGTGCAGCCACACCCATCTCCGCCATCTGGTCCATGTCTTCGGTGCGGATCTGCACTTCAACAGGCACGCCGTGTGGACCGATCATTGAGGTGTGCAAAGATTGATAGCCGTTCGCTTTTGGAATGGCGATGTAATCTTTCATGCGCCCTGGACGCGGTTTGTACAGGCTGTGCATCTGGCCCAGCACGCGGTAGCAGGTATCAGAGTCGTGGACGATCACGCGGAACGCGTAGATGTCCATGATCGAATGAAAACGCTGCTCTTTGAGCACCATTTTGCAGTAGATGGAGTACAGATGTTTTTCGCGACCGCTGACGCGGCACGGAATTCCCGCTTCCTGTAAACGTCCTTCAATTTCAGAGAGGATCTTTTGAATCATCTCTTTACGGTTGCCGCGTGCGGCTTTCACCACCTCTTTAATCACGCGATAGCGGTTCGGGTATAACGCTTCAAAACCCAGCTCTTCCAGCTCGGTTTTAATGTGGTGGATACCTAAACGGTGCGCCAGCGGACTGTAGATTTCGAGGGTTTCACGGGCAATGCGGCGACGTTTGTCCGGGCGAAGTGAGCCCAGCGTGCGCATATTGTGGGTACGGTCAGCAAGTTTGATAAGAATGACGCGGATATCCTGCACCATCGCCATAATCATCTTGCGAAAGTTTTCGGCTTGCGCCTCTTTCTTGTCGCGGAATTTCAGCTTATCAAGCTTAGAGACCCCTTCCACCAGCTCGGCAACGCTTTTGCCAAACAGCTGTTCCATATCCTGGTAGGTGGCAGGGGTATCTTCGATCACATCATGCAGCAGGGCAGCCATCAGCGTTTCGTAGTCGAGTTTCATCTCGGCCAGAATACAGGCCACCGCTACCGGGTGCGTGATATAGGGTTCACCGCTTGAACGTGCCTGGCCCTCGTGAGCGTCACGTGCAACGAGATACGCCTGCTGAAGACGCTTAATCTGGTCTTCAGGCAGGTAAGTTTGAATCAGTTGATTCAGGCTTTCAAACAGATACAAGGGCGACCCGCAGGTTTAATTAACGACGACCTTCAGCAATGGCGGTTACGGCCTGCAGTTCTGCGGCTTCCTGCTCTTGCTGCTCCTGGCGCTCACGTACGTCGAGGATCTGATTGTTGATCAGACCTTCTTCGATTTCGCGAAGTGCAATAACGGTAGTTTTATCGTTTTCTTCCGGTACCAGCGGATCTTTACCGCCTACCTGCATCTGACGAGCGCGACGCGCGGCGACCAGCACCAGGTCAAAACGGTTACCAATTTTCTCTACAGCGTCCTGAACAGTTACGCGTGCCATACTTAAAATGCTCCACAGGTGAAGAAATGACTGGGCATGATACTGAAAGTGGGTTCAGTCTGCCAACAGTTTGGTGATTAATGCGTCATGTCGCTGCTTCTGGCGGCTCATACGCAAGCGTTCTGCGCGAAGAATGGTTTTGAGATCGCTCAGCGCGGCATCAAAATCATCATTCACAATAAGGTAATCATATTCCGCGTAATGGCTCATTTCTGCAACTGCCTGCTCCATACGCCGGGCGATCACTTCCTCGCTGTCCTGACCGCGGCCACGCAGTCGGCGATCCAGCTCATCTTTCGATGGCGGTAAAATAAAGATACTGCGTGAATCAGGCATTTTCTTGCGAATCTGCTGTGCGCCCTGCCAGTCGATATCCAGGAACACATTTACGCCCGTGGCCAGAACCTGCTCAATGGTTTCACGCGAAGTGCCGTAGTAGTTACCGAAAACTTCTGCGTGTTCAAGAAACGCGTCTCTGCCAATCATCGCTCTGAATTCATCGTGATCAACAAAGAAATAGTGTTCACCGTGCACTTCACCCGGACGCGGTTTACGCGTGGTGTGAGAAACAGAAACCTGTGTGTCGTACAACGGTTGGGTTTTTAACAGTGCCTGAATAAGGCTGGATTTACCCGCGCCACTAGGGGCAGAAACAATATAAAGCGTGCCTTGAGCCATGAGAGTCTTTTGTATGTGTTAACGAAGAAGTCCTACATACGGGCTTATTATACACGTCGCCGCTGTGTGACGTAGCCTTTGTCACACTTTTTCCCCTGCATTATTGAATTTTGCGCGCCGTTTTCAGGTTTTACAGCTGTTTTGCAGCAATAAAAATAAACCTCTGACAACGCCTCGCAGAGCGAAAGATTGCCATTAGCACGGTTTTCCGCGTCGGGTTATACCTCCACCAACGCAAAGGAGGGGTGGCGATGTGGCGATGGATGAGCGGATTAATGCTGTTGTGGTGCGGCTATGGTGCCGCGGTGTGTCCCGTGTGGTCTCAGGCAAAAGCAGAGAAAGAGATTGCGACATTGAGTGCGCAAGTCAAACGCTGGGATGATGCCTACTGGAAGCAGGGCATGAGCGAGGTGAATGACGACGTCTATGACCAGCTCAATGGCCGTTTAAAGCAGTGGCAGCGCTGCTTCGGCGATATACCTTCTGAGGAGGCCTTACCGGTTCTTACGGGGAGCGTAAGACATCCTGTTGCCCATACGGGAGTGCATAAAGCGGCCAGTAAAGAAGAGCTACGCCAGTGGATGCGTGGTCGTGACACTCTCTGGATGCAGCCAAAAGTCGACGGGGTAGCCGTGACGCTGGTGTATCGCGACGGAAAGTTAACCCAGGCTATCAGTCGTGGTGATGGGCTTAAAGGTGAAGACTGGACTGCACAAGTGTATTTAATTCCCGCAGTGCCCAAAAAAGTGACCGGAGCGCTGACCAACAGCGTCTTACAGGGAGAGCTTTTTTGGTTACGCGACAACCATCTTCAGCGACAGATGGGGGGAATGAACGCACGGGCAAAAGTGGCGGGCGCGATGATGCGGCAAAAGGACAGTCCGCTTCTGAGCCAGACAGGGATATTTATCTGGGCCTGGCCGGATGGGCCGAAAGTGATGTCGAGTGCGCTGTCTGAGTTATCTAAAGCCGGCTTTTCCCTGACGGCGCGTTATACCCTGCCTGTACAGACTGTTGATGCTGTCGAGAAACAGCGCTCGACGTGGCACAACACGGCATTACCCTTTGCCACGGACGGCATTGTGGTGCGGTCCGCGGATGCTCCTCCCGGCGAAAACTGGTTGCCCGGAGAAGGCAGCTGGGTCGTCGCATGGAAATACCCCCCGGTCGCACAGATTGCCGAAGTAAGAGATATTCATTTTGCCGTGGGGCGCACGGGAAAAATCTCGGTCGTGGCGGCGCTGGTCCCTGTCCTGCTGGATGATAAGCAGGTACAACGGGTCAGTCTTGGGTCCGTTGAGCGCTGGCAAAGGCTGGATATTGCGACGGGTGATCAGATACAGGTCAGTCTGGCCGGGCAGGGTATCCCGCGGTTCGATAAGGTGGTCTGGCGGGGGGAAGAGAGACAAAAGCCCACACCTCCGGCCTCGCATTATCATGCGCAGAGCTGTTTTTACGCCTCGCCGGCGTGTATGGAGCAGTTCTTTGCCCGCCTGACGTGGCTTAGTTCAAAGCACGTGCTGAATATTGAAGGAGTCGGTGAGTCAGGCTGGCGGGCGCTGTATCAGGCGCATCATTTTGAACATATCTTCTCATGGCTGACATTAACGCAGGTGCAGCTGGAGTCTACCCCGGGGTTTTCCGCAGCACGCGGGCTGGCGCTCTGGCATCGCTTTAATCTGGTACGTGAGCGACCCTTTATTCGTTGGATCATGGCATTGGGTGTTCCGCTGACGCAGGCCTCGCTAAACGCTATGGGAGACCTGACGTGGCAGAAAATGCGTGAGCGTAACGCAGCAGACTGGCAGGCGCTTCCCGGCACAGGAAAGGAGAAAGCCCGGCAGCTCGTTGCGTTTATACATGATCCTGGCATTGCCGGCCTGGTTGCCTGGCTCGGCAAGCAGGGAGTGCAAGGATTCTGACGTGAGCTTGCTGGCGCTTATCGCGGATAAATGCCGCTATCTTATCGGGGAGAATAGATAGCGGCCAGTCAGTGGGTGTCCTGAGTGTAATGAAACACGGGCAGTCCCAGTTTTAAGCGCAGCGCAAGCAAGCGAGCCGTGAAGCCAAATAACAAGGTGGCGATGACCACGACGTCATGGCTGGAAACATAATGCTGTAAAGCGATATACAGAACGGCTGATGCAAAGGATATCCCGGCGTAGAGCTCTTTTTGAAAGACCAGGGGAATGCGTTTGCAGAACATATCGCGCAGTACGCCGCCAAATACGCCCGTCACGACTGCGGCAATAGTGGCAATCACCGGGCTTTCGCCCATATCCAGCGCAATTTGTGCCCCGATGATGGAGAACACGACCAGGCCCAGAGCATCAAGCACTAAAAACAGACGTCGAAGATGGGGCATTACAGGAGCAAGGATAGTGGTCAGCACTGCGGCGACAGCCACAATGATGATGTACTCGGGGTGCTTAACCCAGCCGAGAGGGTAATGCCCCAGCAGGATATCACGTACCGATCCGCCTCCCAGTGCGGTGGCGGTAGCAATAATAATGACCCCAAACGTATCCATACGACGGCGTCCGGCAGCGAGTGCACCGGTCATGGCTTCGGCAGTGATCCCGACGAGATAAAGGATATGTAGCAGCATGTGTTCCCCCGATATTGAGGGCAACAGGGTAGCGTTTTGTGCGGTCTGTCACGATTTAGTTTTTCTTGTGTGAGGGCGTTAGCCTTATTTTTGATAATGACTGAACGTTGTTTGGCTGGGTGTAATGGCGTTAAACGGTAATTTTCACATTACAATTATTCATGTTATAGGCGTTTGCCGCCGATAGCCTGTTCCGATAAAAAAATGGCCCCTGAACGGGGCCATGATGAGAAAGCGGCTTGAATAAAGCGTTACTCGATATTCTGGATCTGCTCGCGCATCTGCTCAATCAGCACTTTCAGTTCAATGGCGGAGTTGGTCACTTCAGCATTGATCGACTTAGAGGCCAGGGTGTTCGACTCGCGGTTGAACTCCTGCATCATAAAGTCGAGGCGACGCCCTACAGCTTCTTTCTTCTTCAGGATGTTGTAAGTCTCTTTAACGTGCGCTTCCAGACGATCCAGCTCTTCGGCGACGTCAATGCGCTGTGCCATTAGCACCAGCTCTTGTTCCAGACGGGTATTTTCCAGCTGAACTTCCGCTTCTTCCAGTTTGGCCACCAGGCGCTCACGCTGCCATTGCAGGACCGCAGGCATGTGGGTGCGGACTTTAGCCACTTCGGTGGTCACGCCTTCCAGACGCTGCTCAATCATCGCTTTGAGGGCCTGGCCTTCAGTTTCGCGGGCAATGATAAAGTCATCCAGCGTGCTGTCGAGGGCACTGAGAATTTCTGCGGCAATCGTGTCCAGATCCTGCTCACCGGCGGCCATGACGCCAGGCCAGCGCAGAATATCGACCGGGTTGATTTCCCCTTCATCGCTTTGCATCTTGACCCAGTTCGCTGCAGTGACGAGCTGTTTCGCCAGTTTTTCGTTGAGGATCAGCTCACCCTGGGCGCTGGCATCAGGCTCAAAACGCAGGTTACATTCCACTTTACCGCGCGTCAGGCGAGCACGGATACGCTCGCGTACAACGGGTTCAAGGCTGCGGAACTGCTCCGGCATACGGAAATACGTTTCCAGGTAGCGCTGGTTTACCGAGCGCATTTCCCATGTAGCGCTACCCCAGCTACCCTTGATTTCACGCCGGGCGTAGGCGGTCATACTGCGGATCATAGACATTCCCGTTTTTAAAGGAGAGATGGGGGGATTATAGCTTTCGGGGGCTTCTCAGGATAGGAATAAGCGTCCTTTATCCGTATAATGCGCAGCCACATTCGTTTCAAGCCGGAGATTTCATCATGCGTCCAGCAGGTCGTAGCGCCAATCAGGTGCGTCCCGTCACCCTGACCCGTAACTATACAAAACACGCAGAAGGCTCCGTACTGGTTGAGTTTGGTGACACCAAAGTGCTGTGCACCGCGTCCATCGAAGAGGGCGTTCCACGTTTCCTGAAAGGTCAGGGCCAGGGCTGGATCACTGCGGAATATGGCATGTTGCCGCGTGCAACCCATACCCGTAACGCCCGCGAAGCGGCAAAAGGCAAGCAGGGCGGCCGTACCATGGAAATCCAGCGTCTGATCGCACGTGCGCTGCGCGCCGCCGTTGATCTGAAAACACTGGGTGAATTTACCATTACTCTGGACTGCGACGTCATTCAGGCAGACGGTGGTACGCGTACGGCGTCGATTACCGGTGCATGTGTAGCGCTGGCTGATGCCCTGAATAAGCTGGTTGCAGCCGGTAAGCTGAAAACGAATCCGATGAAAGGGATGGTCGCGGCTGTTTCCGTGGGTATCGTTAACGGTGAAGCGCTTTGCGATCTGGAATACGTTGAAGATTCCGCTGCCGAGACTGACATGAACGTGGTGATGACTGAAGACGGTCGCATCATTGAAGTGCAGGGCACGGCAGAAGGTGAGCCGTTCACCCATGAAGAACTTCTTACCTTGCTGGCGTTGGCCCGAGGGGGAATTGAATCTATCGTAACGACGCAGAAGGCGGCGTTAGAAAATTGATTTTAAAGGCGACTGATGAGTCGCCTTTTTTTTGTTCGTACAAAAGCAAAAGTCGGAGGAGTAAGCCCATGAAATCCTGGCAGCGTGAGTTTATTGAGTTTGCGCTTAACAAGCAGGTCCTGAAATTTGGCGAGTTTACGCTGAAATCCGGGCGTAAGAGCCCCTATTTCTTCAACGCCGGACTGTTTAATACCGGGCGCGATCTGGCATTGTTAGGCCGTTTCTATGCCGAAGCGCTGGTGGACTCCGGCATTGATTTTGACCTGCTGTTTGGCCCAGCCTATAAAGGCATTCCGATTGCCACTACCACTGCGGTTGCGCTGGCGGAACACCACGACCGCGACGTACCGTACTGCTTTAACCGTAAAGAGGCTAAAACCCACGGTGAAGGCGGTAATCTGGTAGGCAGCGCGCTGCAGGGTCGCGTTATGCTGGTGGACGATGTGATCACCGCCGGTACCGCTATTCGCGAATCGATGGAGATTATTCAGGCTAACGGCGCTACGCTTGCTGGCGTGCTGATCTCTTTGGATCGTCAGGAACGCGGGCGTGGCGAAATCTCTGCTATTCAGGAAGTTGAGCGCGATTACGGCTGTAAAGTGACCTCAATCATCACCCTGAAAGACCTGATTGCGTATCTGGAAGAGAAGCCTGAGATGGCGGATCATCTGGCTGCGGTACGTGGGTATCGCGAAGCTTTCGGCGTGTAATATCAAGCCCGGTGGCGTTCTGCTTACCGGGCCTGAAAATTATTGCAGCTGTGCCGCTACTAACGGCCAACGGGCGTCAAAATCGTCCGTTGGACGGTATTTAAACTCGCTGCGAACAAAGCGGGAGAGCATGCCTTCGCAAAACGACAGGATCTGACTTGCCAGCAGCGTTTCATCGGTGCTGTAACCTTCACCCTCACGCATTTTTTTCTCGCGCAGTACCTGGCGCAGTTGTGCTTCAATACGCTCGAAGAGCTGGTTAATCCGGCCCTGCAATCGGTCCTGCTCGAACATCAGCGCGTGGCCAGTCAGGATACGGGTTAAGCCCGGATTGCGTTCACCAAAGCCCAGAATGAGCTGCACAATCAGACGCAAACGCGCAGTCGTGTCTTTTTCGTCTTTCAGAATCAGGTTGATGCGAGTGATCAGACTGTCTTCGATAAATTCGATCAGACTGTCAAACATCCGGGTTTTGCTCGGAAAATGACGATACAACGCCGCTTCAGACACGCCCACGGAGGCGGCCAGTTTTGCGGTGGTGATGCGTTGACTACCATCGCTGGATTCAAGCATCAGCGCCAGAGATTGAAGTATTTCTTCGCGACGGTTCCTTTTCGCGGTTTGTTTTTCTGCCATGTTACAAAATACCCCTGAAAATAAGCACTTGCCAGGCTGGCATCCACACAGCGACCGCAAACTGACGTTTGCGGTTTGTTATTGCATTATGGCGCTGTGAGATACGTGTCGGTCGGGCGGTTATTTGCGCCCGGAATGGCCGAAGCCGCCTTCGCCACGGTCGGTGGCGTCAAAGTCTTCCACCAGGTTAAATTCTGCCTGAACCACCGGTACAAAGACCATCTGTGCGATACGCTCGCCCGGTTCAATGGTGAAGCTGTCCTGACCACGGTTCCAGACGGAAACCATCAGTTGACCCTGGTAGTCAGAGTCGATCAGGCCGACCAGGTTACCCAGTACCACTCCATGCTTATGACCCAGACCAGAACGCGGCAGGATCACCGCTGCCAGCGACGGGTCAGCAATGTGGATTGCCAGGCCGGTTGGGATCAGGGTGGTTGCACCCGGAGCCAGCTCTACGGCGTCATCGAGACAGGCACGCAGGTCAAGACCGGCAGAGCCGGAGGTGGCATAGGTTGGCAGCGCAAATTGCTTACCAACACGCGGGTCCAGAATCTTAACGTCGATTTTTTTCATCATAACGGGTAACGATCTCGTCCAGTAATTGTTGGCCCAGGAGTTCCTTGCGCTCAAGCGGTAAGACTTTATCTCCATCCTGCCAGAAAAGGTGCAGTGCGTTGCTGTCGCTGTTAAATCCTTGCGTGGCCAGCGATACGTCGTTCGCGCAAATCAAATCGAGGTTTTTGCGGGTACGTTTTTGCCGGGCATATTCTTCCACATTATTTGTTTCTGCGGCAAACCCAACAACGTAAGGACGATGGTTTTTCAGTGCGGCGACACCCGCAACAATGTCCGGATTTTTCACCATTTTTAGTGTTAATTCATCGCCTTGCTTTTTAATTTTTGACCCGGAAATGGTTTCGGCACGGTAATCTGCAACAGCCGCACAGCCGATAAAAATCTGCTGGTTCTGCGCATGCGCCTGTACGGCGGCGTCCATCTCCAGGGCGGTGGTGACATCAATACGCTGCACAAATGGCGGTGTCGGTAACGAGACCGGGCCGCTCACCAGCGTGACCTTTGCACCGCGTTTTGCCGCCGCGGCAGCAATCGCAAAGCCCATTTTACCGGAGCTATGGTTGGTAATGTAACGCACCGGGTCCAGCGGCTCGCGCGTTGGACCCGCGGTAATCATGATGTTGAGATGTTGCAGATCGTTGACAGGCGAAAAATGGCCGGCGGCCAGCTCAACGATGGTCAGCGGGTCAAGCATACGACCAGGACCCACATCACCACACGCCTGGCTACCGCTGTCCGGCCCCCAGATGAGCAGGCCGCGTGAGGCCAGCGTCGTCAGATTATGTTGGGTGGCGGCGTTGCGGTACATCTGCTGGTTCATCGCGGGGACGACGGCAACAGGTGCGGGCGTGGCCAGGCAAATGGTCGAGACCAGATCGTTTGCCATGCCGGCTGCTACGCGGGCAATTAAATCTGCTGTGGCGGGGGCAAGGATAACCAGGTCTGCCCATTTTCCCAGCTCAATATGGCCCATCGCGGCTTCGGCGGCCGGATCAAGGAGGCTGTCAGAGACGGGGTACCCTGAAACGGCCTGCAGGCTCAGAGGCGTGATAAAGGCTTTGCCGCCTTCCGTTATCGCGACCCGCACATCCGCCCCGCGCTCGCGCAAACGACGCACCAGCTCCGGCGCTTTATAGGCAGCAATACCGCCGCTCACGCCAAGAACGATTTTTTTACCGGCCAGGCTCATCATGATTCTTTCCTGTTGGGTTTCACCAGAGAGCGGGCATTTTATCACAATCCCAAAAAGGGGGTGATTTTGTCCTTCGGCCAGTTTGCGAGGCGTTACGCAGGAATGAAAAGTGGGCGTCGAGCGCCGGGGGTGGCTGTGGCAGCATGATAGCAAACCGAAGGAGACAGGCATGGAAGAGACTGAACTGCTGCTACCGCGTGAAAAAATGCTGCGCTATGGCGTCACGTTGTTAAAGGACGACGAGTTGCTGGCACTCTTTTTACGCACCGGAACGCCCGGCAAAACGGTATTTACGCTGGCAAAGGAGCTCATCGACCATTTTGGTTCGCTGTATGGCTTATTGACGGCGGATCTGACGGAATTCAGGCACGTCGAAGGAATTGGCGTGGCGAAGTTCGCCCAACTGAGGGGGATTGCTGAACTGGCCCGCCGTTTTTACGACGTCCGTATGGAAGAGGAAGATCCCATACTCACCCCGGATATGACACGCGTATTTCTCCAGAGCCAGCTATCAGATTTGGAGCGCGAGATCTTTATGGTGATCTTTCTTGATAACAGGAACCGGGTACTAAAACATAGCCGTCTTTTTTCCGGAACACTGAGCCACGTTGAGGTTCATCCGCGAGAAATTGTGCGGGAAGCGATAAAAGTGAATGCAGCCGGCGTGATACTCGCGCATAATCACCCTTCTGGCTGTGCAGAACCAAGCAGAGCTGACAAAGAGATGACCGAACGCATTATCAAATGCTGTCAATTCATGGACATTCGTGTGCTCGACCATCTGATAATTGGTCGCGGCGAGTACATTTCTTTTGCAGAACATGGCTGGATTTAGGCTATTTCTCGCGATCCATCGGGATCTTTGTCTGTTCGGGACTTGAGCACACCGCCGAGTCAGCGTATACTACGCCACCTTTGAGAATCTCGGGTTTGGCATTTGGGCCTGGCAATCGAGAGTTCAATAGAACTATGCGATGACCGGGCTGTAAAGCCTGACGAGGCGCCGATACCCCATACGAAGCTCGAGCTAATTTGATTTTTGGAGAATAGACATGTCCCGAGTCTGCCAAGTTACTGGCAAGCGTCCGGTGACCGGTAACAACCGTTCCCACGCACTGAACGCGACTAAACGCCGTTTCCTGCCGAACCTGCACTCTCACCGTTTCTGGGTTGAGAGCGAGAAGCGTTTTGTCACCCTGCGCGTATCTGCTAAAGGTATGCGTGTAATCGATAAGAAAGGCATTGATACAGTTCTGTCCGAACTGCGTGCCCGTGGCGAAAAGTACTAAGTACTTAAAGAGGAAATAAATCATGGCTAAAGGTATTCGCGAGAAAATCAAGCTGGTTTCTTCTGCTGGTACAGGTCACTTCTACACCACCACGAAGAACAAACGTACTAAGCCGGAAAAACTGGAACTGAAAAAATTCGATCCAGTTGTACGCCAGCACGTACTGTACAAAGAAGCTAAAATCAAATAATTTTAGCCTCCTTGTATTGAAAAACCCCGCAACTGCGGGGTTTTTTGCATTCTGCATCTTACTCCGGAGGAACCATGCCTGAATTACCTGAGGTAGAGACCAGCCGCCGCGGTATTGAGCCGCATCTGGTCGGCGCGACTATTCTTCATGCTATCGTTCGCAACGGTCGCCTGCGTTGGCCGGTGTCCGATGAAATTCATGCCTTAAGCGATAAACCGATTCTCAGCGTCCAGCGTCGCGCCAAATATCTGCTGCTGGAGCTGCCCGACGGCTGGATTATCATCCATCTCGGTATGTCCGGTAGTCTGCGCATCCTTACCGAAGAACTGCCCGCGGAAAAGCATGACCATGTCGATCTGGTGATGAGCAACGGTAAAGTGCTGCGTTACACCGACCCACGACGCTTTGGCGCATGGCTGTGGACCAAAGAGCTTGAAGGACACAGCGTTCTGGCGCATCTGGGGCCAGAGCCGCTCTCAGAGGCGTTTAACGCGGAATATCTGAAAGCGAAGTGTGCAAAAAAGAAAACACCGATCAAACCGTGGCTGATGGACAATAAGCTGGTGGTGGGAGTAGGGAATATTTATGCCAGCGAATCGCTGTTTGCCGCCGGGATCCATCCCGATCGGCTGGCCTCGTCGCTGTCATCCCAGGAGTGTGAACTGCTGGTCCGGGTGATTAAAGCGGTGCTGTTGCGTTCTATTGAGCAAGGGGGGACCACCCTGAAGGACTTCCTGCAGAGCGACGGTAAACCCGGCTATTTTGCTCAGGAGCTGCAGGTATATGGCCGTAAGGGTGAGCCGTGCAGAGTCTGTGGGACACCGATTATTGCAACGAAGCACGCTCAGCGCGCCACGTTCTATTGCCGTCAGTGCCAGAAATAGGGCTACTTTAATTTTTCCATCAACGCCTGATGGACGTTAGCCGGCAGGAAATGGGTCACGTCACCGTGATGACGCGCCACCTCTTTGACCAGCGAGGAAGAGATAAACGACCACTCTTTTGAGGGCATCAGGAACACGCTCTCCAGCTCTGGCATCAGGTGGCGATTCATGTGCGCCAGCTGCATTTCGTATTCGAAGTCAGCCACCGCGCGTAACCCGCGGATCAAAATGTTAGCCTGCCGGGCACGGGCGAAGTTGGCCATCAGATCGCTGAAGCCCACCACCTCGACGTTTGGCAGATGTGAGATAGCGTCAGTGGCAAGTGCAACGCGCTCATTGAGGTCGAACATGGGTTTCTTACTGGGGCTGGCGGCGATCGCCAGAATCACCTTATCAAACATGCATGCCGCACGGGTGATAATGTCAAGATGACCGTTGGTGATGGGATCAAAGGTACCCGGATAAATCGCTTTTGTGCTCATGGCTCACGTTTTCTCTGAGTAGCCGCGGCAGAGCGCCCACAGCTCGGTGTATTTGTTGAAAGTATACTGGGCATTCACCACCGCCAGTAACCACCCCTGTTTACCGTCCAGCACGCCGCCTCGCAGCAACAGTGTTTTCAGAAATGCTCCCAGCGTGTGGGTGAAAATTCCGGTCAGCGTGGCCTTCTTGCCGCGCAGGTGGCGCTCCTGTGCCCATGCGGTGGCATAGTTAAGCTGTTTGCGCTGGAAGCTGGCGAAATCCCGGCAGGTCAGATGCAGCAGATCGCCCGTCAGAGGAATGACGGGGGCACTGTCGCATGCCAGGGATTCATGGACCAGATTATCGTTGTACTGATATCGCTCACGCTCGTAAAGGCGCATTACGCGGTCTGGATACCAGCCGCTGTGGCGCATAAAACGGCCAAGGAAATAGTTGCGACGTGCAATGCTGTATACCGCGCCAGGCTGAGGTGCTGTCAGCACCGCCTGAATGGCCTGGCGGAGCTCAGGTGTGATGCGCTCGTCAGTGTCCAGCATCAGCACGTAATCGCCAGTAGCATAGCGCTGCGCGCGCTGTCGCTGGATGCCGTAGCCTTGCCAGTCGGTATCGATAAAGACCTTTGCACCCGCGGCACGGGCGACATCCACCGTGTTGTCCTCGCTGCCGGAGTCGAGAAGGACAATTTCGTCAGCCCAGGCGACGGAGGCCAGGCAGTCCGGAAGCAGGTCGGCGGCGTTTTTGGCGATCATCACGACCGACAGACGCGTTGACATTAGTGGCTCCGCTGAGGCAGATAAGGTTGCAGAAGTTGCAGCAGACGAGTGAGTGCGCCCTGGTTCTGATGCAGCACTTCGACAGCATGGCGACCATACCAGAGGCGGTAGTCTTCGTCGGTCAGAAGGGTTGAGACCTCTTTGACCACCGAGTCCGCGTCGGTCACGGTAATTAACCCGTCGGCTTGCTGCAATTTAGCGCAGATATCTTTGAAGTTAAACGTGTGTGGGCCCATCAGCACCGGAATGGCGTGTGCGGCCGGCTCAAGCGGATTATGGCCGCCGCGCTCCACAAGGCTGCCGCCGACAAAAGCCAGATCGGCAATGCCGTAAAGCAGCATCAGCTCGCCCATTGTATCGCCAATCACCACCTGAGTGCTGCCGGAGGGGATCTCACCGCTGCTGCGCAGGGTAAAGCTGAAGCCGCCTTTCTGCACCATCTCACGCGCATCTTTAAAACGTTCGGGGTGACGAGGGACCAGAATCAGCAGCAAATCGGGGAATTTTTCCAGCAGCTTACGATGAGCCTGCAGGATAATGGCTTCTTCGCCGTCATGGGTGCTGGTTGCAATCCACACCTGGCGGCGCGGTGCCCACTGGCGACGTAGCGTAATCGCACGGGCGGCGAGTTCAGGCGTGACGGAGATATCGAACTTCAGGCTACCCGTCACCGCAAGCTGGTTGCGTTTCAGGCCCAGAGCGAGAAAGCGCGCCGCGTCTTCTTCGTTCTGCGCGGCAATCAGCGTAATTCGGCTGAGCAGGCGGCGCATAAATTTACCTAGCTTGCCGTAACCTTTCGCCGAGCGCTCTGAAAGGCGCGCGTTGGCAATCACCAGCGGAATTTTACGGGCATGCAGGGCGGAAATCATATTTGGCCACAGTTCGGTTTCCATGACGATCACCAGTTTCGGGCGAACGGTATTCAGGAAGCGGTTCATGGCGCAAGGCAGGTCGTAAGGCAAATAGACGTGTTGAACGTCTTTACCGAACGCCGATAATGCGCGTTCAGATCCCGTCGGCGTCATGGTCGTGACCGTGATCGGCAGTGACGGATAGCGGTGACGAAGGGCGCGAACCAGCGGGATCGCCGCCAGCGTTTCGCCCACAGAAACGGAATGCAGCAAAATACCGTCCGGCACGACTTTATTGCGGCAGTAACCATAGCGTTCAGCCCAGCGTTTACGATACGCAGGCGCTTTACGGCTACGAAGCAACAGTCGCAGCCACACCAGTGGCTGGATGATGTAGAGCAGGGCGGTATACAACAATTCCAAGCGATTATCCGTTTTTTAGTTTCGGCGGGGAAATTCTAAGCATTTAAGCCGGGTAAAGCTATCTCTTATGCCAGATACCGTTTTAAACGGAAGTAGCGTCGGCCCAGGCGCCAGCGCAAACGGGGGCTTTTGGCGCTTTTCCAGATAAGCCTCCAGATACCCGTGTCGAAGAACTCTTTTATTATCATCGACTTCTTCTGCACATCCTTCATATTGTCGAAGGTATGAATGATCCCAAGCCCCTCTTTGGCGATTTGCCAGTGGCAGGCGGGGATATCTTTCACTTTTTCCGGGTAACGCTGGTTGATGGCATCCAGCATCTGCAGAATTTTCATGTAATGGCGCGCCGAGCGAATCAGCGTGTCATCATTGTCCGGCATATGAGAAACCGATGCGGAATGAATGTAATAGTCGTAAAAACGTTCACTGGTGTACTGCACGCGGTCAGCTGCGAGCAAGACTTCGGTAGTCCACGGGATATCCTGATGGCGCAGGCCGGGCTCAAAACGAAAACCGTTCTGACGAATAAAGTCGTGGCGATAGATATTCAGCCAGGTCACATGCAGAAACTTGCGTGAGTCGAGCGCTTTTTTTAACCATGCCGCACCGGTCATGACGCCTGTCGAGGCCAGCTTGTCTTCCGGGAAAATCGGCCGTGAAGGCTTCTTATTGTTTTCCCAGACGTAGTTTCCGTTGCAGGTGGCGACATCCAGATTCTGTGTGACGGCCATATCAAGCAAGCGCTGATACATGCCGGGCTTAAAGACATCATCAATATCCGGGAAAGAGAGATATTGGCCGGTAGCGACGGCCAGACCGGTATTGCGCGCAATGGATACACCCTGATTTTCCTGTTCGATAACCTGCATTTGTGGCAGTTTTTCATGCCAGGTTTCGACTATCTGCATCGAACTGTCCGTGGAGCCATCATTGACGATGATGACTTCCATACTGTCGATCTGTTGATTCGCAAGGCAGGTAAAGAACTGATCCAGGAAAGCTTCGCCGTTATAAACGGCAACCACTACGCTTAATAATGGCGCTGAATTTTGCATAAGAAACCTGATTATTATTGATTGTCTACCAACGCAACATATTGCTGGCAAATGGCATTTATCCCGAACGACGCGATCGTTGCGCTATCAACGACAGGCGGGGAGGTATAGAGATCGGCCAGTGTTTTCGCCAGTGATTCATCATTCATCTCCGACAGCCCGCGCGCCAGCGTACCCGTGAGGATTTCAGCAGGCCCGCCAGGACAGTTCGTACTGACAGGCGGCGTCTGGCAGATGATGGATTCTACCAGTACGTTACCAAAACCTTCACAGTCAGAACTTAACACTAAAAGCCGTGCGCCTTTAATCCACGGATAAGGGTTGGACTCGAAGGGGCGGAAAATAACCTTGTCTTCGATCCCGAGTTCTTTCGCTAACTGTTTAAGCTGTTGAATTTTGGTGTCAGAACCGTTGCCCATCATCACCAGCGATGCGTCTATTTTGCTCTGCGCATAGGCACGCAGAAGGCGGTCGTGGCGTTTATGTTCATGAAAACGACCCACGTGAATAATGTAATCCTGCTCCTGCATCTCAAAAGGCGCATCCGCCAGACGCTGGATTTCAGGAATATCAAAGGGATTATGGATAACCGCTTTGCGACGAAGGTCGATGGACAGCGTCTCTGAGAGATCTTTCAGCACGGCGGCGGAGACGGCGACAACGTTTCGGTTTTCGTAGGTATGACGAATTTTGTAATGTTTAAACCAGCGTGAAAGGCCGTGGCGATGACGCAGGTAGGAGAATGAGAACATGCCATGCACGCAGAACCAGACCTTATCGCGATCCAGCGCACGACTGTGCGCCACGATACGATCGGTTTTATGCAGATGCGAGAATATGACGTCGAACTTCCCGCTGCGCTCAGCCTGCTCAATGGCATTGTCCAGCAGTTGCGCCCGGCGCGGGATCTCGGTGAGCTTTCTCCAGGGCTTTTTACACGTATCCTGAATGACCTGATAATCAATGCCTGCCGGGATGGCGTAGTCGCACACCTTTCGCAGGGAGAAAAGGGAGACCTGATGCCCCATTTCTATCAATCCGCTGGAGAGGGTGAGAACCGTTTTTTCGGCTCCTCCACCGGGCAAACCATCAATAATCATTAGGATGCGCATTTTTAATCCAGTAATTTTTGATAAAGCGAAATAAGCTGACTTGATAATTTTTCTGGGGTCGCTTCTTTTACGCGCTCACGCGCTACCCGCCCCATATCGTTATTCTTATCCAAAGATGGAAGGGTCATGACTGCCTCCTTCAATCTGCTGATATCAAGTGCATCACAGTAAAAGCCATTCTGACCTTGCTCAATAAATTCTGCACCACCGCAACTCACTGAAGTAATGACGGGCAAACCGCAGGCCATCGCTTCAAGAATGACGTTTGGAAAAGGATCATACAGCGTTGGCAGCAGTAATCCATCGGATACCTGGTAAAATGGCAGTGTCTCTTTTTGCATCCCCAGGAAGCGAATTTGCCCCTCACAGCCCAATGAACGGGCGAGGTCACGGTAACGACTTTCTGCTTTATCCTGTCCAACCACAATCAGCCACGCGGGTGTGCCCGCGATAGCGCGGATAGCGCTGGCCAGTCCCTTACGTTCAAAACCTGACCCGACGAAACACAACACCACGGCATCGACAGGCAATCCGAGCTGCTGACGCAGTGCAGGGCGCTGTCCTTCGGTTGCCGGAACGAAGCGGCTGGAATCAATTGAATTATAAATCACATGTATCTTTTTTGCGTCAATATCAAAGTCTTCGATGATTTCGCGTTTGATCATCTCCGCATTGCAGATAACGGCTTTCAATTCAGGGGCCTGATACATTTCACGTTCGGCGTGCATGACGTAGCGATGGTAGCGATCGTGCATCAGAAGTTGTGCACGCCAGGCAGGCAGAATGCGCGCACGCTGCAGCAGCCAACGCCGGTGCACGCCATCCCCTGCGCGGTAAATATCGCAGCCAGGAATACGCTCGTGGCTCTGCACAATGTCAAACTGCTGCTGTTCCCACAGTGCACGCGCAGCATGTGCAAACCCGCGTTCGCGACTGATTCGACCCCATTTACGCGGGTCGCAAATATGGATATGCCAGTCTTCCTGCTTCTCCCCCTGCCACTCACGCGTGATGACGTTGAGCTCCAGGTTTTGGTTGCTCAGTGCAGTAAGTGCCCGGGAAACGAAGCGTTCCGCCCCGCCATCAGGGCGGTATTTTTGGCGAACAATCGCCAGACGATGGTGTTTCATTACAGATATCTCCTGGCGGCGGAGACCACGACATCAACGGGAATGGCGTCGAGATAGCGTTCAGTTGTTTTGGTATCAATGGCGTCCGGGTCGGGAAGTGGGCCAAAATCGCCAGCCCAGATGACTTCACCGTTGACCTGCCATGGCGACCAGAACACCCGTTTTGACGGGCCGAAGAGAGCAATGCACGGCGTCTGAAGCGCGGCGGCCATGTGCATCGGAACGGAATCGACGCCAATAAAGAGGCGTGCATGATCGATAAGTGATGCCAGCTGGCGCAACGTGAGTTGACCGGCCAGAGAGACTACGCCCGTTTTTGGCGCCGCGGCGAGAATGCGGTCTATCATCGCCAGCTCTTTTTTATCCGGGCCAGCGGTGAGAACTACAGTGTGGCCATCCTGCTGGAGTGCCGTGATGGTTTGCGCCATCTTGCCTTCGTCCCAGCATTTAAAGAACCAGCGTGACGTTGGCTGGATCACCACGTAGTTATCAGCCACACCCTGTTGCGTCAGTAGCTGGCGCGCACGATCCCAGTCCTCTGCGCGGTAGGCCATAGTGACGTCTGGCTGAGCCGGGACGGGCAACGGTGAAAGAATAGAAAGATTTTGCTCAACGGTATGGAGCGACGGGTGATTGGCGACGGAAACCAAATCGGTATGACAAAAACGCCAGAACGCGTTTTTTCGCTTGTTAAACGCGAACCCGAGGCGTACTGGCGCGCCGGTGAAACGGGTGACAATGGCGCTACGCCACTGATCGGCAAGGTTAATCACCAGATGATAACGCTGCGCTCTTAAGGCACAGAGTAACTGCCACTCTTTTTGCAGATGTTTCAGGGTGCCGAGCTGCTTCCATTTACGATCTATACCGTAGATGGTGCCGATCGCCGGATGCGCGGCGAGCATATCGCGTGTCTCTTCATAAAGAAGAACATCGATTTGCGCCGTGGGCCATTTTTGACGTAACGAATTAATGACCGGAGTTGTGAGTAACATGTCGCCATGATGTCGAAGTTTGATAAGTAAAATTCGTAAATCAGGCGTGTCGAGTAGGTTAATCATCATCATCTTATCAGCGGTATACTGTCAGCAATTCTAATAGACCTGATGGCGACTTGCACTCTTTCTCCATAATGTCAGGAATTTCCCTGGAAGGGTTTACTCCTGCTTCGCAGAGTGCGTAACATAGCCCTCACTCTTACGTCTTACGGACTCATTATGAAAAAACCAGCGTTTATCATCACCATTGATACAGAAGGCGATAATCTCTGGCAAAACCACCGTGTTATCAAAACGGAAAACGCACGCTACCTGGCACGATTTCAGGCGCTATGCGAGCGTTTTGGTTTTAAGCCGGTCTGGCTGACCAACTATGAGATGGCGATCGAACCGGTTTTCATTGAGTTCGCAAAAGATGTGATTGCCCGCGGCCAGGGCGAGGTTGGCATGCATCTTCATGCGTGGAACAGCCCACCTGAACATGACCTCACCGGTGATGACTGGCGCTGGCAACCTTATCTGATTGAGTTTTCAGATGAAATTATGCGCGAGAAAGTGCTTTTTATGACGCACTTACTGGAAGAGACCTTCCAGACCAAAATGCTGAGCCACCGTGCCGGGCGTTGGGCGTTTGATCGTCGCTACGCAAACTTGCTGATAGAGCTGGGTTATCAGGTTGACTGTTCCGTCACCCCACGGGTGAACTGGCGAAATGCCAAAGGGGCGCCGCAGGGTCACGGAGGAACGAATTATCAGCATTTCCCCGACCATGCCTACTTTATCGATACAGAGGATATTTCCCGCCCGGGAAAGAGCCCTTTGCTCGAAGTGCCGATGAGTATTCAGTATAAACACCCGGCCTGGCTGAACACCGTTAAACAGGGCTACGATCGGCTGCGTGGGAAATACCGTTCCCCGTCAGTTAACTGGCTGCGTCCGTCTGGTGGAAATGCGTCTGAGATGATTAAGGTCGCACAACAGTGCTTGTCGCAGGGCAATGATTATGTGGAGTTTATGCTCCATTCTTCAGAATTTATGCCCGGCGGAAGTCCTACGTTCAAAGATGATGCGGCCATTGAAGGGTTGTACCAGGATTTGGAACAGTTGTTTACATGGCTGTCGGACAAGACGGTGGGGATGACGCTGGCGGAGTTTTATCAACACCAGAAATAATAATGCCCGCCAGGCGGGCATTATTTATCATTGTTGTTTTGTCTGAGAGAAAGGTGTACTCAGAGCAAACAGGATCATAAAGAATATCAATGCCTCCGAACTCAACAATATGACGTCTGTCAGGCCATAGAGCAATAATAGAAGCATGGCAGTCAATAGCAGACCATTTTTGTTTCTGATGGCGTAGCCCATCATCGACACGAAGAAAAAGAGCAGTATTGCCAGGCCAGGTATTCCTTGTAATGAATACTTTTCAATAAATTCATTGTGTAGATGTACTTTGATAAAATCGAGTGCAGCAGCGAGATGCGGATGACCATCGCTAACATAGCGTTTTGTCCATGCTTCTCGATCCTCGACTGACTGTCCCAGAGGATGCGCCAGACCATTTTGAATACCGATAGTCCACATGGAAAAACGTGCGCCGAGAGAAGTGCGATCGTTGCCTTTCTCATAGTTCTCTAGTTCAGTTTGAGTTTGCATGATCTTAGGTGAAATCAGAGGTTTGTAGCTTACGACTACAATACCCGCCACAATACATAAAAATATCAGAGTCGATTTCAGATGAATTCTTCTGAAATGATAAAGCGTCATTACGATAGCAAGAAGTAAATAGAGCCCCATTGCAGCACGCGTTCCGGTCAAAAGAATAACAAAGAACGAGACCAAAATGGTAAAGCCGGCCAGAACATAGAGCTTAACATTTTGCTGGAGGTAAAGGCTGTACACAAAGGCAAGTGACAACACGGAGTAAACATAGGCAGAGACCGTGGCTCGATTGATTGCCATTTCAACACGAGCCATACCTTGTGATGCCTGCCACAATCCATAACCGGTTGCGAGAGCAAATCCTGTCGCAGTTGCTAAAAGAAAATATTTCTTAAAATTATCTCTGTCGATATAATCTTTAAAACGGTCAATATAGAAAACGAGAATACTCGCCAAAAGTAATTTTTTACTTGCACCGAGATAATCGCTGTACATGTTTAAGCCTTCGCTATGGTACTCATAGACCATATACCAGACAAAGTTCAGTAATCCAATAAGAAATATGGGTAGTGCTATTGAGAATGGTTTTAGCGTAATTTTTTTATATTCAAACGCTAAACCGAGAATAGCGATATAAATTGCAATATAGAAAAACTCACGTTGCTTCCCTGAATTGACTAATGCAAGCATCAAAGAGATGAAGCTCAGAAAAAGTGTCAGTTGATAAAGTCGAAGTTTTATTTTTTCCATAATGCCTCAATAACCCTTTTCTTATAACTAAACCGAATATGAGTGTCCATAAAGAACGAAAGCGAATAAAGCTGGCTCACCCGATCTTTTACTAAATGTAAGTGTGGTGTCGAGAGATACTTTTTATGGTTACTGTATATATCAAACCAGTGACAATTGATGAGATGTTTAAAACTGCGCGGGAAGGTTTCTTCCATGCGAAGCGTGCAATCAACAAGTGAAGAGACTTTGCTGGCGTCAAGTTCGCTGGATAAGCTTCCATGACGTTTGATGTAATAATAATGCCCCTGACGCTGATAAAATATTTTTTGCGCTTGCATAATCATTCCGGGGAACACAGCGAAATCTTCGTAACAGACCATCGAAGGTATAGGGTTAGCTTTATACAGGTTTTTGTGAATAAATTGGCCGATCAGATGTGCCTGAAAGTCTTTATGTCGCAAAAAACGGGAGATCGCGTCTTGTTGCGAGATTGCCACAGGGTCGAAACCTTGCCAGGTTGAGGTGATCTTTTTGATATCACGAATTTCACGTAAGCGCGTCAGTAGCATATCTGGACGCTGTGCTTGCAGAAAATCCACGGCATCCTGAATGCTGCCCGGTTTTAGCCGGTCATCGCTGTCCAGCATCGTAATATAGTCCCCTGATGCCAGCGTAACAGCACTGTTTCGGACCCGACCCACGTTACGGTAATCCACACATCGCGTTGTTGCATGAGGTAATTTTGGTAACCACGCTTCAATAATATCCTGTGTGCCATCATCTGAGCTGTCATTAAAGATGATGATCTCAACAGCATCGCCTGCACTGCCAATCGCATTCTGCAGGCTTTCTAAAGTGGCATGAAGGGTATCTTCGGCATTATGCGCGGCAATAATGATGCTTAGAAAAGCCATAAAAATTAGTTTCCCTGGGCATCAGTGAGAGATGTGATTGTGTTAGCTTTTGGTAATTCGCGAATAAAATCTTTAAGCTCACGTAGTGATTCGTCTGTCACAGCGAAAAGTTCTTCCCGATCTTGGGAGAAATAGTAGCGTGTTTCAAATACATACGAACAAATATGCGCATCATTCCCAATCAGCAATACCTTGCCAAGCGGACGTTGTTCATAATGGCAGCAAGGGCCAAACAGCAACACCACCGGGACGCCCACCGCATCGGCAATGTAGATATTCCCTGAATCTGACGCAATATAACAATCCATTTTGGATATCGCCCACGGCAGTTCTTCGAGCGATATTTTGCCAATGAGGTTGATAAAATTGGGAATTTCACCGTAAGCGCGGGTGATGTCATCCATCCACGGTTGTTCGTTCGGTGCGCCAAAAACATAAAACTCGCAGGGCAGGTCGGCAAGATGATCGACAATACGTTTCCAGATTGCCGGGGGAACCGTCTTTGCTTTGTTACCGGCAGAAATGCTGATACCAATTCGGATAACCCCGGGTTTATCGAGAATTTGCGGGTAAACCGCAGGCTTGAACAGGGGCTTTGTGGCGTGTTTGGGGGAGTCCTGCCAGGTGAGCGCGCGATCGGCGAGCTTGAGATAGTTAGTGACGGACAGCGTCTTTTTGCCATGCCCAACGGTACCATCAGCCGTGGCATAAAAAATTCCGTGATACCACCTGCGCGTATAAGTGCTTAAAAATTGTTTGTTTTTTGCATTACAGGCTGAGGCGAAAAAGAGATTCACACTGTTGGGCTGCAGCAGATAGACATTGTCGTAGCGATTCATGATCCGGCAGGCGAAGCAGAGCTTACGCCACAGGTTGCGCTTTTGCTGCTCCACAAAAAAGATCTCTTCGATACTGTCGTCATGCTGAGCCAACGCGTTAACGCTGCGGCTGATCAGCACATCGCTTTTTTGCAGATACGCCAGTAGAGGCGTTGCATTGATAAAGTCACCGATTTTGGCTGTCTGAATGACAAGGTTTCTGCCCGTGTCTTTGCGAAACAGCTTCCGGATGAGTTTCACCGGAAAAAGTAAAATCAGCAGAAATACATAACTCATGGGTTAAATATCCCTGTTAGAAAGCCGATGGCTGCCCTGTAAAAACGAAAAAATCGCATCTGCGGTAATGTCTCTCATCTGCTGCGTCGGACTGACCATTTGATGCTGGTTTTTACCGTACCCCCCAATCAGTCCCGGGTCGGTCGGACCGAAAAGGGTGATATTGGGGCGGTCCAGCGCTGCGGTTAAATGGCTTAATCCGGTATCCACGGATACGACGGCGCTGGCGCCTGCCAGTTGCGCGGCAACCTGAGCCAGCGTGAGTTTAGGTAACACTTCCACATTTGAAAAACCCGCGGCCAAACGCTCTGCGCGTTGCCTTTCGTGTTCTGCGCCCCACGGGAGTTTAATATGGATGCCGGTCGGTTGCATTAGCTCAATGAGTCTTCGCCAGTGTGATTCCGGCCAGTGCTTATCATCGCGCGTTGTGGCATGCAGAAAGACCAGATAGGGCGGTGTGTGCGTCTTCGCATCGCGCAAAAAATGCTGCGCAATAGCGTAATCACCCTGCGTGTCCGGTTTTGCATAGCCGAGGCTTTTCGCAAACAGCTCACGGGTGCGCTCCACGGCGTGCTGCTGTTTCGCGATATGGTGGCGGCGATTATAGAACAGGCTCGCCAGCGGCTCGCGGGCGGTTTGCCAGTCCATACCGTGCTTAACGCCGTGCGCCAGACGCGTGACCAGCGCGGCGCTTTTGACCAGACCCTGTGCGTCAATAATGGCATCGTAACGCTGCGCTTGCACCGCATCACGGAAGGCTTGACGTTCAGCCTTAATCGGTGCCGAGAACCACGCTTTACGCCAGCGGCGGATAGCAACCGGGATCACGCGGTCTACTGCTTCATGCCAGGTGGGGATCTGTACGAAGCCCTCCTCCACCACCCAGTCAAAACGAATGTCGGGAATGGCCTGCATGGCGTCGGTGAGCGACGGCAGAGTATGCAGCACATCGCCCATGGAAGAGGTTTTAACGATCAATACCCGCATCCGTTATCCTTCTTCACTCAACAGCAGCTCGTTGAGCTCTTCAAGGACACGCTCGGGCGTGATGTCGATCAGGCTCTGGTGATAGCCTTCAGCCGCATCGCCTTTTCGCACCTTGTGATAACCGCTGATCAGACGTATGACGCGCGCTTTATGAGAAAGCGGTGGCGTAAAGTCAGGGCTGCTGGGGCCATACAGAGCAACCAGCGGCCGGTTGAGCGCAGCGGCGACGTGCATCAGGCCTGAGTCGTTGGTGACGACGGCTTTACAGGCGGCAAGTAAAACTACCGCCTGTTCCAGCTGGGTTTCCCCTGCCAGATTACGGCACCATGCCTGCTGTTCTGTATTCAGCGAAGCCAGAATTTCGTTACCCGCCTCGTGGTCTTTCGCCGAGCCAAACAACACGACCTGATTACCTTCATCGATCAGCTGTTTTGCCAGCTCAGCGTAATGATAATGCGGCCAGCGTTTTGCCGGGCCGAACTCTGCTCCCGGGCAGAAACCGATCATAGGGCGTTCTGATGAAATTCCAAACGCGTTGCAGGTGTGGGATTTCTCACCGTCGTTGACCTGGAGCTGGGGCCAGAGCAGCGGTTGCGGCAGATCTTTTGCGCTGCGCATCACGCCTTTGTCATAGGCCAGCGCGACGTAGCGCTCGACCATGAGTGGCCAGGCGTCTTTATCGAGCACGCGCGCGTCGTTCAGCAGACCGTAGCGCATTTCTCCACGCCAGCCGGTGCGATGGGGGACGCCCGCAAAGAAGGGTACCAGGGCGGATTTAAAGGAGTTAGGCAGGACATAGGCGCGGTCATAGCGCTTTTCGCGAAGGCTATGGCCGAGCTTGCGACGTTCACCAATTTCCAGCGCGCCGTGGCCGAGCGGCATTGGGATCGCCTCGTTAACTTCCGGCATACGCGATAACAACGGACGGCACCAGGCAGGTGCCATCACATCAATTATCGCCTGGGGATAACGCGCCTTGAGCGTGCGATAGAGACTTTGCGACATCATCATGTCGCCCACCCATGACGGGCCGATCACCAGAATTTTCATACTTACGCGTCGCGGTTCAGCCAGGCCATATATTCCGTTACGCCTTCGGCAACGGTCTTGAACGGTTTGTCGTAACCCGCCGCACGCAGGTTGGTCAAATCCGCCTGCGTAAAGGCCTGGTAACGACCTTTCAGTTTGTCCGGGAACGGAATGTATTCAATGCTGCCTTTTTTGTGGTACGCCAGGGTGGCGTCCGCCACGGCCTGGAAGGATTCCGCACGGCCTGTCCCCAGGTTAAAGATACCGGAGACGCCGTTTTCCCAGAACCACAGGTTCACTGCCGCCACGTCGCCTACGTAGACGAAGTCACGCTTGAAGCCGTCACTGCCTTCAAACAGTTTCGGGCTTTCGCCATTGTTCAGCTGCGTGTTCAGGTGGAACGCGACGCTCGCCATGCTCCCTTTGTGGCCTTCGCGCGGTCCGTACACGTTGAAGTAACGGAAACCCACAATCTGGGAATTGGCTTCAGGCAGAACCTGACGCACGTATTCGTCGAACAGGAATTTGGAGTAGCCATAGACGTTCAGCGGCTGCTCATATTCGCGGGATTCGATAAAGTCTGACGTACGGCCACCGTAGGTTGCTGCAGAAGAGGCGTACAGGAACGGAATTTCACGCTCCAGGCAGTAATGCAGGATCTCTTTGGAGTACTGATAGTTATTGTCCATCATGTACTTGCCGTCCCACTCGGTGGTGGAAGAGCATGCACCTTCGTGGAAGATGGCTTCGATCTCGCCGAACTCTTCACCTGCCATAATCTGGATAAGGAAGTCTTCTTTATCCATATAGTCAGCGATGTTCAGATCCACCAGGTTTACAAACTTGGTGCCGTCTTTCAGGTTGTCCACCACCAGAATGTCGGTGATGCCTTTGTCATTGAGGGCCTTAACAATGTTGCTGCCGATAAAGCCCGCGCCGCCGGTAACGATGATCATAACTGTAACCTTTGAAGTGTGGAGTCCGGGGACAATCCCGGACGCTAATGTTCTTATCATATCATTAGTATGGCTGCCCTTCAGCCATTCACCGACATAGCGCAAGGGTACACGTGATTTATGCTGCAAAAACGAGAAGAGATAATGTGTCATCTCGTCATGGCGGCCAGGGTTGGGTAATATGTGCCAAAATTTGCCGAGTCTGGAGAATTGCAATGCGTGGTGATTTTTACAAACAGTTAAACAGCGACCTCGACACCGCACGTGCGGAAGGGTTGTTCAAAGAAGAGCGTATTATCACGTCTGCTCAGCAGGCGGACATCACCGTTGCCGATGGCAGCCATGTGATCAACTTTTGTGCGAACAACTACTTAGGTCTTGCGAATCACCCTGAGCTGATTGCCGCGGCAAAACAAGGCATGGACACCCACGGTTTCGGTATGGCCTCCGTACGCTTTATCTGCGGTACGCAGGACAGCCATAAGCAGCTTGAGAAAAAGCTGGCGGACTTCCTGGGGATGGAAGATGCGATCCTGTACTCCTCGTGCTTCGACGCCAACGGTGGTCTGTTTGAGACGCTGCTCGGCGCAGAAGATGCGATTATCTCCGACGCCCTGAACCACGCTTCTATCATTGACGGTGTGCGCCTGTGTAAAGCGAAGCGCTTCCGCTACGCCAACAACGACATGGTTGAACTGGAAGCGCGCCTGAAAGAAGCACGTGAAGCAGGTGCCCGCCATGTGCTGATCGCCACCGACGGCGTGTTCTCTATGGATGGCGTGATTGCCAACCTGAAGGGCGTGTGCGACCTGGCAGACAAATACGATGCGCTGGTGATGGTTGATGATTCACACGCCGTCGGTTTTGTTGGTGAGAACGGCCGTGGATCTCACGAATACTGTGACGTAATGGGTCGCGTGGACATTATCACCGGTACGCTGGGTAAAGCGCTCGGCGGCGCGTCAGGGGGTTATACTGCTGCGCGTAAAGAGGTGGTTGAGTGGCTGCGCCAGCGTTCCCGTCCATACCTGTTCTCCAACTCGCTGGCGCCGGCGATCGTTGCCGCATCCATTAAAGTCCTGGAAATGGTGGAGTCTGGCGCTGAGCTGCGCGACCGTCTGTGGTCAAACGCCCGCCTGTTCCGTGAAAAAATGGGTGCCGCAGGGTTTACGCTCGCCGGTGCCGATCACGCCATTATCCCGGTGATGCTGGGCGATGCGGTTGTGGCGCAGAATTTTGCCCGCGAGCTGCAGAAAGAAGGAATTTACGTTACCGGGTTCTTCTTCCCGGTGGTACCAAAAGGCCAGGCGCGTATCCGCACCCAGATGTCTGCGGCGCATTCGCCTGAACAAATTGAACGTGCGGTGGAAGCCTTTACCCGCATCGGCAAACAGCTGGGCGTAATTGCCTGAGGACGTGTGATGAAAGCGTTATCCAAACTGAAAGCGGAAGAAGGGATTTGGATGACCGACGTGCCGGAGCCGGAAGTCGGTCATAACGATCTGCTGATCAAAATTCGTAAAACCGCCATTTGCGGCACTGACGTTCATATCTACAACTGGGACCAGTGGTCGCAGAAAACCATTCCGGTACCGATGGTCGTGGGCCACGAATATGTCGGCGAAGTGGTGGGCATGGGTCAGGAAGTAAAAGGCTTCAACATTGGCGACCGCGTCTCGGGTGAAGGTCATATTACCTGTGGTCACTGCCGTAACTGCCGCGGTGGACGCACGCACCTGTGCCGCAACACAATCGGCGTGGGCGTGAACCGTCCGGGCTGCTTCGCAGAATACCTGGTGATCCCGGCGTTTAACGCGTTCAAAATCCCGGACAACATTTCTGACGATCTGGCCTCTATCTTTGATCCCTTCGGCAACGCGGTACACACGGCACTCTCTTTCGACCTGGTCGGTGAAGATGTACTGGTTTCCGGCGCGGGTCCCATCGGGATTATGGCGGCCGCGGTGGCGAAGCACGTTGGTGCCCGCAATGTGGTGATTACCGATGTGAACGAGTATCGCCTGTCGCTGGCGCGCAAAATGGGTGTGACCCGCGCGGTGGATGTCTCTAAAGAGAGCCTGAGCGACGTGATGGAAGAGCTGGGCATGACCGAAGGTTTTGACGTGGGTCTTGAGATGTCCGGCGCACCACCGGCGTTTCGCACCATGCTGGACACCATGAATCACGGCGGACGTATTGCGATGCTGGGCATTCCACCGTCTGATATGTCTATCGACTGGAACAAGGTTATCTTCAAGGGGCTGTTCATCAAAGGTATCTACGGCCGCGAGATGTTCGAAACCTGGTACAAGATGGCGGCACTGATCCAGTCTGGTCTGGACCTGTCTCCGATTATCACCCATCGCTTCTCCATCGATGAGTTCCAGGAAGGCTTTGACGCGATGCGCTCTGGCCAGTCCGGGAAGGTTATCCTGAGCTGGGATTAGTCATAAAAAAAGGGGCCTCAGGCCCCTTTTTTACTGGTTCTTCTTCTCTTCGTCTGTCAGGTAACGCACCTTTCGCGTGTAATCCTGACCTTTGAACTGCAGCTTATTGTCTGGTGACTCAAGATACTTCTGCCATTCGGACAGCGGGAAACCGCCGTGTGCGCCAATGACCTCTTTCGGTACCACAGCCTCTTGTCCGCCAATTTTCTTAGAGACCGGCCAGTTCATCCAGTCACCCAGATTGACCGTTTTCACATCCAGCATATCCAGAAGTGCGGCGAGCGGAAGCTGATCGGTTGGGGGCTGATTATCTTCCATTAGCTCCCAGGTATCCTGGAACAGAGTCAACCACAGCGGGCAAATGCGTCGCCACGTCTTTTGGGTTGCTGCGAGGAAAGCGCCGTTAACGTGATCGACAAGATAAGGGCGCACCGTCTCTTTGTAATAGGCGGGCACTTTCTCCGCGGGAGCGCCATCGAGTTTGGCGATCATCTTACCCTGACGGAAGCTGGAGTAGATGTGCATATCGGCCATGTTGATCTCAGGCATTTTGAGCAGATTGAGATCGGAGTCGATCATCAAAACGCCTTCACCCCGGGCCTGTAGCGGCGCATTGAGCTTCACCAGACGGCTAAGATAGATCTGCTTGTAGCGGTAACTCTCTTCTCGTTTAGGAAGCGTGAGTGTCACTACGCGAGTTTTAGGGGGAAGCACCCCGAAAGCAGATTCTGGCTGATCGCTGACAATCACGATCTCGCTGACGCCGGTGGCATAACGCTCAGCAAAAGTTGCCGACAGTAACGCCTCTTCAACAAAATCAGCGCCGGTGCAAGGAATGACGATGGAGTCAACGGCAACAAGATTGCCCGTTACCGGCAGGGAACGGTACGGAATGTTATGTCGTCCGGTAATATGACGATAGCGAGCGTTAAGGAATTTAAACATGTTCATCTCGTGTGATTATTTTGCGCCAAGTACCGCTTCGACGCCGCTAACATACTGTTCAATGGCATAGGTTCCACAGACATTCTGACGGGCAGCCAAAGCCAGGCGTGCGCGCAGATCGGCATCTTTCCAGATGCTTTCAAGATGCGCGGCAAGCTGTAAAACGTCGCCCCAGGGGAACAAGAGTCCCGTCGACCCTGGGTCAATTAATTCCGCTGTCCCGGTCACCTGCGAGCCAATGACAGGGATATTAAGCAACATGGCTTCCAGCACGACGCGAGGTAATCCTTCGCTCTGTGAGGCTAAAATAAAAGCGTCAAATGTCGCAAGGTAATCAAAGGGGGTATTCTTGAACCCCGTGAAGATGACCTGCTTCTCAATACCCAATGCGGTGGCCTGAGCAATTAATGCGTCGCGTTCGCCACCTTCACCGACTAACACCATCTTCCATTTTGCGTCAGGGTTCTTCTGACTGAACTGCGCCAGCGCCTCCAGAGTATGATGGTTTGCTTTGCGGGGGATCAGTGACCCCACGCTACCGAAAACGAAAGTATCGTCATCAATGTTCAGCCGCTGGCGCATTGCACTTCGGTCTGGCAGGGGCTGGTGGATGTCGATTGCATTGTTTACGGTTGTGCAGAGCTCAGGGCGAACCCCATTCTGAAGTAAAACACGCTCAACGCCGTGGGAGACCGCAATGATTTTTGTGGCATGGTCATTAACCAGCCTGACCAGCGGCGGCGTCATGACAGGTTCGATGCGGCAGTGCTGAATTAACCGCACATGCTGTTTTGCACCGGCTAAATACCCTTCTTCATTTGAGCCAGGCTGATTGTTCATATACAGCGTATCGAATCCGCCTTCACTGAGCAGCGTTGCAATTCTGCGAACATTGGGCCGAATACGCCAGAGCGTGTCGATATGGCGCGTAAAGGCCTTACGCCCCCGGCGCGAGAAGAAAAGGAGACTGCGGCCCAGCTCTTTCGCAAGTTTCGCCCATACGGGCTGCCGTGGCTGAGGGATCACAATTAAGGGAATGCCGATACTGTCCAGCACCTGGCCGATTGTTTGCCCTTCGGCACGGCTGTAATCACTGTAAAAACAGCAGGTGATATCGAACTTCTCGCGGTCAATCCGCTTCAGAAGTTCGAGCATGCTGTTGGTGCCACCACCCCACTCTTTGCCGGTATCGAGGAGCAGTATTTTGTGTCGTTGCAGCATCGTTCTACCTTAATCGCCTCTCACAGTCTGTTGCCGGGTAATATTCCAGCCCTGCCACTGGTGCTGGAAATATTGCACCAGTGTACTCTGGCTCACGCTCTCACTAAGCACGGCAAAGAACCGCGTCGCGTAGACGGGTTCCGGCGGGCGTTTCGTTTTACACAGCGTCACACCCCTGAATGGATTGCGCGGCTGCGTTACCGGTGGCTGTGCATTGCCAGGACGCGACGTATCAACCTGTGGCTCATTCAGCAGATCGCCAGGACGAACCAGCGTAATATCAGACGGCAATGTCGGCAGCATCTGCTGCAGAACGCGAACGGTAGACGGATGCGGGTGGCCGATAGCAATAGCCGAGCCATTGCGTCGTGCTAGCTGTACGGCGCGATTGAACTGCCCGCGGATATCCGCGTCGTTCTGGGTGTCATCGAGGAACACCTTGCGCTTTATTACCTTCACGCCTGTACCCTGCGCGGCACGCATCGCCTGGCTGTTGCCGATGGTCATGCTGTCGAGGAAATAGAGGTTATAGCGCTCCAGCGACTGCATCACTTTGAGCATCCCGTACAGGCTGGAGGTCATCGCGCTACCCATGTGGTTGTTCAGCCCGACGGCGTACGGCACTTTATTGTAAGCATCGCGAATGATGCGATCGATCTCATCGCTGCTCATATCAGGGCGCAAAGTATCTTTTTCCAGCGGCTGCTTGCTGAGCGGTGCCATCGGCAGATGGATGAGAACCTGATGGCCGCTGTTATGCGCTTTGATCGCCATTTCACGCGCGTGCGGCGCATTCGGGAGGACGGCAACAGAGATGGCGGCCGGCATCGCCAGCACCTGATTCTCGGTGTGCGGACGATAACCGAAGTCATCAATCACTATCGCGAGTTTGCCAGCGTAGACCGGTGCTGCCAGCGCCAGTGCACTGGCGAAGGAGAGAACAATTCGACGAAATTGAAGCAAAACTTATCTTCCCAACCACGGCTGTGGATTGACCGCCTGACCCTGGCGACGAATTTCGAAATAGAGTGACGGGCGGCCCTGACCGCCACTGCTGCCCACGAGGGCGATGGGTTGGCCGGCGCGCACTTGAGTACCAACGCTGACCAGTGCGCTCTGGTTGTAGCCGTAAAGGCTCATATCGCCTTTACCGTGTTCCACCACTACCACAAGCCCGTAACCTTGCAGCCAGTCGGCCAGAATCACACGGCCATCGGCGATGGCTTTTACTTCGCTACCTTCAGACGCACCGATAACTATCCCTTTCCAACGTAGTTCACCCTGCAGCTGTTCGCCATAGCGATGCAGAATTGTACCGCGCACGGGCCAGTAAGCCTGACCACGAGGGGAGCCTAAACCGCCGGTACGTGACATCAGGGAGCGTTCGCTTTCGCTTGGCTTGTAGGTCGTACCTTTGCGTGAGGCTTCCTGCTGCTTGTCGCGTACGGCCTGCGCTTCGCGGGCCTCTTTTTCGGCGCGCGCTTTCGCCGCCGCTTCCGCGCGGGCGATGCTGTTACGCAGTTTCGATTCGTTGGCGCGCATTTCGCTCAGCTGGCTTTGGCCTTGCTGAATAGAGGACTCGAGACTGGAAAGGGTTTTCTTGCGCTCGTTGCGGGCCTGCTCGAGCTTCGCTTGTTGCGCCTGCTGTTCGTAGAGCAGCGTCTGTTGCTGGCTCTGCTTCTCTTCGAGCTCGGCTTTTTGCGTGGTGACCTCTTCGCGCGTCTGTTTCAGCTGCGCGATAGTCTCCTGACGCGCCTGGTTCAGATAACCAAAGTAGGCCTGCAGACGCTGACCGCGCTGGCTCTCTTCACCGCTGAGGATCAACTGAAGGCCCGTATGCTCACCCTGGCGAAAAGCAGCATCAAGCTGTGCGGCAAGGTTGCGTTCCTGGGCATCACGCTGGCGTTCCAGTTTGGCAATCGACGCGTTCATTTCGTCGATCTGTTTATTCAACTGGGCGAGGGTGTTTTGCGTTTCACGTAATTTACGTGCGGCAGCGGAGATGGCTTCTTCCTGCTGCTTAAGCTGAGCGAGCAGAGCAGAGCGTTGCTGCTGTTGCTGGCGTACCGCACGCTCTTTCGCGGCGATATCGGCCTGTATGGATTTCAGCTGGTCACGGTCATCCGCGTGGGCGGATGCGGCGCACAGCAATACGCCAGCGCTGAGTGCGCTGGCGCAAAGCAGAGGTCTGACTGATAACCTAAGCGGCTTCACGACCCATGTGATTGAAAAAATCGCCTTTCCCCTCATGGGGAGCGATTATTCCACGATGAACAGCGGCTTACCAGTCATCTCTTCAGGGATCTCCATGCCCATCAGCGACAACATGGTTGGCGCGATGTCGGAAAGCTTGCCGCCTTCCACTGCTTTCAGTGATTTATCACCCACATAAATCAGCGGAACAGGCAGGTTGGTGTGAGCGGTGTGCGCCTGGCCGGTTGCCGGGTCGCGCATCTGTTCTGCGTTACCGTGGTCAGCGGTGATCAGCAGCTGGCCACCAACGGATTCAACCGCTTTCGCGACCTGCTCAACACAGTGATCAAGTGCTTCAACCGCTTTTACGGCGGCTTCCATCACGCCGGTATGACCCACCATGTCGCCGTTCGGGTAGTTACAGATGATGGTGTCGTATTTGCCGCTTTCGATTGCCGCAACCAGTTTTTCAGTCAGCTCGGCAGAGCTCATTTCTGGCTGCAGATCGTAGGTAGCCACTTTGGGTGAGTTAATCAGAATGCGATCTTCGCCTTTGAACGGCTCTTCAACACCGCCGTTAAAGAAGAAGGTGACGTGGGCATATTTCTCGGTTTCGGAGATACGCAGCTGTGTATTGTCGTTCTTCGCCATCCACTCACCGAAGGTATTGGCCAGTGATGCGGGTGGATAAGCGCATGGCGCATTGATGTCAGCGGCGTATTCGGTCAGCTGAATAAAGTCGATCTTCACCACTTTCTTACGGGTGAAACCGTCGAAATCACTGTTCACGAACGCACGGGTGATTTCACGCGCGCGGTCAGCACGGAAGTTCATGAAGATCAGCGCATCGCCGTCTTCCATGGCGGCATCAGCCTGGCCTTCAGCACGAATGACGGTTGCTTTCACGAATTCATCGTTTTCATCACGCGCGTAAGCGGCTTCCAGACCTTCCACCGCGGTCGCGAACTGGAATTCACCTTTTGCCAGCGTCATCAGGTCATAGGCCTGTTCAACGCGATCCCAACGGTTGTCGCGGTCCATTGCGTAGTAGCGCCCGATGATAGAGGCCACACGTCCTTTGCCAAGCGCGGCGAATTTGTTTTCGAAGGAGGCCAGTGAACCTTTTGCGCTGCGTGGTGGCGTATCACGACCGTCCAGGAAAGCGTGCAGATAGATTGTTTCTGCGCCGCGCTCAGCCGCCAGTTCAACCATCGCCATGATGTGATCTTCGTGGCTGTGTACGCCACCGGCGGAGAGCAGACCCATGATATGAACTGCTTTACCGGCCGCCACGGCTCTGTCCACCGCGCCGCAAAGTACTGGGTTGTTGAAGAAGGTACGTTCTTTGATTTCAACGTCCAGACGCGTCAGGTCCTGATACACGATACGACCTGCACCCAGGTTTACGTGGCCAACTTCGGAGTTGCCCATCTGACGATCTGGCAGACCCACTTCCAGCCCGGACGCATCAATCAGGGTGTGGGGACGTTTTGCCCACAGCGCGTCCATCACCGGCGTTTTGGCGTTGAAAATGGCGTTATCCTGTTGATCTTCACGGTAGCCATAGCCATCCAGAATCACCAGTACCATAGGTTTTTTAGAAACCGACATTGCGACAACCTCATGCTCAAGAGTCAAAATTTGCGTAATTTTACTACAGCTGAATCGATCAAATAGCCGCAGAAGATCAAAGAAAGCGCAGGGGCAAGGTGCTTAGCGGACGCTTTTGAGGCAATTTTTTAGGTGGCAGGCCTCAGAAAATGGATTAGGTTATGGTCGCTGGCTGTATTTGCCACAACGCACAGGTATACTCCTGTCCTGGTTTTTTTAATCACTAAGTCGGAGTAGTTACCCTCCATGCAAGAAATTATGCAATTCGTTAGCCGCCATCCGGTTCTGAGCATCGCGTGGATTGGCCTGCTGGCTGCTGTGCTGTTCACCACATTTAAAGGCCTGACGTCTAAGATTAAGGTTATCACCCGTGGTGAAGCGACGCGTCTGATTAACAAAGAAGATGCCGTCGTGGTCGATCTGCGTCAGCGTGACGATTTCCGTAAAGGTCACATTGCTGGTGCTATCAACCTGTTACCTGCTGAAATCAAAGCGAACAACGTTGGCGAGCTTGAGAAACATAAAGCCCAGCCGATTATCGTTGTTGACGCGACCGGTATGCAGGCGCAGGAATCTGCCAGCGCGCTGCATAAAGCAGGCTTCGAAAACGTAACGGTTCTGAAAGAAGGTATTTCCGGCTGGAGCGGGGAAAATCTTCCTTTGGTTCGCGGTAAATAAGGAGTTCAGTAATGGCCAATATCGAGATCTACACCAAAGCAACGTGCCCGTTCTGCCACCGTGCAAAAGCGCTTCTGAACAGCAAAGGCGTAGCGTTCAAAGAACTGCCGATTGACGGTGACGCGATTAAACGCGAAGAGATGATCCAACGTAGTGGTCGTACGACGGTTCCGCAGATTTTTATTGATGCGCAGCACATTGGCGGCTGTGATGACTTGTATGCGCTCGATGCCCGTGGTGGACTCGATCCGCTGCTGAGCTAAGAGACTTTAGGACAATTAAAAAGGGTTTTTCCATGTCAGAACAAAACAACACCGAAATGACTTTCCAGATCCAGCGTATCTACACCAAGGATGTCTCTTTCGAAGCGCCAAATGCGCCACACGTTTTCCAGAAAGATTGGCAGCCAGAGGTTAAACTTGATCTTGATACCGCATCTACCCAACTGGCGGATGACGTGTATGAAGTCGTACTGCGTGTGACTGTTACTGCCTCTCTGGGCGAAGAGACTGCATTCCTGTGTGAAGTTCAGCAGGGCGGCATCTTCTCCATCGGCGGCATCGAAGGCAACCAGATGGCGCACTGCCTGGGTGCATACTGCCCGAACATTCTGTTCCCGTATGCTCGCGAATGCATCACCAGCCTGGTTTCTCGCGGTACATTCCCGCAACTGAACCTTGCGCCAGTTAACTTTGATGCGCTGTTCATGAACTATCTGCAGCAGCAAGCTGGCGAAGGTACTGAACAACATCAGGATGCCTGATGAGCACTCTTAATGCGTCAATGACTGTGATCGGTGCCGGCTCATACGGCACCGCTCTTGCCATCACGCTGGCAAGAAATGGTCACGAAGTGGTTCTCTGGGGCCACGACCCAAAACATATCGCGACGCTGCAACGCGACCGTTGCAACGTGGCGTTCCTCCCGGACGTTCCGTTCCCAGACTCCCTGCACCTTGAAAGTGACCTTGCGACCGCGCTGGCGGCCAGCCGCAACATTCTGATTGTGGTGCCGAGCCATGTGTTTGGCGAAGTGCTGCGTCAGATCAAGCCGCTGATGCGCCCTGATGCGCGCATTGTATGGGCCACCAAAGGGCTGGAAGCCGAAACCGGACGCCTGTTGCAGGATGTCGCCCGCGAAGCGCTGGGTGATGACATCCCGCTGGCGGTTATCTCGGGGCCGACGTTTGCTAAAGAGCTGGCCGCTGGCCTGCCGACGGCGATCTCGCTGGCATCAACCGATCAGGCCTTCTCCGACGATCTTCAGCATCTGCTGCACTGCGGTAAAAGCTTCCGCGTTTACAGCAACCCCGATTTTATCGGCGTACAGCTGGGCGGTGCGGTGAAGAACGTGATTGCGATCGGTGCCGGAATGTCCGACGGGATTGGCTTTGGTGCCAACGCACGTACCGCACTGATTACGCGCGGCTTAACCGAGATGTCCCGCCTTGGCGCAGCACTGGGTGCCGATCCGACCACCTTCATGGGCATGGCGGGCCTGGGCGATCTGGTGCTGACCTGTACCGACAACCAGTCCCGTAACCGCCGCTTTGGCATGATGCTCGGTGAGGGCATGGATGTGAAAGGCGCGCAGGAGAAGATTGGTCAGGTGGTTGAAGGCTATCGCAATACCAAAGAAGTTCGCGAATTGGCGCACCGTTTTGGTGTCGAAATGCCAATAACCGAGGAAATTTATCAGGTATTGTATTGCGGAAAAAATGCGCGCGAGGCAGCATTGACCTTATTAGGTCGTTCGCGCAAGGATGAGCGCAGCAGTAACTAGTCGCAGGGATTCTTGTTAGCACTATGACCCGGCCAGCACAGAACTGGCCGGTCATTAACATGTCGTCTGGAGTAAGCAATGCCGTGTGAAGAACTGGATATCGTCTGGAACAATATTAAAGCTGAAGCCCGGGCTTTGGCTGACTGCGAGCCAATGCTGGCCAGTTTCTATCATGCGACGCTACTCAAGCACGAAAACCTCGGCAGCGCCCTGAGCTATATGCTCGCCAATAAACTGGCTTCCTCGATTATGCCCGCTATCGCCATTCGTGAAGTGGTGGAAGAGGCCTATGCCGCTGACCCTGAAATGATCGCTTCTGCCGCCTGTGATATCCAGGCCGTGCGCACGCGTGACCCGGCGGTGGACAAATACTCTACGCCGTTGCTGTATCTGAAGGGTTTTCATGCCTTGCAGGCGTATCGCATCGGCCACTGGCTGTGGAATGAAGGCCGCCGCGCGCTGGCTATCTTCCTGCAAAACCAGGTTTCCGTGACCTTCCAGGTGGATATTCACCCGGCCGCGAAAATTGGCCGAGGGATCATGCTTGACCACGCCACCGGCATTGTCGTCGGTGAAACCGCGGTGATTGAAGATGACGTTTCGATTCTGCAGTCGGTCACGTTAGGCGGTACCGGTAAAACCAGCGGCGATCGCCATCCGAAAATCCGTGAAGGGGTGATGATTGGCGCGGGCGCCAAGATCCTCGGCAACATCGAAGTGGGTCGTGGTGCGAAGATTGGCGCCGGTTCGGTTGTTCTGCAGCCTGTTCCGCCGCACACGACTGCCGCTGGCGTACCGGCACGTATTGTCGGTAAGCCAGACAGCGACAAACCGTCGATGGATATGGATCAGCACTTCAACGGTATTCACCATACGTTTGAGTATGGTGACGGTATTTAACTTCTGAGAATGGCGCCCGGGTATCCCAGCTGGCGCCATGCTTCATACACCACCACCGACACCGCATTTGACAGATTCATGCTGCGGCTGTCCGGCATCATCGGAATACGAATCTTCTGCTCAGCGGGCAGGGCATCAAGAATGGTGGCCGGCAGGCCGCGCGTTTCCGGGCCAAACATCAGATAATCACCGTCCTGATAGCGCACGGCGCTATGTGCCGGCGTACCTTTGGTGGTCAGGGCGAACATGCGCTGTGGGTTTTCGCTTTCCAGAAACGCGGCGTAATCATGATGGCGAACCACGGCCGTAAATTCATGATAATCCAGCCCCGCGCGGCGCAGACGTTTGTCGTCCCACGTAAAACCCATCGGCTCGATGATATGCAGGCGAAAACCGGTGTTGGCGCACAGGCGGATAATATTGCCGGTATTCGGCGGAATTTCTGGTTCGAATAAAACGATGTTAAGCATGCTGCCCCCTTAATTGCGGGGGCAGAATAGCAGAAACCGGGCCGCTTATGCGACGCCGAGATCCTGCGAGCGGCAACGCAGCATTTTGTAGAAGGTTGCCGCGGCCGCCAGCAGAGCGGGCAGGCTAAGGATCATCAAAATACTGTCTGCCTGCCACTGCATGGAGAGAAGCTGCGCGCTGGTCATGGTGCCCGCCACGCCACCAAAGCGGCCAATGCCCTGCATCCAGGCAATGCCCGTTGCGCGACACTCGGTAGGATAAAAGGTGGCTGCCAGCGTCTGCATTCCCGATTGCGCGCCGTTCATCGCGATCCCCATCAGGAAAATCAAGCCGCCAAACAGGGCGATATGGTTATGTTCAATGCCGAGCGCCAGAATGAGCAGCATGGTCAGGACAAAGCCACCTGCGACCACTTTGTGTGCCTCCCAGCGATCCATCATCCAGCCCGCGAGAAGGATGCCTGCGGTACCGCCGAAGGTGAACAGCGAGGTGAGCCATGCGGATTCCGCGAGGGGATAGCCCATCCCCAGCATCAGTGTCGGCATCCAGCTAAGCAGGACGTAATAAATCACCAGCCCCATAAAATAGGTTACCCATAGCATCAGGGTGCCGGGCAGCCAGGGCTGTGAAAACAGCTGTGCTACGCTCCCTTTTTTGGCGGCGACCCGATCCTCTGCGAGGAAGAAACCGGTGACGCCATCGAGGGTCGTGCGGGCGAAACGGCTGGCGATACGGCGGATCTGCATCATGTCTTTCCCGCGCTGCACCAGGTACTTTACCGATTCCGGTAAAAACAGCATCAGCAGCAGCGTTAATATCAGCGGTGCTATCGCGCCGGTCAGCAGTACGCTTCGCCAGCCATGATGCGGGATAAGCCAGGACGATATCGCCCCACCGCCGGCCGCGCCCAGCGGGAAGCCGCAGTACATGGTATTAATCGCCATGGCGCGACAGCGCTGAGGGGCAAACTCTGAGATGAGGGTGATGGCGTTCGGCATGGCGGCACCCAGCCCCAGGCCCGTCAGAAACCGCCATAGCGTCAGGGTGTTAAGGCTTTGTGCCCAGGCCGTCCCCAGGCTTGAAAGGCCGAAGAACAGACAAGAAAAGACCAATACGCGCTTGCGGCCTATCCGGTCCGATACCGGGCCTGCGACCAGCGCTCCCAGCGACAGCCCGAGCAGTGCTGCGCTCAGTACCGGTCCCAGATCCTGTTTGTGTATGCCCCATTCCGCCGACAGCGTGGGCGCAATGTAGCCCATTGCTGCGGTATCGAAACCATCGATCGCCAGCACCAAAAAGCCCAGCACGATGAGCACCCAGTGAAACCCGGAAAAGGGACTGTCGTCGATCACCTGCTGAATATCCACCTGACCTGAATATCTCATACGCTCCCCTCTGATGTGATGGTGTTTTTGTGTTCTTGTATTTGCTTGTCTATACAATTGCGTGCGGCACAGGTATGTCAAATTTTCTTATCCAATATGTTACTCAGATGTTGTTTTTGACAAAAAAAAGCGCCCGAGGGGAGTTCGGACGCGAGGAGAGGGGAAGGGGAATCAGACGGGTGTCAGGCTGCGTCACCCTGGGCAAGCGGTGCCAGTGCGGCGGGTAATTTACCCAACTCCTGCACCAGGGAATCCTTGCTGATTTCGCGAATCGTTTTTGCGCCGGTCAACGTCATCGCCACTTTCATCTCTTTTTCGATCAGGTTGAGCAGATTCGCCACCCCTGCCTGACCAGCCGTAGCCAGTGCATAAAGATATGCGCGTCCGAGCAATACGCTGTCTGCGCCAAGGGCAATCATACGCACCACGTCAAGCCCGTTGCGGATACCGCTGTCGGCGAGGATAGCGATATCACCTTTCACCGCATCGGCAATCGCCGGCAGTGCGCGTGCGGAAGAGAGTACCCCGTCAAGCTGACGTCCGCCGTGGTTAGAGACCACAATACCGTCAGCGCCAAAGCGCACGGCATCGCGGGCATCTTCCGGGTCGAGGATCCCTTTGATCACCATCGGGCCGTCCCAGAATTCGCGGATCCACTCCAGGTCTTTCCACGAGATGGACGGATCGAAATTATTCGCCAGCCAGCCGATGTAATCTTCCAGCCCGGTGGGTTTACCGAGATAGGCCGAGATATTCCCCAGATCGTGCGGGCGACCATTCACACCGACATCCCAGGCCCATTGCGGGTGCGTTACTGCCTGCCAGTAGCGACGCAGGGCAGCATTTGGGCCGCTCATCCCGGAGTGGGCATCACGGTAACGGGCGCCAGGCGTCGGCATATCAACGGTAAAGACCAGCGTTGAACAGCCCGCGGCTTTGGCACGCTCCAGCGCGTTGCGCATAAAGCCGCGATCGCGCAGGACGTACAGCTGGAACCACATCGGACGCTGGAGGGTCGGGGCCACTTCTTCAATCGGGCAGACGGAGACGGTGGAGAGGGTAAACGGAATACCTTTGGCATCCGCCGCCGCTGCCGCCTGGACTTCACCCCGGCGGGCGTACATGCCGCACAAACCGACTGGCGCAAGGGCCACCGGCATGGAAAGCGTTTCGTTAAACAGCGTTGTCTCAAGGCTCAGCTCAGACATATCTTTCAGCACGCGCTGGCGCAGCGCCACTTCCGACAGGTCTTCCACGTTGCGGCGCAGAGTGTATTCGGCATATGCCCCACCGTCGATATAGTGGAACAGGAACGGCGGCAAAATGCGCTGCGCCGCGGCGCGATAGTCACTGGCTGCTGAAATAATCATGCTTTGTTCTCCCTGGAAATATCACTGTCGCCAGGCAGACGGGTAATACGCGCCTGTCGGGCCTGATCTTCATCGAATCGTTTAATGGTGGTGTGCACGAACCCCAGATGCGCCATCATCGCTTTGCGCGCGGCTTCAGCATCCCCGGCCAGAATGGCGTTGAGTACCGCCTCGTGCTGTTCGGTCAGTTGGGCAAATACCGGCGGGACCAGATACATACGCTGGCGGCTCTGCTTCACGGAGGATTGCAGCAGGTCGAAGAAACCGCGCATGGTCTGGAGCAGAACGACGTTGTGCGACGCTTCGGCAATCGCCAGATGAAACCGCACGTCCGCCTGCGAGGCGATGTCCGGGTCGCTGCTTTGGGTGGCGTCAAAGCAGGCTTTGAGCTTCTCTTTGTCGGCTTCAGTGGCCCGCATGGCCGCATGCCAGGCGGTACTGGTTTCGATGGCGTGCCGCGCTTCAATGATGTCGAAGCTGTAGTCCGGGTCGTTTTCCATCAGCGTTTTAAGCGGCTGCACGATGTTTTGCTCGGACCAGTCATCGTGCTGCCAGCGGACAAAGGTGCCGCCGCCCCGACGGCTTACCAGTACCCCTTCGCTGACCAGCGTCGCCAGCGCCTCACGCAGTGAATTACGAGATACACCCAGTTGGGCGGCGAGCTGGCGCTCGGCGGGCAATTTCATGCCCGCTTCCAGCTGTTGTTCTTCAATCAGCGCCCGTACGCGAGAGGCAATCTCGTCGGACAGGCGTCTGGGCATGACTATCATGGGATCATCCAGGTTAAGACATAGGCCTGCAGGGTCGTGATCACCCCGACCATACAGGTGAATATCAGGCTGTGTTTCACGGTAAAGCGGAACAGGTCCGACTCTTTACCGACCAGTCCCACCGCCGCACAGGCAATGGCGATGGATTGCGGTGAGATCATCTTGCCGGTCACGCCGCCGGTAGTATTGGCGGCCACCAGAAGGATGTCCGACACGCCAATCTGCTGGGCTGCCGTCGCCTGCAGGGCCGCAAACAGGGCGTTAGATGAGGTATCTGAACCGGTCAGGAACACCCCCAGCCAGCCGAGGAACGGCGAGAAGAACGTGAAGGCGTGGCCGGTATGCGCCAGCGCAAGCGCCAGTGTCGATGACAGGCCGGAATAGTTCGAGATAAACGCGAACGCCAGCACCATGCCGATGGAGTAGATCGGCAGCATCAGCTCCTTAATGGTAGCCGCAAAAGTCTGTACTGCAGCCGTTGGCTTCATGCGTAACCACACCACAGACAGGATAGCGGCAAACAGGATTGCGGTGCCGGTTGCTGAGAACCAGTCAAATTTATACACCGCGGCATACGGCGTGGCGGCGTGCACCACGGGCGGCATGCGGGCGACCATCTTGTCGAGGAACGGCACGGAGATGTTAATGACCATCTCATACAGTGCGCCGCCAGGTGCGAACAGGGCCTTAAACGGTGGAATACTCCAGAGCGTAACCGTGGCGGTCAGGAACAGGAACGGAGACCATGCGCGAATGATTTGTCCCGCGGTATAACCGGTACGTGCCAGGGTTTGATCGACGTGTGAAGCACCCATATCGGCGAAACGGAAGATGCGTACCGGCTGCCAGCGTTTCAGGAACAGCGTCAGGCAGACCAGCGACACCAGTGAAGAGATAATGTCCGGCAATTCGGGGCCGAGGAAATTCGAGCTGAGATACTGGGCAATGGCAAACGAGCCGCCAGCGACGACCACCGCAGGCCATGTCTCTTTCACGCCGCGCCAGCCATCCATAATCGCCATGATCCAGAACAGCACAATGATGGTCAGGAACGGCAGCTGACGGCCAACCATCTGGCCAATTTCAAAGCTGTCCAGACCGGTGACCTGCCCGGCGACCAGAATCGGGATCCCCATCGCACCAAACGCCACCGGCGCGGTGTTAACGATCAGACAAAGACCTGCAGCGTAAAGCGGGTTGAACCCCAGCCCGACTAACAGCGCCGCGGTGATGGCAACCGGTGCGCCAAACCCGGCCGCCCCTTCCAGAAAAGCCCCGAAGGAGAAACCGACAATCAGCATCTGCAGACGCTGGTCCGGAGTAATGGAAAGTATCGATGAGCGGATAATGTCGAATTGCCCGGTTTTCACCGAGATTTTGTAGACAAAGACCGCCGCGATGATAATCCACGCAATCGGCCACAGGCCGTAGAAGAAACCATAGACGACGGAGGCCAGCGCGCGATCGACCGGCATTTTATAGAAGAACAGTGCCACCATCAGCGCAATGGCAACGGTGTACGTCGCGGCCAGGTATCCCTTCAGCTTGAGCTTAATCAGCGCAAAGAAGAAGAACAGGATCGGAAGCGATGCGATCAGGCTCGACAGCCAGATATTGCCAGCCGGATCGTAGTTTTGTTGCCAGAGGCTCATGCAGGTCTCCTGAGGACCAGACAGTCTGCGTAGCGGGTGAGTCTCCGCTCATCTCTGCGTCACAAACTGTGTAAAAGTGGTCCTGCCAATATTGTGTTGTAGGGTGAATGACAATAAATGGTTAACCAGTTGTTATGAGTCGGCAATGATTTTGTGAGGGGAATTAGTGGAATTGTGAACCAGGAAAGTGATTACCGGGAGATTGGTTGGGCCAATTTTAAGCGGTGAGGGGGGCGACGCGGTATGGTTTTCGCCCTCTCGCCTGGGAGAGAGGGCAGGGGACGATCAAAACGCGGTCTTACAAAAACCCGTCATCTCTTTCAGACCCATTTCGCGACCAAGCTCGGTCATGGGATGAACCACCACCAGGCCACGGACGCTTTTCTTCAGCTTGCCCATGTCGGCCTGCTCTTTTTTAGTGATGGCGCGACGGTGCGGCATGCTCAACAGCTTTTGGGCTTCGTTGCTCAGCTTCTGGCCTTTGACTTCGCGCAGACGCTCGATTTCCGCTTCAAGCTTCTCACTCTCTTTCTCCAGCTCGGCATACTTCTCGGCGGACTCAACCAGTGAGAGACCAGCCATCTGGTGGCGGATCAGATCCAGGCGGTCGCTCAGGCGTTTAATTTCGTTCTTTTCGACTTCTTTCATGACAAATAACTCTGAAAACGGGGAATTTACAGGGAAGGATACACCAATGTGAGCAGGCTTACTTCTGAAACGCTTTTTTTAAGCTGATTCGGGAAATCAGCTCAGTCAGGGAAAGGACCATTGTGGAACGGACAACCTGTTGATAACGCAGCTTTTGCATCGCGTACAGCTCAGGGTCACTGTTATCAAAATGGGGAGCAGGGGGAAGCGCGGAGACGCAGTGTAGCTCGCCGAAGGGGCCAAGGATCTCATCATCGGTAAAGGTGTACTCATTACCGTCATGATTTAACTCTTCGCGCAGCGCCATCAGCAGCTCGGCATCTTCATACTCTTGTCGGTTCAACACGCCAAGACCATAAATCAACTTCAGACGTACCGATAAATCGCCCAGCGGTCCGTCTCCGTCCAGTAACGGTTCTACAGCATATTTTACCGCGTAGTCGTCTTTGCGAAACACCTGAAGTACCAGAATATTCACCGCCTCGGTTAGCAACTCGACGGCGGCAATCAGGAAACTTCGTACGGTTTTGCCAGCATTCAGACGCTCAAGCACACGATTTTCAAAGGCCTGGGTTTGTTCCATTATTGCCTGCATATCTGACAATCTGTTATTTGGGCGCAGGCTATCCTGCGCCGCACTCTGCATCATTTGATTGCGTTGTAAGCGTTCACCGCCTCCACAACCACGTCGCTGTTGGCATCCAGACCAGAGATCTGCGCCAGCGCACCCTGCGGGCCTTTATCGTTAATCAGCTGAGCCAGCTCCTGCGCCTGTGGATCCTGCTCGCTGCGGTAATGCATCGCGGCGGCAATCCCTTTCACCAGGTTGGCGTGCGCAAGACCATACTCCAGCGTGCCCAGCAGCGGTTTAATCAGGCGATCGCCCGCGCTCAGTTTACGCAGTGGCTGACGGCCTACGCGCTCAACGTCATCTTTCAGATACGGGTTTTCAAAACGACCGAGGATTTTCTGGATGTATGCTGCATGTTTCTCAGCATCAAAACCGTAGCGTTTGATCAGCACCGCGCCGCTCTCTTCCATTGCCCCTTTAACCACCGCACGGATGCTCTCATCGAGGATCGCGTCACGAATGGTCTGATGACCGGCCAATTTTCCGAGGTACGCGGTTATAGCATGCCCGGTGTTCAGCGTGAAGAGTTTACGTTCGACAAAGGCCATCAGGTTATCGGTTAATTCCATCCCCGGAATGGTTGGCAGCGCGCCTTTAAACTGGGTTTTATCGACGATCCACTCGCTGAAGGTTTCCACGGTCACTTCCAGCGGATCGTGGGTGGCGGATTCTGATGGCGGAACGATACGGTCAACGGCGGAATCCACAAAGCCGATGTGCGCTTCCACCCAGGCTTTATCTTCGTCCGCGACGGCGGCGAGCACATGGCCTTTCAGCTGCGTGGTGCCGCGCACCATGTTTTCACAGGCGATGATGTTCAGCGGTGTGTCGATGCCCTGCGCTTTACGTTTTGCCAGGCCTTTCGCCACCGCAGGGGCAATGCGCTCAAGCACCACCGGACCAACGGCCGTGGTCACCAGATCGACACTGGCGATGAGGTCGATAACGTCTTCGCCAATGCTGCTTACCGCATTAACGCCAGACACCGTCTCAACCTGCTCGTTTTCGCCTACCACGTGTACCTGATAGCTATGACGGGCATTCAGGGCATCCAGGACTACCTGATTCACATCGGCGAATGTCAGCGTAATGCCTGCGTCTGCCAGCAGTTTACCGATAAAGCCACGACCGATATTACCTGCGCCAAAATGTAATGCTTTCATAGTATTAACCTTAATCAATGTTTTTACCCGAGAGGGCTGGGGTGAGGCTTTGCCCTCACCCTAACCCTCTCCCCACAGGGGGAGAGGGAAGAGGTTTCGTTACTTGTTCAACAGCGCCAGCACTTCTTCCACGCTGGTGGTGTTGGCCAGACGTTCAATGACAGAGTCGTCATCCAGCGCGTTAGTCAGGCTGGTAATCACCTGGATGTGCTCGTTGTTGCGAGCGGCGATACCAATCACCAGGCGGGCGATGTCGTCTTCTTCTTCACCGAAGCGTACACCATCCGGATACTGGCAGAACACCACGCCGGTTTTCAGTACGCGGTCTTTCGCTTCAACCGTACCGTGTGGAACCGCAATGGATTCACCCAGATAGGTTGGGGTCAGTTTTTCACGCTCCAGCATCGCGTCAACGTATTCAGGCTGCACGTAGCCGCCTTTCACCAGCTGTTCACCGGCAAAGCGAATCGCCTCTTCCTTGTGGGACGCCGTGCGGCCCAGGAAGATGTTTTCTGCGCCCAGGCGGAACAGGTGGCTGTCGTTCGCGTCAAAGCTGTCTTTCAGGCTGTCGCGGACTTTGACTTCATTATCTTCATGACGCTGCGCGGCCACCAGACGTTCGGTCAGGTTGGTGTACAGGCCGCTGTCCAGGAAGTTGGTCAGCGAAATGTGCTGTGCCTGAGGAACCTGACGCATCGCACGTTCGGTCAGATCGCGGTGCGTAATCACCAGGTCAACATCGGCAGGCAGGCTGTTGATGGCGCTGTTGGTGACGGAGATGTTGGTCAGACCCGCATCCTGCACTTTCTTACGCAGCACGCCGGCACCCATGGCGCTGGAACCCATACCCGCGTCACAGGCCACGATGATTTTACGTACGTGGCTCAGGTCGTTAGAGACATCGCCCGCCGCCAGCGGCGTGGCGCCTTTTGATTCGGCTTTCATGTCATGCATACGACGGGTTGCCGCTTCGATATCGTCATCTTCTTTCACTTTGCTGGTTTTCAGCAGGATAGAAGAGACCACGAAGGAGACGGCCATTGCCGCACAGATGGCTGCGATGTTAGCGAAATAGGCACCTTTCGGGGTCATCGCCAGGACCGCCAGGATGGAGCCTGGAGAGGCCGGAGAAACCAGACCACCGCCCAGCACGCTCAGGGTGAACACGCCCGTCATACCGCCGAGGATAACGGCCAGGATCAGACGTGGGTTCATCAGCACGTAAGGGAAGTAAATTTCGTGGATACCGCCCAGGAAGTGGATGATAGCCGCACCGCCCGCAGACTGTTTCGCACTGCCGCGACCAAAGAACATGTACGCCAGCAGAACACCCATGCCCGGGCCCGGGTTGGCTTCAATCAGGAAGAAGATGGACTTGCCGAGGTCATGAGACTGCTGAATACCCAGCGGTGAGAAGATACCGTGGTTAATGGCGTTGTTGAGGAACAGGATTTTCGCCGGTTCAACAAAGATAGACGCCAGCGGCAGCATGTCGTGCGCAACCATGAAGTTAACGCCTGCCGCCAGAACTTTGGACAGCACTTCAACCGCAGGGCCAATGCCGAGGAACGCCAGAATCGCGAGGATCATACCGATGATGCCCGCAGAGAAGTTGTTCACCAGCATTTCGAAGCCGGATTTGATCTTGCCATCAACCCAGACGTCGAATTTCTTAATTGCCCAGCCGCCCAGAGGGCCCGCAATCATTGCACCGAGGAACATCGGCATATCCGCACCGACGATAACCCCCATCGTCGTGATGGCACCCACAACGCCACCACGGTCTCCACCCACCAGACGACCCCCGGTAAACCCGATAAGCAGCGGCAGCAGGTAGGTAATCATTGGGCCAACAAGTTTCGCCAGCGTTTCGTTAGGCAACCACCCTGTCGGAATGAACAACGCAGTGATGATACCCCACGCGATAAACGCGCCGATATTTGGCATCACCATATTGCTGAGGAAACGACCAAAGCTTTGAACTTTGATCTTGAAATCGGATGACATAAAACACCCCTTCTTCTGTTTACGCTTAGGCTTGCGGCCCGAGGTTTATTGTTAATGAGGCGGCAGAGGTAGCCGGGCCCTGTTCTGATGCTGTGAAATCTGGCACTGAATCGTTCAACTGTCCAGACGACGGAAATTTGTGTGATATGAATCACGTAAATGTAGGGGGTGCAGACATGAATGAAGTGATCTTCGTCACAAAAATGGTGGATAAAAAAAATACGATGGCGATAAATAACGCAAAAACCACCCACTTCTGTGATGTAAATCACATTTGGTTGTCGTGAGTTTGTTTCTGGATTGTGACTAATTTCACAAAAAATTTTTATGCAGAATTCTCCGGATGTGATCGGCGACAAATTCTGCCTGGCGATTCAACGCCAGGATGTCATGAAGTCACACATAAAGCTAAAAAATGACTTTTCATGTGTGGTATGGCGAAAAGCAATAAGGTACGTTACGCTCATATTGTAAGGTTAAGTCTATTATTATTCAGGATATATTTTGACACGCTTATAAACTTGCATGGAGATATTATAAAAAACGATACTCCCCGGCTCTGAAATATAAGTACACCTCGTATTTATAAAAAATTAATTAGGTTGCGTACCGTTTTATTAATTTAATGAGTTGACGTTGTTTAAGTGAGGAGAATATGTTTCTCAACTATTTTGCGCTGGGCGTATTGATTTTTGTATTTCTGGTTCTTTTTTACGGAATCATCGCCATCCATGATATTCCTTATAATATGGCCAAAAAACGGAATCATCCCCATGCGGATGCCATTCATACGGCGGGATGGATTAGCCTGTTTACGCTCCATGCGATTTGGCCGTTCCTGTGGATTTGGGCCACGTTGTACCGCGAAGATCGCGGCTGGGGGATGCAGAACCACATCTCAAAACCTGATGAGGTCCCGGGTATGGATGCTCTGACTAAACGTGTGGCCGAATTAGAACAAAAACTGGCAGCGGTACCTCCCACGGCTGACAAGAATACGCTGGAGCACTAATCATGGATCTGCTGATTATTTTGACCTATGTGGCCTTTGCCTGGGCCATTTTTAAAATATTCCGTATTCCGGTAAACCAGTGGACCCTCGCGACCGCAACATTAGGTGGGGTGTTTATTGTCGCCGGGCTTATCCTGTTGATGAACTATAACCATCCCTATACCTTTACGGCGCAAAAAGCGGTTATTTCCATTCCGATTACGCCGCAGGTTACTGGGGTAGTGAGTGAAGTTACCGATAAAAATAACCAGCTAATTAAAAAAGGCGAAGTGTTATTTAAACTTGATCCGGGCCGCTATCAGGCGCGCGTCGATAGACTGCAGGCCGACCTGGTCACCGCCACGCACAATATCGACAATCTCAAAGCGCAGCTTGCGGAAGCGGTCGCCAATACCACGCGCGTGTCTGCTGAACGTGATCGCCTGTATAAAGATTACCAGCGCTACCTGAAAGGCAGCCGGGCAAAGGTTAACCCGTTCTCTGAAAGCGATATCGACAACGCACGGCAAAACTATCTGGCGCAGGATGCGCTGGTAAAAGGCTCGGTGGCTGAACAGACGCAAATACAAAGTCAGTTAGACAGTATGGTCAACGGTGAGCAATCCCAGGTTGCTTCCCTGCGCGCTCAGCTTGCTGAAGCGAAATACAACCTGGATCAGACCGTGGTGCGTGCGCCGAGCAATGGCTATATCACGCAGGTGCTGATTCGTCCGGGGACCTATGCTGCCGCGCTGCCGCTGCGCCCGGTCATGGTCTTTATTCCTGAACAGAAACGCCAGATTGTGGCCCAGTTCCGTCAGAACTCGCTGCTGCGTCTGAAGCCGGGCGACGAAGCGGAAGTGGTCTTCAACGCGCTGCCGGGCCAGGTCTTCTCCGGCAAGCTCACCAGTATTCTGCCGGTGGTGCCGGGGGGATCATACCAGGCGCAGGGTGCGCTGCAGTCGCTGACCGTGATCCCTGGTACCGATGGCGTATTAGGCACTATCGAGCTGGAGCCGAATGCTGATGTCGATGCGCTGCCCGACGGCATTTATGCTCAGGTGGCGGTCTATTCGGATCACTTTGCTCACGTCTCGGTAATGCGTAAGGTGCTGCTGCGTATGACCAGCTGGATGCACTACCTCTATCTCGATCACTAACCCCTTCAGGGCAGGAATGCGACACGCATACCTGCCCTTTTTTCATCGCTTGATCCATACTGACTTTTTTCGGCATCAAGGATCAGGCAATGAAACTTATCGGCAGCTACACCAGTCCCTTCGTGCGAAAAATCTCGATTCTCCTGCTGGAGAAAGGGATTGAATTCGAGTTCGTCAATGAACAGCCTTATCACGCTGAAAACGGTGTGGCGCAGTACAACCCGCTGGGAAAAGTGCCGGCGCTGGTAACAGACGAAGGCCAGTACTGGTTTGATTCCCCCATTATTGCGGAGTACATCGAGCTGCTCGGCGTGGCCCCGGCGATGTTACCGGCCGATCCAAACGCGGCGCTGGCAATGAAGCAAATTGAAGCGCTGGCCGACGGTATTATGGATGCGGCGTTAACGTCCGTACGCGAGCAGGCAAGACCCGCCGCCCAGCAGTCTGAAACGGAACTGTTACGCCAGCGTGAAAAAATCAGCCGCAGCCTGGACTGGTGCGAACAGCTTATCCGGGAGGGAAAAATTCAACCCGATAGCCTGAACCTGGCAACGATAGCCATTGCCTGCGCCATCGGTTATCTCAATTTCCGCCACGTTTCCCCCGGCTGGTGCGTCGACCGTCCATTGCTGGTGAAGCTTGCAGAAACGCTCTTTCAGCGCGAGAGCTTTGCCCGTACCGAACCGCCAAAGGCTTGATGCGGGTTATAACACTTCGCAGCAGGAGGCGGTACAATCCCTTCTTATGTTGACTCCCTCTCCCGTCGGGAGGGGGGATGATATTTACTCGCCAGGCGCTTTCATGACAACTCATCACTCCCTGTACAGCCAGATCCCTGCAACCGACCGTCTTCTTCGCGAGCCGCGCGTGCATGCTGCCGTTGCGCGGTTCGGCCATACTGCGACGGTTGAAATATTACGTCTGCTTCAGGACGAAGCCCGCAGCCATATTCAGACAGAAAATGCATTGCCGGACTGGTGTGCGGCGTGGGGGCAGGAAGTGGAACTGAGGCTCGAGGAGAAAGCACAAAGCGCATTACGCCCGGTCATCAACCTGACGGGAACCGTGCTGCACACCAACCTTGGTCGCGCTCAACAGGCAGAAGAGGCCGTCGCCGCGGTCGTGCAGGCCATGCGTTCCCCCGTGACGCTTGAGTACGATCTGGACGGCGCAGGGCGCGGACATCGCGATCGGGCGCTGGCGGACCTGCTCTGCGAGCTGACCGGCGCGGAAGATGCCTGCATCGTGAATAACAACGCGGCGGCGGTACTGTTAATGCTGGCAGCGACCGCCAGCGGTAAAGAGGTGGTGGTTTCCCGTGGCGAGCTGGTCGAGATTGGCGGTGCGTTTCGCATTCCGGATGTTATGCGCCAGGCGGGCTGTACCCTGCATGAAGTGGGCACCACCAACCGCACGCATGCAAAAGATTATCGCGCGGCAGTGAATGAAAATACCGGGCTGCTGATGAAGGTTCACACCAGTAATTATCAGATAGCCGGATTCACCAAAACCGTTGAAGAGGCGGAGCTGGCGGAGCTGGGCCGTGAGCTGGGTGTGCCGGTGGTGGCCGACCTCGGTAGCGGTTCGCTGGTCGATCTGAGCCAGTACGGTCTGCCAAAAGAGCCCATGCCGCAGGAGATGATTGCGGCGGGCGTCAGTCTCGTGAGTTTCTCCGGCGACAAACTGCTTGGCGGACCGCAGGCGGGGATTATCGTGGGTAAACGTGCGCTTATTGCGAAGCTGCAGCAGCACCCGCTCAAGCGTGCATTGCGAGCCGATAAAATGACGCTTGCTGCGCTGGAAGCGACGCTGCGCCTTTATCTCCACCCGGAAAAACTGGCTGAACGTCTGCCCACGCTGCGCCTGCTGGCCCGTGATGCCGCCTCAATTCGCGCCCAGGGTGAGCTGCTCTTGCCACACGTTGCGCCGCACTACCCCGATTTTGACGTGCGCCTTGAAGCTTGTCAGTCGCAGATCGGCAGCGGTTCACTGCCGGTGGACAGGCTGCCCAGCGCGGCGCTCACGTTTACACCCCGTGACGGGCGCGGCAGCCAGCTTGACGCTTTGTCGGCGCGCTGGCGTGCCTTGCCAGCACCGGTTATCGGGCGCATTTACGATGGCCGAATGTGGCTGGATCTACGCTGTCTTGAAGATGAAGCGCGATTTCTGGAGATGCTGTTGAAATGATTATTGCCACCGCCGGTCACGTCGACCACGGAAAAACCACCTTATTACAGGCCCTGACCGGGGTGAATGCCGATCGTCTGCCGGAAGAGAAAAAACGCGGCATGACCATCGATCTGGGCTATGCCTACTGGCCTCAGCCTGATGGCCGGGTGCTGGGTTTTATTGATGTACCGGGACATGAGAAGTTTCTTTCTAACATGCTGGCGGGCGTCGGTGGCATCGATCATGCTCTGCTGGTGGTGGCCTGTGATGACGGCGTGATGGCGCAAACGCGTGAACATCTGGCAATTTTACAGCTGACGGGCAACCCGCAGCTGACCGTTGCGCTGACCAAAGCTGACCGCGTCGATGAGGCGCGACTCAACGCGGTGCGTGAAACCGTGCAGGCGACCTTGCGGGAGTATGGATTTGCCGATGCGCCATTGTTCGTCACCGTGGCGACAGAAGGGCGCGGTATTGACGAACTTCGCCACCATTTGCAGCAGCTTACTTCACGCGAGCATGCCAGCCATCATCGTTTCCGTCTGGCGATCGACCGGGCCTTTACCGTTAAAGGCGCGGGGCTGGTGGTCACCGGTACCGCGCTGAGCGGTGAAGTGAACGTGGGCGATACCTTATGGCTCACGGGTGCCAACGCCCCGATGCGAGTGCGCGGTTTGCATGCGCAGAACCAGCCCGTAGAGCATGCCCATGCCGGGCAGCGGATCGCGCTCAATATTGCGGGCGATGCGGAAAAAGAGAAGCTTAACCGTGGCGACTGGCTGCTGGCCGGTGTACCGCCAGAGCCTTCTGAGCGGGCGATCGTCGCCCTGCAGACGCATGTGCCGCTGACCCAATGGCAGCCGCTGCATATCCACCACGCGGCCAGCCATATCACCGGGCGCGTGTCACTGCTGGAAAACGACCTTGCCGAACTGGTTTTCGATTCGCCACTGTGGCTCGCGGATAATGACCGTCTGGTACTGCGTGACATTTCGGCCCGGGAGACGCTGGCCGGGGCGCGGGTAGTAGCGCTCAACCCGCCGCGTCGCGGCAAGCGCAAGCCGGAGTATCTGCAATGGCTGGGAGCGCTGGCGCAGGCCGCGGATGATAAAGCCGCGTTGCTTGTTCATCTTGAGCGCGGTGCCGTCAATCTGAGCGATTTCGCATGGGCTCGTCAGCTCAGCGCGGAAGGATTACGCCTGCTGACCCAGGAGCCCGGTTTTATTCAGGCGGGTAACAATTTACTGAATGCCCCGGTCGCAGCATGCTGGCAGCGCAAGGTACTGACCACGCTCGCCACTTACCATGAACAGCATCAGGATGAACCCGGCCCGGGACGTGAACGCCTGCGACGCATGGCGTTGCCGATGGAAAACGATGCGCTGGTGCTGCTGCTGATTGAAAACATGCGCGAAAGTGGGCTGATAAAAAGCCACCATGGCTGGCTGCATCTGCCGGATCACAAAGCCGGGTTTAACGCCGGGCAAGAGGCGATATGGCAGAAAGTAGCCCCGCTGTTTGGCGACGAGCCGTGGTGGGTTCGCGATCTCGCACGTGAAACGAATACTGACGAACAGGTGATGCGCCAGGTATTGCGCCATGCGGCGCAGCAGGGATTAATCGTCGCGATCGTGAAAGATCGTTATTACCGTAACGATCGCATTGTGGCGTTTGCTAACCTGATCCGCGAGCTGGATCAGGCGCGAGGCACGACCTGCGCAGCAGATTTCCGCGATCGGCTGAACGTCGGACGCAAGCTGGCGATTCAGATCCTGGAATATTTCAACCGCATCGGCTTTACCCGTCGTCGTGGCAACGATCATTTATTGCGGGATTCGTTATTATTTCCTGAAACTCCGTGACCCCCGTCGTAAACACCGTTTCCGGCTGGCGAGAAAATCGCCAGCCGGAACTACCCTTGTTGTACACCAACAGCAAGGAGACGGTCATGACAAACAATCCTCCCTCATCGCGTATCCAGCCTGGCGAGTATGGTTTTCCCCTCAAGCTGAAGCCCCGTTATGAAAACTTTATCGGCGGCGACTGGGTTGCACCCGTCGGCGGCGAATACTATTCCAATCTGACGCCCGTTACCGGCCAGCCGCTGTGTGAAATAGCCAGCTCCGGCAAGGGGGATATCGACCTGGCGCTGGACGCCGCGCACAAAGCCAAAGACAAATGGGGGCATACCTCTGTTCAGGACAGAGCGGCGATATTGTTCAAAATCGCTGACCGGATGGAACAGAATCTGGAGCTGCTGGCAACGGCGGAAACCTGGGATAACGGCAAGCCAATCCGTGAAACAATGGCGGCAGACGTGCCGCTGGCCATTGACCACTTCCGCTATTTTGCCTCCTGTATTCGCGCTCAGGAGGGCGGAATTAGCGAGGTAGACAGCGACACCGTGGCGTACCACTTCCACGAACCGCTGGGCGTGGTGGGGCAGATCATTCCGTGGAACTTCCCATTGCTGATGGCGAGCTGGAAAATGGCGCCCGCGCTGGCGGCGGGTAACTGCATTGTGCTCAAACCGGCCCGCCTGACCCCGCTGTCAGTCCTGCTGCTGATGGAAGTCATTGGCGACCTTCTCCCGCCAGGCGTGATTAACGTGGTGAACGGGGCGGGGGGTGAGATAGGGGAATATCTGGCGACATCAAAACGGATCGCCAAAGTCGCGTTTACCGGGTCGACGGAAGTGGGTCAGCAGATCATGCAGTACGCGACCCAGAACATCATTCCAGTGACCCTGGAGCTGGGCGGTAAATCGCCGAACATTTTCTTCGCCGACGTCATGGAGGAAGAGGATGCCTTCTTCGATAAAGCCCTGGAAGGCTTTGCGTTGTTTGCTTTTAACCAGGGTGAAGTCTGTACCTGCCCAAGCCGCGCGCTGGTGCAGGAGTCTATCTATGAGCGCTTTATGGAGCGAGCCATTCGCCGCGTCGAGTCTATCCGCAGCGGTAACCCGCTTGATAACGTGACCCAGATGGGCGCGCAGGTCTCGCACGGGCAGATGGACACTATCCTCAACTACATTGATATCGGCAAGAAAGAAGGGGCGGATGTCCTGACCGGCGGTCGGCGTAAAATGCTGGGCGGCGATCTGCAGGACGGGTATTACCTGGAGCCGACGATCCTGTTCGGCAAAAACAACATGCGCGTCTTCCAGGAGGAAATTTTCGGACCGGTGCTGGCCGTCACCACCTTCAAAACGATGGAAGAGGCGCTGGAGATTGCTAACGATACGCCGTATGGCCTCGGGGCTGGCGTCTGGAGCCGCAACGGTAATCTGGCTTATAAAATGGGGCGGGGCATTCAGGCCGGGCGCGTGTGGACCAACTGCTACCATGCTTACCCGGCGCACGCGGCCTTTGGAGGCTATAAGCAGTCGGGCATCGGGCGTGAAACCCACAAGATGATGCTGGAGCATTACCAGCAGACGAAATGCCTGCTGGTGAGTTATTCCGATAAACCACTGGGGCTGTTCTAACCCTCCAGCTCAGGTTGCCCCTGGGCAGCCTGAGCAATTTGCTGACGCAGGCAGTTCAGTACGCCGTCCAGAATGTACTGCACGCGCCAGGGCTGGTATTCACGTTTGCGGAATATCGCCGTCAGGTCGAGCCACCACTCTTCCTGATGGGGGAAGCAGGGAACAAGAGAACCACTCTTAAGCTCTTTTTTCAGGCTTTCTTTCGGCGCAAAAACAATACCGAGATTATTTCGTGCCAGTTCCAGCGCCGTCTGCGTATTGTCGCAAATATAATTTCCGGTCACTCTGTAATCATATACGGTCTCATTGCCGTGGACGCGAAAACGCCAGATGTTCGCCTCATCCACTAGCATCGAGTCTATTAAAATACAGGAGTGATTAATTAAATCTTCAGGTCCGGTTAAGGGGTGGTTTTTCAAATATTCTTCAGTGGCAAACGCCGTGACGGAATATTTCGTTAACACACTGGCGACCAGACTTTCATCTTTCGGCTGAGCATAGGTAATGAGAATATCGCAATCATCGGGGAACGAGACCCCTTCGGAATATTCATTACGATCCAGGTTGTACGTTTTTAACGAGATGCGGATATCACCGATGTCCTCAATCTGATGGATCACGTGTCGCGCCAGATACATCACGATACCCGTTGGGGCGTAAATGGTCACTTTTCCGCGCTTCTCGTGCTTATAATCAGCAATGAAATTAATGAGCTGGCTATTTTTATCCAGCGTGGCGTCAATGTAGGGGAGTAACGCTTCGCCAAACTGGGTTAGCGCCAGCTGACGGGTCGTGCGCTCAAATACCTTAAGACCGACACGCGTTTCAAAATCAGAAAGGTATTTACTGACGTTAGCCTGTGCCATGCCCAGCAGGGCCGCGGCATCGCCAATACTGTGGGTGGCTGCGATGACGGAAATAATTTTTAACTCGCGTGGTTTTAGCTGGAACTTATTCATCATGCGCACCCATCTATATGTTTTTATATATAATATTATATAAACTGCAGCGTTGCATTGGCAAATTTGTAACCATTATTATTCGCCTCGCTTGTTTGGCGTCTAAATGGATTACATGTAATGACTATTAAATACAATTTACTCATCGCAGCCACGTTATTTGCAACATCATCTGCAATGGCTGGTGACTTTTCACTTGGGGCGGGGGCTGTATTTAATGAGTCGCCTTATAAAGGATATAACGAAAATACCACGGCGGTACCGTTAATTAGCTATGAAGGCGACCGGTTTTATATTCGCCAGACCACCGGCGGATGGATCCTGTGGAAAGACGAAAAAAATGAATTCAGCATGACCGCATCGTGGATGCCACTGCGATTTGATCCTGAAGATAACGACGACGCTCAGATGAAACACCTCGATGAGCGTAAAGCATCAGCGTTTCTCGGCGGGGCGTACTACCGCCATGAACACTGGGGCTCGCTGAAAGTGGCGGTCTCGGGTGATGCGATGGATGAGAGCGGCGGCGTGATCGGTGAAATCTCATACTTCCGTCCGATTCGGATGGAACGTCTGACGCTGACGCCATCGGTAGGTATTTTCTACAGCGACGAAAGCTATAATGATTACTACTACGGCGTATCCGGCAATGAGTCTCGCCGCTCAGGCCTCAATGAATACACCGCAGGTGATAGCTGGACGCCGTATGTGGGTCTCGCGGCTAAATATCAGTTAACCCAGAATCTGTTTATCAACGCCAGCGCGGTCTATACCGTGTTACCTGACGACGTGAAGAACAGTCCGATGATCGACCGCGAAGACAGTTTCGCGCTGATGACCGGCATGTCCTGGCGTTTCTGATCTAAAGCCGGGTGGCGATTGCCTACCCGGCCTCGGTTTTTATCTCCCGCGCCTGTGGGAAAGGGTTGGGGTGAGGCTGACAGGACAGATGTCTTCAGGCCTCATCCACCCAAATCCGCATTTCCCCTTCTCCCCGGTTTGCCCAGCTGAACCACGGAATAAAGGTCAACGTCCGGGGCTGGCGCTGCACCGGGGCGCGATCGTACTGCCACAGTGCCTGCGTGCTTTCCTCATCAGCGTGACGCGCGATGCCCTCCGCCTGAATCAGTATCTTGTGCGCAAAGATCCCTTTTCCTTCAAAGACCCGAAATTCGCTCTGCTCAGGCAGGGAGAGGTTATGCAGGTTCGCGCCATTGTCGGCCTCTTCCAGGCAGTAGACCAGCGGGCCACGCTGCAGCGCGACTTTACCGGCCTGCTGGCGTACCAGCGGGTTACCGTACACGCGGCGGACCGGCATGGGTAAGGTCAGCGTAAGGGTATCTCCCTCCTGCCAGCGGCGGGTGAGGTACAGATACCCCCGGGAGACATCACCCGTGACCCTTTCGCCGTTCAGTGTCACGGCCGGGCTTGCGCACCAGTCCGGTAAACGTAGTGCCAGCGTGTGGGTCACCGGGGCAGGTGAGGTGATCTCGATGTTGACCTCTTCCTGCCATGGATAATTACCGCTAATCCGTAGCTGTAAGGTGCCCTCATCTACCGGTATGGAGACGTCGTTCCCCACATAGAGGTTGATAAAGAGCGCGTCCTGACGAACGGTATAGAGATAGTGGCCCAGCGAAGTGAGCACGCGGGCGATATTGGGCGGGCAACAGGCGCAGCCGAACCAGCGCTGGCGAACCGGCTTAACGTGGTCGTAGACATGATTAAATGCCAGTGTTTTAGGGTGTACCTCCAGCGGGTTCACATAGAAGAAATGTTTACCGTCCAGCGCCATGCCGCCCAGTACCGTGTTGTATAAGGCACGCTCCATCACGTCGGCGTACTGGCTGTCCGCTTCCATCTCCAGCATCCGGCGGGCAAACATCATCAGGCCAATGGAGGCGCAGCTTTCGGCATATACCGTATCGTTAGGCAAATCGTAATCGCTGCTGAAGGCTTCGCCACTGCTTTGCGAGCCGATCCCGCCGGTAATATAGAGCTGTCGCTGGGCCATGTTATTCCACAGCCGCAGGCAGTCCTGGCGTTTACCCTCGTCATGACTCAGGCGAGCAAGATGCGCCATGCCCGCCATCAGATAGACAAATCGAACCGCGTGGCCGATGGCGGTGTGTTGTTCGGCAAGCGGTTGATGCGCCTGGCTATAGGCTTTGTCCTTGACCATCCACGCCGGGCCGTACGTGTTCCAGTGCGATGTCCGGCCCCGTTTCTCATATTCGATATCGTAGAAATGAGGCTGCGTGCCGCGCGTGTCGATAAAATATTTCACAAGGGCCAGGTAACGCGGTTCCTGAGTGACGTCGTAAAGCCGCATAAGCGCCAGCTCAATTTCCGGATGGCCCGGATAACCGTGAAGCTGCTCCTCGCCGGGGCCAAAGACCCGGTCGATATGGTCCGCCAGTTTGCATACCACATCCAGCAGACGGCGTTTTCCGGTCCCCTGAAAATAGGCCACGCCAGCTTCAATCATATGTCCGGCGCAGTACAGTTCGTGGCATTCGGCAAGGTTCGTCCAGCGCTCGCCGGGTGCTTTCACCGTAAAGTAGGTGTTGAGATAGCCATCGTCACACTGTGCCGCCGCAATCAGCTCAATTACCTCATCGGCGGTTTTTTCACTTTCCGGGTCGGGCTTCTGGCACAACGACCACGCGACGGCTTCCAGCCATTTCGCCACGTCGCTGTCCTGAAACACCATCCCATAGAACTCCCCTTTTTCCAGCCCAGCCGCAATGCGGAAGTTGGTGATGGCGTGACTCGGTTCGGCTTCGGTAACGCGATCGTTTAGCGCATCCCACTGGTAGGGGATCACCACATCACGCACCAGCCGCTGATACTGGCCGAGAAACGGGTCGTTGATGTTCAGTGTGTGCAGGTCGGCTTCCATTATGGACATGTCATTCTCCTCAGGACGATACGTGACGCTGGCGCAGATCGCTGGCAATGCGCGACATCATGGGATTGTTGAGTCTGCACCAGCGGATTGAGACCGCCAGCAGCAGGTGGAAAAGGGCGGGGAGCAGTGTCTCCATCGCAGTAATTCCCTGCAACGAGGCTGGCGTCTGGTTGCCCGCGCCCGGCTGGTAGGCGACGGCGATAAACACCAGGCTGATGATCCCGGCGCTGGACGCCCAGGCGAGCTTGATGAAAAACAGATTAAAAGCGAAGTTCATGCCAGATGAACGTACCCCGTTTTTCCACTCACCATAGTCATCTGCAAATGCCATCAGCGAGAAGTGCAGGGGCAGGGTAAAACCGAGAATGACGCCGTTACTCAGAATAACGATCAGCCAGAGCGTCTGATGAGCCGGACCGCCTGGCAGAAACCACATTCCCGCCGCGAGCGCGGCCAGCACGAGGTTGGTGTAGTAATAGAGTTTGACGGTATCAATCCGGCGAGAAAGGGGATTCACGATCACCGCGCCGAGAATGGCGGCAAAGGTCACCATCGTGAAGAACAGCGAGGTATAAGCGGTACTGCCCTGGAGCACGTAGGTGATGAAGTACATGTAGCCGCCGCCACGAATGTTGAAGACGTTGATCAGCAGGAATGACATCACCAGCATCAGCAGGAGCTGATCGTTGTTGCGCAGGCCGGCCAGATGCTCGCGTAAGGTGAATTTGCCCATCAGCGCCAGCGGGACGCGCTCACGCACCCAGAAGAAGCAGCAGAGGAACATCACCACGGCGATGGCGCACAACACCCCAACGCCGAGCTGATAGCCTCGCGCGGCGTTGCCCTCGCCCAGCGCTGCGACCAGCCACGGCAGGCCAACAGAGACCAAAAAGCCCGCCACACCGCACAGCACAAAGCGCCATGACTGGCAGGAGATGACCTCGCTGTGGCGGGTGGTCATGGTGTTGATCAGCGCGCAGTAGGGCACGTTGATGGCGGTATAGCCCACTGACAACAGCAGATAGGTACCAAACGCCCAGGCGATTTTCACCCCCATGCTGGCGTCAGGCACGGTGAAGGTCAGTACACCGATAACCCCGACAGGAAGCGCCACCCACAGCTGCCACGGGCGAAAACGCCCCCAACGGCTTTGTGTTCGGTCGGCAATCACCCCCATCACCGGATCGGAAATGGCATCAAACACGCGCAGGGCAATAAACAGCGTGCCAACGAGCGCAGGCGTCAGACCAAAAACGTCGGTGTAGAAGAAGGTAAGAAAATTCATGATCAGGCAGGTAATGACCGTGCCACCCGCGTCACCCAGGCCGTAGCCAATTTTTTCGCGGACTGACAGGCGGTCATCCATTGCCCCTTGTACGACCTGTGATTCTGTAATCGGTGTGGAAGTCATGAGGTAACTCCTCGGTAATCGATTTTTATCGTATTTATGCAAGGTACCCCATTCATTCTGCACCGAACGCTCAGGCCAACAAGGGAAGGGAAAAGTATAAAAAGGTGACGATTCCGACCTGATGATAAATTTGTGATTTCGATCGGGAAGGCAGGAAGATATTCATTAATAATCAAAGCATAAGATGAATATTAATGGCAATCAGAGCGGAATGGTGAATATCCATGCTTGAATTATCCATAGCGCTTCCGATTAAAGTGCAAAATGGTGGGCTCTTTATTTCCCGGGGCGTGGGCCGGCATCCGGCGCGCAAATTAACCTCGTGGGAGATTATCTTCGTTGAAAAAGGGACATTAACGATCCAGGAAGAAAACACGCTCTTTGAGGTGAAAGCGGGAGAGAGCTTACTGCTCTGGCCGGCGCGTCGACACGTGGGGACAGAAGATTTCCCGGCGGACCTGCGGTTCTACTGGCTGCATTTTGAGGTCGAAGCACAATCGTCGCCTTTGCCACATGCTTTTCCGGTGGCCATTGAACAACATTGCTGCGTGCGCGATGCTCAATATGTGATTGCGCTATTCCGGCAATTCCTGAGTGAGCAGGAAAAATTACAGCGAAGCGTGGCGCTGGAAATGATTTTGCTGCTGATTTTACAGCAAGTGTCGATCTCCTCAGGTTATGAAGACAGAGCCGATGAAGCCGGCGCGGCCATGGCATGGAAGGCAAAACAGCTTATTCGCACGCAGTTTCATCTGCCGCTTTCCACATCGCAACTGGCAAAAGCCTTGCACTGCAATGCCGATTATCTGGGACGCGTATTTCGCCGGACCTTTCACTTAACCCTGACGGAGGCGATCCATCGCCAGCGCGTCAGGGCGGCAGAAAAGCTGTTGCTGAACGACTCCGCGTCCCTGACCGAAGTGGCAACCCGCTGCGGTTTTAATGATGTCGGGTATTTCCGGCAGATATTTTCAAAGCATACCGGCTTAACGCCCGCCGTCTGGAAACGGCGGTACTGTAAGGAGCATATTAATTCCGGGTGATCACTGCCCGTAGTAGGCATTTGCTCCATGCTTGCGCAGGTAATGTTTATCGAGCAGTTCCTGCTGCATCGTCGGTAGTTGTGGCGCAAGCTGGCGTGAAAACAGCCCCATAAAGGCGCACTCTTCCAGCACCACAGCGTTATGTACCGCATCGGCCGCATTTTTTCCCCAGGTGAACGGGCCGTGAGAATGCACCAGCACCGCCGGGATCTGCATCGGGTTTACGTCGCGCTCCTCAAAGGTTTTGATGATCACTTCACCGGTCTGGTATTCGTATTCACCCGCAATTTCAGCCGGGGTCATCAACCGCGTGCAGGGGATCGCACCATAAAAATAGTCAGCGTGCGTGGTACCCCATGCCGGTAAATCCTGCCCTGCCTGCGCCCAGACAGTGGCGTGGCGGGAATGGGTATGCACAATGCCGCCAATTTCAGGGTAACGGCGATACAGCGCCAGGTGGGTTGGCGTGTCGGAAGAGGTTTTTTTAACCCCCTCGACCACCTGACCCGTGGCAATGTCCACCACCACCATATCCTCTGCGGACATCACGTCATACTCCACGCCGGAGGGTTTAATCACCATCAGGCCGCGTTCACGATCCACCGCACTGACGTTGCCCCAGGTGAAAGTCACCAGCTGGTGGGCGGGCAGCGCCAGGTTTGCCGCCAGGACCTCGGCTTTGAGTTGTTCTAACATGTCATTCCTCCTTCCTGCATCCGGGCTTCAATCCAGCGGCGTGCCTGGATGATTTCCAGTACCGGCTCTTTGGCTTTTTCAGTCCACATTTCAATCAGAAATGCGCCGCGATAATTGAGCTGATTCAGCGTGTTAAATATGCCCACGAAATCGACGCACCCCTCGCCGAACGGTACGTCACGAAACTGTCCGGGGCTTTGTTCAGTCACGGGCTGGGTATCTTTCAGGTGGATGGCGGCGATGCGATCGATGCCCAGCGTCAGCTCGGCGGCCACATCGTTACCCCACGCGCTCAGGTTGCCGACGTCCGGATAAACGCTGAACCATGGCGAAGCGAGCATTTCGTCCCACTTTTTCCATTTGCTGATGGAGTTCATAAACGCGGTATCCATGATCTCCACTGCCAGCATGACCTGCGCGGCGGCGGCCTGCTCCACGGCCCATGCCAGCCCTTCGGCAAAGCGTTGCCGGGTACCTTCGTCATGTTCTTCATAATAGACGTCATACCCGGCAAGCTGGATAGTGCGAATACCGAGATCGCGCGCCAGACGGATGGCTTTGGTCATGATGGCGCGTGCGCGCTCGCGGACGGTCTCGTCCCGGCTACCAAACGGGAAACGGCGGTGGGCTGACAGACACATCGACGGGATCGCGACCCCGGTTTCCAGCATCGCCTCAACCAGAGAGGCGCGCTGCGCGGTGTTCCACTCAAGGCGGGACAGACGCTCATCGGTTTCATCAATCGACATCTCGACAAAATCAAATCCGCAGCTTTTTGCCAGCACCAGGCGCTCTGGCCAGGTGAGCGATTTCGGCAGCGCTTTTTCGTAGATACCTAACGGATGCTGACGCATGGTGACTCCCCCCAGATGTCGCGGATGTGTGAATGGAATGCATGGGCCACCTGCGGTGGGTTAGCAGTGCCTGTCAGTGCCCGTCCGGCAATAAACGCTTTCACATTGATCTGCTTAAACAGCGGCAGGTCGGCGGGGGTAATGCCGCCGGTGATCGAGAGCTGCAGGCCGATATCCGAGAGGGCTTTCATGCTGGCGAGATCCGCCTCGCCCCACTGCTGGCCGCTGGCCTGTGCGTCGCGCCCACGGTGATAAATGGCCTGTGTGACCCCGATACGGTGCCATTCACGCGCATCATCCAGCGTCCAGTGACCAAACAGCTCCATCTGAATTTCCCCGCCGCAGCGCAGAGCCACCTCGTGACCCTTCTCGACGGTTGCCAGCGGCGCGGCGCAGATGATGGTCATCCAGTTCGCGCCTGCGCCAAACGCCTGTTCAGCCAGCGTTTCTCCGGCATCGGCCACTTTCCAGTCAGCCACGATCGTTTTTTTCGGACACTGCTGGCGCAGTGCGCGCACGGCATTAAGCCCTTCGGTGAGACACAAAATGGTGCCTGCTTCGATGATATCGACGTGATCCGCAAGCCGCTCGACGTCGCGCTGTGCGGCCTGAAGTGAGGTATGGTCGAGCGCCAGCTGCAGTAATGGTCGGCTCATAGGTCGTGCTCCTTAACATGGGCGTGATAGCCCTGTAGTGCTGAAATCAGTAGCTGGTAGCGCTGATACTTGCGCTGGTAGGCCGCATGGGCATGCTTGTCGGGTGTGATGACGCGAATGTGATGTCTGACAGCCTGCTGCGCGGTGCGGAAATCGGGATAAACGCCGGTACCCACCAGCGCGGCCAGCGCCGCGCCGGAACAGCCGGTCTCTTCGACCTGCGGCAGTTCTATTGCCAGACCGCTGACGTCCGCGAGCATTTGCATCCACACATCCGAATGGGCAGGGCCGCCGGTTACGCGCAATGTCTGCACGTGCGTGAAGCGCGCTAGCATGCGGTTAAGATGGGTCATGTGGCTGAAGACCACACCTTCATAGACCGCCTGCAACAGATGCGCGCGGGTGTGCAGGGCCTGCATGCCGTAAAACCCGCAGGTCATCTCCAGCCCGGCGTTGCTGCCATAGAGGAACGGCAGGAAGAGCAGATCGCTTTCGGCTTTCGGCAGGCTGGCCACGGCCTGGTTGATCGCATCGAATGACATGTCGCCCCACTGTGTGGTCAGCCATTCGAGGTTACCGGACGAGGTGGGGCTGGCTTCGTGAACGATGTAGTGCTGCGGATGAACGTAGCGCCCATACACATAGGGATACGGCTCGTTATGGCCTATACCGTTGGCGATCCCGCTGGTGACAGCCCAGGTGCCCATCACGGCGTTGAGCGTGCTGTCGTCATGTAACCCGGCGCAGATCGCGGTGGAAACCACATCAAACAGCCCCCCCACAACGGGTGTACCCGCTGCGAGACCGGTCAGGGCGGCGGCCTGAGCGGTGATTTCCCCGCACATTTCTGCTGAACCGACGATCGGCGGCAGTGCGCCGTCAATTTCATCGATGCCGAGCCAGCGTGTGAGCTGCGGATCGTACTGCCCGGTGTTCATGTTGTAGAGATTGGATTCAGAGATGTTGCTCTCTTCACACCCTTTAACGCCGGTGAGGCACCAGCGCAGGTAGTCGTGCGCCATCATCACACAGCCAATCTGCTGATAACGGTGCGGTTCATTCTCTTTCACCCAGCGCAGGAGGGAGGCGGGATGTCCCGTCCATAGCGTCTGGCGCGTATGCGGATAAAGCTTTTCAGGAATACCGTCCTGCTGCCAGCGCTGTACAATCTCCAGCGCCCGGCGGTCAGAGGAGAGGATGGCGTTGCCGAGCGGCTGGTCATGCTTGTCCAGTAAAAACAGTCCTTTACCCTGTGCCGATATCCCGACGCCTTTGATTTGTGCGCCGCCAATGTCGGCATTTTTAAGCAGCAGGGCGACGGTGGTGTGGCACTGCTGCCAGAGTTGGTGCATATCCCGCTCAGCGTGGCCTGCGTGTGGGCTGAGTGTGGCAACCGCGCGGCGCTCAATACAGACTTCCTGGCCCTGGCGGGTGTACAGACCGGCTTTCAGATACGTTCCGCCACAATCGATACCCAGCCAGAAGGGCTCTTTTTCACTCATCGTTGACTCTCTTGTCTTACGCCCTCTCTTCAGGAGAGGGCGGGGGATCAGGCTGCGTGCTTATGCGGGTTCACGCCGGGGTTGGGTTCCGCTCCGGCATCGCATTTCGCCGGTAGCATCAGGGCGAGCAGCGAGGCCAGCGCCAGCGAAACCGCGAGGCAGTACACCCCGGCATCTTTGCTGTAGAGGGTGATCAGCACGCCCACCGCGTAAGGGCCGCAGAACCCACCGAGGTTACCCAGGGCGTTAATCACGCCGCGAGCGCCACCGGCCATCTCTGCGCTGAACAGGCGCGCCGGAATCGTCCAGAACACACCCGCAGCGGACTGCAGGAAGAAGCCACAGCCCACCAGCGCGGCATAGGCCAGCCAGATGTTCTCTTTCAACGCCACGGAGAGGAACATGCAGAGCGCGAAGCCAATCAGCGGCAGGGAGACGAACAGCTTGCGCTTGCCGGTACGGTCAGACAGTGAGGAGAACAGGAACATGCCCGCAATGGCGCCGACATAAGGCAGGATGGCGAGCATTCCCACCTGGCCGATGCTGGTATGCGTCAGCTCTTTGAGAATGGTCGGCAGCCAGAGGGTGTAACCGTAAATCCCGGTCTGGTAGAAGAAGTTCAGGGCAATCAGCTGCCACATGGTTTTGTCGGACAGAACCGCACTCAGCGAGGCATTTTTCACCGCTTTTCCGGCAATAGCCTGCTGTTCTGCGGCCAGCGTTTGTATCAGATAATTTTTCTCGGCCTCGGAGATCCAGCGAGCCTCCTGCGGGCGGTCGTAGACGGTGAATACCCAGAGCACCAGCACCACAATGGACATCAGCCCTTCAATGATGAACAGCCAGCGCCAGTCGAGTGCGGTGATAATCCAGCCCGACAGGGGCGCGGTGATGATCCCCGCAATGGGAACAAACATGATGACAATCGCATTGGCGCGGCCGCGTTCGGCATCCGGGAACCAGTTACTGATCATCGTGAGCACCACAGGCAGCATCCCGCCTTCTGCCACACCGAGTAAGAAGCGCAGTGCCAACAGTTGATACTGGTTGGTCACAACGCCGGTCAGGACCGAAATCACCGCCCAGGCAACCAGCGACCAGCCAATAAACTTCTTACCGCTGCCATGCACGGCAATCTTGCCGCCGGGCACCTGCAGGAACAGATAACCGATAAAGAAGATCCCACCCGCCAGGCCTGCCATGGTGGCAGAGATACCTAACTCTTCATCCATACCGCCTGGCATCGCAAATGCGATATTCACGCGGTCCATATATGAAATAATACAGGCGATAAGAATAGGCGGAATGATTCTTAACCAGCGCTGACGCGGAATATCCGCTTGTAGAGCATGAGTAGAAATATTCATATTTAATATCTCAGTGAATGTAACCGGAATAAGATTTTTATTGTTATTGCGTTGCTTTTTTCATTTCACTAATGCCGTCGCGCAAAATAGCGATGCGATGACTGACGTTAGCATTAGCATTTATTTCCAGTAATTTAATACCGGAGAATTTCAATGTTGCGGCGCTCGCCGCAGTAAAAAGTGCTTTTACCTGTTCGGTGGTCATTAAACTGTCGGCGCAGAACGGGGAAAATGGCGCGTGCAGATCCTGCCATTCGCCGTACGCTCCGCGAACGGAGGTCCCGGAGAACATCAGTGCGCCCAGCTTCCCGGCCTCAAGTGCAGCTTTAACATGTTCAGGCGGCAGCGTGGTATTGCGTCCTTCTATAGCCGACCGCGCCCAGTTAATGCATACGCTGATATCCGTTTCTTTCACCACCTCAAGCACCTGCGCTAAGGGCAAAAACCCCTTGCGTGGCGCGGGGCCGGTCATGGCATCGCAGTGTTCAAGCACCAGGTCGCATGACCAGTCCCATGAGGTGATTTCACGTATAGAACGGGAAAACGCAGCGGTAGCTTGTTCAACAGACGGGTTTCCCGCCTGCGGCGCGGCCTGCATCTCCAGGGCGATAATTTTGCCTGGAAAGCGAGTATTGATGGCATCAATCTTTCGCAGCAGATGGCGGTAATAGTCAACGCAGGCTTTGCGCTGTTCTTCATCGGCAGAGGCCAGGCCAAACGCGCCATTTGTGCCGCGGCGGCGCATGGTTTCCATCACCGCGGTAACCACTATTTGCCAGTCCCCCGGCGTATGGCGGAACAGCCATTCGTCACCCAACGGATGGAGATCCTCAAGACACGGTTGCTCCAGCCCGCGAATATCTGGCGTGTCGGAAAGCGCTCGCCAGAAGTCCCGCTCTTCTTGTTCCCCTTGCTGATGAAACGAGGGTGCGCAGGGGTACGCACCAATTATAAAACCGGTGTTAGTCATTTCGCATTCCCAATAGAGTTCAGAAAATTAATCTATTTCGCTGATTGCTACTTTCACCACAATTTTACGAATTGCCGATATCTTATTTCTAATGCAGGCAGGACGGTGAACATCCTGCGGGAAAAATATGGCGTACGTGCCGGGCGTCATTTCTATAAATGATTCATTTTCGCTGCCGTGATAAAACATAATATCCCGCTGTTCCAGCAGTGATTCGCTTATTTCGTTATTACCGGTATCAATGGCGACACCGATTTTCTCTTCACCCCATGCCAGAAACTGAATGTCCAGATAGCGACGGTGCACTTCGGGACGGTTCTCATCCCACGTCCGGGTGGTGAGGTCGAGCACCTGAGCAAAGATGTTACGTCCGTCAATGTCCACCACGCCAGGTGCCAGCGCCGTGAAATCCGTGGTGCGCAGAAAATCGAGCGCTTTCTCTATCGCCCGCGGCAGGCGACACGGATTTGGCTGCGAAATGTGTCCTAAAATCATGACCCACTCCTTACAGAGACTGGATTTTCGCCCACACGCTGTCGTCAATAGTGATGCCGTTGCGGCGGTTCTCTTCGAGCAGACGTGTGAATTCATGACCCGGCAGTCGAACCGCGACGTTGTCATCAGCCCGCTCGGCGTTGATGATAAAGTCCATGATGCGCTGCAGTTTGGCATCGCGGGTGGGTCCGTCGATCAAACGATCGACCTCGATGGCGATAAAGATTTGTGACACGCCATATTCGTCGCTGTTGTCCTGGGTCACTTCCGCAACGGAGGATCCGTTGGAGAGCAGGGTTGCGATCATGTCGAGGACGATGGATAAGCCCGATCCTTTCCAGTAGCCCATCGGCAGAATGCGGCGGTTTTTCTCGATCACACCAGGTTCTCTGGTGAGGTGCCCTTCATCATCAAAGCCCCCATCCACCGGCAACGTGCGTCCGGCCAGGCGATTCACTTCCAGCATGCCGTAGGAGAACATTGACATCGACATATCGACCATTGTGATCGGCGTAGACGGAATCGCCACGATCAGAGGGTTAGTGCCGATGCAGCACGCTTTTGAGCCCCAGGCTGGCATGACGGCAATGGAGTTAGTCCAGCAGATCCCGATGTACCCCTTCTCTGCGGCCTGCCAGCCGTAGCTGCCGCCGCGCATCCAGTGGTTGGCGTTTCGCAGTGCCACCAGGCCGATACCGTGGTCGGCGGCCAGTTCGGTGGCGCGATCCATCATCTTTTTCGCCGTCAGGTTGCCAATGGAACGTCGGGCATCCCACTGTTCGATGGCACCCAGCGAGGTCACCCGTGTTGGCTGGGCATCAGGAATGATGTCGCCGGCATCAAGCTGCTGAATGAAACGAGGGAAGCGGTTAACCCCGTGTGAATAGACGCCCGATTCCGTGGTGCGGGCAAACATCTCCGCGCAGGCGTCGGCGGTGTCCGCTTTTACGCCGCGATCGACCAGGACCCGCCTGAACGCCGCTTTTAACTCTTCAAAGGTCACTTTCATCCCTGTTCTCCTGTTTTTGTCGGGGCAAGTGCGAGTGCTTTTTTATCGCTAAATTTCACTATGCGAAATCTGATTTCAAATATAGCGATCAAATTTTGCCAGATCAACGACATTCATGATTTTCAAAATCGATTAAAATCAACTGGTTGTGTTTTTTCTGTTGAGATCGTGAACTGAACCACACTTTGCGCTACCATCAGGACGCGATAAAAAGGAGCCATTGGATGAGTACGAAAGAGAGCGAAATGACGCAAGAGAAAGAGAGGCCAGCAGGTAGCCAGAGCTTGTTTCGCGGCCTGATGCTGATTGAGATCCTCAGCAACTACCCGAACGGGTGTCCGTTGGCCCATTTATCGGAACTGGCAGGGCTGAATAAAAGCACCGTGCACCGCTTACTGCAGGGGTTACAGTCGTGCGGGTACGTTACCCCGGCGCCTGCGGCGGGCAGCTACCGCCTGACCACCAAATTTATCGCCGTCGGGCAAAAGGCGCTGTCGTCGCTGAATATCATTCACGTGGCGGCCCCGCACCTTGAGACGCTGAATATCGCCACCGGTGAGACGGTGAACTTCTCAAGCCGCGAGGACGATCACGCCATTCTGATTTATAAGCTGGAGCCCACAACCGGTATGCTGCGCACGCGTGCTTACATCGGTCAGCATATGCCGCTCTATTGTTCAGCGATGGGCAAAATCTACATGGCGTTTGGTCATCATGACTATGTGGCGAGCTACTGGCAGAGCCATCAGGAGCAGATCCAGCCGCTCACCCGCAACACGATTACCGAGCTGAGCGCGATGTATGACGAGCTGGCGGAAATCCGCGAGCACAGCATGGCGATGGATAAAGAAGAGAACGAGCTGGGCGTCTCCTGTCTTGCCGTACCGGTGTTTGATATTCATGGCCGCGTGCCGTACGCGATCTCCATTTCGCTCTCGACGTCCCGCATGAAGCAAATTGGTGAAAAAAACCTGCTGAAACCGCTGCGGGAAACGGCAGAGGCTATCTCAAAAGAGCTGGGTTTTAACGTGCGCGGAGCGTGACAGATGAACCGATTTATCCTGGCTGATACGGAAAAATGCATTGGCTGTCGTACCTGCGAAGTGGCCTGCGTGGTGTCGCATCAGGGAATGCTTTCTGCAGGCGCGTTTACGCCCCGCATTCGGGTGGTCAAAGGCGGTGCATTCACTACGGCTGTGGGCTGTCATCAGTGTGAAGATGCCCCTTGTGCCACTGTTTGTCCGACACAGGCGATTCGCCACACCGCGGGTGCCTGGCGGGTGGAGCCGGCGCGCTGTATTGGCTGTAAAAGTTGTGTGGTAGCGTGCCCGTTTGGGGCAATGCAGGTTCAGCGAGTGGGGAACCGCGTTCAGGCGGTGAAATGTGATTTGTGCGCAGATCGCGAGGCTGGACCCGCCTGTGTGGAGGCGTGCCCAACCCACGCGCTGCGCTGCGTTGACCTCGCCAGATTACGCACCGAACGGCTGCATAATCTGGCGTAACGCGTTACTGGCTATCTTCGCGCCAGGCGTACTCAATCTCTTCGGCGAGAATTTTCACGCCCGCTTCGATTTTTTCCGGATCGGGCACGTAGTTCATGCGCATGCACTGATGCGTATGCGGCCACGGCTTATCCAGACCCGGGAAGAAGTAATCACCCGGCACCATCAACACGCCGCGCTTTTTCAGGCGCTGGTAGAGAAGCTCGGTGGTGATCGGCAGATCCTTAAACCACAGCCACAGGAAAATTGCCCCTTCAGGTTTGTGGATCAGGCAGCGTTCTTCCGGTAAGTAGCGGCGAAGAATGGCGATCGTTTCCTGTACCCGCTGGTAATAGAACGGCTTGATAACCTCGTTCGACAGGCGCAGCAGGTCATTACGTTTGATCATTTCGCACATCATCGCCGGGCCGATTCCCCCCGGGGAAAGGCTGATAATGCCGTTCATGTTGGTAATGGCGGTGATGATTTTTTCATTGGCGATGATGATCCCGCAACGGCTGCCCGGCAGACCCAGCTTGGAAAGGCTCATACACAGGACGATGTTCGGGTTCCACAGCGGACGTGCTTCGCTGAAGATGATCCCCGGGAACGGCACGCCATAAGCGTTATCAATCACCAGCGGGATGTCGTGCTGATTCGCCAGCGCATCCAGCTTCATCAGTTCGTCGTCGGTGATGACGTTGCCCGTTGGGTTGGTTGGACGTGATACGCAGATCATGCCCGTCTCTTCACCAATATGCAGATGTTCAAAGTCGACGTGATATTTGAACTGGCCTTCTGGCAGCAGCTCAATATTCGGGCGCGCCGAGACGAACAGATCCTCTTCGAGGCCGGAATCGGCATAGCCGATGTACTCTGGCGCCAGCGGGAACAGCACTTTTTTGGTAGTGCCGTCGGCGCGACGGCCTGCGAACAGATTAAACAAGTAGAAAAATGCGCTCTGACTGCCGTTTGTCAGTGCAATATTCTGTGGTTCGATATCCCAACCCAGCTCTTTGCGCAGCATTTCAGCAAGCAGTGTCAGCAGTTCGGTTTTACCCTGCGGGCCATCGTAGTTGCAAAGCGCATCGGTTGCTTTCCCGCTTTCCAGCATCTGAGCCAGCAGCGTCTGAAAATAGGTGTTCATCTCCGGGATTTGAGCCGGGTTTCCGCCGCCGAGCATGATGGCGCCTGGTGTGCGCAGCCCGTCGTTGAGGTCCTCCATCAGGCGAGTAATGCCTGAATGGCGGGTGAATTTGTCGCCGAAAAGTGAAAACGTCATAGCAGGTGATCTGTCGAGCTTATTTTGAAAGTGGGTAACCATAACGCTAGCACCGTGCTGGTGCAAATCGAGAGATGCGGTCAGGATTGTTGTTTTATGTGGCGGGAAGGTATTTAGGTAGTGGATTGTTCTGGTAAAATATCCCTCTCCCGGAGGGGGAGAGGGAACCGGTTTGCGTCGTTATTGATTACCCGCCCACACCACCATGACCTTATCGCCATTGTGCTCGCGAACGAAGCCGTAGCCTTCTTTCAGCGACAGCGTGGTTTGTTTGCCTTCACCTATTGCGGGATGACGGGCGCGGAACTGGCCCAGAACCTGCCAGTGGGCGACAGTTAAGGCTTGCTTGCCCGTCACGTCCTGCCAGTTCATATCCGAGCGGGTGCCCTGTAATGGATCAGACCCTGTCGGTCCGAATGGCCGCTCGGATTCATCTCCGTAGTAAATTTGTACGCTGCCCGGTGCGAGCAGGAGCAGCTCTGCGGCACGCTGGCCGCCTTCACGGAAAAGGCGTGTGTCATGCGACGAGAGATAGCTCAGGACATTGAAGCTTTGCAGTTTTTCCGCCATCTGCTGCCAGGTCAGGTCGATGTCCGCCAGACAATCTACCGCTTTTGCTGCCTGCTCCTGATAATCAAAGTTGATCATCGCGTCAAACCCGTGGCGGTAATAATCGCTTTGCATCACGCCATGGCCCCATGACTCGCCGGTCATCCAGAACGGGGTATTGTCGAGTTTTTTGTCGGGGTTCGCGCCTTTCCAGGCTGCCAGCGCCTGGCTTGCCTGATCTTTCAACTGCTGCCAGGCCTCGAGTTCAACGTGTTTTGCCGTATCCACACGGAAACCGTCAATGCCATAGTCACGTACCCACTGGCTGAGCCAGTGGGTCAGGTAATCACGCGGGGTGTAGCCTGAAATGGCCTTCGCGTGGGTATCAGGTTTATGTTGGTAGAAGTTGGGTAAACCGGAAGGGGTCGTCGACTCCGTTTTCAGATCCGGCAGGAACGCCAGCGACAGGGTTAAATCGTCGAAGCCGGGATTGTCATAATCACCAATGTCGGTGCGGATCCACTTTTTACCCCACCATTTTTCCCAGGCGGCTTTGTCGCTGAAGTTGATGTAATCGTTGAAGCTATGCCAGCTTTGGCCTGCTCCCGGCTTCCAGTCCGTCCAGTGCTCGCCCAGCGTTTTTTTCAGTTCATCACCCTGCAGATAAAGGGCCCCGAACTGGAACGCCTGCATGTCTGCGAGCGTCGCGTAACCCGTGTGGTTCATGACGATATCAAACAGGATGCGGATCCCGCGTTTATGCGCTTCATCGACAAGGTGGCGTAAATCATCTTCGGTGCCCATGTTGGCATCAAGCGTGGTCCAGTCCTGGGTGTAGTAGCCATGATAGGCGTAGTGGGGGAAGTCACCTTTGGTGCCACCGCCAACCCAGCCGTGGATCTGCTCCAGCGGGGAGCTTATCCAGAGCGCATTCACGCCCAGCTGCTGTAAATAATCGAGCCGTGTTGTAAGCCCCTTGAGATCGCCACCGTGGAAGGTGCCGATCTCCTGCATGCCATCTTTGTGGCGTCCATAGCTGTTATCGTTAGAGGGATCGCCGTTGACAAAGCGGTCAGTCAGCACGAAATAGACGGTGGCGTTTTGCCAGCTAAAGGGCGCGGGTTTGTCGGTCTCGGCGCGTTCAAGCAGCAGCAGGCCGTTGCTGTTGGCGGCGGGTTGCAGGGTGATTTTTCCATTCTGCACTGTTGCAGTCTGTTTGCTATAGAAATCACGGACCACCGATCCTTCCGGGAAATCGTTGCCAACTTCAAGCGTCAGGGGCTTACCGTCCCACTTCGGACACTGGCGGGTAACGTTTGCAACCGACGGTTCCGCTGCGCTCTGAATAGTCAGTATCAGTGTGGGCGTACCGGAACGGGTATCGACACGCATCTGATACTCGCCGTCGCGGAACAGTCGCCACTGCGGCGGCGTGCCGTCACATTTTTTAAGCGACAGCATCTCATTGAGTTTTATTGCATCCGTTGGCTGCCAGCACGTGTTGTCAAAACTCAGCGTAAGAGGGCGAGTACCCTTCGCAAGCTTTGCCTGGCTGGTAAATATCCCGGTACCTTCGGCGCTAAAGGCGTTGAAACCCGGTGATGACCAGTCAGCATGAGCCAGTGCGGGTAACATCAGAAAAGCTAATGCGGTGCGTTTCATTCCATTTTCCTGTCGCGGCATTTTTGACCAGTGTGCCATCAGGTGTGGGGTAAAAACTCATCCCCCGGGGCTTTCTGCAAGGATGACGCGTGAGGATGAGTGATCCCGCGCAAAATTAGGAAGTTATCTGCGAGTTCGCGCACAATTTTTTCAGAATTGATGCTTATGTGAGCAGGTTTCAGGTGACATAGTTTCGGAATTGGACTATTTCTATACGTGCTCTTGCAGTCTATTTTTGTTATGATTTGAGATTCCGCTCTCAAATTTGTGAAAAAAATAAGGTGTTGGAATGTTTATATCCGACCAGGAGACCTAATGATATCGACTCCCATTCGACGATATGGGGCCGCGATACTCATGTTACTCACCATGGCATTTTCGGGTGAGGTGCTTGCGAAGACGCACACGGATACAACGAGTAAGAAAGCCCACGTAATAAAGACGACAAGTAGTAAGGTTAGCAGTAAACAAGAGTATTCTCGCAATAGTGCAAAGAGTAGTTCACTTCCTGATTTGCGAAAATACCCTTCCGGAACACCAAGGAAAAAAGCGTTTCTCCGGACGGTAATGCCTTACATCACAAGTCAAAACGCCGCGATTACTGCGGATCGTAACTGGTTGATTGCCAAACAGTACGACAGCCGTTGGTCGCCATCAGAACGCGCGCGTCTGAAAGATATCACCAAACGCTACAAGGTGAGCTGGAACGGTAACACGCGCCGTGTGCCGTGGAACTCTCTCTTAGAGCGTGTCGACATTATCCCGGGGAGCATGGTTGCGACCATGGCTGCAGCCGAAAGTGGCTGGGGTACCTCGAAACTGGCGCGTAACAACAACAACCTGTTTGGTATGAAATGTATCAAGGGGCGTTGTAATAATGCACCCGGTAAGGTGAAAGGCTATTCTCAGTTTGAATCGGTGAAAGATTCCGTGAATGCCTACGTGGTGAATCTGAACACGCATCCGGCCTACTCATCGTTCCGTAAATCGCGCGCTCAGCTGCGTAAAGCGGATCAGGAAGTGACGGCCAGCACGATGATCCACAAGCTGAAAGGTTATTCGACCAAGGGACAGAGCTATAACAACTATCTGTTCGCGATGTACCAGGATAACCAGCGCTTAATCGCCGCACATATGTAATTCAAAAAAACGCCTTCCATCGGAAGGCGTTTTCTTTTCTCTTTTTTCTACATCATCACTTCGCTGTGACGCTCCCGGTACTCTTTTGGCGTACTTTCATACTCCTTTCGGAACACCGAATAAAAATATTGCAGCGACGGGTAACCGCACATCTGTGAGATTTCGTTGATCGACAATGAGGTGGAGATCAGCAGGCTGCGTGCTTTCTCCAGTTTCTCGGCGTGGATGACCGCATGAATGGTTTCGCCCACTTCTTCTTTAAACCGCTTCTCCAGATTCGAACGGGAAATGCCCACCGAGTCCAGCACCTGATCGACCTTAATCCCTTTGCAGGCGTTGTTGCGAATGTAGTGCATGGCCTGAATAACTGCCGGGTCGCTTAAGGAGCGGTAATCCGTTGAACGGCGTTCGACTACGCGGACAGGGGGAACCAGTAAGCGCTGAAGCGGCAACGCTTCTTTATCCAGCAGACGATGCAGTAACTTCGCCGCCTGATAGCCCATCTGACGCGTACCCTGTGCAACGGACGAGAGCGCCACGCGAGAGAGGTAACGCGTCAGCTCCTCGTTATCGATGCCAATGACGCACAGTTTTTCCGGCACCGGAATGTGTAAATGTTCGCAGACCTGCAAAACGTGGCGGGCACGAGCATCCGTAACGGCAATGATGCCGGTTTGCGGCGGCAGGGTTTGCAGCCAGTCCGCCAGTCGGTTTTGCGCGTGCTGCCAGTTTTCCGGCGCGGTCTCCAGCCCCTGATAAACCACGCCGCGGTACTTCTCCTGCGCGACAAGCTGGCAGAAAGCATGTTCGCGCTCAACTGCCCAGCGCTTGCCGCTGGTTGACGGTAAACCATAAAACGCGAAGCGATGGACGCCTTTCTCTTTCAAATGCAGGAAGGCGGTCTCAACCAGCGCATGGTTATCGGTGGCGATATAGTGAACCGGCGGATAGTGCTCGGGCGCATGGTAAGACCCGCCGACGCCAACAATCGGAACGTCGACGTCAGTCAGCAATTGCTCAATGACGGGGTCGTCGTAGTCAGCGATGACCCCATCGCCCAGCCACTCTTTGATGTTTTCGAGACGGGTTCGGAAATCTTCTTCGATAAAAATATCCCACTCGGATTGCGACGCCTGCAAATATTCACCAACGCCCTCCACCACCTGACGGTCGTAGGCTTTGTTGGCATTGAATAACAACGTGATGCGGTGACGCTTTTCAAACATGGCTAACTTCCCAAATAAGTCACAATATTGTTATCAGGCTCGTCGCTTGGTTGCAGAGTCCATCCAGACTGCCAGCAAAAGAATGGCCCCCTTGACGATATACTGCCAAAACGTCGGGACGTCCATCATACTCATCCCGTTATCCAACGAAGCCATAATAAATGCCCCCATCACCGCGCCTGCCACGCTGCCGACACCGCCTGCGAGGCTGGTGCCGCCAATGACACAGGCGGCGATAGCATCCAGCTCGGCGATGTTCCCTGCCGAGGGAGAACCCGCCCCCAGACGCGAGCTGAGGATCAACCCGGCGATAGCAACCATCAGGCCGTTAATGGCGAAGACGGCGAGTTTGGTGCGCTCGACGTTGATCCCTGAAAGGCGAGCAGCCTCAAGGTTGCCGCCGATGGCATAAATACGGCGACCAAACGCGGTACGCGTGGCCATAAACATCCCGGCCAGCAGCAACAGTGCCAACAGCAATACCGGCGTCGGGACACCGCGATAGTCGTTCAGAAGCCAGATTGCGCCCAGTACAATGACCGCAGTGAGTGCCTGACGACCGACTGTGGACGTTGACGCTGGCGATGCCAGACCCAACGCCTGACGGCGCATTCGCCCACGCCACTGCCAGGCCACAAACGCCAGCAACCCAATCACACCGAACGTAAAGCCGATGCTATCGGCGAGGTAGCTCTGACCAATTTGTGACATGGCTGCGCTGGTAGGGGAGACGGTGGTGCCGTTGGTGATGCCAATTAGGATCCCGCGGAAGGCCAGCATCCCCGCCAGCGTGACAATGAACGACGGGACTTTACGGTAGGCAACCCACCAGCCGTTCCAGGCGCCCAGCAGCAGGCCCAGCACCAGCGTAACCGCAATGGTCAGCGGCAGTGGCCAGCCAAGCCAGACGTCAAAAATGGCCGCCACGCCACCAAGCAGACCCATCATCGACCCCACCGACAGGTCGATTTCCGCCGAGATAATCACGAATACCATGCCCACCGCGAGGATGCCGGTAATGGCAGTCTGACGCAGCAGGTTAGAGACGTTACGCGCGCTTAAGTACGAGCCATCGGTCATCCAGGTAAAGAACAACATGATGGCAATAATCGCCGCGATCATCACGAAAACCTGCAGGTTCAACGCTTTTAGACCGGCAAACGCGCCGGGCGTCGGAACAGCGACTTTAATATCAGACGGATTGCTTTTCGACATGACGTTCGCTCCTTAAAGCGGCTTCCATCACCTGCTCCTGCGTCAGGTTCTGGTTAATCAGATTGGCTTTCAGTTTTCCCTCGTGCATGACCAGCACGCGATCGCTCAGGCCGAGCACTTCGGGTAACTCAGACGAGATGACAATGACGGCAATCCCTTGCTGTACAAGCTGATTAATCAGTTTGTAGATTTCGTACTTGGCGCCGATATCGATCCCACGCGTCGGCTCGTCCAGGATCAATATGCGTGGGTTGAGGAGCAGGCAACGCGCCAGGATTGCCTTCTGCTGGTTGCCCCCGCTCAGACGTCCAATGGCCAGTTCCGGGGAGGATGTTTTGACCTTGAGTCTGGCGAGCGACTGGAGAATGCACTGCTGCTCAGCAGCATCATCGAGGCTGCTCAGCGCACCGGAGAACCTATCGAGCGCGGCAAGCGTGATGTTTTTACCCACCGCCATGACCGGGACGATGCCATCTTTCTTGCGATCTTCCGGCACCATGGCAATACCGTGGGCAATCGCCTGCTGGCAGTTTTCGATTTTTACCGGCTGTCCGTCGATAAAAATACGGCCTTCCCAGCGGCCCGGCCACACGCCAAACAGGCACTGGACGGCTTCAGTGCGCCCGGCCCCGACTAACCCCGCAATACCGAGGATTTCGCCGCTGTGAAGGGAAAACGAGACGTTATTCACGCGCTTGATGTGGCGGTTAACGGGGTGCCACGCGGTGAGGTTTTCCACGCGTAACACTTCGTCACCCGTGGTGTGCGGTTCGTTTGGATAGAGCGCCGTGAGCTCGCGCCCCACCATCATGGTGATGATGTCATCTTCACTCATGCCGGCAGCTTCACGTGTGCCGATGTGCTGACCGTCGCGGATCACACAGATGGTGTCCGAAATGGCTTTTACCTCATTGAGCTTGTGCGAAATGTAGATGCACGCAATGCCGTGGTTTTGCAGATCGCGAATGATATTGAGCAGGACGGCCGTTTCCTGCTCGGTGAGGGAGGCCGTTGGCTCATCGAGGATCAGCAGCCTTACCTGTTTGTTCAGCGCCTTGGCGATTTCAACCAGCTGTTGTTGCCCGAGGCCAAGATCACCGACGCGCGTATCCGGGGAAATCGCGAGACTTACCTGGGCCAGCAGTTTTTCACAGCGTAGCGTCATGGTGTCGTAATCCAGTACGCCATGACGTGAAATTTCGGCCCCCAGAAAAATGTTCTCCAGCACGGTGAGGTGCTTCACCAGCGCCAGCTCCTGGTGGATGATGGCGATGCCTTTGCGTTCGGTATCGCGAATGTGTGTCGCCTGAATCACTTCACCGGCAAAGACAATTTCGCCCTCGTAACTGCCGTGCGGGTAGATCCCACACAACACTTTCATCAACGTCGATTTGCCCGATCCGTTTTCGCCACACAGCGAGACCACTTCGCCGGGATTGAGCCGCAGACTGACGTTGTCGACCGCTTTCACCGCGCCAAAGCGCTTGGTGATGCTTTTCATTTCAAGTAAATAAGGCATAACTGCTCCACATGACCCGAGGGAAGAACAGTACAACTCGATGCGCCCCCGCAGAGCAGGGGCGCGCTGGATTACAGTTCACTCTTCTTGTGGAAACCGTCTTTAATGACGGTGGCGTCAATGTTCTCTTTATTGACTTCAATGGGGGTGAGCAGACGAGCCGGAACATCTTTAAGCCCGTTATTCAGCGTCGCGTCTGCCTTAGGTTGCTTACCATTTCCCAGCTCCACGGCAATTTCCGCCGCCGTATTCGCAAGCTGGGTAATCGGTTTGTAGACGGTCATGGTTTGTGTGCCAGCCATGATGCGTTTGACGCCCGCGAGGTCGGCATCCTGACCCGAAATCGCCACTTTACCTGCCAGCCCCTGGGCGCTGAGTGCCTGGATTGCGCCCCCTGCGGTGGCATCGTTGGATGCGACGACAGCATCGATTTTGTTGTTGTTGGCGGTTAAGGCGTTTTCCATGATTTTCAGCGCGTTTTCTGGCAGCCAGCCATCCGCCCACTGATCGCCGACCACTTTAATCTTACCGCTGTCGATATACGGCTTCAGGACTTTCATTTGCCCTTCGCGGAACAGCTTAGCGTTGTTATCAACCGGCGAGCCGCCCATCAGGAAATAATTGCCCTGAGGTACTTTGTCGATCAGGCTTTTAGCCTGTAATTCACCCACTTTTTCATTGTCGAACGAAATATAATAATCGATATCCGCATTATTAATCATGCGGTCATAGGCTAAGACTTTTATGCCTTCTTGTTTGGCTTCTTTAACGACGTTACTTAATACCTGGCCGTTATAAGGGATAATGACCAGCACATCGACGCCGCGGTTGATCATATTCTCAATTTGCGACATTTGCGTTTCTTCGTTGCCGTTCGCGGATTGCACAAACACATTCGCGCCAAGTGATTCCGCTTTTTTCACAAAAATATCGCGATCTTTCTGCCAGCGTTCAAGGCGCAGATCGTCAATCGCCATGCCAATTTTGACTTCCTTGGCATGTCCGGCAAAGCTTGCAAGGAGGAGCGTAGTGCAGAGAGTAAGGGACAGGTTCTTTATCTTCATAATTATAGGGCCTTTTTGTAGGGGTATGTGTTGCTGAGATAAAAGAAACATTCACTGCTGGGACGCAGCAAATTTTTAACGGGGAAATGCGGGCTGGCAATTACAGATTTTTATCTTCGCATTATGATATTTGGTTTATTTCTGAATTTATGACCGCGATCGAATTTTAAAATACGTAACGTCTTAATTACATTTGATTATGGAAGAGGGACCGAAAAATAGTTTGCCTGCACATTATTTTGCGAGCCAGCGCACAGTTGTGCATTCTCTCAATAGCAGTGTGAAATAACGTAATTGAGCAAGCCAAAATGTCTATTCACTATTACTCCTGTATCAACGACTCGCCGCATACCCTGATTATGGAGCTCAATATGCAAGCTTATTTCGACCAACTCGATCGTGTTCGTTACGAAGGCCCGAAAACAACCAATCCTTTAGCATTTCGTCACTACAACCCGGATGAGCTGGTGCTGGGTAAGCGCATGGAAGAGCATTTGCGCTTTGCCGCCTGTTACTGGCATACCTTCTGCTGGAACGGAGCCGATATGTTCGGCGTGGGTTCCTTTGACCGTCCATGGCAGCAGCCGGGTGAGGCCATCGAGCTGGCGAAGCGTAAAGCCGATGTCGCCTTTGAATTCTTCCACAAACTGAACGTGCCGTACTACTGCTTCCATGATGTGGATGTGTCGCCGGAAGGCGCCTCACTGAAAGAGTATCTGAACAATTTCGCGCAGATGGTGGATGTGCTGGCGGCTAAACAGCAGCAAAGCGGCGTGAAGCTGCTGTGGGGCACGGCCAACTGTTTTACCAACCCACGCTATGGCGCGGGTGCGGCAACCAATCCGGATCCGGAAGTGTTTAGCTGGGCGGCAACGCAGGTGGTTACCGCAATGAACGCCACGCATCAGCTGGGCGGCGAAAACTATGTGCTGTGGGGCGGTCGTGAAGGCTATGAAACCCTGCTCAACACCGACCTGCGTCAGGAGCGCGAGCAGATTGGCCGCTTTATGCAGATGGTGGTCGACCATAAACACAAAATCGGTTTCCGCGGTACGCTGCTGATCGAACCGAAGCCTCAGGAACCGACTAAGCACCAGTACGACTACGACGTTGCTACCGTGTACGGCTTCCTGAAACAGTTCGGCCTGGAAAAAGAGATCAAAGTTAACATTGAAGCCAACCATGCCACGCTGGCCGGCCACTCTTTCCATCACGAGATCGCGTCTGCTATCGCGCTGGGTATCTTCGGTTCTGTTGATGCTAACCGCGGCGATGCGCAACTGGGTTGGGATACCGACCAGTTCCCGAACAGCGTGGAAGAGAATGCGCTGGTGATGTATGAAATTATCAAAGCGGGGGGGTTCACCACCGGCGGGCTGAACTTCGATGCCAAAGTGCGCCGTCAGAGCACCGACAAATACGACCTGTTCTACGGCCATATTGGCGCAATGGATACCATGGCGCTGGCGCTCAAAGTCGCCGCGCGTATGATTGAAGACGGTGAACTGGATAAACGTGTCGCGAAGCGTTATAGCGGCTGGAACAGTGAGCTGGGTCAGCAAATTTTGAAAGGCCAGTTATCGCTTGCGGACGTCGCGAAGTACGCTGAACAACATCAACTGGCACCGCAGCATCAGAGCGGGCATCAGGAGCTGCTGGAAAACCTGGTTAATCACTACCTGTTCGATAAATAACAGTGAGTAGATAATAACGTAAGCCCGGTAAGCGTCGCGCCACCGGGCATTTCTGTTAAAGGAGTCACCGAATGTATATCGGGATTGATCTTGGCACATCGGGTGTGAAAGCCATCCTGTTAAGCGAGCAGGGCGACGTGTTAGCAACGCAGACAGAAAAGCTGCAGGTCTCACGTCCGCATCCGCTATGGTCGGAACAGGATCCGGAGCAGTGGTGGCTGGCAACGGATCGTGCAATCAAAGCGCTAGGTGAACAGCACAGTCTGCGTGACGTCAAAGCCCTCGGCATTGCCGGGCAAATGCACGGCGCGACGTTACTGGACAGTCAGCATCACGTCCTGCGACCGGCCATTCTCTGGAACGATGGTCGCTGTGCAGAAGAGTGCGCACTCCTTGAAGAGCGAGTACCCACCTCCCGCAGTATTACCGGCAACCTGATGATGCCCGGTTTTACCGCACCAAAGTTACTGTGGGTACACCGCCATGAGCCGGAAATTTTCCGTCAGGTGGCGAAAGTTTTACTGCCAAAAGATTATCTGCGTTTTCGCATGACGGGTGATTTCGCCAGCGACATGTCCGACGCTGCCGGCACGATGTGGCTCGACGTGGCCAAGCGTGACTGGAGTGAGGCCATGCTCGATGCCTGCCACCTGACTCGCGAACATATGCCAGCGCTCTATGAGGGCAGTGAGATAACGGGTACCTTACAGCCTGCCGTCGCAGAACGCTGGAATATGCCCGCTGTCCCGGTGGTGGCCGGTGGCGGTGACAACGCGGCGGGTGCCGTGGGGGTCGGGATGGTGGAAGCCGGGCAGGCGATGCTTTCGCTGGGAACGTCTGGCGTCTATTTTGCGGTCAGCGAGGGTTATCGCAGTAATCCTGAAAGTGCCGTTCACAGTTTCTGCCATGCGCTGCCGGGAAAATGGCATCTGATGTCGGTTATGTTGAGCGCCGCCTCTTGCCTTGACTGGGCCGCGAAACTGACCGGGATGGCTGATGTTCCGGCACTGATTGCTGCTGCACAGCTGGCGGATGAAAGTGCGGGTACCGTCTGGTTTTTACCTTATCTTTCCGGCGAGCGCACGCCGCATAACAATCCGGAAGCGAAAGGGGTGTTCTTTGGGTTAACCCATCAGCATGGCCCGGCGGAACTGGCTCGTGCCGTTCTGGAAGGCGTGGGATATGCCCTGGCGGACGGAATGGACGTGGTACATGACTGCGGTGTGACGCCGGCGAGTATCACCCTGATTGGCGGCGGTGCGCGTAGCAGCTACTGGCGCCAGATGCTGTCTGATATCAGCGGACTGCAGCTCGATTTTCGTACCGGTGGTGATGTGGGGCCTGCGCTCGGTGCAGCGCGACTGGCACAGATTGCCATGAACCCGGAAACGCCGCTTTCTCAGCTGTTACCGCAGCTTCAACTGGAACAGGCGCATCTGCCTGATGCGGCACGTCATGCGCGTTATGCGCAAAGACGCGAGGTCTTTCGCAAAATCTACCAACAGCTGCTGCCGCTGATGTCGTAAATACGGTTGTCTGTCAGAGGCACGAGGTTGTCCTTTTTTGGTCTGTGCGGGCCTTCATTTCCTTGCCAGTATGGTGTCATACCCACTGGCGAGGAGATTCAACATGTCACGTACTGCATTAATCAACATCGATACTCAGCAGTCTTTTCATCATCGTCATTACTGGCAGGAGGACGAGATTCCTGCCTTTCAGCAGGCGATGCTGGGGCTGATTGAGGGCTGCCAGGCGCGTGGCATTCCTGTCGTTGATATTTTCCATGTAGATGAAGACGGTCCGTTCACACTGCAAAGCGGCTATGTCAAACCGATGGCCTTTTTACGTCATCAGCCGGACGTGGTCTTCCAGAAACACGTCCATAACGCGTTCACGGATACCGGGCTTGACCGCTGGCTGCGTGAGCGAGACATTAATCAGCTCATCGTGTGCGGCATTCGCACGGAACAATGCTGTGAAACCACTGCGCGGGTGGCATCCGATCTGGGCTATGCTGTGACCTTTGTTAGCGAGGCAACGCTCACGTTTCCAATGACGCACAAGGGGATAACCCTGAGCGCAGAGGAACTGCGCCATCGTACCGAGACGGTACTGGCCGGGCGGTTTGCCGACATTAAAACGGTTGCGGAGACGCTGGAGTCACTGTAATGAGCATCGACGTCTGGTTTGTGATGTTGCCCGGGGTGCTGTCATTAGACATGACGGGCCCGGCAGAGACCTTTGTGCTGGCAGGGGACGCGTTTCGCCTGCATTACATTGGTCCGCAGGCAGAGGTTCCGACGTCGATTGGTCTGATGATGGGCGGTATTCAGCCGCTGCCGGAAAGCCTGCCTGAGGGCAGTTTGCTGGTGCTGCCGGGGGTAAGCGACTCCCGCTTTCAGTTTTCAACGCCGCAGGCGCAGCTGATCCAGCACTGGTTAATGCGCCTGCAGCCAAAAATTCATCGTCAGGATATCACCGTCATGTGCGTCTGTTCAGGGGCGTTGCTGGCGGCAAAATCGGGCTTGCTGAACCACCGGCAGTGCACAACGCATCATGACGTTATAAGCCGTTTGCGTACGGCGGCTCCGACGGCAATCATCAAAGAAAACCGGATCTTCGTGCAGGATGAGAATATCTGGACCAGCGCCGGCATCACCTCGGGTATCGACCTGGCGCTGCATATGATTAACCGTCTGTGTGGCGCAGAAAAAGCGCTGGCCGTGGCGCGCGAAATGGTGGTCTGGTTTCGTCGCTCCGGGGACGATCCCCAGCTGTCGCCATGGTTACGCTACCGCAATCATCTTCACCCGGCCATCCATCGTGCGCAGGATGCGCTTACCACCGAGCCGCACAAAGCCTGGGCTTTACCCGAGATTGCCGCTCTGGCGCATGTCAGCCCGCGCCATTTAACGCGGCTTTTTCAGACGCATTTAGGGATAAGCGTTCGCGACTATCTGGAGCAGTTGCGTCTGGCGGTGGCTGAACAGTGGCTGTTGCAAGGGCGTGGCGTGGAACAGGCCTCACTGGCCGCGGGGTTTTCCTCCCCGCGCCAGTATCATCGTGCCCGACAGCGCAGCGTTAACTGACGAAGCGGCGGGTGTCGACCTTCTGCAGCAGCATTGACAGCAGCAGGCTCGCCATCAGCGTGACGGTGAAAATCCAGAGGATATCCAGCACCGGCCAGCTTTTGAACTCCACCCCTCTCGTTCTCAGGGCGTGGATCACCAGCGCGTGAAAACCGTATATACCGAGCGAGTGCCGGGAGATAACGCTCAGCACCGGAAGGGGACGTGCGTTCAGGGTGTTTTTGGCGAGCGTAAGCAGGGATACGGCACAGATGAAGACCATCGGGCCGCAATACAGGTACCAGGTATCGGCAAAATTGCCGCGCCATTGCAGTTCATGCAGCGTCCCACGCGAAATGACGATCACGCCGATGATAAACAGCGCTGCACATAGCCCGTTCATGCCGCGTTTTTGGGTGTCCATCATCCCGATAGCTCGCCCCAGCATGCCGTAGAGTACGTAGTAAAAGGTATCGCCGTTGATATAGAGATTGACCGGTAACCATTCAAAACCATCAATTTTCTGCGAGACCGTATTCGGGTTGGCTATGATGCCAATGACCACCATCAGCGCCAGCAGCATTTTCCCGCTCACGGTTTTCACCTGAATCAGTGGGGAAACCAGATAGATAACGATAATGGCGAAGAAAAACCACAGATGGTAGAAGACGGGTTTTTGCAGAAGGTATTTGAGAGATAGCCCGGCGTTAATCGAGGTGAACAGGGTGATATAGAGCAAGGCCACGGCGCTGTAGAAGCTCAGACAGGCGGCGATGCGGATAAAATGCCGCGGTTGCGCGCTACGCTCGCCAAAAAAGAGAAAGCCGGAAATCATAAAGAACAACGGCACACTGACCCGCGATGCGGAGTTAAGAATATTGGCTATATCCCAGTTTACAGGGCTGATACTGTGCGCATTGGTGACATACCAGGTCGTCGTGTGGATCATGACCACCATCAGACACGCTATTCCTCGCAGATTATCAATCCAGCTAATTTTTGACGACATCAGTTCCTCATCATCCCTTGTAAATTCAGTGTGACTGCGATTGTATTGAAGCCTCTCTCTGGAAAATTCTGAGTTTTATTGAGCAGCCTTGTTTGAAAGCCGCGAGGTTCGCAGAATGCCAGGGCATAATCTATAAAAGCTTTGCTACTAAAAATAACAGCCACTGAACAGGGCGGTAATAAAAATGATGATGAAGCGTGCGGCGTCACTCTTTCTGCTGTTTATCCTGGCAGGATGCAGTACGCCACCCTCTGTACCCGTGCAAAAAGCACAGCAGGGAAAAATCAGCCCGGAACGCTCCCTGAATATGGAGCAGTTCTGTAAGGATCAGGCTGCGCGCCGCTATAACTCGGATGCGCAGAACATTGATGTCACGGGATTTGAGCGATTCCAGGGGAGTTATGAGCTGAAAGGCCATACGTCCCGTAAAGAGGGCTTTGTCTGTTCGTTTGACGCAGACGGTCAGTTTTTACATCTCTCCATGCGCTAAGCCGCTCGCATAATCAACAGCCAGACGCCAGCGACTGCCTGGCGTGGTGGCTTATTTCCCCAATTTTCCCTAAACAAACCCGTTTCGTACTGTATATCTTGCAGGCAGCGGGTATACTGGTCCCTTCCATTTAAAACCACACGTATCCAGCACGACATACTATGCAAAAGTTTGATACCAAGACCTTCCAGGGCCTGATCCTGACCTTACAGGATTACTGGGCTCGTCAGGGCTGTACCATTGTTCAACCTTTGGACATGGAAGTAGGCGCAGGCACTTCACACCCAATGACCAGCTTACGCGCGTTGGGGCCGGAGCCAATGGCGACTGCTTATGTGCAACCTTCACGTCGTCCGACCGATGGCCGTTACGGCGAAAACCCGAACCGTCTGCAGCATTACTATCAGTTCCAGGTGGTGATTAAGCCATCGCCAGACAACATTCAGGAACTGTACCTCGGGTCACTGAAAGAGCTGGGTATGGATCCAACCATTCACGACATCCGTTTCGTGGAAGATAACTGGGAGAACCCAACGCTGGGTGCCTGGGGTCTGGGTTGGGAAGTGTGGCTGAACGGTATGGAAGTGACGCAGTTCACTTACTTCCAGCAGGTTGGCGGTCTGGAATGTAAACCGATTACCGGCGAAATCACCTACGGTCTGGAACGTCTGGCCATGTATATTCAGGGCGTAGACAGCGTTTACGACCTGGTCTGGAGCGACGGCCCGCTGGGTAAAACCACCTACGGCGACGTGTTCCATCAGAACGAAGTGGAGCAATCCACTTATAACTTCGAATACGCGGATGTGGACTTCCTGTTCACCTGCTTCGAGCAGTACGAGAAAGAAGCGCAGCAGTTGCTGGCGCTGGAGTCTCCGCTGCCGCTGCCTGCTTACGAGCGTATTCTGAAGGCCGCCCACAGCTTCAACCTGCTGGACGCCCGCAAAGCTATCTCCGTGACTGAACGTCAGCGCTACATTCTGCGTATTCGTACCCTGACCAAAGCCGTTGCAGAAGCGTACTATGCGTCCCGTGAAGCCCTTGGCTTCCCGATGTGCAACCGAAACAAATAAGAGGCGGCCATGTCTGAGAAAACTTTCCTGGTGGAAATTGGCACCGAAGAGCTGCCACCAAAAGCCCTGCGCAGCCTGGCTGAATCTTTTGCTGCGAACGTGACTGCTGAGCTGGATAACGCTGGCCTGGCACACGGTAAAATTGAATGGTTTGCTGCTCCGCGTCGTCTGGCGCTGAAAGTGGCGAACCTGGCGGCGTCTCAGCCGGATCGTGAAGTTGAAAAACGTGGTCCGGCGATTGCTCAGGCGTTTGATGCTGAAGGCAAGCCAAGCAAAGCGGCTGAAGGCTGGGCGCGTGGTTGTGGTATCACCGTCGATCAGGCTGAGCGTCTGACCACCGATAAAGGCGAGTGGCTGCTGTACCGTGCACATGTGAAAGGTGAAAGTGCGCAAGCGCTGCTGCCTGACATGATTGCCACGTCGCTGGCCAGGTTGCCGATTCCAAAACTGATGCGCTGGGGCGCAAGCGACGTGCACTTCGTGCGTCCTGTGCACACCGTGACGCTGCTGCTGGGCGATACTGTTATTCCGGCTACCATCCTGGGTGTGGCGTCCGATCGCGTGATCCGTGGGCACCGCTTCATGGGCGAGCCTGAGTTCACCATCGACAATGCTGACCAGTATCCGCAGATCCTGCTGGAGCGCGGTAAAGTTATTGCTGACTACGAACAGCGTAAAGCCAAAATCAAGGCGGATGCGGAAGACGCGGCGCGTAAGATTGGCGGTAAAGCGGATCTGAGCGACAGCCTGCTGGAAGAAGTAACCTCTCTGGTTGAATGGCCAGTGGTACTGACCGCGAAGTTCGAAGAGAAATTCCTGGCCGTGCCGGCTGAAGCGCTGGTGTACACCATGAAGGGTGACCAGAAGTACTTCCCGGTTTACGCCAACGACGGCAAGCTGCTGCCAAACTTCATCTTCGTGGCGAACATTGAATCAAAAGATCCGATCCAGATTATCTCCGGTAACGAGAAAGTGGTGCGTCCACGTCTGGCGGATGCCGAGTTCTTCTTCAACACCGACCGTAAAAAGCGTCTGGAAGATCACCTGCCACGTCTGCAGACCGTGCTGTTCCAGCAACAGCTGGGTACGCTGCGCGACAAGACTGACCGTATTGCGGAGCTGTCTGGCTGGATCGCACGTGAAATCGGTGCGGATGTGAACCACGCAACGCGCGCGGGTTTACTGTCCAAGTGTGACCTGATGACCAATATGGTGTTCGAATTTACCGACACCCAGGGTGTGATGGGGATGCACTACGCGCGTCACGACGGTGAAGCGGAAGATGTGGCCGTGGCCCTGAACGAGCAGTATCAGCCGCGTTTCGCGGGTGACGCGCTGCCGTCTAATCCGGTGGCCTGTGCGGTCGCGATTGCCGATAAGATGGACACCCTTGCAGGTATCTTTGGCATCGGCCAGCATCCAAAAGGCGACAAAGACCCGTTTGCGCTGCGTCGTGCTGCCCTGGGCGTGCTGCGTATCATCGTTGAAAAGAACCTGAACCTGGATCTGCAGACCCTGACTGAAGAAGCGGTACGTCTGTACGGTGATAAGCTGACCAACGCCAACGTGGTCGACGATGTGATCGACTTTATGCTTGGTCGCTTCCGTGCGTGGTATCAGGACGAAGGTTACACCGTCGATACCATTCAGGCGGTACTGGCACGTCGTCCAACCCGTCCGGCAGATTTCGATGCGCGTATGAAGGCGGTTTCCCACTTCCGTACGCTGGAAGCGGCATCTGCACTGGCCGCGGCTAACAAGCGTGTCTCTAACATTCTGGCGAAATCCGACGAAACGCTGAACGAGCGTGTCAACGCTGCGACGCTGAAAGAGCCAGAAGAGATCGCCCTGGCGATGCAGGTTGTGGTACTGCGTGACAAGCTGGAGCCGTATTTCGCCGAAGGCCGCTACCAGGAAGCCCTGGTGGAGCTGGCGGAACTGCGTGATGTCATCGATGCCTTCTTCGAGAAAGTGATGGTGAACGTGGAAGATAAAGAGCTGCGTATCAACCGTCTCTCTATGCTCGAAAAACTGCGTGAGCTGTTCCTGCGCGTGGCGGATATTTCGCTGCTGCAGTAACGTGCATGTGCCCGGTGACGGGCCAGCAGATGAGAAAAAACCCGCTTCGGCGGGTTTTTTTATGTCTCGTTTTTTTTGTGGACCAGCTAAGCGCAGTGCAATCGCCTAAAAATTCACCTTGAAATGGTCAGCAAATTACCGTTATCCTGTTTCTCGTTATATTTCTCCCTCAGGAGCGCATCCCGAAAATGAACAAACACGACTGATGAATTTCGATCCTTGCTAAACGCGACCGCGTCGGCAGGGGATGTTTTGATTTCATTCAGGAGTGCTTATGGCTCATTTTGCGCAATCCCCTTCTTTTATTTTGCATCAGGTGACCTGTCAGTTTGCGACGGGCGATACCCTTTTTGGTCCACTGAATCTTTCTCTGGCACCCTCACTGTGCGCGCTGGTTGGCCGCAACGGCAGCGGTAAAACACGTCTGCTACGTTTGCTGGCAGGGTGTGATGAACCTGCCAGCGGTCATATCGAACGTTTTGCAACGCACGCTTATGTGGCACAACAGCCCGATATCTCCCCGCGAACCACGCTTGCTGAGCTGCTGGAGTATGAGGCGATTTTTGCGGCGCGTAAGCGCATCGACAGCGGTGACTACCAGCCCGATGATTTGGCGTTACTCGACGGACACTGGGATGTAGCAGAACGTCTGAGCGAGGCGTTTTTCCACGCAAAACTTCCACCATTTGACCCGGATAAATCAGCCATGGAACTCAGTGGCGGCGAGCGCATTCGCGCGTTGCTCTGTGGCGCGTTTACGGCTGATGCGGATTATCTGCTGCTGGACGAACCCACCAACCATCTCGACCGGCAGGGACGTGAGTGGTTCTACGACCAGCTCGCCCGTTATCAGGGGGGCGTGCTGGTGGCCTCCCACGACCGTGAACTGCTGGCGAAGGTACCGCGTATTCTTGAACTGAGCGCCTCGGGCCTTCGCCACTACGGTGGCAGTTACGACGACTATACGCATCAGCGGGACGCCGAACAGCAGGCAGCCCGTGCGGCACTGGAACATGCGGCAACAGAACGCAAACGCACCCGCGCGCGGATGCAAAAAGAGCATGACGAAAGCCAGCGGCGTTCGGCGAAGACGTTACGTACGGTCGATAACCTTAATATTGCCTCGTTCGAGCGGGTCAAATACAAAATGGCCGCCAAAGAGCGCATTGGCACCTGGAAAAAACAGCATGGCGATCAACATGAAGCGCTGAATGCCGCGGTGAACAAGGCCCGGGAGCGAGTTGAAGAGGAGAATCCGGTGATGTTCACGTTGCCTGGAAGCCAGATTGCTGAGGGGAAACAGGTGCTGGTGATGGAGGGGCTGGTGCTGCCACACGTCACTCTCCCGCCGACCAACTGGCGGATGGACGGACCGATGCGCGTGGCGCTAAAAGGACCAAACGGCTGCGGTAAATCGACGCTTTTAAAAGCCATTCTCGGCGAAGTGGCTCCGCTCTCAGGAACGTGTAAGGTATCGGTAAACTGCGCTTATCTCGATCAACATCTGTCGCAGCTCGATCTTTCGCAGTCGGTGATGGCGCATCTCAATCTGAGTCATACACCTCTGGAAGAGGGTGTGCTGCGAACCCGTTTAGCGCAGCTTCAACTGGGCGCCGACAAAGTGGCGCTTCCGCTGGCTGAGCTGAGCGGCGGGGAACGTCTCAAGGCTGCTCTGGCCTGTGTCTTGTGGCGTGAAGACGCTACGCAGCTTTTACTGCTGGATGAACCGACCAACCATCTGGATCTGGCCTCGGTCGAGGCGATTGAAGCCGCACTGGCCGGTTTCCCCGGGGCATTGCTGGTGGTTTCTCACGATGAGGCTTTTTTGCGGGGGTTAGCATTGACGCATGAACTGGTCTGGGAAGAGGCGGGTTGGCGCTGTGCCCCCCTTTAAAACACAAGCCCCCGCAAAGGCGGGGGCGGTAACTTACTTTACTGCATCATGCTATATGCTTGCTGAGTGCAGGGTTGGCCTGAATCAGGCGCATCAGCTTTAGCTCGGTTGGGGTGGGTTTTTCGCGTTTTGACTCCCACTCCTGCACCATAGCCACGCTGACACCCATCGCTCTGGCGAATTCTTCAGTTTTTAATCCAGTCCCTTTGCGCAATTGCTCATATTCTTTAAAGGGATTGGATCTTTGTTGCAGGGTTAACGTCTGCGGTACATCTTTAAAAATAATCTGTTCCAGGCTGCTCAGCAGCTCAAGCTCAGGATCTTTATATTCCATTGAGGACTCCTCTTAAATCACATACCGGGATCAAGAACATCAGAGAGCCTGTTAAGAATAGTCCCTAATACAAACGACGGATCGTCACGGATGTGATTAATCGTGCGGTAACGATCGCTTTATGCGTTTCAGCCGTTGCCAGGGTGAGACTAATTACCTGATTACGCTTATGTCGGCTTCGCCACGTATTTTTTTGTAAATAGTAAGAAATAAAACGGCAATAGCCGTTTTGCATGAAAAGAGTATCTTGCAGGGCTGACCTGGACTATCCTTGTCAGCGTCGGGCACGCATGTGCCGGTGTGCGCTTTTTTGGGTGAAAGGAGTAATGAAATGGCGACAGGAAAGTCCTGCTCTCGCTGGTTTGCGCCTATTGCGGCGTTGTTGATGGTTGTTAGCCTGAGTGGGTGTTTTGATAAAGAAGGCGATCAGCGCAAAGCGTTTATCGATTTTCTACAGAATACGGTGATGCGCAGCGGTGAACGGTTGCCGACGCTGACTGCGGATCAGAAAAAACAGTTTGGCCCCTTCGTGTCTGATTACGCCATTCTTTATGGTTATTCACAGCAGGTGAGCCAGGCGATGGATTCCGGTATCCGTCCGGTTGTGGATAGCGTGAACGCTATTCGCGTCCCGCAGGATTACATGACGCAACGTGAACCGCTGCGCCAGTCCAACGGTGCGCTCGGCGTGCTGAGCCAACAGCTGCAGAATGCGAAAATGCAGGCGGACGCGTCACGTTCCGCGCTGAAGCAGGGCGACGATCTCAAACCGGTCTTCGACAAAGTGTACGAGAAAGTGGTGTCGAAACCTTCTGAAGCGATGCAACCGCTGATCCCGGCCGCGCAAATTTTCACGCAGCAGCTGGTTCAGGTGGGGGACTTCATCTCCCAGCAGGGCACTCAGGTGAGCTTTGTGGCCAACGGTATTCAGTTCCCGACCTCGCAGCAGGCAAGCCAGTATAATGCGCTGATTGGGCCACTGGCCTCCCAGCACCAGGCCTTTAGTCAGGCGTGGAGTGCAGCGGTCGCTGCCACAGAATAAATCGGAAAACCCCGCCTCAGGCGGGGTTTTTTATTCCGGGCGAAAATAACGCTTGTTATTCTTCTACCACATCGGTATAACTATACAGGTCGGTTTGTTACACAGACCTAAAGCAGTTTAGTAAAGCAGTCCAGATTGTTATCCATAGATACCCTTCGTAGTGACCCTTCCTTCATCGCTTAAAAATCTGTAACACAATCCATCAAGCCGGAAGGCACAATATATTTGTTAATTAAGGTAATTCTATGTCTGCTAAAATGACTGGTCTGGTAAAATGGTTCAACGCTGATAAAGGTTTCGGCTTCATCACTCCTGACGATGGCTCTAAAGACGTGTTCGTACACTTCTCTGCTATCCAGAACGAAGGCTACAAATCTCTGGATGAAGGTCAGAAAGTTTCCTTCACCATCGAAAGCGGCGCTAAAGGCCCAGCAGCTGGTAACGTTGTAAGCCTGTAAGCTTCCAACCCAGTAGCACAAATTTTAAAAACCCGCCTTCTGGCGGGTTTTTTCATTTCTATCGCTGAACCTGCGGGTTAACGCAATTGATTTCCACCTTTCCGCTAAGGGCAGCGATCAGGTTGTCTACCGCGGTTGCAGCCATATTGTAGCGTGTTTCATGGGTTGCTGAGCCGATGTGGGGCAGGGCCACCACGTTGGGCAATGAAAGCAACGGGGAGTCCACCGGCAGCGGTTCCTGTTCAAACACGTCAAGACCGGCAGCGTGGATCTCACCCTGTTGCAGAGCCTCAATCAACGCCTTCTCATCCACCACCGGGCCACGACCCGCGTTGATGAAAATGGCCGTTTTCTTCATTTTTTCAAACGCCTCTTTACCGATAAGATGACGGGTTTCGTCCGTCAGCGGCAGGATCAGACAGACAAAATCGGCTTCCTGCAGCAGCGTATCCAGCTCGCAGTAGCGGGCGTTAAAACGTTCTTCGGCTTCACTGTGATGACGACGCGCGTTATACAGAATCGGCATGTTAAAACCAAAATGTGCGCGCTGCGCCAGGGCCAGGCCAATACGGCCCATGCCAACGATGCCCAGCGTTTTGCCATGAACATCCACCCCAAACCAGTCCGGACCAATGCTTTTTGTCCATTCGCCAGCTTTGACGCGATCGGCCACTTCGACCACACGGCGCGCCGTGCTGAGGACTAGCGCCATCAGCGTGTCGGCCACGGTCTCCGTCAGCGCATGTGGCGTATGCATCAACAGGATCTTGCGGGCGTTAAGGGCATCCACGTCGAAGTTGTCATAGCCCACGGAAACGGTAGAGGTAGCACGAAGCTTCGGCATTTTCTCCAGCAGGGCGACATCCACTTTTTCGCTTGAACCCAGCAAACCTTCGGCGCTGGCGAACGCATCGGCGTGCTGTGCCACGGTTTCCGGGCTGAGGTTCTTCACCTGGGTAACGGTGAAGTGTTCCTCAAGGCGTTTCTGCAGATCTTCCGGCAGTGCTTTATACAAAATGACGGACGGCTTCATGCTAATCTCCGTTGATTTTTAAGGATTCAGGCGTGGCGTGCGCCGACAGGTAATTGTTGATTATTAGCAGGCTTAACAATCAGAGTAAGCCACACGGAGGCGAAAAGCGCTACCCCCATAAATATGTACGATGCGGACGGGCTGCCGGTTGCTCCGTTCAGGTAACCCACAAACCAGGAGCCGCAGAACGAGCCCAGCGCTCCCATACTGTTAATCAGTGCCATCGCGCCGCCTGCGACGTTACGCGGCAGCATCTCCGGGATGATCGCAAAGAACGGTCCATAAGGGGCGTACATTGCCGCACCCGCAATCACAAGCAGGGTGTAAGAGACCCAGAAATGGTTCGCGCCGACGGCCCAGGAACCAATGAAGGCAAAGGCAGCGATCAGCAGCAGCGGCCAGACAAACAGCTTACGGTTCTGCATTTTGTCCGATGCCCATGACGCAATGATCATGGCGATTGTTGCTGCGAGGTAAGGCACGGACGACAGCCAGCCCACTTCCACCATGCCAAGGTTTTCACCGGCATTGCGGAGAATCGATGGTAGCCACAGTACGAAACCGTACACGCCAATGCTCCAGGTGAAATACTGGGCGCAGAGCAGAATCACATTACGCGAGCGGAATGCTTCGCCGTAGTTACGCACCGCTTTCAGGCCTTGCTGTTCTTTATCCAGCTGCGCCTGCAGAGCGGCTTTTTCATCTTCGGAGAGCCATTTGGCCTGCGCAGGTTTATCTTTTACCAGCATCCACCAGCAGAATGCCCAGATAACCGCCGGCACTCCTTCGATAATGAACATTTCGCGCCAGCCGAAGGACTGGATGAGGTAGCCAGAAACCACCGACATCCACAGCACGGTGACCGGGTTACCGAGGATCAGGAAAGTATTGGCTCGTGAGCGCTCGGATTTGGTAAACCAGTTGCTGATATAAATCAGCATCGCGGGCATTACCGCTGCCTCAACGACCCCAAGAATAAAGCGAATGGCTGCCAGCGCTGGAATATTATTCACCACGCCGGTCAGTGAGGCGCAGGCACCCCACAGGATCAGGCAAACGAAAATCAATTTGCGGACGCTGCGACGCTCCGCATAGATAGCGCCGGGGATCTGGAAGAAGAAGTAGCCCAGGAAGAAAAGGGCACCCAGCAACGAAGAGATACCTTTGGTGATCCCCAGGTCTTCGGTGATCCCTGCCGCGGACGCGAAACTGAAGTTGGCACGATCAAGGTACGCCAGGCTGTACGTGATAAACACGATTGGCATGATGTACCACCAGCGTTTTACTGCATTGGTCGAACTGTTCATAGGCTTGCCTCTGTTGTTGAGGTTTGTACCGCCGTTGTATGTAGGGTACACGGTGGTTTGTTTTGTTTCTCCCTGACCTACCTGAGGAGAGGGGGAGGGAAACGGAATTTATTCGTTCAGCTGCGCGCGGGTCGGTAATCCTTCACTGTCGCCCTGCACCTGGATTGCCAGCGAGCCAATTTTATTGCCCCGGGCGACGGCCTGCTGCAGCGGTTTGCCTTCCAGCAGGGCACTAATGACCCCCACGGCAAAACCATCGCCAGCGCCGACGGTATCAACCACGTTATCAACCTTCACGGCCGCGACTGCGCCTTGCTCGCCGTTAGCTGTTTTAAACCAGGCGCCATCGGCGCCGGTTTTCAGCACCACCGCTTTTACCCCTTTGTTGAGGTAAAAATCGGCAATCCCTTCAGGGGTGTTTTTACCGGTCAGGATCATGCCTTCTTTCACACCCGGCAGAACCCAGTCAGCCTGAAACGCCAGACGGTTCAGCTTCTCGACCATTTCCGCTTCGCTTTTCCACAGTACCGGGCGCAGGTTAGGATCGAATGAGATCGTTTTCCCCTGAGCCTTCATGGTGGTTGCGGCATGATCCAGTAATGCATACGAGCTGGCTGAAAGCGCAGCCGCCACGCCGCTCAGATGCAGATGGCGTGCGGAGGCGAAATAGTGGGCGTGGTAATCCTCGACTGAGAGGTGGCTCGCCGCAGAGCCTTTACGGAAATACTCCACAATGGGATCGGTTCCATTTTCGACTTTCGATTTAAGCTGGAAACCGGTCGGGAAGCGTCCATCAAGGGTGACGCCGGAAGCATCAATGCCCTCTTTTTTCAGCGAATCGAGAACGAAATGGCCAAAGCTGTCATCACCCACGCGGCTGACCCAGCCGACGTTCAGACCCAGGCGCGCCAGGCCGGTCGCGACGTTCAGCTCAGCCCCCGCCACGCGTTTGATAAAGTGCTCCACCGTACTCAGGTCGCCCGTTTCGGTGGCGACAAACATCGCCATGGCTTCGCCGATAGTGATCACATCCAGCGTCTTGTGCATGGTTTACTCCTCACGCAGCAGGTTTACGTAATGACGGGTGACGGCGGTTAAATCCGCCCCTTCCAGCGGGAACTCGATACCACGCGGGGCATCGGCGGGCAGCTGGCAAAGCAGATCCAGCCAGCGCGCATCGGCCCGATCCGGCGCCACGGCGCGGAAATTTTCTTTATGCGGCACGGCGGCTTTAACGTGGATATAGCTCACTGCAGAGGCCAGATGGCGCGCGGCTTCTTCCGGGGAGTCGCCCACCCACAGCCAGTTGCCCATGTCGAACGTCAGCGTGACGGGCAGCGCCATGTCCCGGCAGGCGGCTTTGAAGCGCTGCATCGGCGCAAGCTGGCCGCAGTCGGTCTGGTCGTTTTCCACCACCAGGGCCATACCGCTTTCATCGAGCAGGGCACGCAGGGCGTGAAGCGGCTGGGTGTCGCTGAAATGACCCAGCGAGACCTTGAGCCACAGCGCATTCAGGGTACTGGCTTCGCTGAGATAACGGGGCAGGTCAGGGTTGAGGGCGCCATCGGGCATAAACAGGGCCGCAGGGGCGGAGTAGCATGCCAGCAGGCCCAGCAGCTCAATGGATTCACCCAGCGCGGGCAGCGCCAGCAGCTCTTCGCTGTTGAACAGCTCGCGGCGGATCTCGACGCCGTCGGCACCCGCGCCCGCAATGACGGGCAGCATTGCCCGTTGACCACCTGCCTGTCGTACCTGTTCCGCGCCATACGCGGCGGTGACCACCATGATTTTTCTGCCCATCGTCGGACTCCATCGCAACACATCAATACTATTACGCTAGATGGAACCGGTTCCAAAGAAAAGGTCAGGATGTTGAATTTATGATCGGTATCACAAGGGAAAATTAACGGGCGGTGGAGCCGCGGACAATCAACTCGCCGGAAAATACCTGTTCGCGAACGGCATCGCTGGTGCCTTCAATACGACGAACCACTTGTTCAACAGCGGCATAGCCAATCTGCCAGGTAGGTTGTTTAAGGGTGGTGATCCCGACGCCAGCCAGTTCTGCCCACTCGAGTTCGTCGAACCCCAGCAGACCGATATCGCTTCCCCAGTGCAGGCCGATGCGCTTAAGCGAGCGGGCGACCTGCAGGGTCAGCGCCCCGTTGGCAGAGATAACGGCTTTACGCATTCCGCGATGGCGGGTGTGGAACTGCCGCAGGGTATTGTCGAGCTGATCGGCTTCATGAAGTGGCGTTTCGGCATTCTCGGCGATCACGCCGGGGTAACGCTCCAGCGTGGCACGAAATGCGCTCAGTCGCTCACGACGGGTGTTGACCATGCCCAGAGGTTCGCTCAGAAACAGGATGGCTTCAAAGCCCTGTTCAATCAGATGCTCAGTGGCGGTTGTCGCCGCCTGAGTATTATCCAGCCCGACGACATCGCAGGCGAATTCCGGGATTTTGCGGTCGATAAGAACCATCGGCAGGGAGGATTGCTGCAGACGGTTTAAGCCCTCTTCACGCATGCCCACGGCATTCACCACAATTCCTTCGACCTGATAGCTGCGCAGCAGATCCAGGTAATGCAGCTCCTGATCGACTTCGTTGTTGGTGTTACAGACCAGCGGCGTAAAGCCCTTTTCGCGACAGGCGGCTTCAATTCCGCTCAATACGTTAACGGAGTAGGGATTGGTGATATCGGCGATGATAAGCCCGATAAGACGGGTACGACCCCGTTTGAGCCCGCGCGCCATAAGGCTAGGGCGGTAGTCGAGATCGGCAATGGCTTGTTCAATACGAGCGAGCAGCGCATCGGACAGCAGGTGTTTCTCGCCGTTGAGGTAGCGTGAAATGCTGGTTTTACCGGTGTTTGCGGCTTTCGCCACGTCGCTGATTGTGGCCCGTGTTGGTTTGCTCATCGCTGAATTCCCTGAAGTGAGTGAGAACACCTTAGCGGGAAAATTAGCGATGGCAAGCGGTTCATGCCGATGTGGCGGCATGACACCCTTATCCCCCTCTCCCCCTGGAAGAGGGGGGCAGCCCTTACTGAATTGGGCTTAAGGTAATCTCAACGCGACGGTTCTGCGCTTTGCCTTCCGCCGTGCTGTTGCTGGCGATAGGGTTTGCAGGGCCCATGCCGCTGGTACGGATGCGGTTTGCTGCAACGCCCTGCGTGATCAGCGAGCTGGCCACAGAATCGGCACGCTGCTGAGACAGACGCATATTCAGATCCTGGCTGCCGGTGCTGTCGGTATAACCGATCACATTCACCGCAGTCTTGTTGTACTCTTTCAGCACCATTGCCACGCCGGTCAGGGTATTCGCCCCTGCAGGTTTCAGCGTTGCGCTGCTGCTGTCGAAGGTGACGTTGTTTGGCATATTCAGGATGATGTTATCGCCGCTGCGCGTTACGCTCACGCCGGTGCCTTTCATTTTGTCGCGCAGTTTTGCTTCCTGCACATCCATGTAATAACCCACGCCGCCGCCCAGGGCTGCACCTGCCGCTGCGCCAATTAACGCGCCTTTGCCGCGGTCTTTCTTGGAGGAGGAGAGTGCGCCCACACCAGCCCCTACCAGCGAGCCGAGACCCGCACCGATGCCGGATTTACCAGCTTCGCTTTCACCGGTGTAAGGGTTTGTTGTGCAGCCAGAAACAGCCAGTGCACCGCTCACCAGAGCGGCAATAACGAATACGCGTTTTTTCATCTTATTTCCTTAATCCTTTTTATTCTTTGCCACGACGCGCGTGGCAGTTGATTATGACGTCCAGATACGGAGAAAATTCCGGGTATAACTCTGAAATTTGTGACAAACCATAAACTGCCTCACTAAGAAGGCCGTAAAACCTGCACGCAACCAGGAGCGCACGCTTGAGCACCTCAACAAAAACGATTCTGACCGCCGCCCACTGGGGGCCGATGCTGGTCGAAACCGATGGCGAAAATGTTCTGTCGTCTCGCGGGGCATTGCCAACGCAACATCCCAACTCTTTACAGACCGTCGTTCGCGATCAGGTGCACAGCAAAACGCGCGTGCGCTGGCCGATGGTGCGTAAAGGATTTCTGGCGTCGCCAGACAAGCCGCAGGGTATTCGTGGTCAGGATGAGTTTGTCCGGGTGAGCTGGGATGACGCGCTGGCGCTGATCCATGCGCAGCACAAACGTATCCGCGACACGTATGGCCCGTCGTCCATTTTTGCCGGATCTTACGGCTGGCGGTCAAACGGCGTGCTGCATAAGGCCTCGACGTTACTGCAGCGCTATATGAGTCTGGCCGGGGGGTATACCGGCCATCTTGGGGATTACTCCACCGGCGCAGCGCAGGCGATCATGCCCTACGTGGTGGGTGGTAACGAAGTGTATCAGCAGCAGACCAGCTGGCCGCTGGTGCTGGAGCACACCGATGTGGTGGTGCTGTGGAGCGCCAACCCGCTCAACACCCTGAAAATCGCGTGGAATGCCAGTGACGAGCAGGGGATCCCGTATTTTGATGCGCTGCGTAAAAGCGGCAAGCGCATCATCTGCATTGACCCGATGCGCTCGGAAACCATGGACTTCTTCGGCGACAGCGCCGAGTGGATTGCCCCGCATATGGGCACCGACGTGGCGATGATGCTGGGCATTGCCCATACGCTGGTGGAGAACGGCTGGCACGATACCGGGTTCCTCGCACGCTGTACCACCGGTTTTGACAACTTCGCCGACTATCTGACGGGCAATACAGACGGTATTGCCAAAACGGCAGAGTGGGCGGCAGAGATTTGTGGGGTTCCTGCGACCAAACTGCGTGAACTGGCAGCGTTATTCCACCAAAACACCACGATGTTAATGTCCGGATGGGGGATGCAGCGCCAGCAGTTCGGTGAGCAGAAACACTGGATGCTCGTGACGCTGGCCGCCATGCTCGGGCAAATTGGTACGCCGGGCGGTGGGTTTGGTCTCTCTTATCATTTCGCCAATGGCGGCAACCCGACCCGCAAAGCGGCAGTGCTGGCTTCTCTGCAGGGCTCGGTTCAGGGCGGTGTGGATGCCGTGGATAAAATCCCGGTGGCGCGCATTGTTGAAGCCCTGGAAAACCCGGGCGGGTTTTATCAGCATAACGGTCTGGATCGCCACTTCCCGGATATCCGGTTTGTCTGGTGGGCCGGCGGCGCGAACTTTACTCATCACCAGGACACGAATCGCCTGATCCGCGCCTGGCAGAAGCCAGAACTGGTGGTTATCTCAGAATGCTTCTGGACCGCCTCAGCCAAACATGCCGATATTGTGCTGCCGGCGACCACCTCGTTTGAGCGTAACGACCTCACCATGACCGGTGACTACAGCAATCAGCATATGGTACCGATGAAGCGCGTCGTGGCACCGCGTGATGAGGCGCGTGATGATTTTGAGGTATTTGCTGAGCTGAGCGAGTTGTGGGAAACGGGGGGGCGCGAGCGTTTTACCGAGGGCAAAACGGATTTGCAGTGGCTGGAGACGTTCTACCAGATTGCAGGCCAGCGCGGGGCTCCGCAGGGCGTGACGCTGCCGCCATTTGCGCAGTTCTGGGAAGCGAACCAGATTATTGAGATGCCGGAGAGCGAACAGAATGCGCAGTTTGTTCGCTTCGCCGATTTCCGCCGCGACCCGGAGAACCATCCGCTGAAAACCGAGAGCGGGAAGATTGTGATCTACAGCGAGCGTATCGCCCAATTTAAGTATGCCGACTGTCCGGCGCATCCAACGTGGCTTGAGCCGGACGAGTGGCACGGTAATGCCCAGCCGGAACAGCTGCAGGTGTTATCGGCCCATCCTGCCCATCGCCTGCACAGCCAGCTTAACTATTCATCACTGCGCGAGCGGTATGCGGTTGCCGGACGGGAGCCTGTCACCCTGAACAGCGCAGATGCACGCGCGCGTGGGATCGTTGACGGTGACGTGGTTCGCGTCTGGAATCAGCGTGGCCAGGTGCTGGCAGGGGCGGTGGTGAGCGACGGGATTAAACCTGGCGTTATCTGCATTCACCAGGGGGCATGGCCAGACCTGGAGCCGAGCGAAGGCGGTATTTGTAAAAACGGTGCAGTAAACGTTCTGACCAAAGATCTCCCCAGCTCGAAGCTGGGGAATGGCTGCGCGGGGAACACGGCGCTGGCCTGGGTCGAGAAATATCAGGGACCCGAGCTTACGCTCACGGCGTTTGATCCGCCTGCCAGCTCATGATCCACGTTGGGTGCTGAGTGTCATCCTGCCAGGCGCTGTCTTCAATGCGAAAACCCTGTGCATGATAGAAATTCACCGCCCGGACATTTTTCTGGTAGACCTCCAGGCTTAAATACGGGAAGCGCTGTTGAACATGGTTCAGCAGCGCACGCCCAATCCCCCGACCAATAAAGTCAGTTGAAACAAACAGCGCGCCTACAAACTGGGACTGCATGACGCTGATAAAGCCGCGCAGCATTCCATCCTCTTCCCATACCCAGGTTTCGGCGGCGGGTAGGTAAACATCCCGCACCATACCTTCGTTCTCTTTCCAGTAGCTTGCGCTGATAAACGGGTGCGCCTCCGTGGTGCTTTCAAGCCACAGACTCAGGAGTGGCCCGGCATTATCACTTTCCCATTTGCGGATCATGGTGCCTCCCTGGATGACAGACGCAGCCGGTAACGTGGTCGTTGACCAGGCCACAGGCCTGCATAAAGGCGTAACAGATGGTGGAGCCGACAAATTTAAAGCCGCGTTTTTTCAGCCCTTTAGAGAGCGCATCCGACGCCGGGGTGGAGGCCGGGATCTCCGCGAGCGTGGCGGCCTGGGTAATTTGTGGCGTGTTGTTCACAAACGTCCAGACAAATTCTGAGAACGGTTCTCCGTTTTGCTCCATCGCCAGATAAGCGCGCGCGTTACCAATGATGGCCTGGATCTTACCGCGATGGCGGATGATGCCTGCATCCTGGACCAGCCGTTCCACATCGTCCTCGGTCATGGCAGCGACGGCGACCGGATCGAACTGATGGAAGGCATTACGATAGTTTTCCCGTTTCTTAAGCACCGTAATCCATGACAAGCCCGCCTGTTGACCTTCCAGGCAGATCATCTCAAAAAGCTTTTTCCCTTCTGTCTCCGGTACGCCCCATTCCCGATCGTGATAGTCGATATAAAGCTGATCCTGGCTTACCCAACCGCAACGCTGCATCGGTTATCTCCCTTAATGAAACGGTTATCGCAAAATTTTCATTCTGTCAGGCTTGACGTGTCTACTATAAAGACAATAGTTAATACAGGGCCATATGCCCGCAAAACTCTTCCTAAACAATGACAAATATCGCCGAATTCGGCTCTCTCTGGAGTCGCTTTGATGATGATAAAAAAAATCAGTGGTCGCCATGCTGTTTCTGGCCTGGCGGGGATTTCAGCCTGTCTGTTTTTTTGTAATACAGCATTTGCCTGGCAACAGGAATATATCGTTTCAGACGCCCAAAGTAATACGGCGGAACGCTATACATGGGATGCGGATCACCAACCGCGTTATGAGGATATTCTCGCCGAGCGGATTCAGTCCTCACAAAATGCCCCCGGACTTGCGCTGAGTTTACCATCGGGTTCCACGCCGGCAGGGGCCATGAGCGTGGGCTGGAACATTCCGGTGTCAGGGCGTATCACGACCGGTCCGGTGATGGCGTGGCGTTATGACGGCACGGCACCGATGATGATCAACGAATTTGGTGACAGCGCGACGACGCAGGGGCTTACCGACCCACTCTGGCATGCCAGCGTTAGCACGCTCGGCTGGCGCGTGGATACACAGTACGGCGAGCTTCGCCCGTGGGCGCAGATAAGCTATAACCAGCAGTTTGGCGAAAACCAGTGGAAATCCCAGTTTGGGATGCCACAGACGCCGGCACCAACACAAAGCGGCAACTGGATGGATGTAACCGTCGGAACGGATATTCCGTTTAATACGCATATGGCGGCCTATGCGTCGTTGGCACAAGGGGAATACACCACCACCGGTGAGGAGTTTATGTACACCCTGGGCGTGAGCGCTAATTTTTAAGGTTGTTACTTTTTTAAACGTTCCGATAACATCCTGAATACAATGGCCGTGGGGGTTGTAGCGATAGCAGTCACTAACACGCCGTCGCTTCATTCCCCGGCAAGGTCATTCATTCCCGATTTATGGCATTTCATTCCATTCCTCCTGCATTTCATGCCGTTTTACCCCAGGCATATTAAGGTTTTGTTTATCGTTGTCCTCAGCGAATTCCCTTACTTTCTCTTGCAGGATAACTGCCATGAACACATCAACTTACAACCGTACGCGCTGGCTAACGCTTTTTGGCACCATCGTGACCCAGTTTGCGCTGGGGTCGGTCTATACTTGGAGCCTGTTTAACAGTGCACTTTCCGATAAGCTTGGTGCACCAGTCAGCCAGGTGGCGTTCTCCTTCGGCTTGCTGAGCCTCGGGCTGGCACTTTCATCTTCCGTCGCGGGAAAATTGCAGGAGCGATTCGGCGTGAGGCGGGTGACGATGGCATCCGGTATCTTGCTGGGCGTGGGCTTTTTCCTGACAGCGCATTCCAGCAACCTGATGATGCTGTGGCTGAGCGCCGGGGTGCTGGTGGGACTTGCCGACGGTGCAGGTTATCTGCTGACCCTGTCAAACTGTGTGAAGTGGTTCCCGGAACGTAAAGGTTTAATTTCTGCGTTTGCCATCGGGTCCTATGGCCTGGGGAGTCTCGGTTTTAAATTTATTGATTCCCACCTGCTTGCTTCCGTGGGACTTGAAAAAACGTTCATGATCTGGGGCGCTATTGTTCTGGTCATGATCCTGTTCGGCGCCACGCTGATGAAAGATGCGCCGCAGCAGGAAGTGAAAACCGTTAACGGTGTGGTGGAGAATGATTTCACCCTCGCGCAGTCTATGCGTCAACCACAGTACTGGATGCTGGCGGTCATGTTCCTGACAGCCTGCATGAGCGGTCTGTATGTGATTGGGGTGGCGAAAGATATTGCTCAGGGAATGGTGAAACTGGATGCGGCAACAGCGGCGAATGCGGTCACCGTCATCTCCATTGCCAACCTCTCTGGTCGTCTGGTGCTCGGGATTCTGTCTGACAAAATTGCCCGTATCCGCGTGATTACCATCGGGCAGGTTGTCTCGCTGGTGGGGATGGCGGCGCTGTTGTTTGCCCCACTGAACGAAGCCACGTTCTTCGCCGCGATTGCCTGTGTGGCCTTTAATTTCGGCGGCACGATTACAGTCTTCCCGTCGCTGGTCAGTGAGTTCTTCGGCCTGAACAATCTGGCGAAAAACTACGGTGTTATCTATCTGGGCTTTGGCATCGGCAGTATCTGCGGCTCGTTAATCGCTTCGCTGTTCGGTGGGTTCTATGTGACCTTCTGCGTGATATTTGCTTTGCTGATAATCTCGCTGGCCTTGTCGACCACCATTCGGCAGCCGCAGCGTGAAGTCTTTAACGAAGTGCATGCCTGATTATCGCTAAGAGGCCTTTACGGCCTCTTTTTTATGGTCGTCCAAAGTATGCCTGTTCGTGTTATTTTGTAAAAAAATGCACCGATCACATTCTCTGCTGCCACTTTTCTCTCCCGCTGTGGTCTACTTAACGCGCTTGTAGACGTTTCTGATAACGGTTTCTTACGCACTTACTTACTCTGTCTGCTTTCTCATCGAGATTAAGCGGGTCTCTATACCCCTTTCCCCAGGGTTGTTTGCATGAAATACATTAGGTCTCTTACCCAGCAAAGATTGTGTCTGATGCTGGCTGTCTATATCGGTTTATTTCTGAATGGCGCGGTGTTGTTCAGAAGAGTGGAAGGTTATTTAGAACATCTCACCGTAAGAAATGGAATTTTTGCCGCAATTGAAGTGTTCGGTTCCGTTCTCGCCACATTCTTCCTGTTACGCCTGCTCTCACTCTTCGGCCGACGCACCTGGCAAATTTTGGCCTCACTGGTGGTAATTATTTCCGCCGCTGCCAGTTATTACATGACCTTTATGAATGTCGTTATTGGCTACGGCATCGTCGCGTCGGTAATGACAACGGATATCGACCTCTCGAAAGAGGTGGTTGGAAAAGGGTTTATCGTCTGGACGGTATTAACCTGCCTGATCCCGCTCTTCTTTATCTGGAGTAATACCTGCCGCTATACGTTGCTGCGCCAGCTCCGCACCCGTGGGCAGCGAATCAGGAATATCGCCGTCGTTATCCTGGCGGCCTTGCTGGTATGGGCACCCATCCGCTTGATGGAAAAACAGCAAAAACGAATCGAAAAAGCGACGGGCGTGGATATGCCAAGCTATGGCGGCGTGGTAGCAAACTCCTACCTGCCCTCCAACTGGATTTCAGCGCTGGGTCTTTATGCCTGGGCGCAGGCGGATGAATCAAGTGATGTGAAATCGCTCATCAACCCAATGAAAAAATTCAGTTACGAAGCGCCGGGTAACCAACTCGATGATACCTATGTTGTCTTTGTTATTGGTGAAACGACGCGCTGGGATCATATGGGCATCCTCGGTTATGACCGGGATACCACGCCAAAACTGGCGCAGGAAAAGAACCTGGTGGCTTACCGGGGGTATTCTTGCGATACCGCAACCAAGCTCTCGCTGCGTTGTATGTTTGTTCGTGAAGGCGGTGCCAGTGATAACCCACAGCGTACCCTGAAAGAGCAGAACGTATTTGCGGTACTGAAGCAGCTCGGTTTCAGCTCCGATTTATTCGCGATGCAAAGTGAGATGTGGTTCTACACCAACACGCTGGCGGACAACATCTCGTATCGCGAGCAGATTGGCGCCGAACCACGTAACCGCGGCAAGAACGTGGATGACATGTTGCTCCTTGAGGAGATGTCACAGTCCCTGAAGAGCCATCCGCAGGGTAAACATCTGGTTATCCTGCATACTAAAGGCTCCCATTACAGCTATTACCAGCGTTACACGCGTGATTTTGCGAAGTGGCAGCCGGAGTGTGTAGGTATCAATAAAGACTGCAGCAAGCAGGAACTGATCAATGCCTATGATAACTCGGTTCTGTATGTGGATACGTTCCTGAGCCGGGTGATTGACCAGCTTCGTGATAAGAAAGCGATTGTTATTTATGCGGCTGACCACGGAGAGTCAATCAACGAGAAAGAGCATTTGCACGGTACGCCGCGCAAGCTGGCACCGCCTGAGCAATTCCGTGTACCGATGATCATGTGGATGTCGGACAAGTACCTCGAAGACCCGGAGAAAGCGAAGATGTTTGCCCACCTGAAAAAAGAGGCAGACATGAAGGTGCCGCGTCGTCATGTTGAGCTGTACGACACCATTTTGGGTTGCCTGGGTTATACCTCTCCTGACGGCGGTATCAACGAAAATAACAACTGGTGCAAACTCCCTGATAGCAAGGCGAAAGCCGCGCAGTAACGCGTCTGGCGAGAATATCGCCAGTTGAAGGGCTTTTTTAATTTAAGGGATTGACGGGGGCGCACCTCAGCAGTAAGATGCGCTCCGCATTCGGCGAGTAGCGCAGCTTGGTAGCGCAACTGGTTTGGGACCAGTGGGTCGGAGGTTCGAATCCTCTCTCGCCGACCACATTTAAAGAAGGGCTAACCGCAAGGTTAGCCCTTTTTGCATTAGCAGCTTACTCATCCTGATTCACCAAAACGCCCCTTATCCCGCCTTCTTCCTGTCTGTTAACGATTTTGTGACATAATCCATTGTATTTTTTTATATATAGATTGATCTTTTTTCGCGTTGCTTATGGATAACCTCAGCATTTTTCGCTGTGCGTTTTAACGTTCGCGGTATTTAGTGCTCAGATAATCACCGTTCTGCAAGAAAATTTACCCGATCTGAATAAAAGTTAATCACTGATTGTTGCGAAATATGAAGATAATTGTGCTGCAACATAGCGAGTAGCATAAATTTCCCTGCTGAAAACTGGCATACATAGTTTTTTTAATCTTTGTTTGCGGTTTCTCACACTCAGCGTAAATCCCCGTCACCTGTATTGACGTTTTCACATTCTGTTGACAGATTGTAGGGCATGAGGGGCATTTCAGGGACGATCTGCGCTGCAACTCAAACGCTCTTCTGAAAGGATTCTCCATCCCTTAAACGCCTTCGGGCATCACCGACCGGACCGGGTAAAAAATAAATAAAGGTCTGGCGGCGTAACACAACAAAGCAAAACATCACATTGGAGCAGAATAATGAGTATTTCCTTGAAGAAGTCAGGGATGCTGAAGCTTGGTCTGAGCCTGGTGGCTATGACCGTGGCAGCAAGCGTACAGGCAAAAACCCTGGTTTACTGTTCTGAAGGCTCGCCGGAAGGCTTTAACCCACAGCTCTTTACCTCTGGTACGACTTACGACGCAAGCTCTGTGCCTATCTATAACCGTCTGGTTGAATTCAAAACCGGTACCACGGAAGTGATCCCAGGTCTGGCGGAGAAGTGGGACGTCAGCGAAGACGGTAAGACCTATACCTTCCACCTGCGCCAGGGCGTGAAGTGGCAGGACAACAAAGAATTCAAACCAACGCGCGATTTTAACGCCGATGACGTTGTGTTCTCCTTCGACCGTCAGAAAAACGCTCAGAACCCGTATCACAAAGTGTCTGGCGGCAGCTATGAATACTTCGAAGGGATGGGCCTGCAGGACCTGATCGCTGAAGTGAAAAAAGTGGACGATAAAACCGTTCAGTTCGTGCTGACGCGTCCGGAAGCACCATTCCTGGCTGACCTGGCCATGGACTTCGCCTCTATTCTGTCTAAAGAGTACGCGGACAACATGCTGAAAGCCGGCACCCCGGAGAAAGTGGACCTGAACCCAATCGGTACCGGTCCGTTCCAGCTTCTGCAGTACCAGAAAGATTCCCGTATTCTGTATAAAGCCTTCCCGGGCTTCTGGGGCACCAAGCCGCAGATCGATCGTCTGGTCTTCTCCATCACGCCTGATGCTTCTGTGCGTTACGCAAAACTGCAGAAAAATGAATGCCAGGTCATGCCATACCCGAACCCGGCTGACATCGCGCGCATGAAGCAGGATAAAAACATCAACCTGCTGGAGCAGGCTGGTCTGAACGTGGGTTACCTCTCCTTCAACACCGAGAAGAAACCGTTTGATGACGTGAAAGTCCGTCAGGCGTTGACCTATGCGGTGAATAAAGAAGCGATCATTAAAGCGGTCTATCAGGGCGCGGGTGTTGCCGCCAAGAACCTGATCCCACCAACCATGTGGGGCTATAACGACGACGTTAAAGACTACACCTACGATCCTGAGAAAGCGAAAGCGCTGCTGAAAGAAGCAGGCCAGGAGAAAGGCTTTACCGTTGAGCTGTGGGCGATGCCAGTACAGCGTCCGTATAACCCGAACGCACGCCGTATGGCTGAAATGGTTCAGGCTGACTGGGCTAAAGTGGGCGTTCAGGCCAAGATTGTGACCTACGAGTGGGGCGAGTATCTGAAGCGTGCCAAAGCGGGTGAGCATCAGGCGGTGATGATGGGCTGGACCGGTGACAATGGGGATCCGGACAACTTCTTCGCTACCCTGTTCAGCTGTGCAGCTGCGAAAGACGGTTCTAACTACTCTCGCTGGTGCTATAAGCCGTTTGAAGACCTGATCCAGCCGGCGCGTGCGACCGACGATCACAACAAACGTATCGAGCTGTACAAACAGGCTCAGGTTGTGATGCACGATCAGGCTCCGGCTCTGATTGTGGCTCACTCCACCGTGTACGAACCAGTGCGTAAAGAAGTGAAGGGCTACGTGGTTGATCCACTGGGCAAACACCACTTCGAAAACGTCTCTGTTGAATAATATGTAGGGTGTTCTCCCTCTCCTTCACGGAGAGGGCAGGGGTGAGGGCGTGCATGCATGCATTCCCTCACCCTAATCCTCTCCTGAAGAGAGAGGGAATTTACATTTGTGAGCAATACAGACGTCACGCCAACTGGTTGTACGTCATCAGAGAGAATCCGGGTTATGTTGCAGTTCATCCTCCGACGTCTGGGACTTGTTATCCCCACGTTTATCGGTATCACCCTTCTCACTTTTGCCTTCGTCCATATGATCCCCGGCGACCCGGTAATGATTATGGCGGGCGAGCGTGGTATTTCACCTGAACGCCATGCACAGCTGCTGGCTGAGCTTGGCCTGAACAAACCACTGTGGCAGCAATACCTCAACTATATCTGGGGCGTGTTGCACGGTGATTTAGGGATTTCGCTGAAAAGCCGTCTTCCGGTGTGGGACGAGTTCGTGCCGCGTTTTAAAGCGACACTGGAGCTTGGTGTCTGCGCCATGATTTTCGCCACTGCGGTGGGTATCCCTGTTGGGGTCCTGGCTGCCGTGAAACGTGGCTCTATTTTCGACCATACGGCTGTTGGCCTGGCGCTGACGGGTTACTCCATGCCTATCTTCTGGTGGGGCATGATGCTGATCATGCTGGTCTCGGTGCAGCTAAACCTGACGCCGGTCTCCGGACGCGTCAGTGATATGGTCTTCCTGGATGATACGAATCCTCTGACCGGTTTCATGCTGATCGATACGGCTATCTGGGGCGAAGAGGGTAACTTCATTGATGCGGTGGCACATATGATCCTGCCTGCGATGGTGCTCGGTACCATTCCTCTGGCGGTTATCGTGCGTATGACCCGTTCTTCAATGCTGGAAGTGTTGGGTGAGGATTACATTCGCACCGCACGTGCCAAAGGTCTGACGCGTATGCGCGTCATTATCGTTCACGCCCTGCGTAACGCCATGCTGCCGGTGGTGACCGTTATTGGTCTGCAGGTGGGGACGTTGCTGGCGGGTGCGATCCTGACCGAAACCATCTTCTCCTGGCCGGGCCTCGGACGCTGGCTGATTGACGCACTGCAACGCCGTGATTATCCGGTAGTGCAGGGCGGGGTATTGCTGGTCGCGACGATGATTATTCTCGTCAACCTGCTGGTCGATTTGCTCTACGGCGTGGTGAACCCGCGTATTCGTCATAAGAAGTAAGGGGCCATCATGTCACACGTTTCTGAAAATAAAGTGGTTACTGCACCGGTTCCCATGACGCCGCTGCAGGAATTCTGGCACTACTTCAAGCGCAACAAAGGCGCGGTGGTGGGGCTGGTTTATGTCTCTGTCATGATCCTGATTGCGGTGTTTGCCAACGTGCTTGCACCGTATAACCCGGCGGATCAGTTCCGTGATGCGTTGCTGGCACCGCCAGCATGGCAGGACGGCGGTAGCCTGTCGCACCTGCTGGGTACCGATGACGTGGGCCGCGATGTGCTGTCGCGTCTGATGTACGGTGCGCGTCTGTCGCTGCTGGTCGGCTGCCTGGTGGTCGTGTTGTCGCTGGTTATGGGGATCGTACTCGGTCTGGTTGCCGGCTACTTCGGCGGCATTATCGATAACATCATCATGCGTATCGTCGACATCATGCTGGCGCTGCCCAGCTTGCTGTTGGCGCTGGTACTGGTGGCGATTTTTGGTCCGTCGATCAGTAACGCCGCGCTGGCATTAACCTTCGTGGCGCTTCCCCACTATGTGCGACTCACGCGCGCGGCGGTGCTGGTGGAAGTAAACCGCGACTACGTAACGGCCTCCCGCGTGGCGGGTGCTGGCGCGATGCGTCAAATGTTCGTCAACATCTTCCCGAACTGCCTGGCGCCGCTGATTGTTCAGGCGTCGCTCGGTTTCTCTAACGCCATTCTTGATATGGCCGCTCTTGGCTTCCTGGGCATGGGTGCGCAGCCGCCAACACCGGAGTGGGGCACCATGCTCTCCGATGTGTTGCAGTTCGCCCAAAGCGCCTGGTGGGTTGTGACCTTCCCGGGTCTGGCAATCCTGCTGACGGTGCTGGCATTTAACCTGATGGGTGATGGCCTGCGTGATGCACTTGATCCCAAACTGAAGCAGTAAGAGGCACGAGATGGCGTTATTAAATGTAGATAAATTATCGGTGCACTTCGGTGACGAAGGCACTCCGTTTCGCGCCGTGGACCGCATCAGCTACAGCGTAAATCAGGGCGAAGTGGTCGGCATTGTGGGTGAGTCGGGTTCCGGTAAGTCGGTCAGTTCACTGGCCATCATGGGGCTGATTGATTATCCCGGCCGTGTGATGGCCGAAAGTCTGGAGTTTAACGGTCAGGACCTGCAGCGTATCTCCGAAAAGCAGCGCCGCCAGCTGGTCGGTGCGGAAGTGGCGATGATCTTCCAGGACCCGATGACCAGCCTGAACCCTTGTTACACCGTGGGATTCCAGATTATGGAAGCCATCAAGGTGCACCAGGGCGGGAATAAGAAGACCCGGCGTCAGCGTGCGATCGATCTGTTAAATCAGGTCGGTATCCCTGACCCGGCATCGCGTCTGGACGTTTACCCGCACCAGCTCTCCGGTGGGATGAGCCAGCGTGTGATGATCGCCATGGCGATTGCCTGTCGGCCAAAACTGCTGATCGCGGATGAACCGACAACGGCACTGGACGTGACTATCCAGGCGCAGATCATCGAGCTGCTGCTGGAACTGCAGCAGAAAGAGAACATGGCGCTGGTGCTGATTACGCATGACCTGGCGCTGGTGGCCGAAGCGGCGCACAAAATTATCGTGATGTACGCAGGTCAGGTGGTCGAAACTGGACATTCGCACGATATTTTCCGCGCGCCGCGTCACCCGTATACGCAGGCGCTTTTGCGTGCGCTGCCGGAGTTTGCCCAGGACAAAGCGCGCCTGGCATCACTTCCGGGCGTCGTACCGGGTAAATATGACCGACCGCAGGGCTGCCTGCTTAATCCGCGTTGTCCGTATGCCACAGACAAATGTCGTGCAGAAGAGCCAGAGCTCAACCTGCTTGCTGACGGTCGTCAGTCGAAATGCCACTACCCACTCGATGATGCCGGGAGGCCAACACTATGAGTACGCAACAGGCCACCACGCAACAACCGCTGTTGCAGGCTATCGACCTGAAAAAATACTATCCGGTGAAGAAGGGGCTGTTTGCGCCTGAACGCCTGGTGAAAGCGCTGGATGGCGTCTCCTTTACCCTTGAACGCGGCAAAACCCTGGCGGTGGTCGGTGAGTCAGGCTGTGGCAAATCGACGCTGGGTCGTTTGCTGACGATGATTGAAGTCCCCACCGGCGGTGAGCTCTATTATCAGGGACAGGACCTGCTCAAGCACGATCCGCAGGCGCAGAAACTGCGCCGTCAGAAAATCCAGATTGTGTTTCAGAACCCGTACGGATCGTTGAACCCGCGTAAAAAAGTGGGACAGATTCTGGAAGAGCCCCTGCTGATTAACAGCAATCTGAACAAAGAGCAGCGTCGTGAAAAAGCGCTGGCGATGATGGCGAAAGTGGGCCTGAAGACCGAGCATTACGATCGTTATCCGCATATGTTCTCTGGCGGCCAGCGCCAGCGTATCGCGATTGCGCGTGGTTTGATGCTCGACCCTGATGTGGTCATCGCCGATGAGCCGGTATCTGCCCTCGACGTTTCTGTGCGTGCGCAGGTGTTGAACCTGATGATGGATCTGCAGCAGGACATGGGGCTGTCGTACGTGTTTATTTCGCACGACCTGTCGGTTGTGGAGCACATTGCCGACGAAGTGATGGTGATGTATCTGGGGCGCTGCGTGGAGAAGGGGACAAAAGAGCAGATCTTTACTCATCCTCGTCACCCGTACACCCAGGCGCTGCTGTCTGCGACCCCGCGCCTGAACCCTGACGATCGTCGTGAGCGTATCAAGCTGACGGGTGAATTGCCCAGCCCGTTGAATCCGCCTCCAGGCTGTGCATTCAACGCCCGCTGCAGTCGCCGCTTTGGCCCGTGCACCCAGTTGCAGCCACAGCTCAAGGATTATGGCGGTCAGCTGGTTGCCTGCTTCGCGGTCGATCAGGATGAGAATGGCGAAAAGCCGGTGGCGTAATCCATCAATAAAAAAACCGGCGCTAAGCCGGTTTTTTTATGTCTGCGTGATTACTTGCGCAGACGGATCTGGTCGACAGCGTGTTTCTCACTCTTGGTGAGGATCAGGCTGGCGCGCTCACGGGTGGGCAGGATGTTCTCTTTCAGGTTCACGTAGTTGATCTCATTCCACAGCCCTCGCGCCACATTAATGGCTTCTTCTTCAGAAAGCTGGGCGTAGTGGTGGAAATAGGAGTCAGGGTCGGTGAACGCCCCTTCACGGAACTTCAGGAAGCGGTTGATATACCAGTTCTGCAGCAGGTCTTCCGGCGCATCGACATAAATAGAGAAATCGACGAAGTCAGAGACAAACACATGATGGGGATCGTGAGGATAATCCATCCCGCTTTGCAGGACGTTTAACCCTTCGAGGATCAGGATATCCGGCTGAACCACCGTTTTGTCTCCACCCGGGATGCGATCGTAGATCAGGTGCGAATAGACCGGAGCCGTCACGTTAGGCGCGCCCGATTTCAGGTCAGAGACAAATTTCACCAGACGGTGCATATCATAAGAGAGCGGGAAGCCCTTCTTCTTCATTAGCCCGCGTTCCTTTAACACCTCATTCGGGTGCAGGAAACCGTCAGTGGTGATGAGCTCCACGCTGCGGTGTTCTGGCCACCGGCTCAGTAACGCCTGCAATACGCGTGCGGTGGTGCTTTTACCGACGGCCACGCTGCCTGCAATGCTGATGATATAAGGAATGCGTTGGCCGTTCGTCCCGAGGAACTGCTCCAGCACCGCCTGACGGCGCAGGTTGGAGCTGATATAGAAGTTAAGCAAGCGCGAGAGTGGTAAATAGATTTCTGCCACTTCTTCCAGCGACAGATCTTCGTTTATCCCCTTTAACCGTGCGATTTCGCCTTCCGTCAGCGTCATCGGGACGGAGTCACGCAGTGCAGCCCACTGGCTACGGTTAAACTGAAGATAAGGTGTCATTAACGTTTGCTCTTTTTTGCTCATAAGCATGCTTCAGTGAGCCAGCACAACACAGCGCGTCCGGGCTCAACATAGTTAATTTTGGACAATGGGCAGGAGGTTAACACCAGATGACAGGAATAATAAGAAAAAATATGGGGAAGCGATGCTTTACGCGGGAGTCATCACGATACGGTATAAGTGGTGTAAATCGGGCGCTGATGTTGAATTTTTGACCTTGAGTGGATGAATTTACAGCGGTTAACCCTGGTTTCGAATAAAATGTGAGCGAAAGAACGTTTTATGCAATTTTTTAGTTGCATGACTGCGCATGTCTCCATAGAATGCGCGCTACTTGATGCCGACTTAGCTCAGTAGGTAGAGCAACTGACTTGTAATCAGTAGGTCACCAGTTCGATTCCGGTAGTCGGCACCATCAAGTCCGGTGGGGTTCCCGAGCGGCCAAAGGGAGCAGACTGTAAATCTGCCGTCACAGACTTCGAAGGTTCGAATCCTTCCCCCACCACCACTTTCTGGCAGCGTTAAGCCGCCGGAGCTGGTTTGAAAATTGAATCAGCTCGAACCTAAAAAGAGAGAAATCTCTTTTTTTGTTACAGAAAGAACTGGGTAGCCGAGTTTCAGGATGCGGGCATCGTATAATGGCTATTACCTCAGCCTTCCAAGCTGATGATGCGGGTTCGATTCCCGCTGCCCGCTCCAATACGTGCTGATATGGCTCAGTTGGTAGAGCGCACCCTTGGTAAGGGTGAGGTCCCCAGTTCGACTCTGGGTATCAGCACCACTTCACTTCTCCTTCCCGTTTCTCTCTGTTTCAATTTTACTGTATTCAACAATTCAGGCATTTCGCCTGGTTGATGTGGTGATATCACCGATTTATCCGTGTCTTAGAGGGACAATCGATGTCTAAAGAAAAGTTTGAACGTACAAAACCGCACGTTAACGTCGGTACTATCGGCCACGTTGACCATGGTAAAACAACGCTGACCGCTGCAATCACTACCGTTCTGGCTAAAACCTACGGTGGTTCTGCTCGTGCATTCGACCAGATCGATAACGCACCAGAAGAAAAAGCTCGTGGTATCACCATCAACACCTCTCACGTTGAGTACGACACCCCGACTCGCCACTACGCACACGTAGACTGCCCAGGCCACGCCGACTATGTTAAAAACATGATCACCGGTGCTGCGCAGATGGACGGCGCGATCCTGGTTGTTGCTGCGACTGACGGCCCAATGCCTCAGACCCGTGAGCACATCCTGCTGGGTCGTCAGGTAGGCGTTCCTTACATCATCGTGTTCCTGAACAAATGTGACATGGTTGATGACGAAGAGCTGCTGGAACTGGTAGAGATGGAAGTTCGTGAACTGCTGTCTCAGTACGATTTCCCAGGCGACGACACCCCAATCGTTCGTGGTTCCGCGCTGAAAGCGCTGGAAGGCGACGCTGAGTGGGAAGCGAAAATCATCGAACTGGCTGGCTTCCTGGATTCTTACATCCCAGAACCAGAGCGTGCGATTGACAAGCCGTTCCTGCTGCCAATCGAAGACGTATTCTCCATCTCCGGTCGTGGTACCG